>NZ_JBITJP010000016.1:73065-255991 GCF_044460165.1 Embleya sp. NPDC050154
GGGGCCGCGCCGCGGGCCCCCCCCCGTTACCGGGGCCCCCGCACGGGGCGTGGGCCCCCCCAGGTGGCGGGGGGGGCCGGGGGGGGGCCGGCGGGCGGGGGGGCCCCCCGCGACCGTTCTCGGGTGCGGCGGGTGGGTTATCCCAGTCCGCCGTTGAGGGCGGCGGCGAGTTCGCCGTTCTCGGTGTCGCCGCTCAGCTCCCAGAAGAAGGCGCCGCCCAGCTTCTGTTCCTTGGCCCACTTCGTCTTGACGGCGAGGCTGGCCGGGGTGTCGTAGCCCCACCATTCGTTGCCGCAGTGGCCGTACGAGGTGCCGCCGGCCAGGCCGGTGGCGGGGCAACGAACCTTGAGCGCGCGGTAGCTTCCGTCACCCGACGCGGGCGCGGTCGCGGTCCCGCCCGGTTCGCTCTGGGTGACGCCCGTCCAGCCGTGGCCGTAGAAGGGAATGCCGAGCAACAGCTTCTTCGCGGGTACGCCCTTCGTCCGGAGCTTGGCGATGGCGTCCGCCGAGTTGAAGCTCGGCACGGGGATACCCGGATACGACGTCAGCGGCGAGTGCGGGGCGGTCGGGCCCTGCGCCATCCACGGCCCGAAGAAGTCGTACGTCATCACGTTGTACCAGTCCACGGCCCCCGAGGCGCCGCCGTAGTCGGCGACGTCGAGCCTGCCGCCCGGGGCGGCGTCGGCCGTGATGGCGGCGGTGACCAGGTTGCCGGTGCCGAAGCGGGCACGCGTGGCGTCCAGCAGGGTCTTGATCGCCCCGAAGCCGCTCGCGTCACAGGTCAGACCGCACGCGTTCGGATACTCCCAGTCCAGGTCGATGCCGTCGAACACGTCGGCCCAGCGCGGGTCTTCGACCACGCTGTGGCACGACTCGGCGAACGCGGCCGGGTTCTGCACGGCCTCGGTGAAGCCGCCGGACCAGGTCCAGCCACCGAACGAGTAGAGGATCTTGATGTGCGGGTACTTCTTCTTCAGCTCGCGCAGCTGGTTGAAGTGGCCCTTCAGCGGCTGCTCCGGGGTATCGGCGACCCCGTCGACGCTGTCGGCCGCGGCGTAGGGCCTCTGGTAGTCGGCCCAGGGATCGCCGACCACGCACTTGCCACCGACGACGTTGCCGAACGCGTAGTTGATGTGGGTGATGTTGCGGGCCGTGCCGGACGTGTCGATGTTCTTCGCCAGGTAGGGGCCCCAGTTGGTGAAGTAACCCAGCTTGATCTTCGCTTCGCCGGTGGTGCGTACCTTCAGGGGGGCGCCGGCGGGACCGACCTGGTCCCTCGTGTCGCGCGCGACGACGGTGTAGGTGTAGCCGGTCCCGGTGTTGAGGCCGCGGTCGACATAGGACGTGTGTCGAACGGTGGCGACCTTGACGCCGTCGCGCAGCACGTCGTAGTTCCGCACGCCCCGGTCGTCCCAGGCCGCGCGCCAGGAGAGCTTGACCGACGTGTCGGTGACGTGGCTCGCGTGGGGCCTGCCCGGCGCGGTCGGCGGCCGGTCCCTGCCCCAGTCGGAGCCCCGTTCGGACGTCTCCGAGCCGCCGGTGCCCTCGGCATGGGCCGGCCCGGTCAGGCCGACCATGGCCCCCAGGGGCAACAGCAGGGCCGTGAGCAGAGCGATGAGCATACGACCGCGCCTGGTGCCCGGCCGGTCGGGGTCTCGCGAGTGTGTGACGGGTCGTGCGGTGCCTGTGCTCAAGGGAACTCCTCGAACTCGGTCCGAACGTGCGGGGACGCTGCGCCGCCACGCGGGCGCGTCGTGAGCTCCGACATACCCGTCGCGGCTGCCTGAGCCTAGGAAAGGTCCGAACCACCGGTCAATGGTCTGAACCAGATTGGTCTGGACCAGAGTTCCGCGACATCCGATCCTCGACGGCAGAAGCCTGGAAATATTTATCCTGCGTTACGCCCCCCTCCCCGACGACGCGGCGTTGAGCGGCGCCGCGGTAGGCGCGGCATTGATCATCCGGCTCCGCACATGATCCGCAGGACGAAACCCGGCCGGCGCCGCGTGCCGCGCGTTCGGACGTGTCAGGGTGCGGGAGGTTCTTCGCCTCGGGCTGTGCGGCGGAGGGTATCCGTGGCGGCGTTGCGGATGGCTCGGGCGCCTCGCGATGCGCGTCGGCGGCTCAACTCGCGCAGGATCGGGCGCGGGGTTCGCGGATTGGCGGCCAGCAGGACGAGGACGTCCGGGGCATCGCCGGCGGCGAGTATGGCGGCTTCCTCTGCGTCGAGGGACGAACTGGACGCGAGCCTGCGGTGTTCGCGGCGGCGGAGCGCGTCGGCGACGTGCGGGTCGGTCGAGGCGCGGGCGCGATCTTCGAGCAGTTCGTTGCGTGCCGGGTCCGGGACGGGCGACTCGAGCACGAGGGCGAGGACGTGCGCGTGGGGGTGCCGGTCGAGGAAGTCCGCGAGTCGGACGGCGTCGCTTGCCTCCGCGTTCGCCAGGTGCCGGGCGTGGAACGCGGCCGCGTTCCACGCGAGGTCCGTCGACGCGGCGCCGAGTATGTCTTCGTACGCGGTCTGTTTGCGCGTCGAGTCGGGATCGATCTCGGCAAGCGCCCGCAGCAGCCAACCACCCGGGACATCGTGGTACCGGCGGACGAAGGCGGCGAACTCGTCGGGCCGGACGGCGGGATCGCGATAGAACTCCAGCCCCACGGTCAGGATCGACTCCGGGTACCGGTGGACCTCACACATGCGCAACAGCAGGCTTCGAGGCCCGGTGCGATGCCCCAACGCACCGATGAGCACGCCACGGTCGCACAGTTGGAGAAGGTACGCCTCGGACATGCTCGGGTTGTCGAGGAATCCGGCGCCGAGGTCTTCGTGCCCTTCGGCGACCACCGTCTCGACGATCCGGCGAAGTTCCGCGGCGGACACGGCCGCCGTCGCCGCCGCTCGCTCGATCGCGTTCCTCAGTGGCGCGGTGTTGTTCGGGGTTTCCAACGTCGGGTAGAGGTCACGACGCCAGGATGGGCACGCCATCCCGGCAACGAGCGTCGCGGTACTCACGTCGTCTTCGGTGACCACCATGGTGACCGCAGCAGCCTGAGTGTCCGGTGCAATGGATTGTTTCCTTGATCGAGAATGACGCTGGAGCTTCCATCATTGAAGCAGGGTCGAGGAGCACGGCCCTCGACGACACCGGCGACCACGACCACGACCCACGACCCACGACGAACCCAACAACCGGCCCTGCGCGCCCGGTCCGGCGGCGATCACGGTCAGTCCGAGTCGTTGAGTCGGCCGGCCGGGACCTCACCTTTTCCGGGGTCCCGACCGATCTACTCCAAGGCGGCTACCGTCACCAAATGAATCTGCTCCGGCGGCCCCGGTGCCAGGGGTTCCGTAACGCGCCCGTCGACGGTCGGGAAGGCCGGCCCCAGGGCAATGGCGACTTGGTACTGCTGTGGGTTCTGCCCGATTTTCTGCCAAGTCGGCGAGCCACAGAGGTAGTCATCGACCTGTACCCCGCCGGAGATCTCCGTACGATCGGTGAAATTCCACTCAACGGCGTTCATCGCCGAACCGTACCGTTCAGGGGCGTTCGGTCCCCGCCGGGCCACCAGTGCCCCGGCCACCACCCTGCCGTCGCGGAGGATGACGGCCGTCGGCATGAGTGCCCCCTGGAGGAGACGCGCTCCGGTGTCCGACCGCAGCACGTAGTCAACCAACGGGGGGCGGTCTGCGGCCGGCCTGTGGACTCCACGTATCTCGACGGACAATGGACTGTCACCCGACGCCTTACCGTCGAATGTGTCGCCGCAGCCGATCGGCCCGTGTGCGCGGTCGTCCGGTCCCCGGCCGGCGGCGCGCCGGCGGCACTGCCGCCCGCAGACCGGCCGTTGCGGCGGACGCCGCGCCCCGTACGGTCCGGCGGTCCCGTCCGCATCGGCCCTCGCGCAGCGCCCGCAGCGCCGGCAGAGCGCGAGACGACGTCACGGATGACCCGCGGTACCCGGCCCCCCGGTGCCGGGGAGCGGAAGCTTGAATCCCGACTTGACCTGTTCGTGCGTCAGGAGGCTTTCGTACCTGCGCACCGTCTTGTCCTCGATGAAGAGCTTCCGGGACACCTCGCGGTATGCCGTGAGGTCGGGCGTCACCAGCACGACGACGTAGTCCCATTGGCCGAGGACGGAGTAGCACTGCTGTGCCGTCGGCTCCGCGCGCAGCCGTGCGCAGAAGGCCGTGTGCTGCGCGTCGTCGTTCTCCACCAGTTCCACAAGCGCAACCGTCGTCAGGCCCAGTCCCACCGCTTGTGGATCGACGACGGCGACTTCGGCCCGGATCACACCCGTGCGGCGCAGTCGGCTCATCCTGCGCTGTACGGCGCTCGGCGACAGTCCCACTTTGTCACCCAGTTCGTGCAGGGGCTGGGCCGCGTCGGTCTGCACGAGGTCGAGCAGCAAGTGATCGATCTCGTCGAGAAAGGGGGTCGGGGGCACGCAATAAAGTTGCACCAAGCCGCCAAAATCGTCAATCGCATGGACCGCTGTCCGTCCTACGATCATCGAACCCAGGCGCATTCCGCGCCCGAGAGCGGCTTTCCCGCCGCCACCGCAGCATCCCTGCGACCGCCCCCCCGGTGGACGGGCGGGCGAGGCGCCGGCGCCCTGCTCTGCGGCCGGCCTTCAATGGATCGGAGCCCCCTGTGTTCGACGCTGTCACCCTCGAGTCCCTGCGGCAGCGGCCAGGCGTCAAGTGGGGCGCGGTCGCGCCCGGTGTTCTGCCGGCGTGGATCGCGGATCAGGACTTCCCCGTCGCGGCCCCGGTGCGTGACGCGCTCCTGCGCAATCTCGACGCCGACCTCGGCTACCCGGCGTGGGACGACCACCCCGAAGCGAACCCGCTCAACCAGGCCTTCGCCGAACGGATGAAAAGCCGCCACGACTTCGTGCTCGACCCCGGACACGTGCGTCTGTTCACGGACCTGATTCAAGCGCTCCAGGTCGTTCTCCATGTCGCGACCCGTCCCGGGGACACCGTCGCGATGCACGTGCCGGCCTATCCGCCGTTCCTGCAGACCCTGACCGACATGAATCGTCGGCTTCTCCCGATCCCGATGGTCGACGACGGCGACGGCTGGTCCTTCGACACGCAGCGATTGGCCGAGGACGTGGCCCGTCACGGCTGCCGGGTACTCCTGCTGGTCAACCCGCACAACCCCACCGGGCGGGTGATGAGCCATCGGGAGCTCTCCGCGTTGGCGGAGATCGCCGCCCGCCACGACCTCCTGGTCATCTCGGACGAGATCCATGCCGACCTCACCTACGAGCCGAACCGGCACATCCCGATCGCCTCCCTGAGCCCGGACACCGCCGCTCGCACGGTCACCCTGACCTCGGCCGGCAAGGCGTTCAACCTGGCGGGTCTACGCTGCTCGGTCGCGCACGTCGGGGACGAGCGCGTCCGGCGGGCCCTGGAGAGTCAGCCGCCCCTGCTGTTCGGTGAGGTGAGTTCGCTCAGTGTGTTGGCCACCCTGGCGGCGTGGCAGGAGGGCGACGCCTGGCTGGCCGAGGCCCGGGCGACCCTCACCCGCAACCGCCGCATGGTCGCCGAGTCGTTGCCCACCGGGATTCGCCACCACCTTCCCGAGGCGACCTACCTGGCCTGGCTGGACTGCCGCGCGCTTGGACTCGACACCGATCCGACCGCGTTCTTTCTCGACCACGCCGGGGTCCGGCTCAGTCCCGGCTCCGACTTCGGACCCGGCGGAGACGGCTTCACCCGCCTCAATTTCGCCACCTCCCGAGGAGTCCTCGAAGAGATCCTGCACCGCATGCGCACCGCCGTCGACCGACGCGCCCCCGACCCGGCGACGAGGTAGCCGAGCGCGCGCCGGCCAGGATGAGGTCGATCATCGCAAGCCGGATCGTGGCTTCGGAACGGCGTGGACAGGTCTCGTAGTGGCGGGCGAGCCGACGATGGTGCACGAGCCGACCGAGGGAGCGCTCAACGATCCGGCGCCAGGCGACGACCGTGAAGCCGCGGCCACGGTCGTCGGGGTTGCGGCGGACGACCTCCACGCCAAACGGTCAGTCCGCCGGGTCGGGTGGCCAGGGTCCCGGTTCCGGCGGTGTTCCCGTCGACACCCGCAGTTCCCCGGCCGGCGCCCGGCCCGTCATCCATGCCGCCACATCGGCCGGCGCCCCGCGGACCTCCACCGGCTCCCCCGCCCCCGAAGTAGGGGTGAACGCGGCATCGTCCGCGTGCAGGACGAGTCGGACTCCGTTCGGTGTCCTCGGCTCAAGGAAGGAGAGGGCGTGGAGCGCGAATTCGGCAAACCAATGGCGAGGAGAGCAGCCAAGGCCCAGATCGACCGCGCGGAACTCGGCTTCCCGCCAACGCGCCCTCACCGTGTCCAGCACGGTGGCATGACGAAAGCGAACCGGCCGGCCCCAGTCGTCGGCCGTACACCCCGCCCAGGCGGCTTCGAGGCCCCTTTGCGCGCTGCCCAGGTCCTCGCGCAGCTCGGCCGCGGTGCGCGAAGCACCCCGATCGCGGTGCGCGAAGCACCCCGATCGATGGACGCGTCACGCGCTGATGCCGCTCCGGGCCGGGCTCCATATAGGAACGGAACCTTCCGCATGCGTGGCTACAGTCGTGCCGTTCAAGCAGCCCAACCCTTATGGAGCCGTCGTGATTCTGATCGTCGGAGCAACCGCGCATTTCGGGCGTGAGACCGTCGAGACCCTTGCCGCCGCGGGCACGAAGGTCCGGGCGTTGTCCCGCACGCCGGAGAACGCCGGCCTGCCTGCCGGGGTCGACGTGGTGAGAGGCGACCTCACCGACGCCGCATCACTGCGCCCGGCCCTCGACGGCGTCGAGAAGGTCTTCCTCGTCCTTCCCTACGGAATGGACCCGAGCACCCTGCTCACCGAGGCCGCCGTCGCCGGGGTCCGGCACGTCGTGTTCCTCTCCTCGGGAGCGGTGGTCGGCGACGCGGACTCCGTGCAGTCCGACGTGATCGCGGCCTACCACGCCGGAGTCGAAAGGGCCGTCGTCGCCCGCGGTCTCGACTGGACCTTCCTGCGCCTGCTGTTCCCCGCCATCAACACGCTGAGCTTCGCCCCGCAGCTCAAGGAATCCGACATCGTCCGCGCCCCGTATGCCGGTGCCGCCGCCTCCGTGGTCCACGAGCGCGACGTCGCCGAGGCGGCCTCGGCCGTCCTCACCGGCGACGGCCACGCCCAACGCACCTACGACCTCACCGGCCCCGCCTCCCTCACCCAGACCGAGCAGGTGCGCGTCCTCGGCGAGGCACTGGGGCGCCCCTTGGCCCTCGAGGAACTCGACGACGGCCCCGTCCGCGAACAGATGAGCCGCTTCCTGGACGCCCCATTCGTCGACGCCCTGTTCGACTTGATGGCCGCCACCGTCGACACAGCCGCGCCGGTGAACGACACGGTCCAACGACTCGTCGGACACCCCGCACGCACCTATGCCCAATGGGCCACCGACCATCGCGCGGACTTCTCCTGACCTGCGCACGAACCCGCCCCCGACTCCCCACCCCTGTCCGGACACAGGAGAACGGCCGGCGAACGACGGACCGGCGCCGCGGCGGGATCAGCTGCCACCGCATGCCGGCGACTACGTCCGGCGCGTGGACGGCCGCACCGGCTCAGGACTGGGAACGCCCGCAGGCGCGGGATCGATCGAGTGGTGGTTCAAGCGCGTGAATCGACGGCGGGGCCGCACCCAAGATTTGCAATGGGTGTGGCTCCGCCGTCGATTACGCGCGGACCGTAGGGCGCTCAGCCGTAGTTGAAGTAGAAACTGCCGCCGTTGTTCGCTGCCGCTATCAGGAGGACCACGAACAGTAGGACGTCCACAACACCGAGCACGATCGCGGCGATCGACATGCCCCGCCCACCCGCGCCCGCACGGCTGCGCCGCAGCCCGACCGCACCGAAGATCACGGCGAGCGGGCCAAGGATGATGTTGAACAGGAACACGCCCACGACCCCACACACCAGACCCGCCACCGCGAGACCGTTGGTGCCGGTGCGAGCCCCCGATGCCGCCCGGCCGGTGCGTTCGTAGGAACCGCCATAGCCCGTCATGTCGACGCCCTTCCCGTACTGATCGATTGTCGTGCCTGCCTGACCGACGCCTGCCCCGACGCGGGATTCCCATGCCGACGACAATGCGTACCGAGCACCCGAACAGCGAACGGCCGCGATACGAACTCCCCGACGGAACAGGCCGATACGCGACCTCGACCGCCTGACCACGATCCCGAGGGATCGGCGGGAAGCGCCTCCGATCCGAGTCGGGAGCCCCCATACCAGCCCAGGATCCGGCCGCGGGATGCACTCCGCATCGCCGCAGATCTCGTCTACGAGTGCGGTGTGGCACGGGACGCGCGCGCTCTCGGCGCAGATCGGGTGACGGGCGCCCTTGCCCACACCGCTGTCGTTCCGCACGCGCACGGCGCCGGTCGACAACCGGTTCCGCGGTGTCGGATCGGGTACTCGAATCCGATCCTTGCGAAGGAGCGGATGTGCAGACCTTTTTGCCCGACCCCGGGTTCGAGGCGACCGCGAGGTCACTCGACGATCGCAGACTCGGCAAGCAGCGCGTGGAGACCTTCCAGATCCTGCGGGCGCTGGTTTGGCCGACCTACGGTTGGAAACATCACCCCGCCGTCGCGATGTGGCGGGGATTCGTCCCGGCACTGGTCTGCTACGGCCTCGCCATGTGCGCCGAGTGGACCCGTCGTGGATTCCGCGACACGGTCGCCGCGCAACTGCTCGACTTCACCGCGGGTCGCGTCCCGCACCGGCCCCGCCTGTACCGGGAGGGCATGCTGCCGCCGTGGCTGGGCGATGAAGCCCTGCACCTCAGCCATAGATCGAAGCTGGTGGCCAAGGACGAAGCACGATACCGGCGGCAATACGGGCCGGATGTGCCCGCCGATCTGCCGTATGTGTGGCCGCTCCCCTGTTTCCCCCGGTGGCCGATGCCGGTGGGAGCGGCGGCCGCGTTCGAGTTGGCCCCCGCGTTGCAGGTGTTGGATCGCGATCGGGCAACCACGCTGGAGGAAGGGGCGTTTCGGGCGGTCACCCGGGGACGCGACTTCGAGGCCGAGGCGTCTGGCGCGCAGGGACGAGACCTCGCACTGCTCGTGAGCCTGGGGCGGGCGGGGCCCACCGTGTGGTTCACCGGCACGCCGCTGCCCGACGCGAACGAGGCCACGGACAGCACCCGGGTGCCCGTCCCCGAGGACACTCCCGCAACGGGCGGGTCGATTGCCCGGGCACCGGACCCGGCCACCCTCCAGGCCGTGCACGACCAGGCGAGAGCACCGGTGCGGGTACGTTTTCTGCGGCCCGGCCAGCCGATCGTGGATCGCTGGGGAAAACCGGGACTGCTCGTGGTCAACCACGGTGACGGCCCGATTCGGCCCGCACGTCCGAAGGGGGTACCCGTCCTGCGGCTGCGGGCGACGTGAGCCGACCGCGGATGCCTCAGCGTGGACCGTCGCTCGGCACGATCCGGTGCTGCTTGGCGGTCGCCCATGAACGCGCGGAGCGCGGCAGCCGAACTGCCGTTGCCACGGACCTGCTTCCCGCAGGAGGAGTCCGCGACCTTCCGGATGGAACTCGCGGTCGCCTTGTCCGGGAAGATCGGGAAGCTCGGGAAGCTCTGGTACCGGTGCGCTCGACCGAGCCTCGTGATGTGCCGGTTCGGAGGTGTCAGAGCGTGGAGTTCAGGATTTCGCCGAGGCGTTGGTGCGCGAGGTAGTTCTTGGCGAAGTGAAAGTCGAAGGCGCCGATGACGGTGTGCTCGTCGGTGTCGACACCCTCGAAGGTACGGCCGATCCCGCCCCTGGGAACGGCGACGATGTCGCCGGGGTCGGCGAGGTTGGCCCAGCGGGCCACTCCGGGCGGGCGGGCGCCGCGGCCGTCGATGGGCGCCGGGCGAAGGCGGGGCAGGACCGCGTGTGGCAGGGCCAGGGGCGAGCCGAGGGTGACCAGGAGGTCGATCCTCAGGTCGGGGCGTGCCCACAGGGCCTCGTAGGCGACGACGGATCCGAGGGAGTGGGCGATCACGACGCGGGCGCCGGTTCCTTCGATGGCGTCGGTGACCCTGGCCCGGGCGACGGCGCGGGCCGGGCTGTCGGGGTTCTTCAGATAGGCGGGGACCTCTCGGCAGAACCCCGCGACGAACCACCTGGTGGCGGGTGGGCCGAGAAGGCGCATGCGGGCGAGGGTCTCGACGGCCTGGCGCACCTCGACGGTCGACTCGCCCGCTGCGACCCCCCGGGGCAGGTCGAACGTGTCCAACCACTGATGCGCGAATTCGGTCTCGGACGGGTCGAGGTGGTCGAGGTCGTCGCCGGCGCCTTGGCGGCCGGACTTGACCAGCAGGTCGGCGTAGTACGCCACGGACACGTCCGGCGGCGACGCGCCGCCTCCGGCGCGTCGCAGGGCGGTGGCGAGGTGTGTGGCCCAGATCCGGGAAAGGGTTTCGGCGGCTTGTTCGGGAGTCTCGCCGCGGCGGCGGTTCCAGATGCCGTGCACGCCGACGATCGCTGCTGTCACGAGCTCTCCCTGGGGAAGAAGTCGGTGCCTGTTCCATGCACCGGGCGCTCGCCCGGGTGGTGCGGCTTTCGGTGCAATACCGCGATGTCCCGGCCGAAGCCCGCGAACAGGCGACCGTCCGGGCCCCAGTCGAGAGCCACACACGCCGAGGGCAGGGGAATCCGGTCGAGACACCGTCCGTCGGCCAGGTCCCAGACGCGCGCGGTCCGGTCGTTGGAGCCGGTGGCGGCGACGGGTCGTCCGTCGATCGTCGTGCACGCCACGGCTCTCACCCAGTCGGTGTGTCCTTTGAGCGGTTGGCCGAGTTGAGTCTGCGTGGTCAGGTCCCATACCCGCACGGTGGCGTCGTGGGAGCCGGTGACGGCGACCGGCCGGCCGGCGATCGTCGTGCACGCGACGGCTCTCACCCAGTCGGCATGTCCTATGAGCGGTTCGCCGAGTTGAGCGTGCGCGGTCAGGTCCCACATCCGCACGGTGTCGTCGTCGGAGCCGGTGACGGCCACGGGCCGCCCACCGACCACCGCGCACGCGACCGCGACCACCCCGCCGAAGTGTCCGGTGAGGGACTCGCCGAGTTGAGCGTGCGTGGTCAGGTCCCAGATCCGCACCGTGGTGTCGTTGGAGCCGGTGACGGCCACGGGCCGTCCGTCGACCACCGCGCACGCGACCGCGACCACCCCGCCGGTGTGCCCCGTCAGGGGTACACCGAGTTGTGTACCGGTGTTCAGATCCCAGACCCGCACGATGGCATCCCACGAGCCGGTCACCGCGACGGGCCGCCCACCGACCACCGCGCACGCGACCGCGACCACCCAGTCGGTGTGTCCGATGAAGGGTTCACCCAGCGGTGTGCCGGTGCCCAGGTCCCAGAGTCGCACGGTGGCATCACGGGAGCCGGTGGCACCGAGGGGACGCCCGCCGACCACCGTGCACGCGGCCGCGTCGACCCAGTCGGTGTGTCCGGTGAGAGGTTCACCGAGCGGTGTGTGCGTGGTGAGGTCCCAGATCCGCACGGTGCGGTCGTCGGAGCCGGTGACGGCGACCGGCCGCCCTTCGAGCTTCGTGCAACCGACCGCGATCACCGCACCGGTGTGCCCCGTGAGGGCTTCACCGAGGGGTGTCCGGGTGGTCAGATCCCAGATCCGCACGGTGTCGTCGTCGGAGCCGGTGACGGCGACGGGCCGTCCATCGATCACCGTGCAGGCGACCGTGCGCACCGCGCCGGTGTGTCCGGTGAGGGGCTCACCCAGGGATGTGCCGGTGGTCAGGTCCCAGATCCGCACGGTGCGGTCGTCGGAGCCGGTGACGGCGACGGGGCGTCCGTCGACCAGGGTGCACGCGACGGCTCTCACCCAGTCGGTGTGCCCGGTGAGGGGTTCGCCCAGCGCCGTGCCGGTGGTGAGGTCCCAGACCCGCACCGTGGCGTCGTGGGAGCCGGTGACGGCGACGGGCCGCGCGTTGATCGCGGTGCACGCGATCGCGACCACCGTGCTGATGTGTCCGGTGAGGGGTTCGCCGAGGGGTGTGCCGGTGGTCGGTTCCCAGACTCGCACGGTGGTGTCGTTGGAACCCGTGACGACGACGGGCCGCCCGGCGACCACGGTGCACGCGATCGCGACCACCCCACCGGTGTGTCCGGCGAGGAAGGGCTCACCCACAGGTGCTCCGGTCGTGAGATCCCAGACCCGCATGGTGGCGTCCTTGGAACCGGTGACGGCCACGGGTCTCCCGCCCAGCACCGTACACGCGATCGCGACCACCGCACCGGTGTGTCCGATGACGGGCTCGCCCAACGGTGTGCCGGTCGTGAGGTCCCAGACCCGCACGGTGCGGTCGTTGGAGCCGGTGACGGCGACGGGACGCCCGCCGACCACACTGCACGCGACCGCGACCACCAGATCGGTGTGTCCGGTCATGGTGTCGCGAAGCGCGGGGTTCAGGATTCCACCGGTGGCGGCGACGGTCGTCCACACGCCGGTCTCGATCCGGTCGTCGAGCGTGCTCGCGGGAGCGGCGGCTCGGTAGCGAATGGCATCGGTGGCCAGGAGCCGCCGGCGGGTGCCGGGATCGGCCTGACGGTGCACGCCGATCGAGGCGCGGTAGACGGCACGCGCCGACAGCGCATCGGTGCCGCCGGCGCGAGGAAAGGCACGCACGAGGGCGATCGGGTCACCGTGGACCAAGTACTCCGTGTCGGTGAGGAGTTCCTCCAGGCGGCCCGCGGCTTCGGCGTGCGCCGGAGCGTGCCGCAGGAGGTACGGAGGGGCGGTGTCCCAGCTGCGCACGTGGCCGTCGTGGGTGGTGTGCGTCGCAAGAAAGTGCTCCAGGACGTCATCGGGCGTGGGAGCAAGGGGGTCCGTCGTCGACTGTCGCACGAGATGATCGACGAGTCCCTGGTGAAAGAGGCGGTACAGCAGCGTGTCGTCGTGGTCGGGGGTCGCACGCAGGTAGAACAACGCCTCGGAGACCAGCGTTCGGGCGCGATCGGGATCGACGTCGGCGAACAATCCGGCCAGGGGTAGCGCCACTTCCAAGGGCATCCCCGCACCCCGGGCCAGGGCCAGTGCGGACAGGATGGCACGGACGCCCGGACCGTCCGGACGCGAGGCGAGATCCAGGTCGAGCACCGCCGGCAGTGTGGTGGGCGCCGAACTCCCCAACCGCCCGGCCGTGTCCGGGTCGGCCGGTGCGGGGACCTGCGTGAGGTGACGAGTGAAGATCCCGGCCACGAGGAACGCGCCCCACTCCGCACGGCGATCCGGGTTCGGGGCGAGGCGATCGGCAATCGCCCGGGCGAGATGATGACGGATCGCGCGCATCCGGGGCGGGCCGAACGCGGAGATGTCGGCCAGGCGGGCTCCCAAGTGGTCCGCCAAGTCCTCGCGAACCTCGTCGGGATGGGCGTCGTCCAGGTCCAGCAGGCCGCCCACATCGATGGCGCGGTCGAGCAGCGGGGTGAACATCGGCCTGCGCCGCGTCCCCACCAACAGGCGTACCGCGGGCGTGCCGTCGGCACGAGCCACGCCCACCAGTCGGACCAGATTCGCGCACAACGCCACCGGCTCCGAAGCCTCGTCCAAGGCGTCCACGATCACCACCGGAACCTCGCCCGTCGCGGGCAGGAGAGCGATGAACACCGTCGCGTCCATGAGCACGTCCGGCCCGGGATCCATGCCGAGTTGACGGGCCGCCGACGCGAACACCTCGGCCGACGTGCGCCCTCGGGCGTGCACGGCGGCCAGGAGGTCGTTGATCGACGGGCACCCCGACGCGTCCCGCGCGTCCAGCCGCTCGCGCACATGCCCCGCGACCGCGACCAGTTCGGGATGCGACGCACACGCCAACGCCCCCAACAGCGCAGACTTGCCCACTCCCGGATTGCCCGTCACCACCCGCAGGCCACCCACCGCGACGTCGTCCAACCACGGCGCGAGCACCCGCAACTGCGAGCGCCGGCCGGTGAACCGCACCCCGGCCTTGTCGGTGAAGTGCCGCACGTCCGAGGGATCGAGAAACACTCGCAGCGCGGGCTCGACACCGGCCAGGCGCGCCGCGTCGGGGTCGTGGACCGGGTTGGGAAAGAACGGCAGGTTCGGCTCGTCCTCGGCCAGCACCATCGCCGTGCTCTGCACGCTCTGCACCATCCCGGGCATACGCTCCACCCGCTGCGCCACCCGTCGGGCCACCTTCGAGAACGGTACGTGCGACCGGGCGGGATCAGTGTCCAACCCCGTGCGGGCCACCTCCTCGAACACCTCGGCCAACGCGACGCTGAACCGCCCGTCGTACGCGTCCTGCCCCGCACCCGAAGCCGTCATCACCCACGCGTACGCCGGCGTGTCCGATCCGTGCACCATGTGCGGCAACGACGCCGCCCGCCCCGACCGACACAGGTCGAACAGGAAGAGCGTCGGAGACCCCAATCGCTGCGCGTCGTCCACCCATTGCGCGACGTTCGTGCCTCGACCCACGCACGCGTCGGCCGGCACCACGTCCACCCGGTACGGGTTGGCGGCATCCGCGTCCCCGTGCGACGCGACATACACGACCCGGGCGGCGCCCAATGCCTCGTCCACCGCCGTGCGCAACGCGGCGGCGCCCACGTCCCTGTGCACTTCGGTGGTGTAGCCCAGGCGGTTCAGCGCCGCCGTGACCGGCGGCACCACCTCGTCCACGAACGGCAGGTCCGACCACGCCACCGCGCCGACCGGAACCTCGCCGATCCCCGCCGCGAAGCGCCCGATCCCCACCACCAACGCTCGGACAACCCCCACTCACGCCCCCCACCCGACAGGAGACACCAGCCTGGCAGACATTGCCCGACCGCACCCTCGAAAGGACGCAACAACGACGAACAGCCCAACAACGCCGGGAGACTTCCCGGTTCCCGCGGGCAGGCGCCGAGACCGGGCGCAGGACCCGGTCGAGGACGCGCACCGGTGCAACGTGCCGATCCGCGCGGAGGAACACGACCGTCTGATCCCGCTTTCGGCACCGCCGCCTGCACCCACCCGTCGAGATCCTTGGCCGCCCTCACCTTGTCGCCGACGTTCATCCGCCGGCGGACGCAGGTCACTGCCGATAGCCGCTGTACAAGCCCGGCGACACCCGCCCACACGGCGGCCACCAACAGCGATGTGGGTCAGGGGCGCCGGCGGTGGAACCGGCACTCGTCGTCCCCGGCGCCGAGTCGGAAGGGCGGTGGGAGCCGTTCGAGGAAGGACTTTCGCCCGCGCCGTTCGATCCGGCGGGCCTGGTGGACGACGCGAAGCCGTCCCGCTCCTTCACCGTCATTCCTGGAATGTCGTGGTCTCCCCCAGTGCGGCACGTCCGGTGTCGATGTGGTTCACCGGCGCGGAGTCGTCGGCGTATCCGAACGAGATCCCGACCAGCAGTTTCCCGGCGGTGCCGCCGAGTTCGGTGCGTACGTCGTCGGCGTAGAAGCTCAGCAGCCCCTGCGGGCAGCTCGCCACGCCGTACGCGGTCATCGCCGGCAGAAGCGTCTGGTGGCGAAGGTGAAGGCCGGCTTGTGGGGCCGCCGGCTTGCCCGGGTGGTTGCACCGGCCATGGCCGACGGTGACGGCGGTGACACGAGGCCGCGCGCACGGCGGCAGGGAAGCCCGCCCGACTGGATCGACAAGCAGCTGCACGGCAGACAGTCATTCGTCTGGGACTGCCCGCCATCCACTCCCACCGGCACGAGTGAGCCGCGGCGGTCAGGACCGGGGATGGCTCGCCGAGCAACTTGTCGTTGGACACGTCCTGGCGTCGGAGTCCCTCTGCGGCTGTGCAAGTCGGGCAGCGGGTCACCGCCGAGGTGGTCGCCGTGGATCAGGAGGAGGGCCGGGTCCGGTTTCCGCCGGGCAGCCCAGCGACAACTCTGCTATCCGGCGTCCACGGTGCAGCGCAACGGCAGTTCGTCCCGGCCCTGCGCATGGCCAAGGCCGCAGGCGAGACCGCCTTCGCCGCGCATGTCATCTCCGGCCTCGCCACCCGGGCCGTCTTCCCACGACGCGGACCCGACGCCGCACCTCGCCTGCGCCGGAGCCACCGCCGCAGGAACCCACGCACGGCGCTGCCGGCGCGGCTGTCGGGGCCGAGGCACGCGGCCGCGCGGCCCCGGGCAGTCCCCGGGCGACGAACGCGAGGCGCGCCGCGCGCCGGCCGACGCCGGAACCCGCCTCGAACACATCGGCGGCGGACACGACCAGGCGCACGGCCTGCCTCCGAACCCGCCGTTCCGTGAATGCAGGCGCGTTGCCCGCGTGGCCGGTGACCGCCGTGCGACTACGACAGCCAGAGTTTTCGCTCGATGATGGCGCCCTTGCGGGCGCCTTGTTCGGTGACGAAGGGGGTGATCTCCACGCCGGAACGGCGATGGTTGACCTGTGACGGCGTCAGTGGCGTCCGCGGTGCCTTCCACGCGGCGGGCTTGAGGCCCAGGGCCACGACGGAGAGGGCCGGCACGGTGTCCGCGGTGCGTACTCGGGCAGACGGGTCGCGCGTTACCGAGGAGATCGCGGCGGAGGCGTCCGGAGGATTCCTGGCCTCCTCGAATCTGGTGATTTCGCCGAAGTGTTGCATGCCGGCTCTCGCGGCGAACTCTCCGAAATGCGCGACGTGATGGTCGACTTTGGCCTCGAAGAACTGGGCGTCAAGGGCCGATGGTGACGAATCCCCGGTCCTCGTCGTCGCGTTGCGCCCTCGTCGATGCGCTCTTCGCAGCAGGCGATCGTCTCGCCGTGCCCGGCGAAGCTCGCGCTTCGCTTCTTTCACGGATTCCATACCTGGACGGGCTGTTCGAGGTACCTCCGGGTTCCGGCGGTTGGCCTTCCAAACCCGTCGGTCGTACTTTGCCTGGATACGCCTGCCGTACACCATCTCTCGGGCGATTCGTACCGCCATCGCCGTCGCGTCCGGCGTCAGACCGGCCAGGCGGGCATCGTTCGCGTCTCTACGCGCGGCCCAACTCGCCCTCATGCGCTCGAACATGCCCCTCCATCGTGACTCTGCAAACGCCGCGCAAGAGCCACCCGTGCGACGACTTCGACCCGGACACTCATCGAGACTCCCATGAAGTCACATCACCAGGGCTCTCGGCAACATCGATGACAGCGCGCCCGTTGTCCGATCGTCGAGCGCCGCCCGCGACGGACGGCCCCGACGCCTCGTTGCGATGGACATGACCGTGTCGCGCTCGTGGGGCAACGAGGTCGATCACGGGGTTCCTTTGACGGCCTGTCGCAGGGTGCTTTGGCGCCCCGATCCGCCGATCGGCGCGGCGGGCAGGCGGTGTTACCGCTGCCCGAGGTGGTCGGACAATCTTGTCTCGACCCGGTCGAGGCGCCCTTTCGCGTATTGCTTGCGGACGCGGTCAGCACCGCCGGACGGAACTCACCTCGTTCCTCTGCGGCGACGGCAGGTTCGTGCTCTGGCCGTCGAGGATGTTGAGGATCTTGTTCCTGTACCCGGCATCGCGAAACAGGCACCAGTCGTCCTTGGTGTTGTTCCGGGCCGACCACACGTGGTCGTTCAACCGGCCCGACAAGACACTCAGGTCGGAGGCGCCGTCCTCAAGCTCGTAGTGCGCGCCGGTGCCGTTCGTACCGTAATAGATGCAGAATTTGTTCGAGTTGCACGGCCACGCCGACGCGTCCGTCCGTGCCGTCGCAGATGGGGCTGAGATCGTGACGGCTCCGACCAGCAATGCGGTGACTACTGCGGCGCTGCGCGTCCTGAAGGCCATGATGCCACTTCCTTTCACATTCCGAAGGCGCCGACGAAACGCATTTCGGCCCTGTCGCCCACTCGCGGCGTCGGCGGTCCGAGACGGGTCGATGTCAGGGTTCTACGCATCCGCATCCACCTCCAAGCAGGCCCGAGCCAACGATCACCCGAAAGGATGGTTGCGGAGGGTGGGCTTCCGGTGGCGCCGTACCCGCGGTGACGGCGTCGCCGAGCATCTCGCATGCGCCGCATTGGCCTGCGCATCGGCATGCGGTGCCGAATTCCGCCGTCACGGCCGCGAAGGCTTCCGAGGGTGGAAGGTGGTGGCGGGCCGACCTGCATGGGCACCACGGCACGTGTTCGTCCTCGAGCGCATGGCTCGGGCGCCCCGGGGGTCGAGGGGCCCGGCGGGGCCCGGCGGCCCCGGCATCCGGCGACCGACCGATGTCGACCCGCGCGATCAGCGCTTGCGGGCGACGCCGCCGAACTCGATCCATTCCGCGGTCTCCTGGGCCGGCCCGGGCGTTCCGTCCGGGCGCCAGGTGGATACCTCGACGAGGCCGGGGTCGAGCAGTTCCAGGCCGGTGAAGTAGCTCTCGACGTCCGCCGCCTCGCGGACGCGGCCCCAATTGCCCTGGGTAGCGGTGAGCATGAACTCGCTGAGACGCTCGCGTACTTCCGAGTCTGCCGAGACCAGGTGCGAGATGACGACGAAGCTGCCCGGGGCGAGCCGGTCCATGACACGTTCGACCAGAGCCGCCGGTTCATCGCTGTCCGGCAGGCAGTGCAGTACCGAGACGAACAGCGCCGCGGTCGGTTCGGTGACGTCGATCAACTTGGCCACTTCGGCGTTGTCCATGATCGCATCGGTGTCCCGAAAGTCCGCGGTGATCACGGTCGTTCGGTCGTTGTCCGCAAGGATCGCGCGCCCGTGCGCCAGCACGATCGGGTCGTGGTCGATATAGGCGACGCGCGACGCCGAGTCGACGCGCTGCGCTATCTGGTGCACGTTGTCCTGGGTGGGCAGGCCCGATCCGTGGTCGAGGAACTGCCGCACGCCGTAATCGCTCGCCAGCACCCGGACCGCGCGTTGGAGGAAGCGCCGATTGTTGATCGCGAGCGCGCGCGTGCCCGGCGCCGCTTTGGACAACTCCTCGGATGCCTCGCGGTCGACCCGGTAGTTGTCCTTGCCGCCGAGATAGTAGTCGTACATTCGCGCCACGCTGGGAACCGTGAGATCGAACCCGCCGGGCGGGTTGACCTGCGCCCGGTCCCGGGCATCGTCCTGCGCGTCGATCGAGCGCTCCGCCATGCGAATCCCCCACGAATACCCGGTAGTTGACGACGTGTCACACGACATGGACACGCCGGACACAGCCTAGCCGATGCTTGACCGAGTCCATATCCTCGACGCGCGGGCCGTCCCGCCCTCGTCGGCGCCGATCAGCCGGATGACCCGCGTCGGTCACGCGGAACGACAGCCGGGCGCTGACGCGGGCACGGCAACGTAGGGAGAACGCACGGAGTACGGTCCGCGTTCGATGGGTTGTCCGAGCCCTCGAGCGTGGCGCGACATCCCCTGCCCTTGCGGATCGCCTTGCGGCGCGCGGGGATCGCCCCCGTCGATCCTGCCGAAGCCGAGCGTCCCGCCGCCGTCCAGCGTCGCGGCGGCGGGCAGACGAGCCCGGGCGACGTGTTCGTCGATCAGTCGGCCTGGTTCGGCGTACTGCTGCACCGGCTCGACGGAACCGCCGCACGGCCGACCGCATCCCGACCCTCGCGAACTCGCCGCTCTCCCGGGCGCCCACAGCACGGCACGCGACCATCACGCCTCCGACGAGCAGGCCGAACACCCGGCGTATCGCCGCCTGTCGAGCGACGCGGGTGTTCCGGCACACGGATCGCGAGGCACCGTAGTCGGCCCTGCCGTTGTGCGTCAGTCGATGAGGTAGTCGTCGGGGGCGGGTCCCTTGGTCCAGTTCCAGTAGTCCACCAGGCGCCAGGGGCTGGCGGTGTAGACCTCGCCGTCGGCGTTCTTGAAGTAGGAGTGCTTGATGGTCGGGTGCGACCACACCAATTGCCGGACTGCGGCGCGGTGTCGGGCGACGTAGTCCTCGAGGGCTGTGTGAGTGGGTTCGAGGGCGCGGGCGCCGCGCTCGATGACGGCTTCGATACAGGCGGAGATGTACTGCATCTGGCATTCGGATTGGAAGATCAGGCTGCCGCCGTGTGCGAGGGCGGTGCCGGGGCCGTACATGCAGAAGAGGTTGGGGAAGTTCGGCACGGTGATGCCGAGGTACGCGGTGGGTGTCTCGCCCCACTGTTCGGCGAGAACCGCCCCGTCCCGGCCGACGACGCGCATGGGGTAGAGGTAGCGGTTGGCCTGGAAGCCGGTGGCGTAGACGATGATGTCGGCCTCGTGGCGCACGCCGTCCGCGGTCACGACGGCGTCCTTGTCGATGCGCGCGATGGGGTCACGGACGAGGGTGACATCGTCGCGTTTGAGGGTGCGCAGCCAACTGCCGTTGTCCTGAAGGGTGCGCTTGCCGGTGGCCGGGTAGTCCGGGAGGACCTTGGCGAACAACTCCGGGTCGTCGCCGACCTGGCTTCGGATCCAATCGGTGAAGATCTCGCGGGTGCGGTCGTTGCGCTCGCTGATGGAGCGCTCCTGGTGCGGCCATTCGGGGTCGATACGGGCACCTTCGAGAGCGCCGTCGCTGCCGGGCCAGAAGATCATGAAGCGGTACCAGCGTCCGTAGAAGGGCAGGTGCCGCATGGCCCACCGCACGCCCGGACCGACCTTGCCGTGGTAGTTCGGGTTGGGGAACATCCACTGCGCGGTGCGCTGGAAGACGGTCAGGTGCGCGACGTCCTCGGCGATCGCGGGTGCGATCTGGAAACCGGACGCGCCGGCTCCGATCATCGCGACGCGCTTCCCGCGGTGGTCGACGCCGTGGTCCCAGTGGGAGGAGTGGAACACGGGGCCGGCGAAGTCCTCCGCGCCATCGAAGTGGGGGATGTGGGGTCGGTTGAGCAGGCCGACTGCGGAGATCACGGCCCGGGCGGTGACCGTGTTCTCCCGGGCGCCGGGGCCGCGGGTGGTGACCCGCCAGGTGCCTGTGGGCTCGTCCCACACGGCCTGGGAAACCTCGGTGTTCCAGCGGACGTGGTCGGCGATGCCGTGACGTTCCATCACATCGCGGAAGTAGCCCTGGAGTTCGGGCCCGCGGGCGTAGAACTCGCTCCAGTGGTCGGAGGGTTCGAAGCTGTAGCAGTAGAAGTGGTTGCCGACGTCGACGCGGCAGCCGGGGTAGGTGTTCTCGTACCACGTACCGCCGACATCCGGGTTCTTCTCGATGATCGTGAAGGGGATGCCGGCCTCCTTGAGGCGGATGCCCGCGAGCAGGCCGGACTGGCCGCAGCCGATGACCAGCACCGGGAACGCTTCGCGGGCCGCGGCGACCCCCGGGGTGGGGACGAACTCGGCAGGCTGCTCCCCCAGTTGCATGTCCTCAAGCATCATGGGCACGTACTCGGCCGGGATCTCCGCGCAGGCGACCCAGTTCATCATCGCGTGGAGCAGTTCGGGGCCGGGCTGCGTGGGCAGGGTGCAGCCGTTGTCGCGATAGGCACGTATGGCGTCCAGGGCTCGGGCGCGGACCCGGGCCTTCTCATCCTCGGTGAGGAAGCCCTGCACTTCGTTCAGGACGAGGCCGCGTGGGCGTATCGGACCGCTGATCCACGACGGGTCACCGGTCAGGTGGACGAGCGACAGCATCAGGGCAGGGATGCTGACGTCTTCGAGTGCGGCGGCGATGGTGGCGTCGTCGTCGGTGAAGGGAAGCCCGACGTGCGGGTGGCGTTCGGACATGCTCGTGTGCTCCTGCGCGTGGGGGTGTGGACAGGTACTCAGGGACGGGCGAGGCGGCGGGCGGGTCGGCCGGGGGCCGGTGCGCCGGGCGGGGGCGCCGTTCTGCCGGCGGCGAACCGATTCCGGGGTCGGCTCGGGTTCGGCTCGGGCTGCTGCGGGCGGCCCGTGCCCACCGCGAACGAGTAGCCCCCTGCCCGCGTGAGCGGGCTGGAGCGTGGTGCCGTGGTCCTCTCGGGGACGGTTTCCGTGCGCGGCCGGACGCCGGTGCGGCCCGCGGTGCGCCGGGACTGTGCCGCCGACGGGCTGCGGGGCGCCGCCCTGGACCGGCCGCGGTCCCTGACCGTCGCGGTGGAGCGACGCGTGTGCACCGCCCCGGCTTCCCCGCTGAACCGCGCCGGGAGCCGCAGCGAGCGGGCTCCGCTGCCGGCGGCCGGGCGGTCGCGCCGGCCTTCGGTACGGCGTCGCTCCGTCGCGCATCGGCGAGGTTCCGCCGGGGCCGCTCCGCGCTGCCGCCCCGTGGGTCGCGCAGGGAGACGGCCGCGGTGGCCGCTGCCGCTGCCGACATCGTGAAGTGGCAGCGCTGGTCGGCACCCCATAGGCGGGCTGCTCCGTTCGTTTCGTACCCGGCGACGGCGCTCATGACGGCCCGCACTCGCGCCCATATCGAGACGATTTCAATATGAAACTATGGCCCGCAGTGAAGCCTAGGGGCTTAAAAATCACAAGAGACGCACGACCACAGTTCGCATCGCCGCGTCCACCGCCGAGCAGGGACTCACTCACCGTCATCGATGGAACGGCCCCCAGGGCAACGGACTTCGCGGGAAACCACGCCGCCGCCTACACGTCTTCGACCAAACGGACGCTTTCGGCGACCTCCCGGTCATCGCCTTCATCGAGTGGGCCAAGACCCATGCCACTCATCTGCGCGACTACGGCGCGGGCATTGTGGAGGGGCGGGCGACGTTGCTACCGCCGAACCCGGGTCGGCCCGGTCGTGGGGCTGCGGCGAACCAGACGACGAGCGTGATCGCCACATCCGAGGCCGGACCCGCCGTAGAACCGCGCGTTCGCGCCGTCCTCAACATGCCGTTGCCGCAGCACGCCGTCAGAGGGAGGCGATGACCTCGGCCGACGTCATGGGCACCGAGAACATGGGGAAGTCGTAGGTGATCGCGTTTTCGTGCTCCTCCTGGGAAGTGGCGGCAACGCAGTCCGCGAGAGTGATGACGCGGAAGCCGTTCTCGTACCCGGTGCGCATCGTCGACTCCACACAGCAGTTGGTGAGGAAACCGCCGAGGATGATCGTCTCGATCCCCTTGTTCCGCAGGATGAAGTCGAGGTTCGTGCTCGCGAAGGTGTCGAGGCCGCGCTTGCCTTCGATCACGATGTCGCCCTCGGCCGGCGCCAGGTCGTCCACGATCGCGGCGCCCCAGGTGTTCTTGACGAAGGCCGAGCCTTCCACGACTCCCTTGAGGATGCCGTACGGGTGGCGAGACAGTTCGCCGTAGCCGGGGGCGAACGTGATGGGTGCGTGCATGATCGCGACGCCCGCGGCGCGAGCGGCTGCGACCAGGGCCACGGTGTTCGCGAGCATTCCGGTCTTGGCCATGACATCGGCAACGGCGCTGTTGAGCACCCCGCCCTCGCTGGTGAAGTCGTTCTGGTACTCGATCAGGACGAGTGCGGTATTCGCCGGATCGAAGCGGAAGGTCTCGGACATGGCGGCTCCCTGGTGAGCTGGAACGTCAACGGTCTTGGCCAGTTTGCCCGAGATGGCCTCCTACTTCGCCCGGTTCGGGATCACGAGCGGGTTCCCTGCTGCCTCCCGACATCGGATTCCCGACGAACCGGCCGGGAATCGGCAGTTACACCGGCAACTCGAAGCCACCGGACTCCCGGCGCTCCGGACGGGGCCGGTCGCATCGGGCGGGGAGGCGTGCGGCGCGCGGTGAGGACCCACGGCCGATCGCCTTCCCGATCCCGGGATCGAAACGCCGCCCGACCCGTCGAACCCCGTCGGACCCCGTCGGATCCCGTCGGATCCCGTCGTGGCGGATGTCGCCCCGGGCGTGCCGAAACCCCCGCGGGATGCAGGCGCGGGGGTCTCGGTGGTGAGGGACGCGGAGGAACGTCCGGGGAGCCTGTCCCGGGGGTGGATCAGCGGTGGGTGCCCGCGGGGCCGGCGCCCTGGTGGCCCGCGAGGAGGTCACCGTGGTCGTCGTCGCCGTCGACGTTCAGGCAGGTGTTCCCGAACGCGAAGTTGCCGCCGGCGATGATGTTGACCGTGTTCCCGCAGAGGTTCACCGGAACGTGCACCGGGACCTGGACGTTGTTCCCGGACAGCACGCCGGGCGAGTCGACGGCCGCGCCGTCGGCGTCCGCCCCGGCACTGGCCGCCCCGGCACCGGCCAACACCAGCGCGACGGTACCGGCGGCCGCCATCGCGGCCTTCCTGAACGTGTTCACAACTACTCTCCCGAAACTCGCCGGCGCGCCGCGTGAATGCGACGCACGAACCCCCAACGACGACCCGCCCCGTCAAGCAACCGGCCGGTGCAATCGTTCACCCGAACGCGCGGATGCCCCCGATCTCCGGCTCCCGGCAGGAGGCGCGCGGCCGTCATCGCACCGCCCATGCCACACGACGCTCGCGTACGGGCTCTTCGGGCTCTTCGGGCTCTTCGTGGTCGGGTGCTGCCTGCTCGCGGGAGGCATCGTGGCGGTCGGTGCGTTGGCGCGGGCATTCGGTGGCGACTACCCGACCGAGTTCGTCACGGGTCCCCTCGGGCTGGTCCGGGCCTGTGCGCCGGGCCGCGTCGCCGGCACCGTTCCCCCCGGTCCCAACCAGGAGTGATGCCGAACTCGGTGTACAGGCGCCGGCAGTCCGTGGATGCTCCTTGGCGCTCCGTGTTACTCCGACCTGATGGGGGCCACCGAGCCATGGACCGCTCGGAACGCGCGTCGGGTGCGTACCGGCGCCGGGGCGGGTACTCGTCCCGCTGCGGCAGCCGTCCGCTCGCGCCGGAAGAAGGGATCCAGATGTCGACTGTGCAGACGACACCGCGAACGAATCGTCTCCAGCGGGTTCATCACCGCGCCGGGTCGAGCGGCTCGTGATGCCGAGTACCGCTCTGATCGTCATCGACATGATCAACGCCTACGAGCACGAGGACGCCGAGGCATTGGTTCCCTCCGTACGTGAGGCCCTACCCGCGATGCGGCGGCTGATCGACCGCGCTCGCGGACACGAGGCGGACGTGGTCTACGTCAACGACAACTTCGGCAGGTGGCGCTCGCACCACGACGAGATCCTCGATGCCGCACTGCGGGGGCGGCACGCCGACCTCGTCGAGCCGATCCGGCCGGACGACACCTCGATGTTCGTCGTCAAGGCCCGCCACTCGATCTTCTACCAGACGCCCCTCGAATACCTGCTGAACCAGCAGGGCGTGCACCGGATCGTGCTGTGCGGCCAGGTAACCGAGCAGTGTGTGCTGTACTCCGCGCTCGATGCCCACATCCGTCGCTTCGAGGTGGCCGTGGCCGCGGACGCGGTCGCGCACATCCACGCGGACCTCGCGGACGCGGCCGTGAGCATGATGGAACGCAACATGGGTGCCACCGTCCTACCCGCCGACCGAATCGAGTTCTCCTGACCGCCGGGGCGAGCGCCCACGCGTCCGGAGCCCCTCGGCCACGTCACGACACCGGATACGCGTCCCGCTCGAATGAACTCGGTCCGTTGGGAGCCGATCGGGGTGCCGCCGCTCGCGGAGCCGGTGGGTCGTCCCCGGCCGAGTGCGGGACAAGCCCCCACGCCCTCGAATCCGTGTCGTCACTCGTAGTCACCGGCCCACGATTCCCGTCGACAACGCTCCTCACGGCTCCCCCGCCCGAGGTCCGGCGTTCGGGACTCTCGGGTCTCGCATGGGTGGACTGCCACAGGGTAGGTGGGGGACCCCTGCATGCGAAGGAGTCACGATGGCGGATTCCGCCCGCCCGCGCGACCGGGCCGCAGACCACCCGCCGGTTCCGGTGTCCGGATCGGCCCGACCTGCGGGCGGGGGACGGCCGCAGGTGGTCACTCTCGGCGTCGAAGAAGAGTTTCTGCTGCTGAACCGCGAGGACGGGGAGCCGGTCGCCTGCGCGGAGTCGGTTCGTGCCGCGGCCGACCTCCAGCCCGGGCTCGCGGACGGTGAAGTACAACCGGAGATGCTCCAGGTCCAGGTGGAGGTGGCGACCCCGGTATGCGAGAGCCTCGACGAGGTCGGCGATCACCTGCTGCGGCTGCGGCGGGCGGTCTCCGCCGCGGCCGAGCAGACCGGGTGCATGCTCGCGCCGTGCGGTTCGGCGGCCTTCGCCTCCGAGGGGCAGGCGTCGGTCACGGCACGTCCGCGCTACCGGTCCCTGCACACGGACGCCCCGCAACTGGTCGACGAGCAGTTGATCAACGGTATGCACGTCCACGTGGGGATACCCGATCGCGACGCGGGCGTCGCCGTGATCAACCGGCTGCGGCCCTGGCTGCCACTTCTGGTGGCGATGTCCGCGAACTCTCCCATGTGGCACGGCGACGACACCGGCTTCGCCAGCTGGCGTACCGTCGTCTTCGGCCGCTGGTCGGTCAGCGGCATCCCACCACTATTCGCCGATGCCGGCGACTACGACCGGCGCGTGGACGATCTCCGGGACGTCGGCGCGCTGCGAGATCGCGGCAGGATCTACTGGCAGGCCCGCCTCTCCGAGCGGTACCCCACCGTCGAGGTGCGCGCCATGGACGTGCAACTGCGAGTCGACGACGCGGTGCTCCTCGCGGGGGTCGTCCGTGCGTTGATCACGACGGCCCTGACCGGGAACACGGCAGGCGCCCCCCTTGCCGAACCGGCCCCCGAACTCCTGGCCGCGGCCCAATGGCACGCCGCGCGCTACGGCTTGGGTGACGCACTCATCGACCCGCGGATCCCCCAACGCGTCCTCGCCGGAGACCTGGTCGGCCGGTTGATGGACCACGTACGGCCGGCCCTCGAAAACTCCGGCGACGCAGAGCGCGTGACCACACTGGTGCACCGACTGCTCGCCGAAGGAACCGGCGCCCAACGACAACGCGCGGCCGTGCGCCGCGGCGGCCCCGAAGCACTCATGGAATTGCTTGCCACCGAGACGACCGCGGCCCCACAACCCCACCGGTAGAAGCGGCAACCCATCGGGAGACACGCACGGACAGACCTACCCCGACCGACGGTGCCATGACATCGCCAGCGACCAGCGACATCGATCCCGAAACGATCGGGCGCTCGACGTGCCCATCGGCCGGACACGGCGTCGAACCGGCTGCGGTGCGGTATCCACCCCCCGGTTTGGGAGGAACGACGGCCCTCACGCGTTCGACATGCACGTCGCGCGGGCGGTCAACTTCTCGATGAGCAGGCCGGCCGGCGGGTAGTCGGTGTTGGAGTAACGCCAATCGGTACCCCAAGGGGACCGGCAGGACCAGCCGGACCGCGCCGGGCGGAGGCGAACGCAACCGTGCGAACCGGCCGCCCGGGCGGGCGGTTGCGGACGCGCCTCCGCGTCCTAGACCACGGCCGAGGCGGGCGTGCGGCCCCGGGGCGCGGCCTTTCCACGGGTGATCGGGACGAGGGCGAACCAGATCATGGCCGCGCCGACCGGGAGGAGGTTCATGTTCGCCATGATCGCCACGAAGCCGAGGAGGACCAGCGCCGGGCTCAGCACTGCGGAGAGACCCCGCCGGGGGCCCACGAGGGCGTACTGGACGAGCATCGCGACCAGGCCCAGCATGAAGAACAGCGGGCCGATCTCGTAGAAGGCCTGCGGGAGTACGGCGGGAACGTCGGCGTAGCGGTCGGACAGGGCGCTCTTCTCGGCGGTGTCCGCCGCCTTCAGGCCGACCACGATGTCGAGGACGGCTACGCGGACGAACGTGGCCAGCCCGGCGCCGGCCACGGCGGTGAGGATGTCGGCGGTGATCCGGCGGGACCGGCTGCCACCTTCGGCGTCGAGGATCCGGCGCCGCAGTCCGGCGATCACCGGCCCGTACAGGAGCAGCGCGCCGAGGAAGAACAGGTGGCCGATGGTCCAGGCGGGTCCGGGACCGTGTTGGCCGTCGCGGCCGTCGATGAGGCGGACGACTCCGTACACGCCCATGAGGGCGGGGGCGAGACGGAAGGCGATCTTCGTCATGGGCGGTTCTCCTGGGATTCGGGACGTGGGGTTTCGATGTCCCAATCCTCTGGAGAACAGCGGCCCGGGTAATCGCCGTCGAAGGTGATCTCCGGGCATCGCCGGCGCGGGGGAGAACGGAGACCCTGCTCCCCCGCGCGACCGATGGCCGCTCAGGAGGGTTCGATCAGGCGGGTCTCGTACGCGGCGATGACGGCCTGGGTCCGGTCGCGGAGGCCGAGCTTGGACAGCACGTTGCTCACGTGCGTCTTGACCGTGTGTTCGCTGACCACCATCGTGGCGGCGATCTCCGCGTTCGACAGGCCGCGGCCGAGCAGGCGCAGGGTCTCGCGTTCGCGGCCGGTCAGGACGGCCAGGCGCTCGGAGGCGGTCGTACCGGCGCGCGGGCGGTTGCGGGTGATGTCGGAAATGAGGCGGCGGGTGACGGCGGGAGCCAGCAGCGACTCCCCGGCCGCGACCACCCGGACCGCGTGTACGAGGTCGTCGCGCCGAACGTCCTTGAGCAGGAAGCCGCTCGCCCCGGCGTAGAGCGCGTCGTAGACGTAGTCGTCCCGGTCGAACGTGGTCAGCATGATCGCGCGGGCCGAGGTCTCGGCGCACACGACCTTCGCGGCCTCTATGCCGTCCAGACCGGGCATGCGGATGTCGAGAAGGACCACATCGGCAGCGTGTTCACGGACGGCGGCGATGGCGGCGGCGCCGTCTCCCGCCTCGCCCACCACCTCGATGTCGGGCTGTGCGTCCAGGATCATCGCGAAGCCGCTGCGGACCAGTTCCTGATCGTCTGCCACCACCACCTTGATCACGAGGCCACCGCCGCGGCCGAGGTGTAGGGCAGATGCGCGCGTACGCGGAACCCGCCTGCGGGCAGCGGACCGGCCTCGGCCGTTCCGCCACAGGCGAGCGCGCGTTCGCGGATACCGATCAGGCCGTCCCCGCCGCGCCGCCAACCCGCGGGATTCGCTTCGTCGCCCCTGCCGTCGTCGGTCACGGTGATCTCCAGTTCGTCGCCGGTCCAACTCAGGCGTACCTCCGCTGTCGAGGCGCCGGCGTGCTTGACCGTGTTGGTGAGGGCTTCCTGGACGATGCGGTACGCGGCAAGGTCCGTGTCGGCGGGCAGGTCGCGGCGGGCCCCCTCGACGGTGAGTCGCACCCGGACGTGGGTGCGGTCGACGTGCTCGATCAGCTGGGTGAGCGTGTCGACGGTCGGCTGGGGCGCGCGGACGCCGATGTCCTGGTCGTCCTTGAGGACGCCCAACATGCGGCGCAGCTGCGCCATCGCGTCGCGTCCGGCCTCCGCGATCGCGTCGAAGGAGCGCTCCGCCCGGTCGGGGTCCGTGCGGACCACCACGGGACCGGCCTCCGCCTGGACGACCATGATGCTGACCGCGTGCGCGAGTATGTCGTGCATGTCGCGGGCGATGCTTGCGCGTTCCTCGGCGGCCGCCCGCGCCGCCTCGGCCTCGCGTTCGCGTTCCAGCTGGACGGAACGTTCCATCAGCGCGTCCGACCTCTCCCGGGCGGCGCGGGCGAGCATGCCCATGAGAAACGCCGTGACGGGCAGGAGCAGTGTGAACATGAACTGGCCCGCGTCGTTGTCCTTGACCAGCAGCGCGCCGAACGGGGTGGTGGCGGTGAGTGTGCCGATGAACCCCCAGCGCTGCCAGGGGTGCTCCCCGCGGTCGGCCAGGGTGTAGATGGCCACCAGCGCGCCGTATTGCAACGTCTGCCCGGGTCGGTCGTGCAGCGAGACGGCCGTCGCGAAGAACGCCACGACCAGCACCACCGCGAACGGCGCACGGCGGCGCCAGAGCAACGGCACGACAGTACCCAGATTGACCACGAAGCCGAGCGGCGACACGTCGGGCGCGGTCGCGAACGGAACGAACACCGGGACGGCCACCGCCGCCGCGACCAGCCCGTCCACAAGACGGCCGTCGCCACGGCCGGTGCGCAGGCGTGCGGCAACGCCGCGGAACGAATCTGACATCCACTCAGTATTGGCCTGCGCATCAGGCTTCGCCTCAGTCGCGAGGGGGATTCGGCCGGCGGGCCCGGCGGGTGGCGGGCGATGCGCTCCGTTGCCGCGTCCCGGATCGACGGTCACGTGCCGGTCGGCCGGGTCGCGGTCCTTCAGGCCTGGGTCGGCGCCGGAATCCGACTCGGACCGGCGGCCGTTACAACTTCTCGAACCGCCACTGCAGCAGGTCGACGCACGCGTGGAGACCCGGCGTCGGGGAGCCGGCACTCTCGCGCATCAACATAACCGCCTGGATCCTGCGCCCCGAGGCGATCAGACGATCCACTTCGGTCTGCACTTCCCGCGAAAGCCGATTCCACAACGCGTTGCCCATACCGCATTCAACAGCCGCACCTCGACAAGCCGCACGGAGGTTTCCGGTTCCGCCGTCACCGCCGAAGCCGAACATCGCCGGGACGTCGCCGGGACGTCGCCCGGGTCATCGGTCGCAAAAGGCCGACGAAGTGTCAGGTCCTCTCCTGATGGGGAGGGCGGGGCGGTGGAAACGACGGAGGCGGTGGCGCCTGCGTCCAGGGCCCCGGGTCGACTGGACGAGACAGCGGATAGAACGGAGGCGGCGGTGGCGCCTGCGTCCAGGGCCCCGGGTCGACCGGATGCGGCAGCGGGTAGGACGGAGGCGGCGCCTGAGTCCATGGTGAAACATCGTCCGGGTGGGCGCCCCACGTGAATCGACCAGGCTCGGAGGCTGGTTGACGCGGGGGCGGACCGCTCTTGAGGTTGACCCGATGTGTGCGGGCGACGAAGCGGTATTCGAAGATCGAGCAGCCGATGACGGCCAGACACCCCGTCACGGACAAGCCGATCGACAACGGGCTGTGGTCGCCGCCGGTCGGAGCAGACAATTCGTATCCGGTCGAGGCGATCGCGAACCCCGGCGCGAGCAGGGCGGGCAGCAGCGGATGCCCGTCATTGGCGTTGAACATGTTCTTGTACGCGAAGAACGCGGCCCCCAGGGCGAACAGGACGCCCCAGAGTGGGAGAAGCAGCCCACCGACGAAGAGCGGGATGGCGACGAACCACGAAGTGCCCCCACCCCCGCCGAGCCCACCGATCGTGTCGCCGGCGTACAGGAAGTACCAGACGATCACGCCGAGTACCGCGAGCGGCAGGCCCGAGCCGGCGGCCAGGCGTTTACAGGTCCCCATGCGGTCGCCCGACGACGCGGCAACGAGAAACACCGTCACGACCACCCAGATGGGAACCGCGAACAACAGGCCGTTCGCGACCTTCAACAGGGCGGCGTCCAGGTCGGGCTCGAAACGCCCCTCACGGAACCAGACCGTCAGCGACACGAGCAGCCCGATCATCGCGCGGACATACTGAAGGGCGGCTATCTCCCGGTCGGGCTCGGTGCGTGGACTGAACAACCACCGGGCCGCCATCAGCGGCCACGCGACGAACAGCACGCAACCGGTGCCCGTGCCGCCCTCATTCGCGCGACTCGTACTCACTTCGAACCCCCCGTGTGACTCGCAAACGTCAGTGATCGTCCCACGCGCGAGACAACCGCCCGACGGCGAGGCGACGTGACGCCGCCGGGGCGCCGCACCTCGGGCGCACGCTTTCCGGCCCGGCGCCGCGCGTGGGGTGGGCTGTGTACGACGCACGGCTGGAACCGGGCAACGGGTGGGAAGCGGCTTGCTGGCGGCCCGTTCGGCCACGTGCCCGCCTGTGGGCGGCAGTGAGGGCACGAGATGGTGGAGCCCAACGACTCGGCCACGGGCTCTACTTCCAGCCGCCGAACCGGTCACGGCCCGCCGACGGAAGGTGGAGCAAGGCGCCCCCGCCGGAGGCGGCGGGCCATGCCGTGTCCGGTCGCCAACTCGGCCAACTGCAGGCCGTCACCGCCCGGGCGGTCGAAACGCCGGCATCGTCCACCTCGCGGTCCCGTCACGCTCCGGCTCTTCCTTCAACCCGATGCCCGAGTTTCGTTGCCCGTGGCCAGTGTGATCTGGGCAGTCCATGAATCGGGCTCCTTGGGCGGATCCCAGGTCACCTCGACGTCGACGCCGTGGAAGTCGCGCGCGAGTTCCACCACCCTCACCGCTGCCGCGGCCCGCGCGTCCTGGGGGTCGGTGTCGCGAGGCATGTCCAGGCGTCCGCAGATCATTCCGCCTTCCCGGGTGAGGACACTGGTGCGCCAACCGTCCGGCGTCGCCAACAGGACGATCGCCTTCGGAACGCCCGGGACGGTCCACTTCTTCGCCTTCTCGCGTTTCACCATGCCGCCATCCAACATCGCCGTGCCCACGACGACGAGTTCGGGACGAAAGCCGACCACCGCACCGCGGTTCGATTCCCCTCCCGTGGCGGTGCCGGGCGGGCGTATGCCTCGCCGGCGGCGAGATCGCGTCCGGCGTCGCGGCGGGTGGCAGGCCGCCGGTTCTTCGAGCCGAGCGGGCGGCCGGGCCCGACCGGCAGCTCCGGCGACCAAAGGCACCAGTAGTGGTAAACCGTCCGGTACGGCGGGAAGTGGCGTGAAGGCAGGCGCCACGCGCACCCGGGGTCGAGCCCAAAGCCCCGAACTTCCAGACGGCACCAGAGCGCACTGGGTCCGATCGCCGCCGCCTACTGGGAGTTCGCCTCCCGCAACCCGCACCTGTACCGGCTCATGCACAGCCTCTCCGACGTCCCGTTCGGGACCCCCGGACGCCCCGCCCTCGGCCGCAGTTCAACGATCTCGGCCTTGAACTCTGCCCGTGCTACTTACGGGAGTTGCCGTGCCGACGGCGGGCGGATGGCGCGCGACGCGCGCCGTTCACTCTTCCGGATCCGGCCTCCTACAGCATTGCGGGCACCGTTCCCGCCACGATTCCGGATCCGAGTGATTGCGCGAATGCGCACGGATATGCTGCGTACATGCTGAGAAACGAGCGTCACGCGCGCATCTTTGAACACGTTTCCGCGCACGGGAGCGTGAGCGTCGAGGAGTTGGCCGGAATCCTGGCGGTCTCGGCAGCCACGGTGCGGCGCGACCTCCGGCACCTGGACGCGTCGAAGCTGCTGCGCCGCACCCACGGCGGGGCGTCCCTGCGCAACATCGGCCTCGAGACACCGATGCGGTACCGCAGCGAGCGCCGCCGACCGGAGAAACTGGCGATCGCCCGGGCCGCCGCCGCGCTGGTGCCGGCGAAGGCCGTGGTCGGCCTGAACGGCGGCTCCACCACCACCGAGATCGCCCGCCTCCTCGCCGACCGCGGACCCGTCACCATCGTCACCAACGCGGTCAACATCGCCGCGGAGCTGCTCCCGCACCAGGACGTCACGCTCGTCGTCATCGGCGGCACCGCACGCAACGAAAGCTACGAACTCGTACGCTCCATCGCCGAGAAGCCCCTCGCGGAGTACTACACCGACGTGACCTTCCTGGGCGTGGACGGCATCAGCGCCACTCACGGCTGCACCACCCACGACCAAGTCGAAGCCGTCACCGACCGGGCCTTCACCGACCGCAGCAGCCGCACCGTCGTGGTGGCGGACAACTCGAAGATCGGAAAGGTGACGCTGGCGAGGATCTGCCCACTGTCGGCGATCGCCCACCTCGTTACCGACCACGACGCCCCCAAGGACGAACTGGCGAGGATCACCGACGCCGGTGTCCTGGTAACCGTCGCCTGACCCGACCGACCCCGTCAACCCCGGCTGCCGCCACGGCATTTGCGCGGATCGAGCCCAACCGCACGTGCCCGCGGCTCGTTGGCCCCGAACTCGACCGCGGACGATACCCTCGCGAAGATCCGGAGTCGGCCGGGGCCGACCGGTGTCCGCCCGACCTACTTGACCGAGCCGGCGGTCGGACCGTCGCATGCGTCCGCATGCCACCCGGCGCAACGGGGGAAGGCATCGGCCTCCGAGTGCGCCCGCTGCCTCGGCATCCCCGTCGGCACCCGCCCGCATGACGCAGGCCCACATCACCGGCGGTCCGCCATGCCCACAACCGGGCGGGCCGGTGTCGCCCGGTCCTCATCGACGAGACCCGCCGCCTCAACTCCCGCCCCACCACCGGCGCCGAAACCGCCGACCCGCGAGACGCAACTCGCCGGACGGGCCTGTCCGGTCGACTGCGGGCGTACCCGGCGCGGACCGGAAAAAGCGAACCGTTGGCTCTTGGCGCCGGTGTCGCCCGCGCCCCACGCCGGTGGTGGTGAAGTGTCCCGGCCCGCCGAACCGTCCCCGGTACAGGTCTATTCGTCGGGGATGGCGGCGTTGTCGGCGAAGGCGGTGCCGGTCGGCTTGAACTCGTCGGGCCCTGGGCCGAATCGGCCCGAGTAGACGACGTCGATCAGCAGGATCCGGTCGTTGCCCGCCGTGCCGTCCTTGTCCGTGGACGTGGTGAGCCAGATGTCCCCGTCGGGATCGACCTCCACGGTGCGCAGCCGGTCGTACGTCCCCTCGAAGAACGACTTCTGCTCGACCAGGTTGGAGTTGGAGTCGATGCGCAGCCGGTAGACCCGCTGACCCCGAGTCGTGGCCACGAACACGTGGTCGTTGATGACGGTCAGGCCGCTCGGCGAGGCGGACGCCACCGGCCAGGTCTTCTTCGGCGCGATGTATCCGGAGCAACTACCTGCGGTGCCCTGACATTTGGGCCAACCGTAGTTGCCGCCCTTCTGGATCAGGTTGACCTCGTCCATGATGTTGTCGCCGAACTCCGCCTGCCAGAGGCGTCCCTTGGAGTCGAAGTCCAGGCCCTGCGGGTTGCGGTGCCCGATGGACCAGACGGCATTGCCGAACGGGTTGTCAGACGGGATCGAGCCGTCCGGATTGATGCGCAGGATCTTGCCGTTGAGGGAGTTCTTGTCCTGCGCCCGGGAGTCGTTCTGGGCATCGCCCATACCCGCGTACAGCTTGCCGTCAGGCCCGAAGCGAAGCCGCCCGCCGTTGTGGTAGCGGCTCTTGGCCATGCCGTCGAGCAGCACCTGGTAGCCGCTGAGCGCGTTGTTCTCCAACTTCATCCGGGCGATGCGGTTGCCGTCGGACGAGGTGTGCAGGAAGTACACGTAGTGGTCGGTGGCGAAGTTCGGGGAAACCTCCACGCCCATGAGGCCGCCCTCGCCGCCGGTGGTCTGGGAGTTGGGCACCTTGCCGAGCTGTGTCTTCTGGCCGGACTTGGTCAACCGGTAGACGTTGAAGGTGTTCCGCTCGGTGTAGATCCCGGAGCCGTCCGGCAGGAACGCCACGCCCCAGGCGACATCCACACCGCCGGCCAGGGTCTTCACGGTGCCCGGATCGGGGGTGCCGCCAGGCTGGGAACCGGCGGTGGTGACGCTGATCTCCGGGCCGAACGCCGACCGGTTGCCCTTGGCGTCGAAGGCCCGCACCTTGAACCTGTACGTCGTGTCGGCCCTCAGGCCCGCGACGGTCGTGGTCGCGGTTTCCGAGGTACCCGCGGCGACGCCGTCGCGGTGGATCTCATACCCCGTGACCTTCACGTTGTCGGTGGACGGCGTCCATGCCAGGTCGACGCTCGTCGCGGTCTTGCCGGTGGCGCGAAGTCCCTGCGGGGCACTCGGCGCCTCGGTGTCGGGCGGCGCGGGCAGCGTGGCGATGGTGACCACGTTGCTGGCGTCGGAGACGTTCGGGGCGGCGTCGCGCGCGAAGACGGTCCAGTCGTAGCTGGTCTCGGGTGTCAGGCCGGTCACCGTGGTGGCCGATGTGGAGCCGTCGACCTGCTTCATGAGCTGGCCGTGCTGGTAGACGTCGTAGCCGGTGACCTTCACGTTGTCACTGGCCGCGTCCCAGGTGAGGGACACGGAGGTGGCGGTCGGCTCCCGGTCCTTGCGCAGGTTCCTCGGAGCCGTCGGCTTCTCGGTGTCGGCCGGGCCCTGTGGGGTGACGGTCAGGCTGTCGAGGTTGGGGCCGTCCACACCCGAGGTGGTGGCGCGGATCTTGTTGGTCCCCGCCGCCAGTGCCGTCGTGACGGAGACCGCCTTCCAGGTCGTCCAGGCACCGGTGCCGGGGAAGGAGAGGTCGCCGGCCGCCTGGGTGCCGTTGACCGTGATGTCCAACGGCCGGTCGGCGGAGGTGCCGTTGGCGTAGCGGAAGTCGAGCTTCGTGGCTCCCGGCTGTTCCGCCTCGACGGTGAACTCGACGTACGCGTCGGACACCACGTCGAAGTTCACGAAGCCGGCGCCGGTGTGGCCGGCGTGGTTGGACTCCACCTTGCCCTTGACGACATGGGCGGCCTCGGCCTCGTACGTGGCGGCGCGAGGGAGGGAAGCGGAGTGGGCAGCGGGCAGGGCCACGCAGAGCGCGGCGGTGGTGGCCGCGGCTACCAGGGCGCCGAACGCCCTGGACGGCCGGGATTTGATGCATCTCACGGTGTCCTCCAGCGAAGAGGGCTGAGCGCAGGGCGGCTCAGCAGCTCGTGGTGCCGCCCGGGCGGTCCGCTGCGAAGGTCTCGCGGCAAGCGACTTCCGGCAACGGGCGGTCACCCGGGGGGAAGTTGGCGCCGAACCTCGATAGTTAGGAAACTTTCCTAACTGGTGATGGAGCACGCTAGGCCCCGGTTGTGTACCTGTCAACGGGTCTCGCGCCACTCGATGTGCGGGCCCACTCCCGACCGCGCCTCGATCATGCCGCCAATCGCCGCATGAGGCATCGAAGCGAGCACCGAGCCACTCTGCGCTCGCCCGACCTCGTTCGTGACGGGCGTTCAGACAACCGAATACTTCGCCGGGCGCCGGTGGGTGAAGCTGCATCGACGACGAAGCTCAGGTGTCAGCGGCGGAAAGCAACGGTTGCCCATGCGGGTCCGATACGCGGGACCGCAAAATCGTCGATGGTCGTGCGTGGCCACATCCGCCGGTCTCCCAGACGCACGATTTGGGCATCGCGCCCCAAGCCACCGGCAACCCGACGACACAACCCGGCCAACGGGCGGTCGGCACCAACCTGTTCGCCGGCACAAAGTCTCCCGGTCGACCTCGCACCCAGCGCGTTGGCGGCCGGGTGGGTGGCGGAGAACAAGCTGTGTCTGGCTGTGTTGTCGGATCCGCGGTTCCCGCCGGTGGGCCAAGTGCCCTCCTATCAACATCGGTTCGGGGGGTGACGCGGCACCCGCCCCTTCCCTATGGTCTAGACCTATGACGAGACGATTAGGCAATGCCGTCCGCGGAGCGGTGGTGATCGCGCTCACGGCCACGCTGACCGCCGCGATCCCGGCCGAGGCCACGCCTTCACGACCACCGACGCTCACCTGGACAACCTGTCCGCCCGACCCCGCCGGCGTCCCCGTCGACCCGCGACTACGGTGCACGACGCTGCGCGTACCGATGGACTATCGCGCCCCGGCCGGCCGGACCATCGAGATCGCGGTGTCCCGGCTGGCCACGGCCAAACCGGGGCTGCGCCGCGGCATCCTGCTGCACAACGCGGGCGGGCCCGGCGCGGCGAGCCTGAACCGGCCGAGCACGTTCGTCAACCTCTATCCGCAGGAGGTCCTGGACCGCTTCGACCTGATCGGCTTCGATCCGCGCGGTCTCGGCTACAGCACACCGATCACGTGTGGACGCACCACCCAAATCACCAACGAGCGTCTCTTCCCATTTCCGGCCCCGGACGGATCGATCGCGGACAACGTGGACTTCGCCCGTACTCTGGCGCGCGACTGCCTCGCCAACGGCGGCGCCCTGATGCCGCACGTAACCACGGCCAACACCGCGCGAGACATGGACCGGATCCGAATCGCCCTCGGCGAACGCAAACTCTCCTACCTCAGCGCCTCCTACGGCAGCTATCTGGGAGCGGTGTACGCCGAACTCTTCCCCGACCGCACCGACCGGATCGTCCTCGACGCCAACGTCGACCCCAACGTCACGTGGCACGATCGGTGGGCGTCCTGGGACCGCGGGTTCGACACCCGGTTCGGGGACTTCGCCGCCTGGGCGGCCGAACGACACGACACCCTCGGCCTCGGCACCACCCCCGCCGCCGTACGCCGGGGCTACCTCGACATGGTCGAGCGCCTCGATCGCTCCCCGGTGCAACACCCCGGAGCGGGTCCCGTCACCGGCAACCTGTTCCGAGCCATCTATCACGCGTACTCGTACCACACCCTCCAGTTCCCGGAAGTCGCCGCGTGGTGGCGATTCCTCGCCGGGACCGGGCCGCCTCCCCTGTGGGGAGAGTGGCCGACCACCCCCGGCATCCCACGGGACAACGACACAGCCGTACTGCTCGCGGTGACCTGCGGAGACAGCCGCGCCCCGCGCGACATCGCCCACTACCAGCGCGAAGTCACACGCAACCGGGCCCTGTTCCCGATCCTGGGCGGCATGGGCACCAACATCTGGCCGTGCGCGTTCTGGCCCGACCCGGTCGAGCCGGCGGTACGGATCACCGACCGCGGAGCGACCAACATCCTCCTGCTCCAGACCACCCGGGACCCGGCCACGCCCTATTCGGGTGCACTGGGCATGCGCACCGCCCTGGGCAAGCGGGCACGCATGATCACCGTGGACGGAGGAAACCACGGCGCCTACGACCCCGAGGCGCCGTCCTGCGCGCTCACCCGAGCACACAGCTTCCTGAGCACCGGAACACTGCCCCGGCGTGACCTCTTCTGCTTCCACGACCCGTCGACCACACAGGACGGAAGCCGGCTTCCCGGCGCAACCCTCCACGCGCGTCGCCCACCGATCAGCCCCTTCTGACCCCAACTCCCCGAGCCCGCCCGACACGCGCCCTCGACCGGCCCCGAAGCCGATCGAGGGCGCCCCGTCGTCGACCAATGCCGGCCCGCCCTGCCGCCCGCGCCCGGTCGCTCGACACCCCGCATCACCGGTTCGACGCAGCGCCCAGACGACACATCCACGGGTGTGCGGACCCTGGCGAATCCCGGCCCCGCTCCGGTCACCGGGCGCGGCGGTCCGCCGCCAACGCCGTTCGCACCGACGGTTCGAACTCGGCCAGGACTGCGGCACGTCGGCTCGTCGTCCGCTTCGAGAACCCGCTCCGTGCCGCGGCCGGGCAACGTGGTCGCGATGGCCGGCGGTGAACCTGGGCTGAACGGTGTCGGCGGTGGTTGGACGGTGTGCGGTGGCGGCTTCCGACCGGGGTGCCATGACCGGATCCACCGCCCGGGTATGTGTCGTGACAGATGATGTACCGGCTGTCGCGATCCTGCGCGCGAGGTACGGCGACGGCGACAACCCCGGCACCCGGCATACGGGATCGACCCCGAGACCTTTGTCACTCAGGTGGTCGATCCCCTGTTCGGCCTCGTCCGGGGACGGTCGATCTCCTGGGCAAAAGACAGCGAGGCGGCTCTCAGGATTTCGTTGGCCGCCCGCGTCAACTCGGCCTCGTCTTCGCGGAGTTGCCGCACCTCCTCCGACCCGACGGAGGCCAGGTCGGTCGCTCCTTTCGCCGGGGGTCGGGGTACGCGCCGGCCGCCCGCCTTCGGGACGGTGTGAACGGCTTCCGGGTCGTCAGGACTTGGGCGGGATCGCAAAGGATGAGACGGCGGCACCCTGGGACGGCAGTTGCGCCACGATCGGATGGTCTCGTCCGATCGGACCGAGCTTCGCGCTGCCGCCGGGGGCGCCGAGGTCGGAGAAGAACTCGGCGTTCATGGCGTTGAAGTGGTGCCATTCCTGTGGGGTGTCGTCTTCGAAGAAGATCGCTTCGACGGGGCACACCGGCTCGCAGGCGCCGCAGTCGATGCACTCGTCCGGGTGGATGTAGAGCATGCGCTCTCCCTCGTAGATGCAGTCGACGGGGCACGCCTCGACGCATGCCTTGTCCTTGACGTCCACACAGGGCGAAGCAATCACAAACGTCATCGAACTGCCGTCCTCTCCGGGGTCGTTCCTGTTCGCCGTTCCGACCCGGCCGACCGTATGGCCTCAAGTAATGTTGAGGTCAAGAGGAGGCTTTGCATGACGAGTTACCGTTCCGGTGAGGTTCGAGCAGGCCCGGACGACTGGCTGAGCATCGGCGAGGTGAGCGCCCGGACCGGGGCGGCCGTCTCCGCTCTGCGGTTCTACGAGGAGTTCGGCCTGATCGCGTCCGAACGTGACGATCGCAACCAACGCCGTTATCCGCGGCACATGCTTCGTCGAGTCGCATTGATCTCGGTGGCGAAACGCATCGGCATCCCGTTGCTCGACCTCCGAGAGGCGTTCGCCGATGTGCCGCTCGACCGTCCGCCCAGTCACCGGGAGTGGCAGCGCGCCTCGCGTGGCTGGAGGCGTCGGCTGGAGGAGCGTCGGCAGACCATCGAGCGCCTCGAGGCCGAACTCACCGGGTGCATCGGCTGCGGATGCCTCTCGATGAAGGCATGCGCTCTGCTGAACCCCGGCGACGCGCTCTCCGGGGATGGTGTCGGGCCCCGACGACTGTGAGAAACGGACTGTCGCAACAAAGGGTTCGGCGCGATTGCCCCCGGTCCCCGATGGAGGGCCCCGTATCTCGGACGTAGGCGGCGACCCGATTCGCCGAGTCGTCCGCGACCCCGGGGTCCTCGCGTTCGTCGAACGGAGCGCATGGGGCCGGCCGGGCCACGTTCGCACTGCGAGTGCGCCCCCCGAGAGTCGGTCCTGTCGGCGCTGGAAGACGCCGACGAATGTGTGGTGCGTGAGGTTCGCGAGGAATTCGCGCAACCACGGGCTGCGAACGGCCGGCAGCCGGACCAGGGTGTGCTCGAACGTTTCGCGCTCGGTTCGAAAGGGGGCCATTGGGGAGTGGTGGGGGCGGGTCGTCACGGAGGACATCCCGGGGGCAGGACGCCCAACGCGGCAACCGGCAGGCGCGGCCGCGGACGGGCTGGCCACAGCCACACCCCCAGCGACAGCGGCAGCAGGTACGCCGACGCGGCCCGGTCGGTGGTGGTCTATGTCCGACCGGTCTGCGGATGGAACGGCCCGAGGAGGATGTCGACTCCAGCGTCGGGGGCTGGGCGTCCCGGTCCGGCCAGAACGGCGTGCTGCCTCGGCCGGCCCGCGGGCAGCAGGGCGTCGAGCGCGCGTTGGACACGTCCGCGGTCAACCAGTTCGGAATCGCCACAGCCCTTCGAACGGGCACGCCCGACCCGACCCCGACAGACCGGCAGGTGGCGGCGTTACCCCTTGACTCCCCATCCGCGTACCTCGAGGCGCTCCTCGCCACCCGGCCCAAGGCGCAAGCTCGCGGGAGTTCACCGAAGCGGCCAGGGTCCTGGAGGCGGCGAGGAAGGCCCTGCCGTCGTGCGGCGACTTCGCGGAGACGACCGACAACCCCGCCCCCGAGGAGAGTTCCACCGTCGAATACGGGCTGACCGGCGGTGCCGGCTACGACATCGGTGACGACAGTCTGTCCCTGGAATTCGGCGTGGACGGGCCGTACTCGTTCGTCGTCACCGTCGTCCGGGTAGGGCCGGTACTGGTCAGAGGCATGTCCGTGGGCATGTTCGGCCCACCGGCGGTGGCGATACCCAAGGCGGTCATGAAGGCGCAGGTCGACAAGGTCGCGGCGATCGCGCTCCCCGCACGGTGAGGTCGAGCGACGACGCCCGCCGGAGACCGTGTGGTCGCCGGCACCCGCCGTCTGTCGCCAGGCGATACATCGAGCGCCACGGACACGTCCAGCCCGATGTGGCCGGTATGTAAGCCGGTTGTCAGGAACACCCCTCGGCGGCGGCGCGGGACAGGCCGCTGACCCGGCCCGCCCGCGTTCCGGGCGGTCGACCCGTCGCCGACGTCGACATCGAATTCCGCGAACTCGGCAAGCCCGGCGTGTGGGGCCCTTTGCACTGCACCGTCGCCGGCTACTACGCGCACCCGGAAGCGGCACGCTCCCCGGGGAGCTTTTCCGGCTGAGACTCTCGAGCCAAGGGTTTGAGATCCCCATCGGTGGTGTGGACCTGCACGGCGGTCGTCCCGCCGCCCGGCCCAGCGATTCAGGCCCTTGGCGTGCCGTACGACGTTGCCGACGAGTTCGCTGACCAGGAGTCCGATGTCGGGGACAGTTCCTCCGGGCCCCCGGCCCCAGGCCCTGGCGCACAGCTGGTTCCGTACACGGTGGCGGGCCGTGCCCGCGGCTTGGGGCTCGGCCGGCAGGTCCCACGTTCAGCGGAGGTTCGCGGGTTCTCGTGAGCAAGCCGGCAACGGGAATGCGGCTCGCCCGCAGAGGTCCGGTTGCCCGGGAAGGCCCGCCCGGACAGCCGCCGGCCGAGTTCGCACGTGAGTCGTCGGATGTCCCGGCACTGGGCCTGGTGCACCGGGATGGCGGCCGGGCAGGCTAGTTTGCTCGGGTGACTCTCCTTGATGATGTAGCCGAGCGGGACGGCTGGCGGTGCTGGGTGTGCGACGAACCGGTCGACCCCGACGAGTCGGTGAACGACCCGCGGGGGCCCAGTGTCGACAGCCGGACCGCCGACCGGAAGGCCAAGGTCGCCGAGCGGCTCGCGCACCGCGGGTGCAACACCCGCAAGGGCGCGGTCAAGGTGGTCATCGCCTGGCCGGACCACCTGTACGTGGTCGAACCCGCGCCGCTGATCACCGTTGCCGGGAGGCTGGAGCGCAAGGGCGGCCGCGAGATGGTGGGCCGTTGTCCGACCAGGAAGGACGCCCAGCAGGCGGCGGATTGGTTGGTGGACCGGTTCTCCCGACTGGTGCCGGGGCTGCCGGTGACCGCCGACATCGAGGCGGGCGGCGGTCAGTTCCTCGTCATCCTGGCCACCGGCCGCCGCTGACCGTGTGCCGCCCCGGCCACCCTTGAATCGCGCGGCGCCGGGCGGCTTCAAGCCGTCGCGTGGTGGCCCGGCCCGACCAGGGACCAGGTGGGGCCCAAGGGCTGGTCGAACCAGACGTGTTGGGTGCCGTCGGGTTCGACGCGCAGGCCGAAGCGTTCGGGTCCGGGGCGGCCCCCTGCGGTCCAGCGTGCGTGGGTGTGTTCGATGTCGGCCCACACTCGCGTTCGCCGTACACGGTGACCGCGAACGGGCCCTCGTCGCGGTCTCGGGCGTGGTCGACGTCGGCCCGGTTCGCGCCGGTGGCGTCGATCACCGGCAGGGTGCAGCACCACGGGTTCTCACGCTCGGCTGCACTCCTGCCCGGGCGCGGCAAGACGTGCGTCCGGGAACGGGCTATGCACCGTCGTTGCCCTCGCGCAGGGAACGAATCATGCTCTGCAGGATCCGGAACGCGTCCGACTGTTCGGTCTCGGTCATGCCGGCCAGCATTGCGACCTCGACGGACCGGACCGCCACGGTCGCCTTCTCCAGGCTCCGTCGGCCGCGAGGCGTGAGCCGCGTGGGAAGAACCTTCCCGACGGGTGCCGCCGCGGGCCGGGTCACGTAGCCGTCTCGTTCCAGGGCCTGGAGCAGCACGTTCATCGATTGCCGTGTCACGAATGCGCCCCGCGCGAGCTCGGAGTTCGACAAGCCCGGCCGTTGAGCCAGCAGCTCGAGGCAGGAGTAGTGCGTCACGCTCATCCCGAGTGGCCGCAGCACCTCCTCCATGGCTGCGCGCAGGGCGCTCGAAGCCTCTTTCAGCAGGTAGCCCAGTGATTTGTCCAGGTCGACGCCGGCACCGTTTTGACTCATGTCAGGATTCTGACATACGTTGACTCGTGTCAGGAACCTGACACGAAGAGAAGGAGCAGCACCATGCCCGCCACCGGCCCCGACTTCATCTCGCTCCAGGCACGCGACCTCGACGCTTCGCAGGCGTTCTACGAGCAGTACCTCGGCCTCGTCCGCGCGCAGGCCGGACCTCCGCACGCCGTCGTCTTCGAGACGAAGCCGATCGCGTTCGCACTCCGCGGCGTCATTCCCGGCACGGATCTCGCATCCGTTGCCCAGCCCGGCATCGGTGCCGCGATCTGGCTCCACGCCACCGACGTCCAGGCCATCCACGACGCTCTCGTCGCCGACGGTCACACCATCGTCTCCGCGCCGATCGACGGCCCCTTCGGTCGGACCTTCACCTTCGCCGACCCCGACGGCTACCAGGTCACCCTCCACGACCGCGCCTGACACGCCCGACGCCACCGGACGAGCACCGGTCCCCGCCCCGAAGAGCGCGGTTGCGCCCGAGGCGCGAGAATCCGGGCGACAATCATCGGCTCTTCGCATGCCTCGGACCATCGGCGCGGGGTCGTACCGTCCTTGCCGTCGACGGTCGTCCCGCGATGCGCCCGCGCGCCACCGCGGGGGCGCGGCCCAGCACAGAGAACAAGTCGTCGAACAGGTGAATCCAGATCGGCGGATGAGCGCCCGGGCGATGCCAACCGCGGGCGCTGCCCACCGGACCGGTTCGAGCCGCCCCGGGTGACCGCGGCCGCCCGGCCCTGCGGGAGCCGTTCGACGAACTCCCGGGCCTGCGCGACCTCCACTGGTGGCCGCCGCCCTCACCTGGCTCGCCCGGTGGCGCGCGGCCGCGCCGGGCCACGGCCGCCCACCCACGACGCCGCCCCCGTCCGGGTGTTCGGACAGGGGCGGCGCGCCTGGTATGTGGTCACACCGCCAGTCGGTGCACGCTCCCGTAGGTCGTCCCCGCGAACAGCCACCGGCCGTCGGCCGACACGGTCAGCGACGACACCGACGGCTCCGGCAGGTTCCTGGTGATCGAGCCCCAGGTCCGGCCGCCGTCGGTGCTGCGCAGCACCCCGAGAGCCGGGGTGAGGTAGTAGTGCGAGCCCGCGAACACCGTCGAGCCGTCCGGGGTGAACGCCAGCGAACTCAGGGCGCCGCTCAGGTCGGCGGCCACCTTCGTCAGGTGCTTGCCGTCGTCGGTGGTCACGTAGAGCGCGTCCTTGGCGGCGATGACCGCGTGGCCCGGGGTGCGCGGGTTCAGCGCGATCGCGCTCACCCAGCCGTCGAGGACCTTGTTCAGGGTGACGCCGCCGTCGGTGGTGCGGAACAGCCCGTCCGGGCCGCCGAGCCAGGCACTGTCGGGATTGGCCCGGTCGACGGCGACGCTGGTGAAGCCCTTCAGGTCGTCGTGCCCGTTCTGGACGAGGGACTCGCCGCCGTCGTTGCTGGTGTACACGGCAGAGGGCGAGTGGGTGGCGATGTACAGCCTGTTCGGATCGGCGGGGCTGACCGTGATGCCGAGTGCCTTGCCCGGCACGGCGGTCTGGACGATGGTCCACCGCAGGCCCGCGTCGGTCGACTTCTCCAGGTAGAAGCAGGGTTGATCGGAGGTGCAGGTGTTGCGTACCCGGTACACCGTCGAAGGGTTCGACGGATCGGTGGCCAGGCCGTCGATCCGGTTGCCGAAGGTGTGCGGCGCGGTGCCGGAGAAACCCCATTCCTGGTACCCGCGCGGCAGCCGGCTCTTCAGTGGCGCGGACGACTGGTAGCTGCCGGTCATGGTGCCCGCGACGATCGCCGGTCCCGACCTGCCCTGGGCGACGGTCAGCGACAACACTTCGGAGCCAGGCACCCCGATCCGGCGGAAGCTCTGGTGGTCGTCGGTGGTGTAGATGCCCGCGCCGGCCGAGATCACGTCCGTGCCGGGCCGTCCGGGGAAGGTGCCGGTGGCCTCGTACAGGTCGATGCGGGCCAGACCCGCCTCGGCGTGCCAGGTGCGGCCGTTGTCGCGGCTGCCCCATTGCTGCATCTCGCCGGTGGATTGGTTGACCTGGATGTGCAGCCGACCCGAGCCGTCCACGATCGCGGCCAGAACCACCACGTCGGTGCCCCACGGTCCGCGCAGCGCCCGCCAGTGCGCGCCCCGGTCGGTGGAGACCTGCGCGACCTGCAGGTCACCCCTGGCGACCAGGGTGCCGCCGGTGCCGGTGAGCTGATCGACACCCGCGCCGGTCGAGCCGGGGCGAGGCAGCTTCACCGGGGTCCGCGCGCCCCGGCGGAGCACCCAGACATCGGCGCCGGACGTGAAGTACAGGTCGCCGCCGGTGAACTTCGGGTTCCGGGCGTCGGCGGGGGAACCGGGTAGCAGTCGCCAGGTGTTGCCGTGATCGGTGGTGACGTGCACACCGTCGGAGGCAGCGGCGTACAGCCGCGCGCCGGTCGGGTCGAACACGACGCCACCGACCTTGCCCGGGGTGTCCAGCACTTGGGTGAACGTCTTGCCGGCGTCGGTGCTGCGCAGCACGTACCCGTGCCAGTTGTCCTTCTGCCGGCCGCCGGCGAACACCACGTCGGGTCGGAGCGGGCTGGCCGCGACACCGCCGGCTTCGAAGGCGTTCACGGGCAGTTCGTTGCTCTGCTGCCACGTGGTGCCCCGGTCGTCGGATCGGAAGACGACGTTGCCGATCGGGGTCTGCACGTAGGCCCGTTCGGGCCTGACGGGGGTGAAGGCCAGTTTGCCGCCGTTGCCGTTCGGGCCGACCTGCCGCCATTCGTTGCCCCGGGTGGCCAGGGTCGTCGGCGGGTCGTCGGGGGCCACTGATTGCGCTTCGGCGGGCGCCGCGCCGAACGCGCCGAACACGGTGCCGAAGGCCACCGCGGCGATCAGGAGTAGTCGGCGCCGGGACAGCTTCGCTGAACCCGACCGTGAATGCTGTGCGTTGAACATTCCATCTCCCATGGGGGCCGGAGGTGTGATCTTTGTAGTCGCGGCTCCCGACGGTCGGCCAGGTGTGGCCGGTGTCCGATTGCGGCCGGCGCCGGAATCGGCCATGCTCGCTCGCCATGGAAGATGACGAACTCGTGTTCGGCGCCGTCGGGGTCGCGCCCTTCGACGAGCGGGTCTATCGCACCGTTCTGGCCGGACCGCCGGTCACCGTGCGCGACTTGGCGGAGCGCACCGGCTCGGGCGTCGAGCGGCTGCATTCGGCCCTTGCCCGACTGCGCGGCCACGGTCTGGTCAGCCGGCTCTCGGGCCGCCCCACCCGGTGGGCGGCCGTCAGCCCCACCGCCGCCCTCGCCGCCCTGGTCCGCAACGCCCACGCCGACCTCGGCAGAGTCACCGAGACGGCCGCCGAACTCGAGGCCGTCTACCGCGCGCTCGGCGAGGCCGCCCGCCCCGGCGAGGGCGTCGAATTGCTCACCAGCGCCGACGAACTCGGCCGGTGGTTCGCCCGGCTCCAGCAGGAGGCCACCGAGGAGATCATGAGCCTGGACCGGCCGCCGTACGTCCTCGCCCACGGCAACCCGCTCCAACACACCCTCCTGGGCCGCGGAGTCCGGTACCGCACGATCTACGCCCCCGAGTCGTTCGAGATACCCGGCAACCTCGACGACGTGAGCGGCCTGTCGCGGGCCGGCGAAGAGGCCCGGGTCCTCGCCGGCATCCCGCTGAAGATGTCCGTCGCCGATCGCCGGATCGCCCTGCTGCCCCTGCACCTCGATTCGCCCATCACCCGCAGCGTCGTCATCCGGGGCACCACCCTCGTCGACGCCCTGGTCGCCCTGTTCGAAGGGCTCTGGACACAAGCCGTCCCACTCACCGCCGCCGGCCCCCAGGAGTGCGACCCGCTCGACGCGGAGGACCGGCGGATCCTGAACCTGCTGCTGTCCGGACTCAAGGACGAGACGATCGCCCGGCAGCTGGGCACCAGCACCCGGAGCCTGCGGCGGCGAATGCGGGTGCTCCTCGACGAGTTGGGCGCGGAGAACCGGTTCCAGGCCGGGGTGCAGGCGGTGCGGCGCGGCTGGGTGTAGGGATGGTCGGACGGGCCGGGAGCTGAGCAGCAACGCGACACCTTGGGTGCTGCGGTCTTCGCGGCATCCCGGTGGGGACGGCCGTGCCAGGTGACCGCGGGCGTGGGCTCACAGCGCGGCGATCGTCTCGTCGACCCTACCCTGGGACTCCGACAGCGCGGCCGACTGCTCGACAGCGTGCCCCGTCTCCGCCCTCCGCGCCGGCCGAGACCTGGGCCGAGACCTGCTCGTCCAGTCCGGTCTCGGACAGTGGTCGGGGCGGGTTCGATCGTGTCGACCAAGGCGGGCAGGTCCCGCCTCGCACGTGTCGCCGACGCGGCCGGTTCCCGGGCGTTCGTCGCCCCCGCATATGACCTGCGCATCGCGTCGATCACGTCCCGGGCGGACGGAGTCGGCCCGCCGTCGCCCGGAAGTCTCGCCGCCGGCGTCCGCGGCGGGGCGGGCGGCAGGCCGCGTGAGGTACTGTCAGCGCCATACCGCATCGCATGGCGGCCTCCTTCCTCGTGGCGAATCCGTTCGGAGGTCCTCCATGCCTGCTCTCATCGTGCGCCCCTTTCATCGCGACGATCGCGACCAGTTGACCGAGCTCGTCAACGCGCATGTCGCTGCCGTCGTGCCCGGCGCGTCCGTGTCCGTCAATACCGTTCTGGGGCAACTCACCCGGCGCCCCGACGAGTTCATCACCGATCCGTGGGTGGCGGAGCGAGCCACCCTGGTCGCCGAGCAGCGGGGGGCCGTGGTCGCCGCCGCGCATCTGCTGCGCTACCGCGACGACGCCGAGGTCGGCCCGGATCATCGTGGCGCGGGCGAGATCGCCTGGTTCGTCCACCGTCCGCCGGCGACGTTCCGGCCCGACTCCGAGACGGCGGCGGATCAGCTGATGGCCGCGTGCCTGGCCCGGTTGGCACGTTGGCACGTGCGGGTCCGCTACGCCGACGGAGCCCTGCCCGCTCCCGGGGTCTACGGCCTGCCCGATGTGTGGCCGCACGTGCGGGCGGCCTACGAGCGGGCCTGCTTCCGGCACACCGGCCACACCGAAGTGGTGTTGCTCGCCGAGGTCGCCGACCTGGTGTCGCCGCCCGCCGATCCGTCGATGCCCCAACCGGCCGTGCGGCGCACGCTCGGCGAGTGCGGAACCCGGCTGACGGCACACCTCGACGGCCACGTCCTCGGCTTCATCGAAGTGGACACCGCCCTCGACCGACCCGAGCGGCTGGCCCGCAACGGAGGATTGGCCGACATCGGCAACCTCGTCGTCGAACCGGACCACCGCGTCGACGGGTTGGAGCACTGGCTCCTGGCCCAAGCGGCCCAGTGGCTCCGCCTGGCCGGGGTCGACCGCGTGCTCGCCTACGAGTCGGCCGACGACACGGACGCGATCGGGCGGCTGATCGCCGCCGGCTTCCGCGAGCTGACCCGTACCGACCGAGGATGGGAGCACCGACAGGGGTGACGCGACAGGGATCCGGACGGGCACGTCCCCGTCCGGATCCGCCGGCCGCTATCGCGCACCGAACCGCCGGCTGCCGAGGAGCACACGTTCGCCCCGACCTCCCGTCGGCGTGTTTCACAGGCCCAACTGCCACGTAGACAGCGCCTTTCCAGGTTTCACGGTCACCCGGCGGGTCGAACGGGCCCGCCGTGTCCTGGGGATCACGCTCGACGGGGCCGACGAACGGCCGGCGGTCCATCCGGTGTGCCGCGCCCAACGGTTGGGGTTGTGAACCCGCCGCGACCGCGTGTTCACCCTTGGGCATCGCCGGGGACAACCGGCCCTCCGGTTACTCGGCCATCCCCAGTCGGTATCCGTCCTCGGCGGAAAAGGCCGCGGTCACCGTGAACCGATCCGCGCGCACCAGCGTCTGACGCCACTCGACCGGGCCGACCGTGGCCACTCCCAGGCGGTCGATCGCGAACAGGGCCGTGTTCGACGGACATTCCAGCATCGTGCGTTCGGCGCGATCGGGCACCACGGCACGGATGCGCTCCCATCCCCCGGTGATCCGGATGCCGCAATGCCGCTCCAATTCGGCGTACAGCGCCGTGTGCGTGAAGTCGACCCCCAGCAACGGGGCGGTGACGTCGGCGGGGAGCCATACCCGATCGACGGCGAGCGGCCTCTCGTCGGCGAGGCGAAGGCGCTCCAGGTGGACCAGCGGTGTCGACTCCTCCAGGCCGAGCCGGGCCGCGACCACGCCGTCGGCGCGCCGATCCAGCACCCGCACCACACTGCGCTGCACCGCACCGATCTCCTCGACCGAGGCGAAGAGGCTGTACGGTCGGCCCACCTGCTGTTCCATCGACGTCTCCGCGAGTGCGGACACGCGTCCCCGGTGCGCCGTGACGACGCCTTCGCTGCGCAACTGGCGCAGGGCCTCGCGAACCGTGTGGCGGCTGACTCCGTAGTCGGCCGCGAGGGCGTGCTCGCCGGGGAAGTGGTCGCGGAACTGGTCGGCCTCCAGGCGACGGCGCAGGTCGGCTCGCAGTTGGACCCACAGCGGCACTCCGCTCGCGCGATCGACGGGATTCGCTCCCGCGGGCTGCGTTGATGTCACCGAGGGTTCCCCTGACGTGCGACGGACCCGTGCTCGTGTCCTGTGTGAGGCCACGAAGGTACGGAAGCGTGCCGTCCGGTGGCAACTCCGCGCGGACCCACCGTGGTCCTCCGGGGTGCTTGCTCGGGCGATCCGCGTACCGGGCGACACGGCAACCGTGCGATCGGTCAACGAAGGGCATCCACGAGCATGAACACCGCCAAGGCGACGAGAAGCGCGGCGAACATCCGCTGAAGGGCGATCCCCGACAGCCGGGCGGCCAGACGTTTGCCGTCCCAGGCCCCCAGGATCGCCGCGCCGGCGAAGGGGCCGAGCGTCGCCGGATCGAATGTGGTCGGCCCCACCGCCAACCGGGCGGTGAGCGCGGCTACGGAATTGACGGCGATCACGACCAGGCTCGTACCGACCGCCAGGCGCATGCGCAGCGACAGGACGCTCACCAGGGTGGGCACGGCGAGGAATCCTCCGCCGACGCCGAGCAGACCCGTGACGGTGCCCAGACCCGCTCCCGCGCCCATCACCTTGCCGATGCCCTGTGCCCCACGGATCGACCTCTCGTTCGCGCCTGGATCGGGTGCGCCGTTCTCCACTCCTTCGCCCGGGCCGGCATTGCGGAGCATCGCGATGGCGGCGAGCAGCGTGACCACGGCGAATGCCGTCGTGAGCGCGGCCTTGGGGATGTGGCCCGCCAGGACGGAAGCGGCGATGGCGGGGAGCACGCCGGCCGCGGCGAAGAGCACGCCGACCCGCCAGCGTACGGTGCCCGCTCTGGCGTGACGGAACACGGCCGTCACCGAGGTCGCGGTCACCACGATCAGGCTGGTGGTGGACGCGTCGGCCGGTGCCAGGTGCAGCAGGTACACCAGTGCGGGTACGGCGAGGACGCCCCCGCCGCCGCCGAGCGCGCCGATGGCGAGCCCGACCGCGGCACCGGACACGAGCGCGACGATCAGTACGCTCACCTCGCGGCCGAAACGTCGGGGACGGCGCGCCTCACGGAGAGTCCGGTCGTGCGATGGGGTGCTCGGCGCTGTAGGAGGCGAAGCCGCCCTGGAGGTCGGACACGTTCGTGAAGCCCGCCGCACGCAGGATCGACGCGGCGATGGAGGACCTGCGGCCGCTCGCACAGAACACGGCGACGGCCTCACCGCGCGCCAACTCGTTTATTCGCGAGGGGAGTTCGGGGAGTGGGATCAGTCGGGCCCCGGGGATCGTGCCATCGGCGCGTACTTCGCCGGGGTTGCGGACGTCCACGACGCGCGTGTCCGAGTCGAGCACGACGAACTCGTCGACGCGATGCCGTACGGCGGTCCGACGGTATTCGGGCTCGATCCCGGGTGCCCCGTCGGCCAGCGCTCCCGGCACACGGTCGAAGCCGATCCGGGCCAGCCGGTTGCGGGCCTCGCGTTCGGTGCCGGGGTCGCAGACGAGCAGGATGGGACTGTGTGCGCTCAGGACCTCGCCGGCGAGTTCCGCGAATCGACCGCACAGGGGGACGTTGATCGAGTCGGCGAGGTGTCCGGCGGCGAACGCGTCGGGATCTCGGGTGTCCAGGACGACTCCCCCGGTCGACCGGGCGCGCAGGAACTCCCCGAACGACAGGGCGGGGACGTGGGCGCTCTCGTCCAGTGTCGGCCGCTCCTGGCGATTGCGCGCGGACGTGTAGGCGAAGTAGCGCGGCGCGGGAGTCTGTTCGGAGCACACCAGGTCCACGAAGTCGCCCTCGGCCATCTCGGCCAGCGCGTGGTTCGTGCGCCGTTGTTCGCCGATGGTGCTGTGGTGTTCGGCGGACAGGTTCTTCCCGCAGGACGACCCGCTCCCGTGGGCGGGATAGACGCCGGTGGCGTCGGGGAGGGCAAGCAGGCGTCGGGTGGAACGGAACAGGGCACGGGCCGACTTCTCCGTGGACCAGTCGGCGCAGGCGGCCAGGTCGGGACGTCCCACGTCGCCCACGAACAACGTGTCTCCGGTCAGCACGCCGAAGGGCACCTTGTCGCCCGCGTGGGCTCTGACGACCACGCAGATCGACTCCGGGGTGTGTCCGGGGGTGTGCAGGATCTCGAGTTCGACGTCACCGAGCGAGAGTTTCCGGCCGTCGGGCAGCGGATGGGCGGCGAAGTCGACTTGGGCGGCGGAGCCGTAGGAGATCAGCGCCTCGGTGCGGGCGGCGAGTTCGAGGTGTCCGGACAGGAAGTCGGCGTGCACGTGGGTTTCGATGACCCGCTCGATGTTCAGGTTCAGTCGTGCGGCGTCGGCGATGTACTCGCCCACGTCGCGTTGGGGGTCGACCACGACCGCGCGTCCGGATCCGCGGTCGCCGACGAGATACGAGGCATGGGAGAGACAATCCAGGTAGTACTGCTTGAAAACGAGTGTATCGACGCGTTCCACGGAGAGGCTCCCGCCGGGTCGGATGGGTGGGTTACGCCGGATGCGGCGGGCGCGGACGGGTGCAACTCGTCGCGGCGGCCGCGCGGCGGTGGCGATGTGGCTAGGCGCGTCCGCGAAGCATCAGGTTCCAATACAGGAACGGCAGTCCGTAGCGCTTGAGGTACCACATGTCGGTGCGTTCCCGGGTTGTGTCGATCACCGGGATGGAGGGGGTGGGCTTCATCGAGTAGTCGAACTCCGCGAGCAGCGTTTTGCCCCGTGCTGTGGTCAGCGGGCAGGACGCGTATCCGTCGTAGCGGGCCGGTGGCTTGAGACCGTTCATGCGCGCGAGGAGGTTTCGCACGACGACCGGGGCCTGTTTGCGCACCGCGGCACCGGTCTTGGAATTCGGCGACGAGCCGACGTCGCCCAGCGCGAAGACGTCGGGATAGCGCGGGTGTTGCATGGTCCATTGGTCGACGAGGACGTAGCCCGCGGGGCTCTCGGGATCGGCCAGGACGCTCTTCTTGATCCAGTCCGGCGCGCTCTGGGGAGGCACCAGGTGCGCCATGGTGTAGGGCAGCGTGGTGGCTACCCGGGTGCCGTTGTGGGTGACCACGACTTCCTTGGACCCGGAACGGACCTCGCTCACCTCGCTGTCGAAGTGCACGGTGATGCCGTATCGCCGAACAACCCGATCCAGGACGCGAGAGAACTCCGGGACCGCGAACATGGTGGATGTCGGGAGCACCAGGTGCACGTCGATGTTGCCCAGGACCCCTTCGCGGCGCCAGTAGTCGGCGGCCAGGTAGGCGATCTTCTGGGGCGCGCCACCGCACTTGATGGGCCCCGACGGCATGCCGAACACGGCGGTTCCCGATCGGGTGTCCCGGATGAAGCGCCATGTCGCCGGTGCCGTTTCGGGCAGGTAGTTGCTGGAGACGCCCTCCTCGCCGAGCGTGGCCTCCAGTCCGGGGATTCTCGACCAGTCGAGCTGGATCCCGGGACACACCACGAGGCACTCGTAGCCGATGGTCCTCCCGTCGTCCAGGGTCACTTCCCGCACGTCGGGATCGATGTGGACCGCACTCCGACGGATCGACCGCACTCCTCGAGGCACGACGGACGCCTGCGGGCGCGTGCTCTCCCCGATCTCCGCCAGTCCGCCGCCGACCAGGGTCCACAGAGGTTGGTAGTAGTGCCGGGTTGCCGGATCGATGATCGCGACATCGCGCTCGCCGGAGCGGCGCAGCCGCGCCGCCACGGTGATACCCGCGCTCCCTCCCCCGACGATCACTGTCCGATGACGTTGCGTCGACACCATCATGACCTCCAGGACATCAAATGTGCAGACATTTAATCTGGCCACATGTCTCCGGTTTCCGCAAGAGAATGTACGTACATTTTGGATCCACCTCGTGCGGGGGCATCCGAGTCGGCCGGACGATGCGGCGGCGGCCTTGGGCCGGCGAAGGGCAGCCCGGTCCGAGCCACCGGTGACGCCCGGCAACCGCGGCGTCGGCGACATGTCCCCTGTCGCGTGGCTTCGCACGAAGAGTCGCGGCGCGGCGCGACGGCAGCGCGGCCATGGCCGAGGAAGGCGCCCTGAACCCTGGGGTCGGAGTTCGCCCGCCACCGCGGCCCGGCCGACGTGCTCGAAACCCGTCCGGCGAGCCGGCCACCGGCAATCGCCCCCGGCGCGCGTGATCCGAGCCCGCCCTGGACCCGTTTACGCTCACACCGCGAACTCGGCCTCCGGGAGGGCCTGTTCGATCCAGACGATCTCGCCCCCGGGGACGCCCCGCGTGCCCCATCGCTCCGCGCACTCGGCGACCAGGAACAATCCCCGGCCGGCCTCCACGCACCGACTCGAAAAGGCTGGTGCCGAGGCCCGAACTCAGGGGACGGCGCGAGACTCATGATGTCGCGAGGTTGTCGGTTCCGGACCTCTGGATCGGCCGAACTCGCCCGCGCCGCACCGGTATTGGCGCCCACGATCGCATTCGTGCCTGGCGGAGAACCCGGTGGTTGCACACCGGCCGAGGTCGCGACCCTTCACGACTCGGGGCCATAGACGCGCTCGGAACGCAAAAACTCCCCCGGGTGATCCCGCCGACCTCGAGTCGGACGAGACGCGCGCGGGGCGTCATCGGCGGCTGTCGCAACTACGCGTCGTCGATGGGGGTTTGCCTCGCCGACGGGATCATCACCCGCGAACCGGCCCCGGAACTGCGCGCGGCGGCGTTCGCGGGCGCCGCCGAGATCCGCGCCGACAGCGACCCCGACCCCGACGCGGGGCTTCCGCGAACATGATCGTCACCGTGACGAACGGCGCCGTGTCGAGGCGGCGTCGCCGATATATTGCCACCGCCGGTCGGCATGTCCCGGATTTCGGATACATCAGGGTCCGCGAACGCGTCATGGGTATCACCGAGAGCGTGGTCTCCACCGGCGACGGGCTGCTCGTTGCCGGCGACACCGTCGCGGTGCACGGGGAATCGCTCGCCGCCCTCGCCGCGGCCGCGCTCGCGCTGGGCAGCCGGACCGCGGGGGAGGCGGGTCTGGGCGGCCTGCGCGACGTGGTGGCCCGCTGCAACGGCGGACACGTGGTGATCCTGGCGATCGGCAACCACGCGCTGCTGGCGGTTGTCGGCGACGAGGGGTTGGACATCGCCGGGCTGTATCGCGAGTCGCCCGCCTCGATCGCCCGCCTGGACCGGATCCTGACCGGAGCCGCGTAGTCGGGCAAACACCCGCCCGCCGACGCGGCCATCGACGGGGCGACGACCTGGGCGCGTACGTGGAACGGGACTCCAACTGGAAGTGTCGATACCGCAGATGCTCCGTGGCGTGGCATCCGAGAATCCCGGAGGCGGCCGGGCTCGGCGTCGGTGATTCGCACAGGATCGGTGGTCGTTCTTCGTGCGTGGCGACGATCCCCCGGTTTCCGGCCACTGCCTACCGTGATCGTCCGCAGCGGCGCAGGCCGCGCTCCGAGGAGGTTTCCCGTGACGAGACGATCCGAATTGCCGGGTACGACGCCCGCAGACCGCCGATGGGCACCGGGCGCCGAGTCGGGTGCGGTGCGCGGCGGCGGGCACGCCGTGGCCGGGCGTTCCCCGGTCGCCGAGTGCTTCGCGGTCGCCGGGCATTTCTCGGGAGGCGCGCGATGAGACGCGTCTCGCGTGGGGTCGTGGGGACCCTCGTCCTGGGTCTGCTCGCCGCCGGATGCGGTGGGAGCGGTGGGGGTGGCGCCGGCGGCGACGGCGACACGCTGACCGTCGGGGTCATCGCCGATCCCGGTGGCCTGAATCCACTCACCGCGCTGAACGCGAGCGCGTTCATGCTGAACCGCTTCTCCTACGACGGGCTGCTCAACATCCAGCCCGACGGGCGCATCGTCTCCGGTGTCGCCGAGAAGTGGACGACCGACGCGACCACCGCGAGCTTCACCCTCAAGCGCGGCGTCACGTGCGACGACGGTACGCCGTTGACCGCCTCCGCGATCGCGGCGCAGTACGCCTACATCGCCGAGCCGGCCAACGCGTCGCCCATGCTCGGCATGATCGTGCCCACCGGTCTCACCGTCTCCGCCGACGACGCCGCCGGCACCTTGACGTTCAAGACGCCGGAGCCCACTCCCTTCCTGCTGCGCAATGCCGCGACGCTGCAACTGGTGTGCCCCTCCGGCATGCGCGCGCAGGGCAGGCTGGACCACGCCTCGGACGGCACCGGGCCCTACCGGCTGACCGAGGCGGTACCGGGCGACCACTTCACCTTCACCAAGCGGCAGGGCTACACCTGGGGTCCGGACGGCGTGGACAACGCCCGCACCCCGGACCGGGTGGTCTTCAAGGTGATCGGCAACGAGTCCACCCGGACCAATCTGCTCCTGGGCGGCCAGTTGGACGTCACGACGGTGGTCGGCCCCGATCGATCCCGGCTGGCCGCGGCCGGGATCAAGTCCACGGCCATGCAGGACCCGCTCGGCCAGTTGTTGTTCAACGAGGACCCGAACCGGGTCACCGCCGATCCGCAGGTGCGTCGGGCGCTGGTCACCGCGATCGACCTCCGGCAACTCGGCGCGGTCGCCACCGGCGGCAAGGGAGTGCGGCCGACCCGACTGGGCACCGCGATGTCCCCTCCCTGTCCGACCGACTCGGTCACCGCCAACCTGCCGACGCACGACGTGGACCGCGCCGCCGAGTTGCTGAGCACCGCCGGGTGGAAGAAGTCCGGTGGGTACTGGACCAAGGACGGGCGGCAACTGTCCATCACCGTGCCCTACCCGGGCCTGTCCGGCACCCAGGTCGTCGCGGCGGCCGAGCTGGCGGTCAAGCAGTGGAAGTCGTTCGGCGTGAGGGTGACCCTGCAGCCGACCACGCCGGCAACGAAGGTGTCCACGCTGATGACCGGCCAGTGGGACGTGGCGTGGGCGCCGCTGTCACTGAGCACGCCCGACCAGATGCTTCCGTTCTACTCCGGGACCAAGCCGCCCGAGGGCCTCAACTTCGGTTCCGTGCGGAACCCGGAGTACGAGCGCCTGACCGCGCTCGCGATGGCCAAGCCGGACACCGCGGGCTGCGCCGAATGGACCGCGGCGGAGGAGGAGTTGATGAAGCGAATCGATGTGATCACCTTCATCGACAGCAACGTCCCCTACTTCACCCGGGGCTACGCGTTCGAGGTCGACGGCGGCGGTTTCCTGCCCACATCCCTGCGCCGCACCGACGCGGCCTGACCGCCCGCGCGGACCGCGATTCGGCGGGAAGGTACTCGCGCGGCGTCGACCGCAGCCGCTGGACGGTGCGGGTGCGTTCCGGGTCAGGGTCCGACGGGCGCGGGCGCGGGCGCGGGCGACGACCATGACGGCCGCCCGAAGCGGAACCCAGGCCCTGTCCGCCGGATCCTGGGGGGTCCGCGCCGCCCGGCACCGCGCCTCGCCGCACCGGAGAAACAGCCGAAGAGAACCACCATGCGGCTGCTTCTCCGGCACGCCGATGCACGGCATCCGCCCTTCGGGCTCCTCGCTGCGCTCACGACGCGGCCCGATCCACCAAGATCCGCCGGACAGGGCCTAGCAGTGGGTGGTGACGCGACGCGCGAAGGCCAGGGACCGGGCGAAGATCTCCGCCACTGCGGCGTCCGGCAGTCCGTGCCAGCCGTGGTCCGCGCCGGGCACCGTCCACAAGTCGACGGGGGCCCCGACCTGATCCAGTGCCGAGGCCAGGGATTCGCTGTGCGAGCACGCGACCAGGGTGTCCGCGTCGCCGTGGACGAGGAGGAACGGCGGCGCGCCGGGGTGCACGTGCGCGAGCGGACCGGCGGCGTGGGCGCGCTCCGGGACGGCCGCCGGAGCCGCGCCGAGCAGGAGTGCCTCGGGGGTGGTGGCGTCCTCGGGCGTGAAGCGGCCCCGCGCGGTGGTCAGGTCGCCGGGCGCGTACCAGACCACGGCACCGGCGGGCCGCGGGTCGGTGTGGGTCAGGGCCAGGAGCGAGGCGAGGTGGCCACCGGCGGACTCTCCCCATACAACGGTCCGCCGGGTGTCGATGCCGAGTTCCGCAGAGCGCAGGGTGAGCCAGCGCAGTGCGGTGCCCAAGTCGTCGAGCGGGGCGGGAAACGTGGCCTCGCCGCTGAGCCGATAGTCGGCGCACGCGACGGCGAAGCCCGCTTTCGCCAGGCGCGCGAAGGGCCCGGGATTCCAGCGGCGGGTACGGAACCCCATGTCGTCGCGCCGCCCCCGGCGCCAGGCACCGCCGTGGACGAACAGCACCAGCGGAAGCGGCTCGGACCGGTCGGTCTCGGGCAGCCACAGGTCGAGTTCCAGCGGACGGCTGCCCTCGAGCTTGCCGTACGGCACCGCGCGCATCTCGCGGCGGCCGGGCGCCTTCGAGGCCGCGGACGGCAGCGGCGCGTGGTCGGGGTGGGGTGCGGCGATCAGTTCCCGCAGCAAGGGTGCCGTTGTTGCGCAGCGGATACGGGCTGGCAAGGCGGTGTTCCTTCTGCCAGGCCATCACACGGTGACGATCGCCCCCGCGGTACCCGCTCCACGGGCGGCCACTTCGGGCACGGAACTCACCGACTCCCCGTGCCGTACGGCGCCGGAAGTCGGATACCCATCGGGTCGTGTGTGCGGGCCTCTCACGATCCTGTCAACGACCGGACGCCGCCCCCGGATGCGGCGCCCCAGCCGCTCCCCCGGCCGAGTATCGGCCGAGCGGCGGAGGCGTCGTTCTTCGGAACCGCGTCGGGGACGAACCCGGGAGGACGGTCACACGGTCGGTGCGATCTGCTCCGGGTCCACGGTCACCCGCACCTCCCGAGTGCCACCGAACACGCCCGCGACGGTGAACGTCACGTCCAGGCGCCCGAACGCGGTGTGGGTGACGAACCCGACCGAGTCCTTGGGCACGGACGCCTGCGCCCACCCGTCGAGATCCTTGGCCGCCCTCACCTTGTCGCCGACGTTCATCCGACCCCCGTCCGCCGCACCGACCCGACCTGCGGAGTCCGCGCTCCGTGCCGGACCGGTCAGTATCGCCGGACGGGGTACCGATCGCGGCACCGACACGCCATACGGCTCCGTACGGACACGTCGTGATCGATCGTGCGGGTGGGGGTCCCTGCCCTCTCGCCACGGCGGACCAGACACCTGTCCGGTCGGAGCGGACGGCGGCTCGATGAGCCGGGCATCCACTCCACGCCCCTCGGCGCCGGCGTGTCCGACCCGGCCGACCCGGCCGACCCGGCCGACGAGTAAAACCCGGGGGTCGTCGTCCTTTTGATCGAGATCGCCGTGGTGGCCGCGACCACGGCCCTGTGGTTCGCGTTAACCGTGAAGGGACCTGCGGCAATCGCAGCAGGTGCCTCCCTACTCACGGGGGTCGCCGTCAGCGAGATGCATTACACCGACATGTTCGCGATGAACGTTCGCGTTCGCAGGCGCATGGCCTCTACGAATGTTCGGATCCGACGATCCGACAAATGGAACGGAAACGCCGTGCGACGCATCCTTCTCCTTGCCAGTGGCAACAATGGCCTGACCCAGCGTGCCGACCTGGCTCTTCGGGCGGCCGGCCACCAGGTGCGACTCGCCGTGGTCGCCGATGGGTCGGATATTCTGCGGGCAGTCGCCCCGGCGGATTTCGAAGTCGTCATCTGCCCGTTCCTGAAGACGCGCATCCCGTCGTCCGTCTGGAAAACCTGGCCCACGGTCGTCATTCATCCGGGCCCGGTCGGCGATCGCGGACCTTCCTCGTTGGACTGGGCCATTGCCGACGGTGAGCCGCTCTGGGGCGTGACGGCCCTGTCGGCCGTGGAGGAAATGGACGCGGGACCCATCTGGGCGACGCGCACGTTCCCGATGAGTGAACCTCCGGCACGCAAGTCGGCCGTCTACAACGGGCCCGTCGCCGATGCGGCCGTCGAATGCGTTCTCGAGGTCGCCGAGAAAGCCGCGGATCCCGCATTCCTCCCCGTGCCGGCACAGCAGTACCCGAAGGCGGTGCCTTCGGCTCGCCTGCGCCCGGCGATGTCACAAACGGACCGCGCGTTCCGGTGGGACTCACCGGGACCGGACATCGTGCGATCGATCGCGGCGGCGGACGGGTTCCCGGGAGTGCTCGCGAACATCGGTTCCCGGGCCGCCTACCTGTACGACGCGCGCTTGGACGGCCCGGTGGCCGGAGCGCTCCCGGGCACGATCGTGGCACGGCATCACGAAGCCGTGCGCGTGGCGGCCCGGGACTCCAGCGTATGGATCGGACACATGCGCGCCAAGACCGAACCGACGGCCCGTGCCTGCAAGCTTCCCGCGGTACAAACATTGGCGCGCGGCGACTACGGCGTGGACATCGCGGCCCTGCCCGAGGCGACGTGCTCGCCGTACACGGATATCCGGTACCGGCGTGAGGGCGACATCGGATACCTCACGTTCGACTTCTACAACGGCGCCATGAGCACACGCCAGTGTGGACGACTCCTGTCGGCGCTGCGCGAGGCAACGACCCAGGACACCAAGGTCCTGGTCCTGCGGGGCGGACCCGAGTTCTTCTCCAACGGCATCCATCTCAACGTCATCGAGGCCGCCGATCAACCGGCCATGGAGGCGTGGCTGAACATCACGGCCATCAACGCCGTCTGCCGCACCATCCTCACCACCACCGAACAGGTCCTCATCGCGGCGTTCGAAGCGAACGCGGGCGCGGGCGGTGTGATGCTTCCTCTCGGGGCCGACGTGGTCGTCGCTCGTCCGGGCATCGTGTTGAACCCGCACTACGCGACCATGGGACTGAGCGGCTCGGAACTTCACACGTACACCCTGCCCCGGCGTGTCGGCGACGCGACGGCGCGACGACTCACCACCGAATGCAGGCCGATCGATGCCGAGACCGCACTCGCCATCGGCCTCCTCGACCGCATCGGCCCCGCGAGGAAAACCGATTTCGACAGGTGGTTGGCCGACCTGGCCCGGGCGGAAGTCGCAACACACGAGCAGACCCTCGACAGCAAACGCAAGACTCTTGCCGCAGACGGCGCCTTCAAGCCGGTCGCCGCGTACGAGACCGAGGAACTCGAGGCCATGGCCTTCGACATGTTCGCGAACCGCCAGGGCTTCGCACACAAACGCCACCGATTCGTCTTCAAGCTCTGATCCCCCACCACGCAGACCCGGTGATCGCGAGGCCGGGATCCGAACGCCGTCGGCCTGGACCGGGCCGCGTGATGCCGGGTGCGGCCGCGAGTGGTGAGGCGGGGTGCAGCCCCGTGCGCGGGCCGGTGTCCGTACCGCACCGGGTGCGCCCGCGGCAACGACGCGGGCGCTGATCCGTCAGGCGGGCTGGACGGTGATGGTGCAGAGGCGCTTGGTGGCCCGGGTCAGGGCGACGTACAAGTCCCTTTCCCCACCGGGGCGGGCCGTGATGATCTCCTCGGGGTTCATGACGACGACACCGTCGAATTCCAGGCCGCGTGCTTCGGATGCCGGCACGATGCGTGCGTGTTGTGCGACACCCTGGGCCGTCAGTTCGCCCACCCTTGTGTCCGCGCAGAGCACTCCCAGAAGCTCGCCCGGGTAGGCGGTGCTCTGGGCTCGGAGCTCCCGGGCGACGGCGGTGACCAACCCGTCCGGAGGCGTGGTCACGGTGCGAGGGCTCTCACCGCTTCGCAGTGACCGTGTCGGCTTCTGGTCCGGAGCGATCCGCGCGAGCAACTCTCGGACGCTCTCCAGAATCTCCTGCGTGGTGCGATAGCCGACGGTCAGGTTGTGCAGTTTGAACCGCGGTCCGACGTGCGGGCTCAGTGCTTCCTTCCAGTCGCGTGCCGTCGCGACCGGGCCGGCCTGGGCGAAGTCGCCGACCAAAGTCATCGCCCTTGCCGGGCAGCGGCGGACGACCATCCGCCACTGCATGACGGTCAGCTCCTGCGCCTCGTCGACGACGACGTACCCGTACGTCCGCTCCGGCGGGCCGTCGACCAGGCTCGCAGCCTCGTCCAGCAACGGCACATCGGCATCGGTCCACGGGTGGTCCGGACCGCGCAGCAGAAGTGACCGCTCCTCCGCGGTCAATCGGGGCAGGCGCTCGGCGAGAGCATCGGCATTCGTCAGGAGCGCCTTCACGAGGTCACCGGCTACCAGCCGCGGCCACAACACCTCGACCGCTCGGTCGACGTCGTCGAGGAGATCGGCCCGGATGGCGTCCAGGTCCAGCTCGTGGACCGGACCCGAGTCGGCCGCACCTTCCGCACGGCGCTGGGCGGCACCAGTGAACCGGTCGAGGTCCATGCCCGTCATCGCGGCGGCATCGGCGTCGATCTGCTCCAGAAGGTCGCCCATGTCTCGTTGCATGGCGTCGGTGACGGCGTCGACCAGAAGCTCTTTGAACACCTGGCGTGCGGGGTTGTGCCCCGGTGCGGCTGCCACGGCGGCGTCGCGTGCCGTGGCAACGTCCTCGCCGGACAGGTGAACCGATTCCTGTCCGACCCGCACGGTGAAGTCGCCGTGGGGAGCTTGGTGGACGAGCAACAGGCCGGCCAGAGCATCGGCGAGGTCGGAACTGCCTTTGAGACGCGCCGTATCGAACGGGTCCACCGTGTCCGCGGACACTCCGGCCAGTTCGTGGCAGGTCGCCAGGACGACGTCGTTCTCACCGAGCGAGGGAAGGACCCGGGAGATGTAGTCGAGGAACCGGGCATTCGGGCCGACCACCAGGACACCTTGCTCCGCGGCGCGCGGGAACGCGTACAGGACATACGCCGCCCGGTGCAGGGCGACCACCGTCTTGCCCGTACCGGGCCCGCCCTGCACCACTGTCACCCCGCGGTGGGCGGAGCGGACGATCTCGTCCTGCTCGGCCTGCAGCGTCGCGACGGCCGCGTGCATCCTCCCGGTACGCCGCGCCGACAAGGCCTCGGCCAACGGGCCGTCACCCACGACGTCTTCGTCGGTCGGGGCGGAACCGTCGAGCAGTTCGTCGCTCACCGAGACCACCGTGCGTTCCTCGAGGCGCAGGTGCCGGCGGCGGCGCAGATTCATCGGGTGGATCGGCGTCGCCTCGTAGAAGGGCCGCGCCGCGTTCGCGCGCCAGTCCACGAGCAGAGGCAGTTCGTCGTCCTCCGTATGCAGGCCGATCCGCCCGATGCGCAGGGCCGTGCCATCCGTCCAGTCGATGCGGCCGAAGACCAGCCCCTTTTCGGCGCCCTCCAGCCGGCCGATTTCCCTGGCCAGACGCTCGGCGGCGATCTCTCTCTCGTATGCCTCATCGGCACTTTCCGCCGGAGCTTTCAGCACATTCGCTCGGTGTACTCGCGCCTCGGAAAGCCGCTCGGTGAGCAGGTCGTACAAGGTGGACACAAAAGCCCGCTCCGATGCAACCGCACACACAGCAGGGTCGTTCGCTTGCGACAACAGGGGACTCCTTCGATTCGAGCCAAGATCATATGGTCATAATTCTCCGAAAATAAGGCTTGACTTACTCGGGGCGCCGTGGCCCCAACCTGTACGAACGCTCATGCCCTGCATCAGTCAGACCGGCAATGGGGCCCTGACCTGGGAAAATAAAGATCTGCTGCGGCTCCTCCGAGTATCGAATGAGCGTTGAATCGGTGCACACGACGATGATCTAGAGCTGTCCGCCGGGCCGGGTGGCGCGCTTGGCGGCATCGGCAAGACCGAGGGCATACAGGACTGCCTCATGACCCTGCGACTGAATCCATGACGGCCGACCGTATGGCAAATCATGCATTCCGCCGTTCCGTTTATTGCCGGTTGCAATCTCGATGCCCGTATGCCTTATGGGCGATCCCCGTTCTCGGATGCCTGCGATTTTTTGCCGCACTCGGGAAAAGACGGAAGAGCCGGTGAGGCGACCTCGCCCCATCGAGCTCACTGCCAGGGGCATCCGGTCGCCTCGTCCGGGGACCCGACCGAGGAGACGAGCGCAGAATGGGTCAAAGCCCTCGACCGGCCCTCGACCGGTCGGACCTGCCCGAGGGCGAGCACCGCGCCCATGCCGAGTCGGCGTGGGGGATCACCCCATACGTCACCGAGGGGCTGTACATCCTCTACGGCCGGGCCGGGCCGGGGGTCGGTTGCGCGGCAGGGACCGGCCCCCGGCGTTCGAGGCTTCCGGCGGGTGGGTGCCGGTGATCGCGGTGGGCGGCGCGCTCGGCGCCGGGCTGGTCAGGGGCGGATGATGTAGCGGCCGCGCAGGCCGCCCTTGGCGGTGGCCCGGTGGGCGTCGGCGGCCTGGTCCAGGTTGACGACGGCGTGGACACGGGCCGGGAGTTCGCCGGCGGCGGCGCGGGCGAGGAGGCCGGCGAGTCGGGCGCTGTCGGACGAGGTGAACAGCGTGGTGACCGCGATCCCGCGCTCGGCGGGCGGTGCGAGACCGGGCCGCACACCGACGTAGGCGCCGCCGTCGCGGACCAGTTCGAGGGCCTGGTCGTTGAGTTGTGCGGCGTCGACGACCGCGTCCCATCCCGGCTCGGCGTGCGTGGTGAAGTCGGCACCGAGGCCGCGGACGAACTCCTCGTCGCCGGTGCGGGCGAGCCCGGTCACCTGCCAGCCGCGTTCTTGGGCGAGGACGGTGACGTTCGCGCCGACCGCGCCCGCGGCGCCGGTCACCAGCAGCCGGTCGGCCCCGGCGGGCGCGTCGCCGAGCAGGTCGACGACCTGCGCGGCGGCCAGACCGTTGAGGGGGACCGTGGCCGCGGCCGGCAGGTCCAGGTCGTCGGGGACGGGGGCGACGTCGGCCGCCGCGACCACGATCTGCTCGGCGTAGGTGCCGTAGTCGCGGTCGAAGCCGACCACCAGGCCGGCCACCCGGGTGCCGACGGCCAGGTCGACGCCCGGCCCGGCCGCGTCCACGGTGCCGGCGAACTCCCAGCCCAGGCCGGTGTGTTCGGGCTGCCGGACCAGACCTATCGAGTGGAAGAAGCCCGCCGCGACGCCGAGGTCGGTGGGGTTGACCGTCGCCGCGGCGATGGTGACGCGGATCCGGCCGGGGCCGGGCTCGGCGACGGGCACCTCGATGATCTCGATCGAGTCGGGCCCGTTCGGGACGCGGACGACGGCGGTGCGGAAAGTGGCGGCACTCATGACTTGTTCCTTCGCGGTGGGGTGATCGTTTCCGTGCTCCATGCTGGTTTCGTTAACCTCGTGACAAAAGAAGGCACTTGAAAGTGCGTTAGCCCCCTCGGGCACCGAAGGAGCGATCGATGTCGACGCGGACGGCGGCCCAGCAGCGGGCCGAGGAGAAGACGAGCTACAACGCGTTCATGGAGGGCTGCCCCAGCCGCCAACTGCTCGATCGCATCTCCGACAAATGGGTCGCGTTGATCCTCGCGGCCCTTGGCAGCGACGGCCCGCACCGCCCCGGGGTCGACCACGGCGATGGTCCCCGGACGATGCGCTATTCCGAACTGTCCCGCCGGCTCGCGGGCGCCAGCCAGAAGATGCTCACCCAGACCCTGCGCTCCCTGGAAGTCGACGGCCTGGTCACCCGGACCGTCACGCCCACCGTGCCCGTCACCGTCACCTACGAACTCACCGAACTCGGTCTGTCCCTGAATCGCGTCATAGCCGGCCTCAAGGACTGGGCCGAAACACACATGACCGACGTACTCGCCAACCGCGAGCAACACCACCGCGCCGCAGCCGAACACTGACTAGGGTCGGGGCAGTCCGCACTGCGCCGCCGCCTCCCCCGGCGTAGGCGGTCGTGCCCGAGCCGTCCCCACCCGCTGCCCCTGTGCCCGGACTCCGTTCCACTGCGCGCAGAACGCGCGGATTCCGAGGGTGTGGCACCACATCCTCGTGGCGGCCGGGCTGCGAGCCCTTTGTGCAGACGCTCGGATCTGCCGACGTGACTCTCGTGCGCGTCCAAGGTCCGCGCCCGACCCGACACGGCTGCGCCGCCGACACGCCTTCGCACCGGGTGAATTCGCCGATCCCCGGACACCTCGGGCAGACGTCCGACACCCTGGGTGGGTGGCCGACGACATCGCGCACGACGACCCGTACGAGGGTGCCCCGCCGATCCCGGTGGAGTTGGCGGGCCTGGCCGAGTCCACCGGCCGAGAATTGTTATTGCGCGTGGCGGCCGTCCTGGACCGGGTCGCGCTCGCCGACACGTCGGGCGGGACGGCGCTGTTCGCGTCGGCACTGCACGCCGCGCGAGGCTTGGTCGAACACGACGACCGCGCCGATGTCGACCAGCCGTTGCGGTACGTTCGGGAGCAGTACCGGACATGGCGCGAGGCCACGACATAACGACACGCGGGAAGACTTCGGGCTGTTCGGCGTCGCAAGGGCCGGAACCCCTTGCGGGAGCGGTGTCCCGCGCGCGGAACGGACACACCACCCGCCAAGCCCTCGACACCGCGCCGACTCTCCCCGCCATCCGACGGGCAAACCCGACGGCTCCTCCACGCCGACCGGCCGTGCACGTGCAGTAGCAGCACACGAGAGCAGGAACGACTCGATGGACATCGAAGGCGCTGGGATCGACCACCTCATCGTGCAATACGTGTGCGGTGAGGATCGGGCCTACGACGGCCTGGTGGCCGCGGGACCGGTGAGCCTGTCGCGCCTTCTGGACACGCGGGCCGGCCGCGCCGCACAGTCCTGGAACGACGCGTTGGCAGAGGTACGCGAACGCCTCGACGCCCTGGGGAGAGAGGCCTTCGAACGCCTCTCCACACTGCAGGCGCTCCTGGCGAAGGCGTTTCCCGACGCCCTGTTCGACGCGGTCGCCGACGACCCGGCACTCGAACCCGTCGTGATGTGGACACTCCAGGGACTCTCCGATCCCCGCGTGCTGCCGATCCTCGAGCGTGGGCTGCGTTCGCCGGGCTCCACCCGCCGACAGGCGCTCCACGGCATGGTGAAGCACGGATCCGCCGCACACACCGACACGATCGTCGCCTGCCTGGGTGACGAGGACGATCGTTGGACGGCCTTCGAAGTGCTGGGGCACCTGGGTGACGAGCGTGCCATCGGCCCGCTGCTGGCCTGGCTCGCCGAGGACGACCGCACCGCCATGATGGCCGAGCAGGCTCTCGCCCGCATCGAGGAGCGCATCGGCGGCCCGGTCACACGACCCGTGTGGCTGGACCTGGAACTCAAAGAGTTCACCGCGTCCTCCCCTCTCCAGCCGTCCCGTGTCACCGAGGTACCGGCGCCCGGGCAGACCGTGGTGAACGGCGACGTTCTCGTCACATTGGAGAGCGAGCTGTTCGAGACACGGTTGTGCGCCGACCGGTCCGGAACCGTCGCGGAAGTCCGTGTGGCAGTGGGCGACGAAATCTCCGACGCCGTCGTCGCCGTCGTCCTCCGAGCCCGACGCCGCATCGGCTAGCGACACCGTCCGCAGCGCGGCCGGCGGCTGGAAGGCGGCGACCATTGCGCGTTTGGGGGATCGCGCGGCATCGGAGACGTCGCGTCCTCGGCCTCTCTCGGGGAGCCGAGCACGCGGGTGGGCCACCGCCTGCAAGCGGTCCTGGTGCTCGGCGAACCGTGCGCTCAGCCGGTCCGGTTCGACCATGTCACATTCCTATGTCCGCGCCGGTCATACGTACTGACCGGCGAAAGCCGCGCCGATGCAACGGCGGGCCCGGGCCGCCGTCCGGCCGGACGGCACGCGGAACCCCTCAAGCACAAGGAGTCATGGCATGAAGGCGCACGTCAGCGCGATCCTGCTCGGTGTCCGGGACATGGACCGGGCCAAGCAGTTCTATACCGAGGGGCTCGGCTGGAAGATCAAGGACGACTTCGGCGTCTCGGTCTTCTTCGAGTCGGACGGCGCCTCGCCGGTCGGCTTCTACGGCCGCGAGGGCCTGGCGGATCAGGTGGGCACAGGCGCGGACGGAACCGGCTTCGGCGGGGTGGTACTCACCTACGTCGTCCGCAGTCGGGAGCGGATCGACGAGATCATGGCGGAGGCCGCAACGGCGGGCGCCAAAATCCTCAAGCCCGCCGGCGACCTGCCCTGGGGCGGATACGGCGGTACCTTCGCCGATCCGGACGGCTACATCTGGAGCCTCGGTTTCAGCGCCCGGGGAAAGGACCAGCTCTACGCGGAGTAGCCGCTCTCCGTTCACAGCCGCCCGGGACGGCGAGGCGCGTGCCGCGACCGTCCCGGGCATGGCGACGGCCCCGGTGGGCGAAACGGGAGCGAAGCACGGCGACCGGCCGGCGACCGGCGTCGCGATCGGCGACACGGTCGAGGCCGAGGTCGAACTCGACACCGAACCACGCGACGTCGTCGAGCCCGCGGACTTCGCCCGACCCCTGGACGACGACTCCCGCGCCCGCGCCGCGTACGACAACCTCACACTCAGTCGCAAGCGCGAGCACGTGCGCGCCGTCGAGAGTGCGAAGAAGCCCGCAACGCGCCAACGACGCATCGAGAAGGCCATCACCGCCCTACGGGGCTGACACCCGACATCGAGACTCCGCCGGCACAACAAGAGCCGCGCGGATACCCGACCCTGCCCCACGCCACCGAAGGAACACACATGCCGAAGCGCCTGATGACCGTGCTGTACTGGTTCCTCGCCCTCGAATTCGCGCTGGGCGCCGTGACCAAGTACTGGCCGGGCGACACGATGTTCAGCTCGGCGTACTCCGCGAAGTTCGTCGACTGGGGCTACCCCTCCTGGATGCGCTTCGTCGTCGGCGCCCTGGAAGGCCTCGCGGCCGTCCTGCTCGCGATCCCCGACAAGCGAACGCGCTTCCTGGGTGCCACGACGCTGATGTTCGTGCTCACCGGCGCGGTCACCACCCACATCGTCAACCACGACCCCGCGGTGGAGAGTTGGGCCGCGCCGGCGCACCTGGTCGTCATGGGCCTGCTCGCGCTGACCACCTGGCCCTCCGACTGGCGGAACCTCCTGCGAGCCCCTGCCCGCCAACAGCCCGCAATGACAACGGCGTAGCCCCGCAACCGCGTCCTCACCGGCACACCACGGACTGAGCGCGGCAACCGGCAAGCCCGCGCTTCGACCACCGGCTGACTCTCTCGGGCGGAATGCGCCTCGCCCTGGTCCAGATCGTCCACGACGCAGCCGAAAGCCGGGTCTACCTCGGTTCGAGACCGACGCCCGCGGTCCGCCCGATCCGGCTCGCCCGCGCTGCGGTGGGTCAGGCGCGCAGGCGGGCCAGGGTGCGGCGCCCACGCTCGACCAGCTCCGGATCGCCGTGCTCGCGGCCGTACCGGATCCCGGAGACGGCGTCGCGTGCGGACGCGGCGGTCAGGTGTTCCTCCTCGGCCCGGCTGAGCGGCCTGCCGTACCCGGTCAGGAACGCCGCGCGCAGATCCGGGCGTCCCGTCCAGGCGTCGGATAGGCGTACAAAATCCCGTACGGCGGGGGCGTGTTCGCTGCGCTCGAAGTCGATCACACGCACGGTGGCGTCATCGGACCAGAGCAGGTTCCGTGGTTGCAGGTCGCCGTGGACGGGGACGAGATCGAGACCGGGCAGCCGAGCTGCCTGTCGCGCCGCGGCGCGGACGAAGTCCTCGTCACCGGGCAGGAGATGGCCGCGGACCCCGTCGAGGAGTCGCTCCAACGATTCGAGGCCGGCGCAGGCTCCGTCCGCTCGTCGGGCCGGCGCGCTGCGGTGGATCGAGGCGGCGAGTGCCCCGATGCCGCGGAAGATGCGTCGCTCGACGTCGGGCGGGTGGACGGCGCCGTGCAGGGAGCGGCCCGGAACGGCGGTGACGACAACGGCTCGCAGATCCGCGTCGGCGGCCATCAGCCGCGGCGCGGCACCTCCCAGCCGCGGGACCCAACTCCGGTAGGCACTCGTCTCGCGATCGTGGAAACGCTCGTCCTGGTGGATCTTGACGAACCACAGGCCACCCGCGGCGCCGTGTGCCCGCCAGACCCGGCTGTCGGCCCGGGCCCAGGATGCGTCCGACCACTCGGCGATGCGGCCGACCGCCCGTTCGGTGAACTCTCGCACAGCCGTGGGCGGGACCGGGTCCGCGTCGCCGACGGCCGGGACGCGACGGAGTCGATCCGCCGTCGGGTCGTACGCGATCGGGTCGCCGGGCTGCTGGAAGTGCACGGCGAGCCGGGTGCCGACCCGATAGGCGTCGAGCCCGGCCCGACAGTAGGCCACCATCGGCGTCGGCAGCGCGTCGAGCCGATACCACTGCATCCCATCGCACACGGCGGGCTCCATGACCCGCGGAGTTCCGCGCCAGAGCCGCGCCTCGAAGAAGAACCCGACCCGGGCACCCCCGCCGGGGCTGCGATGGTGCACCGTGACCGCGGCGCGGACGTCGGCCGGGTCCACGACCACGCCGGTCTCCTCCTCCGCCTCGCGGATCACGGCGCCGACGACGTCCTCGTGCGGACCGTCCAGGTGGCCGGACGGAAGATGCCACAGGCCGGCGGCATACACCGTCCCGGCCCGACGCGACAGCAGCACCCGCGTCCCGTCGACGCTGTCGCGACGCAGGATCAGATGGACGTCCACGGGCTCGGTGTGACGCTCCCTCACGCTCGTTTCCCATCGCAGTTCTCGGGTGATCCGGGCCCGGCTGCCGGTCTCGTGCCCCCGATCCTCCGGGTCGCGATGGGGTCACCCTCTCGCGAGGCGGGCCGGTGACGGCGGTGTCGCCTGGCTCTGTTCACGAGTATGGGCGGTCAAGGCCGCCCTGTGGGCCGTAGGTCCTCGGCGGTGTCGGCGGGGCGCGTGACGCGGTCCGAGTGCGTCCGGCCACAGCCACGGCGACGCGTCGACCGCGAGGACGATTCGCCCGTCCGCGGCCCCGGGCAGAGGCAACCGCGCCAACACGTCCCGCAGTGGGTCGGTGTCGATCCGAGAGCTCGATTGACCGCGTCGTAGAGCACTCCGTGACCACTGCGGTGCTCCAGTGCGAGCGACAACCCGACCAGCGTCCTCATCGGACCGTCCGCACGCAGCACCGCGTCGTCCGCCAACTCGAACAGCGCATCCTTTCGGCCCTGCCGTCCTCGGCCGGCCGGGCCGTGCCTGGCGACGGTTCGGCGGTCCTGGCCGGGGGTTCCAGGACCGCGAGGCGCTCGAGGTGTCCGGCCTGGGTTCTCAGGCCACGAGCCCACGCGGCTCCGGACTCGCAACTCCCGCCCCGTTCCGCCTTCCACAGGCCGGCGGACTCCGCGCGCCGCCGGTTCGTCTCCTCCCGCGCGACGACGTTCTCCGGTTCACCGGCGGCGAGCCCGGCCGCGATCGCGTGCTCGACTGTGGGTCATCCGCCGGTACCAGGCATCGATGTCGTGCGTCATCGAGTCGCCGTCGTCGGGGAGACGTCGCCGGCCGGTCCTTTCCGTGGGGCGGCCCGCCTACTGGCGGGCCATGTGCATGCGCATCTCGCTGGGAACGTCGACGATCAGGTCACCGGACAGGTCGACGGTGACGCTGTGGAGGGTGCCGGTGAAGCGGAACGGCGGCCGGTAGTCCGGGGTGACGGCCGATCCGGGGTTGGCGCCACAGGCCATGCCACCCGGGTTGAACGTGATCGGGGTCGTGACCGGCATGTCGCTCTCACCGACGAGGCGGCCGTCGATGTAGAGCTGGGCGCGGCCGGGCGCGCCCTTGCCGTGGGCCATGTCCGGGGCGCCGGTGGGCTCGAACTCGAAACGCAACGCGTGCCGCCCTTCGGGCACGCTCTCGCCCGAGACCACGTGATACAGGGCCCGCTGGACGTAGTTGTGGGCGTAGTGCAGCCGGCCGTCCTTGACGTAGAGCGACCAGCCGCCGGCGTTGCCGCCCTGGCACAGCAGGACGCCCTCCGCGCCGCCGGGCGGGATCTCGACGTCGGCGACGACACTATGCGGCCGGTTCAGGACCCGGGGGGCGACCGCGGCGGGCAGGACCTGGGTGCCGGGGCGGAAGGTGTAGCCGGTCCGGTTCTCGGTGATCTGCGGGCGCTCGGTCATCACGCGCTCGAAGGCGCTGCCGTCGATCGGCATCACGTTGTACTTCCCGGCTTCCACGTACCACAGGGCGATCATCTCGATCAGCTTGCCGCGGTGCTCCCGGGCCAGATTGCGGGTCTCGGCGATGTCCTCGTCGACGTGGTAGAGCTCCCAGTGGTGGGCGTCGAGGTCGTCGAGGTCCGTCACGGTGATCGGGGTGCCGAAGGGCCGCTCGGCCTCGGCGAAGGAGGGGCCGGGCCAGGGGCAGACCGCCCGCCATCCGTCGTGGTCGATCGCCCGGTGCCCGAGCATCTCGTAGTACTGCGTGCGGTGACGGGTCGCCGCGTCGGCGTCGTCGAAGGTATGGGCGAAGCTGACGCCGTGGATGGGTGACTGGGTAACGCCCCGGATGGTCGCGGGCGCCTCGATCCCCAGGACGTCCAGGACGGTGGGGACCATGTCGACGATATGCGCGAACTGGCCGCGGATCTCGCCGCGGGCGCGGATGCCGGCGGGCCAGTGGACGAGGAAGGGGTCGCTGGTGCCGCCGCGGTAGGTCTCGCGCTTCCACCGCCGGAAGGGGGTGTTGCCCGCCCACGTCCAGCCCCACGGGTAGTGGTTGAACGTGGTCGGCGCGCCGATCTCGTCGATCCGGGCCAGGCTCTCCTCCAGCGCCTCGGGCGCGTTGTTGAAGAACTGCAATTCGTTGGTGGTGCCGGTCACTCCGCCCTCGGCGCTCGCACCGTTGTCGGAGACCATCATGATCAGCGTGTTGTCGAACTCGCCGGTCTCCTTCAGGAAGTCCAGCAGCCGCCCGATGTGATGGTCGGTGTGCGCGAGGAACCCGGCGTAGACCTCCATCATCCGCGCGGCCAGACGCCGCGCGTCCGGCGTGAGCGACTCCCACGCGGGCACGTCCGGGTCGTGCGGAGACAGCCGCGCGTCCTGCGGCACCACACCGAGCTCCTTCTGCCGGGCGAAGGTCTGCTCGCGGTAGACGTCCCAGCCGTCGTCGAACCGTCCCCGATAACGGTCCGCCCACTCCGCCGGCACATGGTGCGGGGCATGGGTGGCGCCGGTGCACAGATTCAGGAAGAACGGCTTGTCCGGGGCGACCTGCTTGGCGTCGGCGATGAACGACATCGCCCGCTCGACGAGGTCCTCCGTCAGGTGGTAGCCCTCCTCCGGCGTGGCCGGCGGCTCGACCTGGTGGTTGTCGTACACCAGGTCCGGATGCCACTGGCTCGTGTCGCCGCCCAGGAATCCGTAGAACCGCTCGAAGCCCCGCCCCAACGGCCACCGGTCGTACGGGCCCGCCGCCGACTCCTGTTCCGAGGGCATCAGGTGCCACTTGCCGACCATGTACGTGTTGTAGCCGTGCTGGAGCAACATCTCGGAGAGGAACCCGTTCTCGAACGGGATGCGCCCGTCGTAGCCCGGGTAGCCGGTGGCCAGCTCGGTGATCGCCGCCATGCCGTTGGCGTGGTGGTTGCGGCCCGTGATGATGCACGAGCGCGACGGCGAACACAGCGCGGTGGTGTGCATGTTGTTGTACAGCAGCCCGCCCGCGGCCAGCGCGTCCAGGTTCGGCGTCTCGATCGGACTGCCGTAGCAGCCCAGTTGCCCGAACCCCGTGTCGTCGAACACGATGAACAACACGTTCGGCGCACCCGCCACCGCCCGCACCGGCTGCGGCCACGCCGGACTCGACTCGTCGGTCGTGCGCCCGATCACCCCCGGGAACCGCTGCCCCGGTCGGTACTCGCTCCACGACGACTGCGCCATCTCGGTCTCCGTCCCACCGGCGGCACCAGCGCCGGTGATGTGTGTGCGGCCGGGCGGCCTGCCACGACCACAAAGCCCTGCCATCGACGCGGGATCCATATCGACAGCCGGGCAGGAGACGCCGGCTCCGGCCGGGCCCCGGGCTCCTCCACGCTAGGACGCCACCTCCACCACGGCGACCGGGGTGCGCCGTCCGGGCCTCCGGCGAGAAGGCGATTCGAGGCCCCGACCGAGGACGACCCGGTGATCCGGCAGGGCCTGATCCACGCCTCGACCGTCGCCGTCGCGCTGCTCGCCCTGGTCGAAGTCGAACAGCCTTCGCCCCTTCTGCGCACTCGCCCACCCGCCCGGTCGGGGCACGTACCGGCGGGCCGAGCCGGTTCCCGCCGAACGGGCCGTCGGGAACCGGGCGCCGGGACACCCGCCGGTCGCCGCGCGGGCATGGGCGTGGGCGTGGGCCTGGGCGTTGCGGCGTTCGACTCACCGTGTCCGGTCCGCGTCACGCGGTCGGGTCGCGCCGGGCGTCTCCTCGTCACCTGGATGCCCGGTTGCTCGTTGTGCCCGTCGTGGTGGCCCGGCGTCCCCCCGTCGCCGCGCCCACCTCATCCCGGTGGTCCCTCCCCCGATGCCGCCGGGTGGCCGGGCGCGTCGGTCCCGGCCGGCGCGACGCCGGCACCGACCGCGTCCCGGGAACCGCACACGGGCCGCCCGCTCCACGGCGGCTCAGTCGTCGTGCCGCGGCCGGGTTCGCCCGCCGGGAGGCGCTCCGGCAACGCGCGTCGGCGGCGTCCGGCGAGCGTCGCGGCGAGGACCCTGCGGTCGACGTACGGCCCCAACGCCGTTTCCACCAGCCCCCCGCAACTCGGCCCGAGCCGGCGCCTCGACCTCACTGCACCGGCCGGTCGACGTCGAAGCCGTGCCGGGCCGCGAACGCCGGCCGGCGGGGGCGTCGCGTTTGCGCTGGACCGCGGGCAGCGCATACGCGCGGACCTGCCCGTGGGCGACGGTGCCCCACTCGTCGCCGACGCCTTCGGGACCTCGAACGTGGCCGCCTCCCACCGGGCCCGGAACGGCCTCGGTTCCTCCCCGCGCCTTCCCGCGGCGCCGCCTCAGCGCCTGAGCCGGATCACCGGTGGGGAGCGCCGTCGGCCAGATGGGCGAACGTCTCGAGCCAGCTCGCGTACCACTGGCGAAACCACGGGTGACCCTGGGCGAGAGGGACGATGGTCCGCGCCGTCTCGCGGTAGTACGAGCCCCGTTTGTCGGGTCGGGGATGCGAATCCAGGCGCTGGACGTTGCTCAGGCGATCCGCCAGTTTCACCACGAGCGCGTCCGTCGGCGCGCTCTGCAACCGGCTCAGATAGGCCTCTCGGGCCTCGGCCGGGGACTGTCCCTCGGCCGGTTCCGGTTTGGTCACCCACTCGACCAACTCCGCGACCCGATCGCCGAAACCGATCCTCACCGCCTCCGGCGAGCATGCCGTGTCCTCCACCACATCGTGCAGGACCGCCGCCCGCAGGACGTCGACATCGACGATGCCCAGCGTCTCCACGAGAACGCGCACGACCTCCAACAAGTGCTCGACGTACGGCTCGCCCGCCGGCCGGACCTGGTCCGCGTGCCAACGCACCGCGAAGTCCACCGCCGTGTCGAGCAGTTCCAGGTCCCCCGGGGAAAAGCGGCTCGCCCATCCTTCCCGGAGAACCGGCCAACCGGCCTTCGCCTCGAACCTCTCGAGCACGATGCTCACCACTCGCCCTCGTGTTCGCCGACCGGCACCGAACGGCCAACGCTACCAACCCACATCACGCGGCCGTCTCCCCCGCCGAACCACTCGACCACCGCGCCTACCCCGTTGTGGAGATCGAGGTCGCCGAGATGGTCTCCACCGAAATGCTCCTCGCGGTCTTCGGCTACTCCCTGTACTCAGGGTGCACACCGAGTCCTTGTCAGTCCCTTGTGTACCGGTTGACGGCCCGCGGAAGGCCGAGACGGGCTCGCAGGGTGGTCGTGGTGTAGCCGGTGCGGAAGGCCTTGCGTTGCCGGAGCTCGGGGACCAGGGCGGTGGTGATCGCCGTCAGGTCGTGGGGCAGGGCCGCGGGGCGTAGGCGGAAGCCGTCGAGGCCGGCCGGGCGCCAGTCGAGAAGCAGGTCGGCCAGTTCGCCCGGGGTGCCGGTGAAAATGTGCGCGTCGGAGGCCAGGGCGGCGCCGTCCAGGCCGTCGAGGCGGTTCTTGCGCCGGGCTGCGGCGCCGGGTTCCTCGTCCAGGAAGACCACCAGGTCGGCGAAGGTCCGCAGCGGTTGGTCGACGGGTCGGCCGGCCTTGGCTTTGGCCTTGTCGACCGTGCCGAGGATGGTCGCGATGTCCGCGCGGGAGTGTGGGGTGAGGTAGACGACGTCGGCGGCCGCCGCGGCCAGTTCGTACGGTACGGAGGCATGGGCCAGGACCGTGACCGGTGGTTGGCCCTGGGGCGGGCGCGGGGTAATCGAGGGGCCGCGGATGCTGAAGTGTTCGCCGACGAAGTCGATGTGGTGCAGTTTGTCGCGGTCGATGAAGCGTCCGGTCGCCGCGTCGCGGATCTCCGCGTCGTCCTCCCAGCTGTCCCACAGCCGGCGGGCGACCTCGACCACGTCGGCGGCCTCGCCGAACAAGTCGCGCAGGCGTTTGGCGATCAGTTCCGTCTCGCGGATGTCGTCCGGGGTCAGGGCGGGTGTCGTACGCCTGCCGAAGTGGGTGGCGTCGGCGGCGCGCGAGGAGATTTGCGGACGCCAGCCCGCACGGCCGCGGCTCGCGTGGTCGAGCGTGGCGATCCCGATCGCGACGTGGAACGGTTCGGTGTGGGTGACGTTCGTGGTCGGCACGAGTCCGATGTGGGAGGTCAGCGGGGCGAGGGTGGCCGCGAGCAGGACCGCGTCCAGTCGGCCCCGGACCTGGTCGGTGCGGTCGTCGGGCCGCTCGAACGAGGCGGATTGCATGGCGAGCGCGTCCTCGAAGGTGACGAAGTCGAGCAGCCCGCGTTCGGCCTCGGCGACCAGGTCGGCCCAGTAGCGGGCGGTGAACAGGTCGGCGGGTCGGGCGTCCGGCTCACGCCAGGCCGCGGGGTGCCAGCCGGCACCGTCCAGCGCGACGGCCAGGTGCAGCGGGGTCACGATGTCTCCTTCGCGCGTGGCGCTTTCAGGCCGAGGTGGTCGCGGAGTGTGGTGCCGGTGTAGTCCGTGCGGAAGACACCCTTCTCCTGGAGCAGTGGGACCACCCGGTCCACCAGTTCGTCCAGTCCGGAGGGTGTGAGGTGGGGGACGAAGACAAAGCCGTCGGCGCCGTCGCTTTGGACGAACTCGTCGATGGCTTGCGCGATTTCATGTGCGGTGCCGACGAACGTCTGTTGTCCGGTGACCTCGATGACCAGTTCGCGCATGCTCAGCCCACGCGCGTCGGCGAGTTCCCGCCATCGGCGGGCAGTCGCGTCGCGGTCCTTGCGGAAGGTCGAATGCCCTTGGAGGAGGAGACTGTCGGGCGCGGGGTCGATGTCGGGCAGCGGGCCGTCCGGGTCGTACCTCGACAGGTCCCGGCCCCAGACCGCCTCGACGAAGGTGAGCGCGGTCTGTGGACCGACCTGGGCCCTGCTGATCTCGGCCGCGTGCTCGATGGCCTCCTCGGTCGTATCGCCCAGTACGTAGGTCGCGGTGGGGAGGATCTTCAGGTCCTCGGGCGCGCGGCCGTGTCGGGCGAGCCGTCCCTTGACGTCCCGATAGAAGGCGCGGGCCTGTTCCGGGGTGTTGTATTTACTGAAGACGACGTCGGCGTCGGATGCCGCGAACTCCCGCCCTTCGGGGGATTCGCCGGCCTGGATGATCACCGGGTGACCCTGCGGTCCACGCGGTGTGCCGAATCGTCCCGAGATGTCGAAGTGCGCTCCCCGGTGCGCGAATTGCCCTGCGCCGGCCCGGATGAAGCAGGCTCCGACCGGGTCGGCCGGGATGTCGTCCGGCCGGCGGCTGTCCCACAGTTCGCGTGTGGTCGACAGGAACTCGGCGGCGCGCGCGTAGCGTTCGGCCTCGTCGAGGAATCCGCCGCGACGGAAGTTCTCGCCGGTGAACGCGTCGAAGCTGGTCACCACGTTCCAGGCGGCCCGACCCGCGCTGAGGTGGTCCAGCGTGGCGAGCCGACCGGCGACCTCGTACGGTTCGTTGAACGTGGCGTTGACCGTCGCGGCCAGTCCGAGGTGGGTGGTGATCGCCGCGAGGGCGCTGAGCACGGTGAGCGACTCCGGCCGACCCACGACATCGAGGTCGTGGATGCGGCCCTTGTGTTCCCGCAGCCGCAACCCCTCGGCCAGGAAGAAGAAGTCGAACTTCCCACGTTCGGCGGTCCGGGCCAGTCGGGCGAACGAGTCGAAGTCGATGTGACTCTCGGATCGCGGGTCCGACCACACGGTGGTGTTGTGGATTCCGGGCAGTTGCGCGGCAAGATGGATCTGCTTCACCGGCACGACGCGACCGCCCGCCTGTTGCGGTGGCGGCGCGCCGGCTCGGCTCGGCCGTGGTCCGGGGATGGCTCCCCTGGTCGCGTGATGTGGTTGCGCATGGTCTGCATCGTCGAACCTTCACACTTATGTGAAGGTCAATCCGACCCGGCATGGCGTGGATCACATCGACTCGCGTGCCGCCTCGGGAGCGAGAGCGGCGTCGGAGCCGGGGCCACTCGGACACCCCGCCGTCAGGATCACCAGGTCCCCACTACAGCACATCCCCGGTCGGCACCCGCGGACGCGCCGGAAGTCACGCCCGCACCGCGTACGTCAAGCACCCACCCGTGGGGCTGGACGCTGCTCAGCGGGCGAGTATGTGGCCGTCGTGGGGGCGGTGGTCCCGGGAACGGCGCAGGTCGGTGGTGACGTAGGTGCGTTGCAGCCAGTGGTCTGCTCCGTCGTAGCGGGGGTGGAAGGCGGTGCGGCCATGGACGGTGACGCGGTTGTCGATGATGACCAGATCGCCGGGAATCAGGCGCAGGGTACGAGCGGTCGCCTCGCAGGCGCGGCCGAATTCGGCCAGCGCCGCGGTGGCCCGAGGGGTGAGCGGGGTGGTGACGAGTTGGGCCATCCGTATGTCGGGATCCTCGACCGCTCCCGACAGCACCGCTCGGGGCTTGACGTCGGGCTCGCTCACGGCAGCGTCGGGGCCGAAGGAAGGTGGTGGTGTGGTGATGAACTCCGGTGCGAACAGGGCCTGGCGGCCGGCCGGTGTGAGAAGCGGCAGTGCTTGGCGGATACCGGCGACGCGCATGCCGGCGATCCGGTCGTGGTCGGCGCGCAGGCACAGGAAGATCACATGGTCGGGTGGGTGGGGGTGGAAGCCGTTCTCGGTGTGGAAGGACAGCGGCACCGATCCGGCGTTGCCGTGGAAGCTCTCCTGCCCGGGCACGGGCACGACGTCCTGCACGAGGGCACCGGATTTCTCGGCCCGGTAGGCGAGAGGCTCGCCCAGCCCGCAGGCCACCATGGTGAGCATCGCGGCCGAGACGGTGGCCCGACGCTGGACGGAGCCGGGTACGGACGGTGTCGCGGGCAGGGCCGCCCGATCGACGGGCAGGCCGCCGATCACCAAGGTGCCGTGCGGGCCGGATTGCCTTCGAAACCGGCGCACCGCACGGCGCAACGGCAACGGCAGGTCCTCCCAGGCGTCCCGGGCCCGGGCCACCCACTCGGGGTTGTCGACTTGGTCGTGAACGCCGGTGCACAGGGTGCGGGCCTGCCGCTCGCACGCGTCGGCATCGGCCGGGTCGAGTGCCCAGTCGCCGGCGACGGCAGAGCTTCGGGTGGTGCCGGGCGTCGTCTCGGGCATCAGGGTCTCCTGCCGCAGGTGTGGGTGGCGGACACACGGACTCACGAGTGGCGCAGGCCGGCCACGGCGTCGGCGACGTAGTGGTCCCCGAATCGGATCAGGGAGGCGTACCGGGCCGCGCGGCGATGGCGCATGTGCCGTAGTTCGGCGACGGCGTTGTCGGGGCCTTCCGGTTTCTGGGCGATGGAACGATGCAGATGCACCATCGAGTACGCGAGGGTGACGTGCCGTTCACCGTCCACGATGTCGGCTTCCAGGAGTGCGCCCCGTACCTCGGCCAGCTCCGGGGCGCGGGCCGCCAACTGCTCGTAGGGGTCGGGAACCACGGACAGCAGGTCCTTCATCGCCGCCCGGAACAGCTTGTATCCGCGATGTTGGCGCCCGCTCAGCGGGACGTCCACCGACGGAGGCGCCATGGTGTGGCGTATCGCCGCCATGTAGTAGTCGGCCGGGACCGTACTGGCGTGCGTCATGGCCGCCGGAAAGCCCCGTACATACACCGTCGCATCCGCCAGCCGCAGCAGCGCGGCATCGCCGTCGCCGTGCCGCAGATGGCGGGTGGCGTCGGCCACGGCGACCGCGGCGCAGACGTTGAACAGGACATGGACCTGGTGCCCGATGAGCCACCGAGCACTCCACACACTCTCCAACGACGCCCCCGAGGCAGGCTCGGGGACGGCCACCGGCGGTACGGAGTCGGGGTCGGCGCCCGGCGCCGCGCCGGTGAGGTCGAGCACCGACTGCCGCATCCCGGCCGCCTCCAGCGCCAGGTCGGCACCCGACAGCGGAGCCTCGCACAGGTCTTCCAGACCGCGGTGGACGACCAGGCCACCGTGCAGGGCGGCCTGCTGATCCGACAGTTCCCCTTCACGGACCCGGAAGAACGATTGACTGGTCGACTCCGCCGGCAGTCCCTCACCGGCCACGGCCGGAGCCAGAGCCGACAGCGCGGCCACCAACTCACCGGCAGCCACGGCGGCCTGCCGCAGCGCGGCGGTCCGCTCGACGGGTCTGGCATGAGTCGCCAACCCGGCCAGCACACGCGCGGTGCGCCTCGCCTCGGCACCGACTCGCGTGCCCAGCGCCGGGACGGACCGCCCGCCTCGGGGTTCACGGAAAACAGCGACTGCTGGATGATCGGCAACCGGCGATATGTCCATGGCTGAAGTTCGCCAAGAACACCGCACACGAAACCCTGATCCACAAGACCGTTCCTGTGCGGTGCGCCGGAGTTGGCCGGCGGGGTCCGCGGCGGCGGGTCCGGCATGCCCCGCGGACTCCGGTCCGAGGTCCGGACAACCACCATCCACGGCACCGGACCGACCGATTGTGAATCCCTGCCCGACGTCACCGCGGTCCAAGGATCGGGTCGGGAGATCGTCGGCGCCGCGCAGCAGGGCGCAGCGGTGGCGGTGTGAGCACCCCGCACGGACGGCGTCACCGGTTTCCGGCGCACCCACTCGGCGTGCGGCTCGGGCATGGGACCCTCGCCTTTCTCCGCCTCCGGAACGAACGGCCCTCGCAGGAAAGGTACTTCGCTCACGGCAGGTACCCGCCCGGGTCCGGAACAACGGCCGTGCCGCCGAGGGCGGTTGCTACCGCCCCACACGTTGGCGGCCCAAGGGCCGCCGGCACAAGGGGAATCGGGAACTCGGCCCGAAACCACCCCGACGCCGTTCACACCGACCCGCCCTGCCGGACCTCGCCCGCGCAACCGGCCGCACCTCGACGCCACCATCTCGTCGATCGCGACCGGCTCGGTTCTGCTCGTCTACGCGGCCTGCTTACCGTACGTCTGAGCTCTCGCGTCCGAGCCGTCACGCTGGTGGTGCAATGAACTTGGTGGGGCTGGTGCGATCAGGGCGTCGGAACCGTTCCTGAACAGTAGTCCCGCTCGCCGAGCTTCACCCGCGCACCGTAGGGAAGTTGCTGACCGCACTGAACCGCCCGACCCCGCATGGAGGATCGAACGTGAGACGGAGCCGTTCGATCCACAGACCCCCGACGCGGCGAACGAGGCCGCGGCGGGTGGCCGCGGCCTCGTCCGAGGGCGAGTGTCGGATGCCTATCGGGGTGCGTTCGGTATCACGGGCAGGTCGGGTCACCGGGCTGGGCCGGGACGCTCACCGCGTTCCAGGCCGCCTTGGTCTTGTTGAACAGGCCGCAGGTGGAGTCGAGCGCCTTGGCGGACTTCAGGGTCGCGGTGCGGTACTTCTTGTAGGTCATGCCGCTCGTCTTGAGCAGCATGCCGCCGTAGAAGATCTTGCCCGCGGTTTGGATTCCGACGCCCGTGAGTTGCGTGTTGTTGCAGGTCGGGCTGGAGGGCTTGCCGCCACCGGGGTTCGTGCCCTCGGCGAGCAGGTAGAACCAGTGGTTCAGGGGCCCGGCCGCCGCGTGGGTCTCGGTGCCGGGGATCGAAGAGCTGTAGCAGTTCGGGTTGTTGTTGACCAGCGAAGGGTTGTACATGTTGCGGATCGGGCCGCTGCCGACCAGGTTGACCGTCTCGCCGACCAGGTAGTCCGGGCGGTCGTAGGGCGAGGGCTCGTTGGTGTACGCCTCGGTGAGCGCGCCGAAGATGTCACCGGTGCCTTCACCCAGGCCGGCCTCGGCGCCGGCACCGCCGGGAGTGAACTGGTCTATGCCGTGCCCGAATTCATGGCCCACGACGTCCATGGACGCGATCCACTGGTTGCCCTGGTTGCGGCCGATCTGGACCTGCGAACCGGTCCAGTAGGCGTTGATCGCAGGGAGCCCGACACGTACCGGCCAGCTTCCGCCGTTGCCGTTGTGCCCGTTGCGACCGAGCCAGTCGCGGAGCATGTTCCATTCCTTCTGCGCGGCCCACAGGGCGTCGACGCAGCCGGTCTCCTTGCTGGTGGCGTTGCCGTTGCCCCAGGTGTCGGTGGCCTTGGTGAACACGCCGCCGCTGTAGTCGGCGCAGGACAGGCCGGGCCGGGTGGTGTCGATCATCTTGTAGTTGCCGGCGCTGCCGCTGGTGTTGATCGTCAGCGGGTTGGGGCCGTTCCACTGGCTGGTGCCGGTACCGCCCTTGACGTCGTCGTAGGAGTCGAGCATCCGACCCGAGCGGGCGTCGACGAAGACGTGCAGCCGGCTGGGTGCGCTCTCGGTGCTGCCGATCAGCACCGTCTCCCAGGCCAGGTTCGCGGAACCCTCCCGGACTCGTACGACCAGGCGTCGCGACTCGACCTTGTCGACGACCTTGAGTCGCGAACGCGAGACGTTCTCGGCCGCGCCCTTGCCGACGGTCGGCTTGACGGGGACGTCGATCCGCAGATCGGTGGCCGACTCGGCGGCCCGGACGTTGCCGTTGCCGTCGGCCAGCACCGCGGCGCTCGCGCCGACCACGGGCAGCCCGCGGTAAGTGCGCTCGTAGGCCACGGAGTACAGGTCGTCGACCCACGGGGTCACCTGCTGCCGCACGTAGCTCTCGTTGGGGCCCTTGGCCAGGACGTCCTGGCCGCTCGCGGCGGCCTTGTCGGCGGCGGACACCGCCGCTGCCAAGCCGGGCGCGGGCGGAGGGGTCGCCGCGTTCGACTGGGACGTACCGACCACGAGGCCGGCGAGTAAAGCCAGGACCGACCCGACCGTCACCGTGCTGCGTTTCATCGAGGCTCCTTGGATAGAGGACAGACCTCGACCACGAGTCCGACTCTCGTCGGTCCGCGGGGTGAGCGGGACCGACCATCGCGCGCGCCGGGTTCGTGCCCGAACGAACGAAACGCTCACACGGGCGCAAGTCGACCGTCAACGAATGTGATTGGCGCGGCACATTCTGTCAACAACCCACGCACGCCCTCGTCGAGCACGCGGGCCGCCCGCTCCCCTCCCCGACAACCGGGCGCCCACGAAGGCGAGTTGGCGCGAGTGGGGGCAAAGAACGCGGACCGTCGGGCGGGGTGGCTACCCGGTTGGGGACGTGCAGTGCACGCCCGGGCGTGAAGAGCTGCGGTGACGACGGTTCGAGACCGGTTCGGAGAGCAGGAACACGCCATGGCTGACGGGACACCCGCGAACTTGCCCGACGAATCGGCGACGACAGGGTGGCCAGGACAGGTGTGGGGGCGTGGGGGCGTTGGGCTGGGGCCAGAGCGAGGCGCGCGGCCGGGACGGAGTGGCGCAGGGGCTGTGATGGTGGCGGTGGTGGTGTCGGTGGTGTCGGTGGTGTCGGTGGTGTCCGTGGTGTCGGTGGGGTCGTCGTGGGGCCGGTGGCGTTCGGGCGTCGGTGCCGTGTGGCGCGGCGTACGGGCGTGCCGGTGCGGGTGGCTCCGGCAGGTCCCGCGGTGGGAGCGGGTGTATGGGCGGCGCGGGTGGCGAGGTCCGGCGCGACTGTCGGCCCCGCGCTGGGGCACCCCGGGCTGCGCGAGGTCGTGGGGGTGGCGGCGGTGGGTGTGCAGCGGCGGGCGGTGCGGGTCGGAGGGTGGCGTCGGTCACTTGGCAGGGTTTGGTGCGCGGTGCTGATGGTGCTGATGGTGCGTGTGGGGTTGACGGTTTGAGGATGACGCAGATCAGACGCTTGGTGACGGGTTGTCGCACGGGCGTTGACACATGGTCGCCCGTTGCGCGAAATCGGAGAATCTGAGCAAAGTCGACATTCTGCCCGAATCAAGTCGCGCCTACACGCGTGACCCGTTGCCGATTCTTCCGGAGTTCGTGTGCCTAAGCCCGTCCTGACGTCCCAGCCGTCCGTCGCCCGTCGCGTGCAAGCCCCAGCGCTCCCCGGTCGGGGTGTCGCCCGCCGACTCCCGGCCCTGGCGGTGGTCGGGGTGCTCGCGGTGACCGTCGCCGCGTGTGGCTCCGGTGACGGCGCGGGGTCCGCCCGGACCGACAAGGCAAAGGCAGCGGCGGTACCCGTGAATCCGCCCCCGACGACCACCCCGAACCCGGCACCTGACGGCCCGGGGGCGCGGGGCGCGTCCCCCACCGGCCCGGCCGAGACGACCGCCCCCGGCCCGTCGGGCCCGCAGCCGTCGGCGTCGGCACCCTCGAAGCCGCACCCCTCCGCTCCGCCGACGGGTCCCGCGTCGACGACCCCGGGCGCGCCCTCGTCGGCCGCGACGCCCCGCGGCTCCGGCCACGCCGCACCGGCCGACCCACCCGCGCCGGCGGCGAATCGGGCCGCGGACATACCCCCGCCGCTCGTGCCCATGGGCATCGTGCGGAGCACCACGGATCCCGGTCACCGCACGGTCGCGCTCACCTTCGACGACGGCCCCGACCCGCGGTGGACTCCGAAGGTGCTCGCACTCCTCGACGAGTACGACGTCAAGGCCACCTTCTGCATGGTCGGCCCCAACGCCTCGCGCCACCCCGATCTGGTGCGCCGTGTGGTCGCCGCCGGCCATCGACTGTGCGACCACTCGGTCACGCACGACGAGCAGATCGACAAGCGGTCGGCCCCGCGAGTCGAGCACGAGATCGTCTCCGCGCGCGACGAGATCGCCCGGGCCGCCCCCGGCCACGACGTCGACTGGTTCCGCGCGCCCGGCGGCGCGTGGTCGCCGACCGTGCGCCAGATGTCGGCCGCGTACGGCATGAAGCCCCTCGGCTGGTCGGTCGACAGCCGGGACTGGGAGAAGCCCGGCGTCGACGCGATCCTCGACAACGTGCGCCGTGAGCTGCGCCCCGGCGGCGTGGTCCTCATGCACGACGCGGGCGGCGACCGCACCCAGAGCGTCGAAGCGCTCGCACGGCTTTTGCCGTGGTTGAAGGACCAGGGCTACCGATTCGCGTTCCCGGGCTGAGACAACCGCGCCCCGGCCCGCCCCCGCGCGTCGGTGGCCGCGCGACGGGCAACGTACTTGCGCCTACGAAATCGGTGCCCGCGCGTCGCGGGGGTCGGGCTGCCGCCCAAAGACCCGATCGGTCTTCGCTGTTCGCGCCGGTCGAGTCAGCTGCCCGGGTGGTCCTTCACGTACCGGGCCCATGTGCGTTCGAAGGCGGCTCGGTCCAAACCCGTGGCGGCGGTGAGCGCGGCGTCGAGGCGACTCGCGTCGCGATAGACCTCGGCGACGAACGTGTGGGCCTTGTCCGTGCCGAACTCCTCGGCCAGAAAGCGGATTGCCTGCATCGAGAGGTGGTAGTTGATCGACGTCGTCGCGGGGTCGGCGCTGTGGATCTCGCCGTCGACGGGGAGCCTGCCGGTGAATCTGCCGTCGTTGACATACGCCCGCGCGGTCGGGTTGTACTTGTTCGCCATCCGCGGGTCGGACCACGGCAGCGACTCGGCGAATCCTTCCGCGACCCAGCTCACGTGCTCGGTCCACGCGGGGGCGAATCCGGCAACCATCGCGTGACCCAGCTCGTGTTCGACGATCTGCTTGAAGATCGCGTCGTCGGAGGTGGCGAATCCCTTGCCCGCACCGTCCACCACGACGCGACAACCTACTTGTCGCGTCTGTTTGCCGTCGGTCAGCGTGAGGGGAGCCAGGCTCACACACACGCCCGCAGCGGGGCCGCGCCCCTTGGTCGACGCGATCTCTTCGAAGGTACGTCGATCGGGTGTCACGTAGACGACGAAGCGATCGACGGGCAGTCGCGGGCCGCGCCACGCGTCGAGATCGCGTCGGGCCGCGGCCTCCGCCTGGTCGGCCCAGGTCGCCGCCTCGGCCTTGTTCGCGACGGCCGCGGCGAGGACCACATGCGGACGCCTTTCGACCACCAGGGCGGTCTGATCCCACGGCATCGGGTACATCACCCCGCCGTAGGGAGCGGTGGAGACCGCAGTCATCCACAGGGGACCGCCGGCGGACGTACGGTCGAAGGTCCATCGGTAGTTCTCCGCAATCGCCACCGGGTCGACTCCTTCGACGCGATGCACGAAGGAGACCACGACCATGACCGCGGCGCGACCGGAGTCGGAGACCGACCGAGGGGGCTGGTTCGACACCGTGTATCGGGCCTCCGCGAACGGGAACAGCGCCAGGTTCGCGAACAGGCGGCGCTGCTCCGCGATCAGTTCGCCGGCCGTCGGGTCGATCGGCGCGACGAAGGCGTCCACGTTGTGTTCCGCCAGGGCGCGCGAGCGCGCGGCGACCACCGCCTCCACTTCCTCGTCGCGGATCTCGGGACGCTGCAAAGCCGCCTGCGCGGCGCCCGCCGTTCGATCGTCCTCGACCCGCTGGTGCCGTTCGCCCGCATTCGTGGTGCCGCCGATCACGCCGGTGGCGACCAGCAGGACCACGATCAGGGCGACGGCGATCGACGCAGCTACGGTCACGAGCATGGCGCGCCGCTCGACGCGAGGTTCGTCGGCGTCGTGCCGTGGATCGCCGCCGACGCGGCCGGTTGCGGGCGGCGTCGAGTCGCCGGGAACGGGTGTGTCGGACATGCCGGTTCTCCCCTTGGACCCCGGCGCCAGGCGAGCCCACCCCGGTCCCGGACCGGCGATCCGATCAAGTATGCGCCGAGGCTATCCAGCACCGCCCACGAAGCAGCACGCGACCCGGAGCAGCGATGCCGGGCCCCGACCATACGCGGGGCCGCGTAGCGTCGGCGAGCGCCCCGAAATGGTGAACCCCGGTGCGCATTCGAGCAACGACCCATACGGCGACGGCGCGGACGAAGGGCAAAGCCCCGGAGCCGGTCGAGCTGCGCTGCCTGGGCCCGCCGCCGCCGAACCATGTGGTCTCGACTCGACGGCGACGCCATTCCCTCATGGCCGGACGATCCCAGGACGTCGTCCGCTCACACCGCCGGAACGATACGCCAACTGCCCTACGGACAAAGGCGGATCCCGGCCGCGCCTCCGGACACCGCATGGACGACCCGATGAGACGCCCACCGGACAACACCACGAGACCCACCGGTCCTCTCACGCCCAGTCGGCGGCGAACGCCCGCGCGGGGTTGTCCACGAACACCTCGGCGGCGAACTGTTCCCCGAACTCGCGTACCAACCTCGGGCGCAGGCTGTGCAGTAGGAAGGGTATGCCGGGCCCGCCGCCGCTGGACGCGCGCGCCGTCGCTGTCGTGGTGTCGCCGCCGAGCAGGATCCGGTGGCCGTGGCCCGCTTCGGCGAGCGCGGCCAGTTCGTCGAACAGCCGCCAGTCGGTGGCGTGGTGGGCGCGCGAAGGGCCGTCGAAGGAGAGGAACGCCCCGGTGTGGGCGGCGTCCAGATGAGCACGCGTGTCGGGCGAGCGGCCCAGATGGCCGAGGATGACCCCCTCGGGGCGGACCCCCAGTGCTCCGCACAGCAGGTCCATGACCTGCGTCGCGGCCGTGCCGCCTTCGAGATGGACGGCGATGGGCGCGTCGGTCGCCCGGTGTGCCTCGGCTGCGGCGGCCATCACGTGTCGTGCGTGCGTGTCGAGGCCGTGGAAGCCTCCGGCGACCTTGATCAGCCCCGACCGGACCGGCGCCTTGGTCAGGTCGTGGACGAACAGCTCCGCGAGCCGGTCCCGGATCCGCGCGAGGTGGTCGGGGTCGTAGTGGACCGCCTGGTGGAGTCCGGTCGCCGAGACGACCTGGATGCCGGTCTCCCGGGCGAGTTCGGCCAGGTCCGCACGACGGCGACCGAGTCCGTACGGCGTCCACTGCACCACGGTCCGTCCGCCGAGCCCACCGAAGGCGCGGAGTTCGGCGGCGGCGGCCTGCCGGTCGTCGAGTTCCTGGCCCGCCAACACCGGGCTGCGGAAGAACAGGTGGTCGTGCGCATCGGTGACACCCATGTCGGGGGCGGGAATATCGCCGAGCACGGTACGGATCGCGCTCATCCCGCGTCGCCCCCGCTCTCGTCGGCGGTGGCCGCGAGCGCGCCGGCGGCGACCCGCAGCCCGGCAAGCGCCTTCGGCACCCCGATGTACGGCGCGAGATGGACGAACACCTCAATGATCTCCTCGGCGGTCAGCCCGACCCGCAGGCCGCTCCTGACCTGGCCCTCCAGCTGTGGGTCGACCCCGCCCAGCGCCGTGAGCGCGGCCAGGTTGAGCAATTGCCGATCCCGCAGGTTCAGACCCTCGCGTTGATATGTGCCCCCGAACAAGGACGTCACGATCCAATCCGGGAAGCCGGGCGCGATGCGCTCCAAGCCGGGGAGCGTCGCCTCCTGGGTGTGCCGGTCCTGGAGGTCGTCCAACAGTCGGTAGCCCTGCGCGCGGTCGAAGCGCGCCTCACGCAACTCCATGATGATTTCCCATCCTGCCCATCCGGCGTCCATGTAACGGGTGTGCCGTTACATCTCGATCAGCGTAACGCCTCAGGCGTTACGCTGTCGCCATGCAAAACGAAGACGCCCTGGCCTTCCGGTTCGACTGCGGCGCGACCTGGCTCAACCTGCTCGCCACCCGAGGCCGCAGCTTCAGCGCGCACCCGGTCGAACGCATCGCCACACCCGAGCGGCTGGCGGAATGGGTCGAACACAGCGAATTGACACCGCTCCGCAGGCTGACCGAGGTCGACGTATGCCGTACCCAGGGCCTTCGCGAGAACCTGCGCCCTCTCGCCCTCGCGGTCGTTACCCAGGCAACACCACCGGCCGAGGCCGCCACCGCGCTGACCCGCTTCCTCAACGAAGTCACCGATCCCGTAAGGCTCGTGGTCACCGATCGGCTCACCCGCGAACCCCCGCCCACGATGGACGCGGCACTCGCCCGCATCGCACGCCAGGCCGTCGACCACCTCACGGGCGCCGACCGCCACGCCCTGTCCGTCTGCCCCGAACACGACTGCCGTGGCGTATTCGCCAATCCGACCGGCCGCCGCCGCTGGTGCCCCTCCCCGGCCTGCGCCAGCCGCGGCCGGGTCCGGGCCCTTCGCGAACGCCGGCGAACCGCCGACTGATCGGGAATACATCGGATGCGGGGGTCGGCGGGCCACGGAGATTCGGAGTGGACGGCGGGTCCTGCGGCGGGGCCAATCCGGGTGCCGGCGGCGGTGCGCTGTCGGCACACCGCCACGGCCGCGCTCATCGGTCACATGACCGACAGCCCGCCCCCGGTGATCGACCGGGAACTGCTGCGACGCTTCGGCGCTCTGACGCCCAGGGAGCGCGACGTGGCCGTTCTCGTCGCAAGCGGCCTCGGCAACGACGAGATCGCGGCCCGGATGTCCGTGTCGCCGTTCACCGTGAAGACCCATGCGGTGCGGGCCATGACGGAGGTCGGCGCACGTGATCGAGCGCAACTCGTCTCGTTCGCCTTCCCGGCCGGCCTCTACCCCTGAGCCCGCCGAGCAGGACTTCGAGCGTGCCCGCAAGAACCAGCCCGGTCCCGGATGGAAAAGGCGAATCGGCGCCGGACGCCCGTCGAGGGTGCGGGTATCGAGGCGGTGATCACAGCTTGAACGCCTTTCGCGGGTTGACCGTGACCAGATCCACGGCCGTCTCCATCGCCTCGTCCTCGTCGAGTCGGTGCTCGGCGACCAGTTCGGCGAGATAGCCACAGTCCAGCCGCCGCGACATGTCGTGTCGGGCGGGGATGGAGCAGAAGGCTCGGGTGTCGTCGACGAAGCCGGACGTCCGGGAGAATCCCGCTGTCTCGGTGACCGCGCGCCGGAACCGGCGGATGGCGTCGGGGGCGTCGAGGAACCACCACGGGGCGCCCGCGTAGACCGAGGGGTAGAACCCGGCCAGCGGAGCGATCTCCCTGGTGAAGACGGTCTCGTCGAGGGTGAACAGGATCAGGTGGAATCCCTCGGCGGTTCCGTACCTGTGCAGGAGCGGACGCAGGGCGTCGGTGAACTCGGCGCGCAGCGGGATGTCGTGGCCGGTGTCGGGGCCGTACCGGTGGTGGGTGGGCGCGTGATGGTTGCGGCGCACGGATGGGTGCAGGGTCATCACCAGGCCGTCGTCGCAGGACATGCGAGCCATCTCGAGCAGCATGTGTCGACGGAAGGCGACGCCCTCGGCTTCGCTCGCCGTGCCCCGCAAGGCGGCCCGGTAGATACGGGCGGCCTCGCCGTGGGTCAGCGGTTCGGTGCCCACGTCCGGGTGGCTGTGGTCGGCGGAGGTGGCGCCGTGCGCGATGAAGTGGCGTCGTCGGTCTTCCAACGCCCGGATGTAGCCGTCGTAGTCCGAGGTGTCGATGTCCGCGGCCTCGCCCAGGCGGGACATGGCTTCTCCCCAACCCTGACCGGGCTCCAGGTAGCGGTCGGGTCGGAAGGTGGGCAGGACTCGCGCCGTCCAGGTGGGGTCGGCGGCAAGTGCCCGGTGAGCGGCCAGATCGTCCGCGGGATCGTCGGTGGTGGCCAGCACCTCGATGCCGAAGCGGCGGAACAGCGCCCGCGGGTGGAAGGCCGGATCGGCCAGCCGCGCGGCGATCCGGTCGTAGATCCGGTCGGCCGTGGCGGCGGCGGGCCGCTCGGTCACGCCGAAGATCTCGACGAGTTCCGCCTCCATCCAGTAGCGGACAGGGGTCCCTCGGAAGGCGGTCCAGTGCTCACACATCGTGCGCCACGCCTGGCGGCCCTGCTGTTCGGACAGTGGTCCCTGCCCTACCCCGAGTTCGTCCAGCGGGACACCGCAGGCGTGCAGCAGGCGCGTGACGTAGTGATCGGAGGAGATCAGCAGACTCGCCGGGTCGCTGAACGGCTTGTCGTCGACCAGCAACCGCGGGTCCACGTGACCGTGTGGCGACAGGATCGGCAGATCGCGGACCGCTTCGTAGAGACGGCGGGCGACGGCGCGTGCTTGTGCGTCGACGGGCAAGAGCCGGTCGGGATGGAGTGAGGAGGGCATACTCCGCATGGTTGTCCGCAGCCGGAGGCCACGGCAATCGGTTGTCATGTGTTGCCACGAGAGCTCGTGTGCGGATGTGGGCACAGGCGCCGATCGGCAAGGCCCGTCGACGACTTGGGCCATGCGTGGGACCGAGCGCCCTGCCGCCCTGACGGAGAAAACCCCGACGACACGGATCGAGATGGGACGGCATATCAGGACGCCGCGGATGGCCAGGCGACTGCGCGGTCTGCCACCCGTTTCACATCCGATCACGGACCTCGCGTCCGATCATGGACCTCGCCTCCGATCACGGACCTCGGGTCGAGGCTGGACCTCGGGTCGGCGCCGGTCCTCGAAACCGCCGGGGGTATCCGGCCCCGGGGCGCGGCTCATTCCCGCCCGGCCGACCCCCACGACGGAGCGCCGGCCGCCGCCGGCGTGACGGGTGCCGCGATCTGCGCGGCGAGGTGCCCGGCCCCGAAGCCGTTGTCGATGTTGACGACCGCGACCCCGGGGCTGCACGCGTTGAGCATCGACAGCAGGGGTGCCAGGCCGCCGAAAGCCGCTCCGTAGCCGACGGAGGTCGGCACCGCGACGACGGGCGCGGCGATCAGCCCCGCCACCACGCTGGGCAGCGCGCCGTCCATACCCGCGGCGACCACCACGACCCGGGCGGAACGCAGCAGGTCGAGCATGCCGATCACGCGGTGGAGCCCGGCGACGCCCACGTCCACGGCCGACTCACAGCGCCGTCCCAGATAGCGGGCGGTCAGTTCGGCCTCGAGCGCCACCGGGAGGTCGGAGGTACCCGCCGCCAACACCACCACGAGACCTCCCTCCGGAGCGGGCGGTTCGGGCGGCCACACCAGCAGCCGGGCGTCCGACTCGTGCCGGGCGTCGGGCAGCTCGGCGAGGACGGCCCGCGCGTGATCGGGACCGGCGCGAGTGAACAGGGCCACCGCCCGGCCGCGCTCGCGCAGCTCGGCAGCGATCGCGCCCACCTGGTCCGGGGTCTTCCCCTCGCAGAAGATCGCCTCCGGATATCCCCTACGGTCGATCCGTTCGTGGTCGAGGCGTGCAAACGATTCAGCCATGGCGGACTCCGATCAGGGAAAGCGTGAAGGCACCCGATTGCATGCCTGCGAGATCGACGGCGACCATCCGGAACCCGGCGGCACGGACCACCGCCAGAGCCTCCTCGCGCAGGTCGCCCGCGAGCGCCGCGATCTCGGCGACGGGCACCTCGATCCGTGCGACATCGCCGTGGTGGCGGACCCGGCAGTCGCTGAAGCCAAGCCCCCGCAGGCCCCGTTCCGCCACCTCCACCTGTCTCAGCTTTTGCGGTGTGACCTCACTGAAGTGCGGGATCCGCGAGGCCAGACAAGGCGCGGCCGGTTTGTCCGCGCACGGCAGGTCCAGCGCGGCGGCGATCCGGCGGACCGCCGCCTTGTCCAGGCCCGCGTCGGCGAGCGGGCGCAGCACCCGGTGGCGCACGGCGGCCCTGCCGCCGGGACGGTCCGCGCGCACCACGTCGTCGGCGTTCTCCCCGTAGGCGACGGCCGTCAGGCCGTGCGCCCGGACCACCTCCGCGGAAATGCGGGCGAACAACTCGTCCTTGCAGTGGAAGCACCGGTCGGGGCCGTTGGCCCGGTAGGCCGGCAGGTCGCCCTCATGGGTGGCGACCTCGACCACGCGCGCACCGATCCTCGCGGCAACCCGCAGGGCTGCCGTGCGCTCGTCCGCGGCGAGGCTGGGCGAGACGCCGAGCACCGCGACCACGCGGTCGGCGCCCAGCGCTCGGACGGCCAGGGCCAACAGCACGGAGGAGTCCACTCCCCCGGAGAAGGCCACACCGAGCCGTCCGGGCGTGTGGAGCAGTGTTCCGACGCGGTCGGCGGCATCGCTGTCGGTGTCGGACAGTCCGGGGAGCATGACGTGCTTCTCCTCCTGCTGATACTTGTCGGTCCGGGGGGTGTCCCAGGTTTCCGACGTCCACGCCGATGACGACGTCTTCGGTCAGGCGAGTTCCCAGGCGCGGGCGGTGAGCGCCTCGACCAGTTCGGTGTCTCGGGCGAGGGCGGGATCGAGGAAGGCCAGCACGGCGTGCGCGGCGTCGGACGGTGATCCGGTGAGGACCGGGGCTGCGCCGTCTCGTACGGGGATCCCGTTGCTTCCGCGCAGGTGCAGTAGCCACGCGGCGATGACGCGGAGCGCGCCGGGCGGCATCGCCCCGGACGTGCGCTCGGCGTAGAGCGTGGGAAGGACGCGCACCGGGATCTTCTGGGCTCCGTCCTCGGCGATCTTGGCGAGGGTGTGCCGGATGCGCGGGTTCGCGAAACGGGTCGTCAGCGCGTCCCGGTAGGCGGCCAGCGCGGTTTCCGGGAAGTCCAGGTGGGCCGAGGCCTCGACCCACCACTCGCGCACCCAGACCCGGCAGACCGGATCGGCCACGGCCTCGGCGACGGTGGCGTGCCCGCGGAACGGCGCCGCGTACGCCAACAGCGAGTGGGCGCCGTTGAGCAGCGACAGTTTGCGTTCCTCGTACGGCGTGACGTCGGCGACGAAGCGGGCACCGGCGTCCTCCCAGCGGGGCCGCCCGGCCGGAAATTCGCCGTGCAGCACCCACTCGGTGAACGGCTCGGTGACGACGGGGACTTCGTCGCGGCGCCCGGTCGCGTCGCGGACGGCGGCCACGTCGTCCGCGGTGGTCCACGGGGTGATCCGGTCGACCATGGTGCCGACGTACGAGGCGTGCGCGGCCGCGTCGCGCCATCCGGGGCGCCCGATCGCGTCCGCCAGTTCGCCGATCACCCGTGCGGTGACCTCGCCGTTTCCCGGCAGGTTGTCGCACGGCACGACAGCCACGGGGCCGCCGCCCGCGCGCTGCCTGGCGGCCAGCCCGGCCAACAGCCGCGCGGCGACGGTCGATACCGGAGCGTTCGGGTCGACCCGGAGTGCGGCGATATCGGCACTCACATCGGCGCGTCCGGTGTCCAGGCCGCCTCCGGGGGTGCGTGTGTACGCCGCCTCGGTGACCGTCAGGGTGACCACCGCGAGTTCCGGCCGCCGCCAGTAGTCCAGCCACGCGGCGTGGTCGCCGCCGGAGTGCGCCGAGGTGAGCGAACCGACCACCTCGAAGCGGTCGCGGTCGGGAGCACGGGTGGCCAGCGTGTAGAGCCCGTCCTGGGCGGTCAGCCGCTCGGCGATCGCGGTGCTGCGCCCGGTGAACGCCGCGATGCCCCACCGGTCGGCGTCGCCGGCGTGCTCGGTGTACCAGGCCTGATGGGCCCGGAAGAAGCCGCCCAGGCCGAGGTGCAGCATGCGCACCGGCGCGGCGGGGCGTCCGTCGACCGCGCGGGACAAGGGCCGGGTCGCGGGTTGGGCGGTCACAGTTCGAAGACCTTTCGCGGGTTGACGCTCACCGGTTCCGCCGCCGCCTCGAACGTCTCGTCCCGGTAGAGCCGGTGCGGTGACGGGATCGGCAGGTCGCGCACCATCTCGTGGCGGCGCCGGGCGAGAGCCCGCACACCGGGGTCGACGGGAAGTAGTCGGTCGGAGTGGAGGCTTGGCATGACGGCATGTTCGTTGCCGTCGGCCCGGCGCGGCAACCGGTTGCCATGTGTTGCCCTGGGCACTTGCACCGCGCCGGACGCCATGGTCCTCTGGCCGCCATGACAGCACAGATCGGTGGGCCGGGCGCGGTCCTTCCCGAGGCCCAGGTGCGAGCCTTCGTCGCCGAACAACTGGCCGACGAGGATCTCGACGGCCGGAGCGTATGCCTGGTGGTACCCGACGGCACCCGCAGTTGCCCGCTTCCGCTGCTGCTCGCCGCGGTGCACGACGCGCTGTACGGCCGGGTCTCCCGGTTGACGGTGCTTGTCGCGTTGGGTACGCACGCGCCGATGGGCGAGGCCGAATTGGCCGCCCACGTCCCGCCGCTGCCGGGCATGACCGTCCTCAACCACGAGTGGTGGAAGCCGTCGACGTTCGCCTCGGTCGGCACCATCGGCGCCGAGCGCGTGGCCGAGTTGTCCGGCGGGCTGCTGCGCCAAGAGGTCGACGTACGCCTCAACCGGGCCGTCGTGGAGCACGACGTGGCCCTGGTCGTCGGCCCGGTCTTCCCGCACGAAGTGGTCGGCTTCTCCGGCGGTGACAAGTACTTCTTCCCCGGCGTCGCGGGCGCCGACATCATCGACCTGTCGCACTGGCTCGGGGCCCTGATCACCAGCGCGGAGATCATCGGAACGCGCGGCATCACCCCGGTCCGCGCGCTGATCCACGAGGCCGCCGCGCTGATCCCGAGCCGCAGGCGCGCGCTGTGCGTCGTGGTCGAATCCGGCACCGGGGCACTGCACTCGATGGCGTACGGGACCCCGGAGGCGGCCTGGTCGGCGGCGGCCGACGTGTCCGCGCAGGTCCACGTCCGCTACCTCGACGCCCCGGTGCGGCGTGTGTTGTCCGTGATCCCGGAGAAGTACGAGGACATCTGGACCGCGGCGAAAGGCTTCTACAAGCTGGAACCGGTCGTCGCGGACGGCGGCGAGGTCATCCTGTACGCGCCGCACGTGCGGACGATCTCCGCGATGCACCCGGAGATCGAGGAGATCGGCTACCACTGCCGCGACTACTTCACCAAGCAGTGGGAGCGCTTCAAGCACCTGCACTGGGGCGTCCTGGCGCACTCCACACACCTGCGCGGCGCGGGTACGTACGACGAAGAGCGCGGCGAGCGCTGCCGGTTGACCGTCACCCTCGCGACCGGCATTCCCGAAGACGTCGTCCGCGGGGCGAACCTCGGCCATCTGGACCCCTCCGCGGTGGACTTCGCGGCGTTCGACGCCGACCCGGACACACTCGTCGTGCCGCAAGCCGGCGAGGTCCTGCATCGGTTGCGCCCATGAGGGCCGCGTGGGTCGATGCGTCCGCCGGCATCGCCGGGGACATGCTGCTCGCCGCCCTCGTCGACGCCGGGGCCGCGTTGAGCACCGTGCGTGCCGCGGTGGAGGCCGTGGTCCCCGGCGAGGTACGCCTCGCACAGACACAGGTCACCCGCGCCGGGATGCGAGCGACGCGGATCCAGGTGACGCCGAGCGACGACGACCACGCACACCGAACGTGGCGTGACGTACGCCGCCTCATCGAGCGGGCGCCCCTGGCCGATCCGGTCCGCGCGTCGGCCCTCGCCGCCTTCGCCCGCCTCGCCGTCGCCGAGGCACACGTACACGGCACCACGACGGAAGAGGTGCACTTCCACGAGGTGGGTGCCTGGGACTCGATCGCAGACGTCGTCGGCGTCTGTGCCGCGCTGCACGACCTCGCCGTGACCGATCTGACGGCAGGTCCCGTGGCGTTGGGCGCCGGCCGCGTCACCACCGCCCACGGCGAACTTCCCGTCCCCGCCCCCGCGGTGGCCGAACTCGCCGCCGAGTGGCAGGTGTTCGCGGGCGCCGAGGGCGAACTCGCCACCCCCACCGGCCTGGCGCTGCTCACCACCCTGGCCCGCGAATGCGCTCCCCTGCCACACCTGCGTCTGGAGCGAACCGGCATCGGGGCCGGCAGCCGCGACACCCCCGGACGCCCCAACGTCACCCGCGTCTTCCTCGGCACCCCGGCCCCCGCCACCACCCTCGACTCCGTCTTCGACGCCACCGAAGCCGTCGTCCTGGAAACCAATATCGACGACCTGGACCCGCGCGCATGGCCCAGCGTCCTCGCATCCCTGATGGAGGCCGGCGCCTCGGACGCCTGGCTGACCCCCATCCTCATGAAGAAGGGCCGCCCCGCGCACACGCTCTCCGTCCTGTGCCCGCCGCAAGGCGCCCAACCCCTCCGTGAAGCCGTCTTCCGCCTCACCACCACCCTGGGCGTACGCGAACGGCCGGTCCGCAAAACCGAACTCCAACGAGGCTGGACCCACGTGGACGTCCTCGGCAGCCGCCTCCCCGTCAAGGTGGGCCACCATTGCGGCAGAATCCTCCAGGCAACCCCCGAGTTCGCCCCCGCCGCCGCCCTCGCCGCCCGTCTCGGCCTCCCCGTCCACGCCGTCCTCGCCGCCACCACCACAGCCGCCCACCAAGCCGGCCTGACCTCCAGCGCCCCCACCCCGCAAACGCTCACCCCCGAACCCGCCTGATTCCGCGCCACCGCCGCGGGCACCTGTCTCGCCCCTCGGCGGGGGACCGCTGTTCGGGCAGCCGGGTGGCCCGCCGCGTAGCCGTTTCGACGACGGCCACGCCGGGGTGACGGCGTCGAACGGAGTACAGTGCGCTGCCTCCCACCCATCCCTTGGGCAGCCATAGGGTCGTCCGATACCGGGTGTCGCCGCCCCAGACCTGCGGCTTTCCCACGAGAACGGAAGTGAGATCGGGTGAGCGAGCGTGACGACGCGCCGACCGCCGCGACCGGCGGGAGCAAGGCACCGACGATCTACGACGTCGCCCGGGCCGCAGGGGTGGCCGCGTCCACCGTGTCCCGGGCGTTCGCCAGGCCGGGCCGGGTCAACGCGGCGACCGCGGAACGCATCCGGCGGGTGGCCGCGGAGCTCGGCTACCGCGTGAATCCGTTGGCGTCGGGACTGCCCACCGGCCGCACCTCGATGCTCGCGCTGGTGGTTTCCGACGTGACCAACCCGTTCTACGCCGAGATCATCCGGGGAGCCGAGTCCGCCGCCGCCGAGGCCGGCTTCGTTCTCCTGCTGATCGACGCCCAGGAGTCCGATCGGGTGGAACGCGCCAGTCTGGAAAGGGCGTTGCCCGCAGTCGAGGGACTCGTACTGGCGGGTACCCGACTGTCGGACTCGGCCATCCGCATGACTGCCAAGCAGCGGCCGGTGGTCGTCCTCAACCGGGATGTCGCCGACGTTCCCAGCATCACCCTCGACAACCCGCACGGCATGTTCGTGACCGCGGAACATCTGGCCCGGTTGGGGCATCGCACGGTGACCTACGTGGCCGGTCCGGAGGCATCCTGGGCGGACGGGATGCGCTTGCGGAGCCTGCGCGAGGCGGCGATCGGGCTGGACATGCGGGTGCAGCGCGTGGGCCCGTTCGCGCCGACGGTCGCAGGCGGTCGCGAAGCCGCCGACGCGCTCCCCCAGGACCTGCCGACCGCCGTCGTGGCCTACAACGACCAACTGGCGATCGGCGCCATGCTCGCTCTCCAGGCGCGCGGCGCCCGAGTTCCCGAGGACGTCAGCGTGGTCGGCTTCGACGACATCTTCCCGACGCGCATCGTCAGGCCCGGGCTGACCACCGTCGCCGCCCCGCTGCGCGCCCAGGGACGGGCTGCCGTCGACGCGCTGCTGTCCTCGCGCGGCAACCCGGCACCGCGCACCGGCAAGCCCATGACCCTGCCGGTAAAGCTGGTCGTCCGCGGCTCGACAACCCAGGCTCGGCGAACCCGGCGTCCGAGTTCGTGAAAAGCGGTACCGGATCGCGGACTTCGTCGACCACCGCTCCATCCGCGGCGGGCCCTGGTGAGAAGAGCCGGCCGGGCGGTGACCGCACCGGATCCAGGGTCTGCACGAACGCGAGCGCGCGCGCATCCGACGCTCCGATCGTGCTGACCCGCGGCGCTGCTACCGCCGTGCGTCCAGGGCCGCGGGAGCGACCTCGGCGAGCCAGGCGTCGGCGATCAACCGATGCCCCAGAGGACTCGGGTGCACGCCGTCCGGGGCCAGCTCCGCCGGCTCCCGGTCCCGCGCCGCGCGGGACAGCACGAGGTCCGCGCGAACCACTCGGGCTCCGTTGTGCGCAGCGGCCCGCAGGACGGCGTCGGTACGCGGCGACAAGTCCTCGAACCAGCGTTCCTGGTCCGGTCCGACCGGAAGCAGGAACGGGGTGATGACGACCAGCCGTGCGGACGACTTCCGCGTGGTGGCCGCGAGCAGGCGGTCGAGGCACGCCTCGAACTCGTCGACCGGACTGGCGAGGTTGCGGTCGTAGCGTCGCCAGGTGTCGTTGATGCCGATCTTGACCGTGACGACAGTGGGTCGGTGGTCCATGACGTCGGTACTCCAGCGGGATTCCAGGTCGTACACGCGGTGGCCGTTGATCCCCCTGTTGACGACGCGGGGGCCGGGTCCGTCGTGCGCCCGCTCGCGCAGAGTCCGCGCGATCTCGCGGACGTATCCCCCGCCGAGAGATGCGGGATCCGCACGGTCTCGGCCCGCGTCGGTGATGGAGTCGCCGATGAACACGAGCGTGTCGTCGTTCTCGAGTGGCATGCCTGCCGTCCTGGCGTCTTGGTGGGTGGGCGGGCGACGGGACATCTCACTCGTGACCCGCCGGATCACGATCGACCGCGTCGGATCGAGGAGGTTTGTGCCGCGGCGCGCCTCAGGGTCTCGGCCTCGCGCGCCAGCACCGCGGGGTCGTCACCGGGGACGAACTCCAGGAGCGCCTCGACGCCCCGGCCCGCCAACAGGTCGAGGGCCGTGGTCCACAGGTCCCGGCGGTCCGCCAGCGGCAGCCGGTTGTTGCCCGGCCACCACGAGAAGACATGTACGGCGGTGACCCGGTCGCCGAGTTCGACGAGCCCCGCCAGCGCCTGCTCGTCGGGGGTGTCCTGCGGCGGCTGCCAGTACGTGCGGACGTTGTCCGCGCCCACCTCGTCCAGCAACCGGACGGTCGAGGCGACGGTGTCGGTGAGCGTTCGACCGTGGAACTCCGGCGCGAGCTCCAGGCCGTGGTCCGCGGCGATCCGGGCCGCCTCCCGCAGGCAGCGCACGGTTTCGTGCCGCTCGTCCGGCAGGGCGGACCGCGATCCGGTTCCGCCCGCCCAGACCCGTACCCGGGGTGCCCCGAGCAGACCGGCGGCCCGGGCGACAGCGGGGAACGCGGCCAACTCGGCGGGAGTGGCGCGAAAGTACGAACCGTACGAGCAACAGACCAGCCCGTGGCGGTCGGAGACCTCACGGACCGCGCGGACCGTGTCGGGCTCCCCCGCGGGCGCGTGCACGTCCGCTCCCCACTCGATCACCTCCAGGCCCGCGTCGGCCGCGCGTCGCGCGACCTCGGCGGCGGGCAGCCGGCGGAAGGTGACCGAGCACAGGCCCAGACGGGTCCGTCCGCCCCCCGCTGTGTCCGTCGGCCCGGCCGGCGGGCGGAGCGGGGAGCGGTCCGCCGCACTCCGGGTGCTGTCCTCGGTCATGGCCCTGCCTTCCTGCGGTCGGCCTGCGGATGGTCTGCGATCGCCCTGTGGGGGGTCCGACGCGGTCCGCCCGCACGGGGGTCGGGCGGACCGGGTCGGATGGACCGGCGGAGTCGGGTGGACGGACCGGTCAGGCGTGCGGCGCCCCGCCACCGGTGGTCGCTCAGGGGGCGTTCGGGCCCACGTCCGCGGCGGTGAGGGGGTGCCGGAGTGCGGGCGTCGTCGCGTACTCGTCGGCGCCGATGTCCCGTACGCTGCCGCGCTGGTCCCCGTCGATGTCGTCGGCCAGGACTATGCCGCCCAGCGTGGCCGCGCCGATCGCCGGGCTGCTCGCCGTCAGCCGCAGAACACCGTCCGTGCCCTGACTGAGCCGGGGGTCGGCCCGGATGAAGCTTCCGGCGGGGATGTTGCCGTTGGCGGCCGCTCCCCACAGCAGGTTGCTCTGCCAGGTGAAGCCGGAGGTGGCTCCCATGGCGACGAGGCTGCCGGAGTCGCCGACCAGCAGGTTGTCGGCGATGGTCACGTCCTGCGGTTCGAACGCCCGCGTCTCGCCCGACAGCATGCCGGCGTTGTTGATCAGGGAGTTGTGCGCGATCACCGCGCGGTCGCAGGCGTCGTTGCCCCGCCGCTGGGTCTCCGTCTCACTCGGGGTGTGGTCACGGGTGCTGCCGCTGCCGACCACCAGGGCCCGGCCGGACAGCCCGCTGAGGTAGTTGTTGACGATCACATGGTCGTTGCCGTAGATCCGTACCCCGTCGATGCCGCCGATCAGGTAGTTTCCCTCCACCGTCGAACCGTTGCCGTGTCGCAGCACGATGCCGCCGCGGCTGTCGCGGATGGTGTTGTACCGGATGGTGTTGCCCGAGGACTTCACCGAGATGGCCTCGGGGTCGCCGTCGCAGCGCTCGAACAGGTTGTACTCCACCTTTCCGCCGGCGTCGGCCAGGGCCCGGCCGCTGACGCCGAAGCGGATGGGCTCGCCGCCGTTGTCCCCGGTGAAGCTGTGGTCGGAGAAGTGGTTGCGGAAGATCTGCACGTTCTGGGCCATGTCGGTCTTGCCGGGACCGTCGACGACGATGAAGATGCCCGTGGTGGTCTTGTTGTGGAAATGGTTCCGGTCGATCTTCGTGTCGTTCGCCCGGACGACGACCCAATACGGATCGCCGCTGTCCGCGAACTGGAAGTCGTTGCGAGTCAGCCGGATCGCCGAGCAGGTCGTCGGGATCTCGAGCGTGGTGCTCTGCCGGAAGGCGAAGCCGCTGATGACGATGTTGCTCGAATTGCCGAGCACGAAGCCGCGTGCGCCCCGCAGCACCACACCGCCGCGCGTCTTCGACACGATGGTGATGGGTGCGGCGCTCGTGCCGTTCTTGCCGGAGATGTTGATCGAGCCGCCCGAGGGGACCGTATAGGTTCCGTCGGCGACGACGATCCGGTCACCGGGTGCGGCGCCGTTGATCGCGCTCTGCAGCGCCGCGAGGGAGGAGACCGGGATATCGGCCGCCGATGCGCTGCCCGACAGCGAGGTGGTGAGGGGTACCGCGGCAAGTGCGGCCACGGCCGAGCTCTTGAGGAACGTGCGTCGTTGCATGATGCCTCCTGGATCGAAGTGGGCGGGAGCGCTCAGTGGGCCCGGGGACCGACGTCGGCAGGCGTCAGGGGTCCGCGCCTCGGAGGCCGGCGGAAGTATTCGTGCGCGCCCACGTCCGGCGTCCTGGTGCGGGGCTGTCCGTCGATGTCGTGCGTGATGCGCGGCCGGCGCGGCGTGCCGGCGTCGATGGCGGGGCTGCCGGCGGCCGGGCGGGCGATGCCGTACGCGTCCTTCACCAGCTTCGGGTCGACCCGGGTACCGCCCCCGGCGGGGATGTTGCCGTCCGCGGCGGCGCCCCACAGGAGATTGCCCGTCCAGGTGAAGCGCACGGTGTTGGCCATGGCGACCAGTTGGCCCGTGTCCGCGACGAGCAGGTTGTCGGCGACGGTGACGTCGCGCGGCTCGTGCGGGCGCTGGCTCTCGCCGGAGATCGTGCCGCCGTTGTTCACCAGGGTGTTGTGGGCGATCAGGATGCGGTCGGGGGCGTCGTTGCCGCGGCGCGCCTCGGGCGTCTCGCCGGGCAGGTGATCGCGCTCCGATCCGCTGCCGATCACCAGGGCGCGCCCGGCCAGGCCGGAGAGGTGGTTGTTGACGATCACATGGTCGTTGCCATAGATCCGCACGCCTTCGGTGCCGTCGATGAAGTGGTTGGCCTCCACCCGGTTGCGGTTGCCGTGCCGCAGTACGATCCCGCCGAAACTGTTGCGGATGGTGTTGTACCGGATGGTGTTGTCCGAACTCTTCACCGAGATCGCTTCGGGGTCCCCGTTGGCCCGCTCGAACAGGTTGTACTCGACGATCGCGTGGGCGCTGGACAGGGCGCGGGGGCTGACGCCCAGCCGGATCGGTTCGCCGCCGTTGGAGCCGGTGAAGGTGTGGTCGGAGAAGTAGTTGCGGTACACGTGGACGCGCTGGGCCATTTCCTCGGTGTTCGCGCCCTCGATGCCGAGGTAGATGCCGAGGGTGCTCTTGCCGTGGAAGTGGTTGTGGTCGACCGTGCTGTCGTCCGCGCGCACCATCACCCAGTGCACGCCCTCGATGTCGGCCAGGTGGATGTCGTTGCGGGTGAGTCTGATGTGCGAGCAGTCCGGGGGGATGTCCAGGGTGTTCCGCTGCCGGAAGGAGAAGCCGCCGAGGGTGATGTGGCACGACGCTTCGAGGACGAAGCTGTGCTCGCCTTCCAGGATGACGCCGCCCTGCGTCCGGGCCGCGATGGTGATGGGCGCGCGCCCGGTGCCCTTCTTGTTCCGAATGGTGAGCGGGCGGTCCGAGGGGACGGTGTAGGTCCCGTCGGCCACCACGATCCGGTCGCCGGGTCGTGCCCGGTCGATCGCGGCCTGCAGCTCGTCCAGTGTGCGGACGGCCCTGGGGGCCGCGCTCGCGCTCGCGGTCAGCGCTCCGCCGACGGGGGCGGCGGCCAGCGCCACCCCTGCCGCGGTACCCATCAGGAACGTGCGGCGTTGCATGGTGCCTCCGTGAGGATGTGGTGGAGGTACGGACGGTGTTCCGGCCTGTGATCAGCCGGCGGTCGGGGTGTCCCGGGTGGTGTCCTCGGCGTCCTGGGTCGCCTGGGCGTCCAGGAACAGTTCGATGACGGGTACGGGGGTGTCGGGGCGCCCGACCGGGATCTGGAGCGTCAGCGTTCCGGCGGGCTGGCCGCCCATCTCGGTGTTGACCGCGGGACGGTCCGGGTCGATGTGGACCGGGATGATCTCGGACGCGTCGTTGAGCAGTTGGGCGTAGCGCACCCGGCCGGCCAGGCCCGGTAGGTGCAGGTGACGCATCGGCCAGGCGAACAGGTGCACGTAGAGCCGGTCGCCGCGTTGGGTGTACCGGCATTCGGCGGGGGCGGTGTACGAGGAGGGGCCGCAGTCGCGAATCGACCGCTCGTGCAGGTGCATCCACCGGCCGATCTCGTCGAGGATCGCGGTGTCGCGCGGGTCGAGCGCGCCACGACCGTCGGGCCCCACGTTGAGCAGCAGGTTGCCGCCCTTGGACACCCCGTCGACGAGCATGCGGATCAGCAGGTCCGGACTCTTGTGGTCCAGGTTGTCCCGGTCGTAGCCCCAGCTGCCGTTGAGCGTCTGGCAGGCTTCCCACAGCACGGGTCGCCCGTTCTCGGTCATGGGACCGGACGGCTGGTACTGCTCGGGGGTGACGAAGTCCCCGGGAAGGCCGGTCCGATCGTTGACGAGGACGTGCGGTTGCAGTTCGCGAATCGTCCGCAGGAGCTGCGGGGAGTCCCAGTCGTCGGGTCCCTTGCCGCCCCACCACGAGCGCTCGGCATACGAGAAGTCGAAGAACAGGTAGTCGATCCGTCCGAACGAGGTCAGCAGTTCGCGGACCTGGCCGTGCAGATAGCGCTGGTACTCGCGGATGTCCCGGTCGGCGTTGGCGACCTTGAACGCCTCGTCGTCGCGCTGTGGATGCGTGCCGTCCACGGGGAAGGACGGGTGGTGCCAGTCGATCAGCGAGTAGTAGAGACCGACCTTGAGCCCCTCGGCGCGGCACGCCTCGACGAACGGCCCCACGAGGTCACGGCCGTGCGGGGTGTTGGTGACCTTGTACTCGGTGAGGGCGCTGTCCCACAGGCAGAAGCCGTCGTGGTGCTTGGTGGTGAGCACGACGTACCGCATGCCCGCGGCCTTGGCCGCCCTGGCCCACTCGGCGGGGTCGTAGCGGTCGGGGTCGAAGTGGTCGAAGTACACCTGGTACTGCTCGTCGGTCAGTTCCTCGCGGTTCTTCACCCACTCGTGCCGTGCGGCGAGGGAGTACAGACCCCAGTGCACGAACATGCCGAACCGGGCGGTGGTGAACCAGTTCGTCTCCGGGCCTGCCTCGGGACCCGGGGTCGCGGACGGACGCGCCTGCGGGGTGTCAGCGCTCGCGGTCATGGGGAATCGCTCTTTCTCGTCGGCCGTCGGCGCGCGGTGGCTTTTGGGTGCGCGTCGGGCTGGTCGTACGGGAGGGGGTGGGGGCGGAGCCGACGGGTGTGCGGGTCAGCCCTTGAGTGCCCCGGAGGACAGGCCGCTGACGAAGGACCGCTGGAAGAACAGGAAGACGATCACCGAGGGCAGCAGCGCCAGCAGCGAGGCCGCCATCACCACGCCGGGGGTCACGGCCGGGTCGATCCGCAGGGTTCGCAGCGCCAGCGGCAGCGTGTACGAGGAGGAGTCGGTGGCCACGAGCAGGGGCAGCAGGTACTGGTCCCAGATCATCGTGAAGCCGAAGACCCCGATGACGCCGAGCGCGGGCTTGCACATCGGCAGGATGATCTGGGCGAAGATCCGGAAGTCCCCGGCGCCGTCGATTCGCGCAGCCTCCTCGAGTTCGCGCGGCACGTCCTTCATGAACTCGGTCATCACCAGGATGGAGAATCCCCAGGCGCCGAGCGGGACGATCATGCCGGCGAGGGTGCCGATGAGGTTGAAGTGCACGACCGGCAGGTCGGAAAGAATGACGGACAGCGGGAGGGCCAGGATCTCCTCGGGCAGCATCAGCGTCGCCAGGATGGCGACGAGCGCCAGTGTCATTCCCGGGAAGACTTTCCTGGCCAGCGCGTATCCGGCCAGGACGGAGACGGACACCTGGAGCAGCAGCCCGAAGCCGACGACGAAGAAGGAGTTCAGCAGATACTTGAGCACCCCTTGGTCGAAGGCTATGTCGAAGTTCTCCAACGTGAAGCCCGAGGGCACGATGCTCAGCTGCGTCGGGTCCTTGATGTCGCCGAAGGCGCCGACGAGCAGGGCCAGCAGCGGACCCGCGAACATGGTCAGGACCACGAGGTAGACGACGGCCTTCAGAATCCGTCCGCCGATGCTGCGGCTCTCGGTCAGGCCCAGCGCGGTTTCGGTCGACTCGCTCACTTGCTCTCCCTCCGCCGCAGCAGTTGGACGATGACGGTCAGGATCAGCGTCGCGACGAACAGCAGGACCGCTCCCGCCGCACCGACACCGAGCCGGTTCTGCTCGAGCCCGAGCTTGTAGATGAGGGTCATGACGACCTCGGTGGAGCCGTTGGGCCCGCCGTTGGTCAGCAGGAACACCTCGGTGAACACGCGCAGTCCGCGAATCGCGGCGAGGATGAACAGGATCGAGAACACCGAACGCAGCCCGGGCACCGTCACGTACCGCACCCGCTGCCACCGGGAGGCACCGTCGACCCTGGCCGCCTCGTACAGACCGCGGTCCACACTCGTCAGACCGGCGAGGAAGATCATCATGTCGTAGGGGGCGCCGCGCCAGATGCCGGTGACCATGATGGAGGCCATCGAGGTGTCGGGGTCGTTGATGAACCCCGACGGGCCCATTCCCGCCAGAGCGAGAATGGAGTTGAGCATGCCGTCGCCGGTCGGGTGGTACATGATCCGCCACAGTTCGGCGACCACCGCCATCGGCACCACCACCGGAAGGAACGCGGCGGAGCGCACGAATCCCAGTCGACGGCTCTGCCCCTCCATCAGCAGGGCCAGTGCGAAGCCGAGCGCCATCGCACCGAAGGTCTGGCCGACGGCGAGGACGATCGTGTGCCAGACGGCCTCGCGGAACCCGTGGGACTGCAACACCGTGCTGTAGTTGTCGGTGCCGACCCACCGGTTTCCCAGGTAGGGCTGAACCTCCTGGAAGGACATGGTCACCGCGTTGACCATGGGGATGAACTTGAAGTACAGGGAGAGGATCAGCGCCGGGGCGAGGAACAGCCAGGGCGTCCACCACCGTCCTCCTCTGCGGCCGCGCGCCCGGCGGTCGGCGGCCCCGCCGACCCGACGGCCCGCTTCTCGCGGGGCGGAGCCGCTCGCCGACTTGGCGGCCGGCTCCGCCTGGTCGAGGCTCATGACGCGGCGATCCCCTGCTCCTTGAGGATGTCGGCGAGCTGCTTGTCGAGCTCACGCATCTTGGCGTTGATGTCGAGGCCGCAGTCCGCCATCAGCGCGTTCACCGCGTCCGCCGTCACCTGCCGCACCGGCGTCCAGTTCGGGATGGCGGGCGCGTACCGCCCGGAGTCCTGGTACGCCTGGGCGTAGGTCTTCCAGCGAGGGTCGGGGCGGATCTGGGAGATGTCCACGGTGGTGTTGACCGGAATCTGCACGGTGTAGCCGGTGGTGCCCTCCATCCCCTTCTTCTGGCCTTCGACGGAAACCGCGAAGCCGGCGAAGGCGTCCTGGCCGGCCCGGTTGTCGGAGCCGGCCATCAGGTAGATGGAGCTGCCCTCGGCGAGGACGGTGGCGTCCTTCGGCCCCTTGGGCATCGGCACGACCTCGTACTTGTCCGCGCCGAGGGACTTGTCGAAGCGGGGCAGCAGGTACGGGCCGACGACGTACATGCCGGCCTTGCCCGCCTCGAACGTCTCGTTCGTCGGCGGGGTGTCCATGGTCACGGCGCCGGGCTGGATGGCCTTGGCCTTGCACCCCAGGTCGCGGAACCACTGCATGGCCTGCACGGACGCAGTGGTGGTCATCGCCGGCTTGTACTTGCCCTTGCCTGCCTCGGTGATGAAGTCGCCGCCTGCGGCCCAGAGGAAGTTGGAGAAGTACCAGGAGGCGTAGCCGCGCTTGGTGGACAGCGGAGCGGCGAGCCCGGCGGTGTTGTTCTTGCCGTCACCGTCGGGGTCCTGGGTGGTGAAGGCGGCGGCCATCGCGGCGAAGTCGTCCCAGGTCCGCGGGACGTCGAGCTTCAGCTTCTCGCGCCAGTCCTTGCGGATCAGCAGCGCGGACGCCTGCGCGGAAAACGGGAGTCCGTACTGCTTGCCGTCCAGGCTCTTCCCGGACTCCAGTCCCTGTCCGATAATCTGCTTGTTGTCCTTGATCTTGCCCAGGTCGATCTCCCGGAGCAGACCTTGGCTGTGCATGGTTCCGATCTGCGTCACGTCGTTCATGACGATGTCGGGAAGCTTCTTCTGGGCGGCCCGCTGCTGCAATTTGGTCTCGAAGTCGTCGAAGATGGCCGTGACCTCGACCTTGAAGCCCGTGGCCTTCTCGAACGCCGCGGCGAGCTCCAGCGCGCCCTTCTCCCCCGGTCCGCCCGGCGTCGTCCTGGTCCAGAGCTCGAGGGGCGCCTTGGAGTCCTGCTTGGCATCCACTCCCGCAGGCCCGGATGTACAGCTGGTGAGGATCAGTGCCGAGGCGAGGGCCCCCGCACCGATCCATCGCGATCTCTGCATGACAACTCCTGTTTCAGCCGCATCACGTGGCCTGGAAAGCGCTTGCCAGGACGGTAACCGGGTCCGATTCAAACGGTCAATAGTCCGATGAATACAAAAGATTTGGCGACCGACGAGAGCGCTCCTCCGGCGCACTCCCGCACCCCTCTCCCACGTGATCCGACGGACGGGATCGACGACCCGAGACCGATAAATAGCCTCTTACTCGGGCAAGTTGGGCATCGATGGGAACGACCCTTCACCCCAGGGCGCGTCCCACTCTCCACAACAGCCACCCGAACGAAGAAGATCGGGCATCCAAGGTCATGGCGATGACATTTCAATGATCCGATGTATGGTTCCTGCGAGCTACGGGCCGGACAACGCACAGGCCACACCGATCCGCGACGTTCGGTCGGACGCTTGCCATCACACCCGAGCAGGGACCGCCGACCGACCGGCCGACGGTCCACATCCGATCAGGAACCGCCGACCGTCCGGCCGACGGTCCACCACCGCACAGGCCGAGGAGACCACCCCGACATGAACGAACCGGCCACCGCACCGACAGCCCTGTTGGTCATGGAGGAAGAACGCCGGGCCGACGTCTACCCGCCCGAAGTGCTGGCCGAGATCGGCCGGCTCGTGCACTGGCAGGGTCCGCCCCTCACCCGGCACGAGCTCGACGCGGACCCCGATGCGCTGCGGACCGTCGACCTTCTGCTCACGGGCTGGGGCGCACCCGTCCTCGATGGCGCCCTCCTGTCACGTGCCCCTCGCCTGCGGGCCGTTCTCGTCGCGGCGGGATCCGTCCGGCACCTGACCACACCCGCCTTCTGGGAGCGCGACATCCCGATCGTCTCCGCCGCCGCGGCCAATGCCGTTCCGGTGGCGGAGTTCACCCTCGCCCATGTCCTCCTCGGACTGAAGCAGGCCCACCGCATCGAGCGGGAGATGGCGCAGAGCCGCCGCTTCCCCACCGACCCCGACGTCCCGGGCGCCTACCGGTCACGGGTGGGCCTGTTGGGACTCGGGCACATCGGCCGGCTCGTCGCCGCCCACCTCGCCCGCTTCGACGTCGAGGTCCTCGCCGCGGATCCCGTCGCCTCCCCGGAAACCGCCCGGCGCGCGGGAGTCCGGCTGATCTCCACCGAGGAACTCTTCGCCACCTGTCACGTCGTCAGCCTCCACGCACCGCTTCTGCCCGAGACCCGCGGCTCGATCGGGGCACGGCTGCTGAACTCCATGGGGCCGGGCGCGACACTGATCAACACCGCGCGGGGCGCACTGATCGACGAGACCGCCGCCGCGCAGGTCCTGCGTGCCAGGCCCGACCTCACCGCCGTACTCGACGTAACACACCCCGAACCCCCGGTCCCCGACTCGCCCCTGTTCACCCTCCCCAACGTCGTCCTGACACCCCACCTGGCCGGCGCCCTGGGCGCCGAACGTCACCGCCTCGGACAGCTCGTACTCGACGAACTCCGCCTTCTCACCCAGAACCGGCCGCTCCGGCACGCCATCGACCCCGCCCGCGCCGCCTCGCTCGCCTGACACCGCCAGGCACTGTCGACAAGGCTCCTTTCCTCGGGAACCCTCGATCGGCGACGTCACGCAAGATCATGCTGTACCGCGTGCCAGGGTCCGGGCAAGACTGCTCGGCACCCGCTTCCACCAGGTCACAGCCACGGGCATCACGTCATCGAACGTGAGTGAGACGTCGGCGAGGGTTGCGAGACGTCGGGCCCGCGGCAAACACCTCTCGGCCCCGGACCCGCCCTGCGGACTCGTCGGACCGGGCGCCGCAGTGGGCTCTCGGCGAGCCGGGGTCGCCGACACCCGGCTGCCGCGGCCGGCGCGCGGAACAGAGACCCTCGCGAAGTGGTCTTCCCATCGACACCGACGGCGGGCCGCGTTTCCCCCCCGGACGGTTCGAGCCCACCACCCCGGCCGCGAACCGTACGGCAAGGCTCGGGTATGCCTGGGCATCCCCGGGATCCGGTTGCCTCCCGGCGTGTTCCGCGACCGACGTGCCGGTGGATTCGTCCCACCGCTCGGCGAGGTCCGCGGGGCGGCGAAAGGGAGTCGCGACCATGGGCGGTGATACGCGGTGGAAGTCGGAGCGCTCCGAGGCGGCGTGCGCCGCCGGGCCGCGTCCCGACCCTGTGGTGGTACAGCTCGACCGCGCGGTCAAGACGTACGGCGCAGGTTCCGCACGGGTGCGAGCCCTCGACGGAGTGGATCTCTCGCTCGCGGCCGGGACCTGGACCGCGGTGATGGGACCGTCGGGATCGGGCAAGTCGACGCTGTTGCACTGCGCCGCGGGGCTGGACACCCTCGACGCGGGACGTGTGCGGTGGCGGAACGCTTCGCCCGCGATCACCGCGTGGGCGCCACCGCCGTCAGGAAATCGCGGATGATGGGGCCGGCGGCACCGGAACCCGACGCACCGCCCTCGACGTAGACGGCTACAGCGATGTTGCCGCGGAAGGCGACCATCCAGCCGTTGGTGGCGTCACCGACCTCGGCGGTTCCGGTCTTGGCACCGACGCCGGACATGCCGCGGAAGACGTCCTTGGCCGCGCCGGTGGTTGCGCAGTCGATCATCATGGTCCTGATGGAGCTGCTGACGCCATTCGGAAGCTTGGCCTTGACGGTATGGACATCCATGCCGCGTTCGAGAATCGGTTGATGGAACTCGCCCGTGACGGCCGTGGCCACGACGGAGGCCATGGTCAGAGGGTTCATCTTCAACGCGCCCTGCCCGATCATCTGGGCGGCCTTGTCGTTCTCGCCGGTCGCGGCGGGAACCACGCCGTCCACGGTGCCCTGGCCGGCGGCAACCTTCCAGGCGTTGCTGTTGAGCCCGAAGTACTTGGTGGAGAAGTCGGCAAGTTCGCGGTCACCGATCTTCCCGCGCAGGTCGATGAGCGCGGTGTTGCACGAGCGGGAGAAGACTTCGCGGAACGTTGCCTTCGGTATGGACATGCCGCCGACATTGTGGAAGTTCTGACCGTTGACCGTGGAGTTCGCCGGACACGGCGCACTCGCGTTCGGCGACACCACCCCCTTGCTCAGCAGCAACGACGACGTCACGATCTTGAACGTCGAACCGGGAGCGACCGCACCCGACATACCCGCCTGTCGATGCACCGTCGATACGATCTCCCCATTGCGCATGTCGAGCGCCACCAGGGAAGCGGCCGAGTTCTGCCCGACTGCCCGCACGGCGGCGTCCTGGAGCGCGGGGACGAGCGTGGACGATCCCGGTCCCGAGGTGGGCGGGGCCGAGGACGGCCGCACCGTGGGCGCCGCCGAGGACACGGTCGGGGGCGGCGCCGAGGAAACGGCCGCCGGTGCGCTCCTGTCGGGGGTCTGCGAGGCCGCCACCGTTGCTTTGTCGTCGGACAGCACGCCGCAACCGGTGGCCAGCGTGGTCAGCACGACACCCACGGCCGCCACGCCACTCGGGCGAAATCTGTGGGTCCATCCGTGGCGACGCCGGTCAATGATGATCATGCCGCTCAGTACAGCGGAGAAAATCTCGCGGGTCCAAGACAAGTATCGGCCTGAAACCGATAAGGAATTGGCTATCACCCCTGGTCGTGGACCCGATGGTGCACTGTCCTCCCGTGTCGCGGACCGGAGAAACGCGGGGTACGTCGCGTACGGCATCGTCTCGTACAGCCGCCCGGCAGGTGGACGCCGACCGTCGCGCCTCAGGAACCGAGCACCGCGCGGATCCGTGCCGCGGTTCCGCGCGGGCGAAAGACGTATCCGTTGTGGCCGCCGGGAAACGTCTCCAGGGGTGTCCCCGGTTCGCCGGCGAGCATCGCGGCGCACGTGTGCGGCCAGACGTGGCCCGAGTTCTCACCGGCGGCGGACACGACACGGCTGGGTGAGCCCTTGAGCGCGGCCACGTCGAGGACGTGCGCCCTGATGGCCGGCATGTCGTGCGCGAGGAGGACCTCCGCGTTCCGCAGGTGGTCGGGCCCCGGAGCGCGTGCCGGGACGTCCGGCTCACAGTCGTTCGGGTCGATGTCGATGTACAGCATGCGGCTCGAACAGGGCCGCGGACCCCAGCCCTCGGTCCAGGTGCTCGCCGCGCTGGCGGGCGCGCTGCGGCTGACCGAGGACGAGCGGGACCACCTGTACCTGCTCGCCGGGCACCGCCCGCCGGAGGGCGCGCGGGCCGGGGAGTACCTGCGGCCCGGCCTGCGGTACCTCCTCGACCGCCTGGAGGACGTGCCCGTGCAGGTGGTGAGCGGTCTGGGCGACCTGCCGGCGCAGAACGACCTGGCGCTCGCGCTGTTCGGGTGCGTGTGCAGGGTGGCCGAACAGGAACGCAACATCGTGCTGGGCTGGTTCACCGACCCCGACGCAGCACCGGCACGACACCCACGCGACGGACGTGACCGCACCGTAGGTCCGGGAACGCCTTGCCGGCTGCGGATCATTCGTGGCGTTTGCCAGGACGCAGAGCTCCCCACAGCGAGGGGCGGCCCCTGCCGGCGTATCGCTCGCGCCGCGCACCCGACTCCTACAGGCCATCGGCACCTCGAAGCAGCCTACGGAACAGGATGGACGGCATGACCCACGAGCACACCCCCTTGAACAGGTGGGATCCCGCGCCCCTTGCCGAGGTCGCCGACCGGTTCCGCGACCTGAAGACCCCCTGGTGGGTGGCGGGTGGCTTCGCCATCGAACTCGCGGTGGGCCACCGCGTCCGAGGTCACGGCGACGTTGACGTCCTGCTGCTGCGGCGCGACCAACTCGCCGTGCAACAGGCTCTACCGGACTGGAAGTGGTGGGCCGCCGATCCACCGGGAAATCTGCGCCCGTGGGCATCCGGCGAGGCTCTTCCCGAGGGCGTTCACGATATCTGGTGCCAGCCGGCACCGGGCGAACCCTGGCGCATCCAGGTCATGCTCGACGAAGCCGATGACCAGGAGTGGGTGTCACGCCGGGATCCGCGAGTACGTCGACCGATCGACACGCTCGGCCTGATCTCCGCCGACGGTATCCCCTACCTCGCACCGGAGGTGCAACTCTTCTACAAGGCCACGGAGCCACGACCCAAGGACGAAGCGGACCTCGACGCGGCCCTGCCCACACTCACCGACGATCAGCGGCACTGGCTCGTCCGCGCCATCACTCGGACTTACGGACCGCATCCGTGGGCGGACCGGCTGATGCGGTAACGCCGGCCGCAGCTACGGCACTTGGCCAGGTGGAACGCGGCAAGCGGACCCGCCTGCCCCCCAGCCCCGCACCGCGACGGGTCGCGACGCATCGCCCGGTCCGGGCCGCCGGACCTCGGGGCTCGGGCGTGGCCAGGACTTCGCGCATGGCCGCCACCCAGGCCACCGGTTCGCGTGCCCTTGGACACCCGCGAACCGCTGTTCCGCTGCGGGCACCCGCACTCGACCCGGTGACGACGTCCCTCCTCATCGGCACCAACGGCACGCCGGCAGCCGAAGCCGAGGCGGCACGCCGGTAGGACGCGGACGCCGCCGAGTCGTCCTTGCGGATCAAGACAATCGTGGCGCGGACGGCCGGGATGCGCCCCCTGCCCCCGGAATCACATCTCGGCACGACTGCCCGACAGGACCTGATGCGCGGGCGTGTCGCGCTTTTTGGCTGACCTTTTGACCATGATCACAGCGACTGGCAGGGTGTGGGAAATCGAGCGCGGTACAGGAGAACCATGGAGCCCTTGCACCACGACGACCCGCGCCGGCTGGGGCCTTTCAACCTGGTTGGTCGGCTGGGCGCCGGCGGCATGGGCCGGGTGTATCTGGGGCGTGGTCCCGGCGGCCGGACAGTCGCGGTCAAGACGGTGCGTTCCGATCTACTGGAGGACGGCGACGATTTCCGCCGTCGATTCACCCGCGAGATCGCCGCCGCGCGAGCCGTCACCGGCGTCTTCACCGCGCGGTTGGTGGACGCCGATCCGGACGCGGCCACACCGTGGCTGGCAACCGCCTACATGCCGGGCGTCACGCTCGCCGACGCCGTCGCCGCACACGGCCCGCTGCCGGTGCGAACCGTGCGCCATTTGGCCCGTGGGCTCGCGGTTGCGCTCGAGCACATCCACGCCGCCGGCCTCGTCCACCGCGATGTAAAACCGTCCAACGTCTTGTTGACGGCGGATGGGCCGCGGGTGATCGACTTCGGCATCGCCCACTTGGCCGGCGCGACCTCGCTCACCCGCGCGTCGCAAACCCTCGGCTCCATCGCCTTCATGTCGCCGGAGCAGTTCGAGACGGCCGAAGTCGGTCCGGCCAGCGATGTGTTCTCGTGCGGGATCGTCCTCGCCTACGCATCTACTGCCAAACTGCCTTTCGGCGAGGGGCCGTTGCCGGTTCTGCTTGCGAACATCACGCTTCATGAGCCCGATCTCGACGGCGTACCGCAGGAGTTCCGAAGCTTCGTCCAGGCATGTCTGACCAAGCGCCCGCAGGACCGGCCATTGCCGAGGGAACTCGTGGCGGAGCTGGACAACATGGTCGACACCAGTGATCCGAGCCGCGAGGCGGCCTGGTTGCCCGCCGGCGTTCTCCACCAAGTGGTGCGCGTGGCTACGGACGTGCTCGGCTCGGACTGGGCCGAGCAGGCCGCAGGGGGCGGCAGCGGAAATCCCGACCTCGGAGATTCGGCGCGGGCCGCGAATCCCTGGCTCGCACTTACTCCCGGCGACCCCCCGATATCCGCGGCGTCCGCGCCGCTTTCCGGCATCGCATCCGATTCCGCCCCGCCGACACCGCACGGGTACCCGCGCATCCCCAGTCCTCCGAAACCCGGGATGTACTACGGCGGGGCCGCGGCGCCGACCTCGACTCGGCAGCCGCACGAAGTCCCGCCCCCACGGGATCCGGAGGCCGCGGCGAACCCTTCGCCCCGTACGGATTCGGGCGGCCGGCCTGCCGGCCCGAGTCGCCGACGGTCGCTCTACCTCGGTGTCGGCGCTCTGGCGCTCGGGCTCCCGACCGCGGCGTTCCTCCGACGCCGCCACGACTCGAAGCCGAGCACGCCGGCGGGTCCCCCCGTGCTCTGGTCCCGCGACGTCGGCTCTCCCGGCCGGGCACTCGGCACTCCGGTCGTATCCGGCGGTCGGGTCTTCGTCAGTGTCGCGGGGAAGGAACTCGCGGCCCTCGACGCCCGTACCGGACGAGACCTCTGGCGCGTCCCCACCTTCGATCCCAAGTTGGAGGAGGTCCCCGTCCCCCACATGGTGCCCGTCGTCGCCAACGGCCTCGTGCACGTCGTCGACGCCAACCCCCGCAGGACCGCCGTGGAACAGGAAACGGGGCGGATCCGCTGGCAGATCGCGACGACCACGAGGCAGTCCCCCGGCTTCGGCTTCGACGGGGGGTTGCTGTGCTCCTGGAACATGACCGTTCCCGCGGAGGGTGCCTTTTTCTGGGCCGTCGAGCCGACCAACGGCGAGGTCCAATGGGGCCTCCCACTGGCAACGAGACTGTCCGCCCCGCCCACCGCGTCAGGGGATGTCGCGTACCTGGTCACCAACGGCGGTGGGTTGATCGCCATCGACCTGGCGAAACACCGGGAGTTGTGGCGAACGGAACCGCAGAGCTCCGGCGGGGCCTCCCGTCCGTTCCACGGGACTGTCACGTCCCTGGGCAACTCCGTCTGCTGGATGCCCGCCGCGGGTCGCATCGATGCGGCGGACCCCCGGACCGGCACCTTGCAGTGGAGCGCGACGGTCGCCGGGCGATTCGACAACCTCGGCACCGTGGTGGCCGCCGACGGTACGTTGTTCACGTCGAGCGCCGACGGCTTCGTCACCGCGCTGGCCGGTGTGTCGGGAGCAAAACGCTGGTTGCGCGAACTGACCGGGCCGCTCACGACGCCTGCGGTCGACGGCGGTGTCGTGTACGTCGCCTCGACGAATGGCCTGACCGCACTGGACGCCGTCGCCGGCCGCGTGAAGTGGGTCGTCCCGGAGGCCAGGGGAGGATCGGCGCGAATCTGCGTCAAGGACCGCGTCGTGTACGTTTCGGACGACGTCGGAGCACTGCGGGCGATCGCCCTCTGACAGACCGCTCAAGTCGGTCAACGCCGGTATCCGCTCCGCGTCAGCGAGGCTGTCGGCCGGCCGGCGGCCGGCGGATGTTCGGCCCGCCGGTGTCCGGCATTCGGACAGCCGCGCATAAAAGGCAGCGCACGAACGGTCGTTGCCCCTCAGGATGACGGCCATGCACAGTATCGAGTTCCTGAATTACCCCATCGGCGAGCAGCCGTCGGCCCTTCGGTGGGGCTTCCGCATAGACGGTACGGATCTGCGCGCGTACGCCGCCGATGCCACCCGCGACCTCTGGCGCCGGGAGCGCTTAGGCAAGGGCCCGGCCGAGGAACAACGCTTTCTGCGCGCCCAGCACGAGGGCCTTCACCTCTCCGAGGTCGGCGACCCCGTACGCCATTTCCTCGGCGACCCGGCCCCGAATTCGCCGACCCCTCCACCGGCACCACTCCGCTCCTGGGCTGCTCCTGCGGCCACTGGTCCTGTTGGCCCCTCCTGACGATCATCACCACCACCCCGGAGACGATCACGTGGTCCTCTCGATCAGCCACGGGCGGTCGCGTGACCAGGTCGATGGACGCCTCTGGCAGCATGGGCCGATGGAAATCGTCAACGACCCGGACGACCCCTGCCGACTGCTGATGGGCCAAGAGGTCAGCGCCGTGTCTTTCGTCCGTGATTACGTCGAACTGCACTTCGACGGACCGGTCTTGCGGGCGCTGAGCGACCCCTTCGGATCGTACGGAGGGCGCGAATGGCGTTTTCCCGCACGGGGGTCGCTGGAGCTCCTGCGCTGCTACATCGGCAAGACCGTCGACGGCTGTGAGTTGGATCCGGATCGGATCCTCGCCGTGAACTTCGGGGAACACCGCTTCGCCATCCCGCTGGGGCCTGCCTCACGTGTGGGCCCCGAGGCAGCCCACCTGGTCGGCGTCGACGAGCGCGGCCGAACCGGCGGGATGTGGATCTGGTGACAGGCGCAACACCAACGAGCGTGGACACGGCGGGCCCCGAGCTTCGAAGTTGGCGTCAACTCGGCTGAAGATAGTGGCATCTCTCCCTGACCGGACGTTGTGGAAGGCGCCGGCTGTCAGGTCGGGGCGCCCGATGGTTCGGGTGAAGCCCCGCGCCCGAGTTGCCGACGGGCGCGGGCATCAGCGGGCTCGCATGCCCAGGTCGGCGGACGTCCTCGATCTGCGAGGTGGGGCGTGGTGGCTGCGCCGGTCGGCGCGGTGGGCGGTGTGGTGTCGGCACGCTGGTGCACGAGGCCCGGATGCGCCTGATGCGGACGTTGCCGCCGCCGACGAGGATCGGCCGGATCTCGAACTCGGGCGGCCGAGCCCCGCCCGACGCCGCCCGCGATCGATCCGCGGGCGTGGCACCCGGTCGTCAGTCCTTCGCTCGGCGGACGGACGCGGACGCGGTCCGTTCGCGCGGTGTGGCGGTTGAGGTCGGCCGCTCCCTGTACCGACAGGTTTCTTGCAGCCCCGAGGCCGGTCAGTGCACGCGATCTCCGCACTTCGCCGGAAACAGCACGGCACCTGGCGGCAGTTCGCCCGGATGCCGGGAGATCACCCGCAGGCATGCTTCGGGAGAACCCTCGGCGGGCGGGTATTCGAGGGTGAGTTCGTTCAGCACGGTGACGGCACCGGCGAGATGCATTTCCGCCGCATGCGCGCCGTCGGGGAGACAACCGGCCAAGATGCCGAAGGCTGACGTGTCGCTGCCGTCGGCGACGCACTCGCGGATCTCGAAGCGCCAGTGCACGGCCGCGTCGGCCAGAAGCGACTTGCCCATCCTGCCCAGCCCGACAAGAAAATCGGCGCGAGCTCGCAGATGGTGGGCGATGGCACAGCAGATGGGAACCGCAGTGCCGTCGGAAGCCACCACCCGCGTGTACCCGGCGTGCGGAGTGCATGACAAAGCCTCGTCAAGCAGCCCCAACGCAGCGGCCTTTGCCGCCGGGTGACCCCGCTGGGCGATGTCCAGAAGCAGCGGGGTCGCGATCACGGCAGAGGGGAACACGGCGGCGCTGTGGCCATGCAGTATTCCACCGCCGCCGAGCTGCGAGCCGGCCTCCGCCGCCCGTACCAGGTTCGTTGCCTCGGAAAGAACACGAAGACCACGGGCGGCACGCTCGGGTTCATACCAGTCGGGATGGCCCGGTATGGAGCCCCAGTCCACCGCGTCGATCGCATCCGGCACAGCAGCATCCTCGCACGCGGCCGCCGCCACCCAGCAACGTCCGAGCCCCATCGATGCCTCGAACGTCCGTTGCCTACTTGCGCTTGTGGTCAGGGCCGGTGATCACGGCTTCGAGTTCGGTGACGATTCCGCAGCGCGGCGCCCGGCCGTCAAGGCGGCGACGGTCGCCCGGTGGCGTCGACCAGGCCACGGCCGCGGGTCATCCGCCGCCCCGCAGCGTTGAGCAGCGGCGACTGCGCCGGCCCGACCGCGTCCTCGACGCTTGTCCCGACCTTCCCGCAGCCGCCGACCTCGTCCGAGGCTTCACCGGACTCGGCGGACGAACCGGCTAACGTGCCACGCGGTGACGGAGGTAGACGAATCTCGAGGCGAAGGTGCGGGTCTCGACGAGTTCGAGATCCACCCGGCGCTCGCCGTGGGGAAAGAACGGAATGCCACCGCCGACCAGCACCGGGTAGACCATGGCCTGGTACTCGTCGATCAAACCCAGCGCGGCCGCCTCGGCGGCGAGAGTCGCGCCCCCGATCGCGATGTCGCCCTCCCCGGGCTCGGCTCGCAACCGCTCGATCTCCTCCGCCAGACCGCCGGAGGCCAGGCGGGCATTGCCCTGTACCGCCGACAGCGTGGTGGAGAACACCACTTTCGGGAGCGGCTTCCAGAGCGCGACCCATTCCAACTCGGCCTCGTCGAGCGAGGAATCCTGGTCGGCGGTCTCCCAGTACAGCATCGTCTCGTACAGCCGTCGTCCCAACAGGTGGACGCCAACCTGTCGAATCTCCTCGATCCAGAAGCGAAAGACCTCCGGGTCGGGCGCCGTCCAGTCGAAGTTGCCGTCCGGCCCGACGATATAGCCGTCAAGCGAAACGTTCATCGAATAGGTCACGCTGCGCATCAGACATCCTCCTCGTGAACGCCTTCGACAGTAGGACCGCCGAACGACAAAGGCGAGCCGGGAGCGGTGCGCTCACCTCCTTTCCTTCGGACGACCACCGAAAGGTCCGTCGCCTCGTCACAGAGTCGGTTTCGATAATCGGGGTCGATCACGCCAGGGGCCGCAGGGACGATTCCGGAAATGCGCAGACGACGCGGTCCGGCCCGACCGTCTCCTCCACCCATTCGCCCCGCATGGCAACAGGTTCGGCCCCGACCCGAACCGGCCGGGGCCGACGCCCTCAACATTCCGAGTGATCCTCAGCGCATCAACGGCTCGTCACACCAGGATCCGCGTCTGTTACCGCCCGCCGCAGCCGTGACCGCTCCGGGCCCGCCTTATCGAGATCTGCAACCGGCGCAGACTCACGGAATCCGCAGATCTCAACGCGTTGACTCCACCGCCACCTTCACGTCCGGAATCGCGTTCAGCATCTCTTCCCATTCCGGATATTTCTGCACCTTCGCCTGATAGATCGCCGCGATGGCGTCGGCCGGATCGGGTGACGAATCGTCGGAGAAGCGCACCGCGATCAGCCGCGCCAGCCGGGGAAGGATCACGAAATCGCCCGCCAAGTGCACGGGGTCGTGCATGTAGCGCTCCAATGCCGCCAGGTCCGCGATGGCGCAGAAGTACGCGTGGGTGAAGCCCTCGGCGGGGTCTCCCAGATCGCGGCCGACCGTCGAGAACGCCACCGACTCGACGCTCGCGGTCCGCCTGAAGGCGGCGAGCACCTCGACTCGCTCCTCCTCGGTTGTCTCGTCCTTGAACGCGAAGCGCTGCAGGCTGGCTATCACGGCCACTCCCTTCAATGAACCCATTGGTTCAGATAAGTAGGCTGGTGAGTACTCTGACACACGCAGACAAGAAAAGTGAACCGCTGGGGTCAGATTCGTTGACCCGCAGTATGCTGCGCACGTGACGGAAGCAGCTCCTCCAAGGGAACGGTTCGCGCCACGCGGGCGCATCGACAAGCGGCGAGCGATCCTCGACGCCGCCTTCGCGGTGTTCGCGCGGCACGGCTACGAACAGGCGGGCGTACGGGAAGTCGCCGCCGAGGCCGGCGTCGCCAAACCGACGATGTACAACCACTTCGCCGACAAGGAAGACCTGTTCCGGCACACCGTCGAGGCCGCCGCGGACGCGGTACAAACCGACTGCCTCGCCGTCGTCGACGACTTGCGCGCACCCGGCGAGGACCTCACGGCGGCAATGGAGGACATCGCGTACCGACTGCTTGTGCTCTGCTGCGACGAACGCTCCACCGCGCTGCGACGCCTCACCCACGCACAAGTGGTCCACTTCCCCGACCTTGTCGAGGCCGTCCACCGACGCACCTCGATCCGGATCGCCGAGTCCCTCGCCGACAGACTGGCCCGACTGTGTTTGTCGGGACGCCTACGCCCGTGCGAACCCGCGCAGGCAGCGGAACAGTTCCTCGCGCTTCTCACCGCTCCCATGGAAGCGCGTTCCCACCTGGGCAGCCGCAAAGTGACGGCCGCCGAAACCCACGCGATCGCCGCCGCCGCGGTCGACACGTTCCTACGCGCGTACCGGCCCGACCCCGCATGACGTCGACGGGAAACAACCAAGCCACGTAGACGACCCGGCTGTATTGCCCACCAGCGTTGTTGACACTGGAGGAGCGACCGACCGCGACCGAGGACGGCCGGGTCGCCTCGGACGATGCACGCACGGTCGGCTCGTGCGGTCGAGGATCGCGGACGGCCGTCGATGAGCGGTCGGTTCAGCCGTCCGACCGACTGCCGTCGACTCCCCCGCGGGCCGTCCAGGCGCTCGCAAGTGCGGCCTGCCCGCCGGCAGCCAAGTTGTGGGCGGTCATCGCGGGCGCGGCCGTGGTCTCGGTCGGTACGGCGCTCGCCTACTCCGCCCTGCCCATGCTGATCATGCGGGCGGTGCCGCTGGAGCAGACCGCCGCGGCGAACGGCCTCAACGTCCTCATGCGCACCATCGGGCAGGCCCTGTCCAGCGCGGTGGTCGCCACCGTACTGGCCCAGCACACCCGCCTGTTCGCCGACACGGCGGGCGTGGCCGTGGCGGCGCCGACCCTGGACGGGTACCGCATGGCGTTCGCCGCGGCAGGCGCGGTTGCGCCGGCGGCCTGCGCGGCCGCCTGCCTCATCCCGCACCCGCCGCGCCCCGCGCGGTCCCCCCTCCAGGAGACTGAACAAGATGCCCGACCCGAACTCCTCCCCGCGCGGCGCCCGCCCGCGAAGGACATCCAAGAACCCGCCGACACCGGCACCGCCGGCGCCGCACATTGTCGTCGGGGTGGAGCCATCCGCTCGGCTGCATGTGCAGTGATCGCCGGGAGTCGTCCGTGAGCCGAATCTGGACGGTTTCGTAGGAACGACCCAGCGCTTGGACGCCGTTCAGCCTGAAACGTTGAACGCCAAACAAGATTGCGGGCATCAAACGCCCTTCAGAACACGATCAAGTGCCGCGCGGCCGGCAGGTCCCCAGTTCGGCTTGCCGCCGGGAAGGCCCCGATCTCCGTTCCGCCCCATGAGCATCAGGAAGAGGCTCTTCATGGCGGCCAGCCCGCGGGCGCGCCGGATCGCCGACTCGTCCGCATGCGCGTACGTGTCGAAGAACCGTGTGGCCGTGCCTGCGGGTAGCAGCACCCATGCGGCGGCGAGGTCCCACGCCGGATCGCCGGCGAACAGGTCACCGAAGTCGACGATGCCCGAGAGCGTTCCGTCCGAGACGACGACGTTCGCGGGATGGAGGTCGCCGTGCACCCACACCGGCGGGCCCTCCCACGCGGGGGCCGCGACGGCGTCGTCCCAGACGGCCCGGACGTCGGCGGCGATGTCTTCGGGGGCGATGGCTTCGAAGAAGTGATCGAAGCCGTCCGTGCAGTTCCCGGGATGGGCACCGCGGTCCGTGGCGATCGGCGCCTCGACGGGCGCCTCCACGTGGAGCGCTCGGAGGAAGCCCGCCAGCGTGTCTGCCGCGTGGGCGCCGCGGCTGATCGAGCCGTGGTCCAGCGGCTCGCCGGGTACCCACGTCATCACGGTCCAGTGCTTGGGGAAGCGCTCGGACGGTTCGCCGAACCGCACCGGGGTCGGCACCGGGAGCGGCAGGCGCGGGGCCAGTACGGGTAGCCACCGCCGCTCCTTGAGCTGGAGCTCCGGGGTGGGGTCCATGCGCTGCATGCGCACGGCCAAATCGTCCCCGAGGCGCCACATCTGGTTGCCCCAGCCGCCCGCCACCTCGCGGACGGCCAGCCCCGCAAGGTCTGGATGTTGCTCCCGCAGCAGGTCGCGGACCAGCTCTGCGGTGATCTCGATCTCGCCGTCGGTCATGGGAAGTCACAGTACCGAGACGGCAGCCGAAGCGACTCTCGCCCTCCGGAACATCTCACCCGAACCGGCCTACCGGTGCCGTCACTTCTCACGAATGCGGTAGCGGCCGGGCGGGGTGCCGAACTGACGCTTGAAGGCGTTGGCGAAGGCGAATTCGGACGCGTAGCCGACCTGGTCGGCGACGGATGCCAGCGGCGCGTCGGAGTGCCGGAGGAGTCGGGCCGCGCTGGTCAGGCGCCACCAGGTCAGGTACGCGAGCGGGGGACGGCCCACCAACGCGGTGAAGCGGCGCGAGAACGCGGCGCGCGACAGGCCGGCGTGAGCACCGAGGGATTCGACGGTCCAGGGCGCGGTGGGGTTGTCGTGGACGGCGTCCAGCGCGGCGCGGACGACCGGGTCGGCGAGCGCGGCGGCCCAGCCGTGGGTCGGGTGGCCGACGGTACCGGCGGCGGTCGCGGCAGCCTCGGCGTACCAGGTGCGCAGGATGTAGACCAGCATCGCGTCCAGCAGTGCGGGGACGACGATGCCGGTCCCCGGCCGGGCCGTACCCAGTTCGGCGCCGAGCAGTTCGACGGTGGAACGCAGACCGGCACGTGCGCCGTCGTCGCCGCCGCCGCCCGGCGCTCCGCCGAGTTGCGCGGGGACATGCACGACCGGGGGAAGGCTGTCGAGCAGTGGGTGCGTGTGTGCGCGGTCCAGGTGGTACGCGCCGCAGAGCGTGACGGTCGTGGGAGTCGCGCCCGGCGGGAGCGCGGTGCGATCTCCCGCCGGTGGTGCGGCGAAGCGTTCTTCGAGCACGCGTGGTCGGCCGGCCGGGGCCGGCGGGTCGACCGGAGTGCCGTCGGGGCCGCAAGTCGGGGCGGCGAGGGGGCTGTCCGGGTGTTCGGCGAGGGCGTAGCCGTCGCCGTGCGGCAGGAACACGGCGTCACCGACACCGAGTGGGAGGGGCACGACGTCCGGCCGCAGCAGTACGCAGGGGCCGCGCAGCACGACGACGAAGCCCGCACCGGGGCCGCGGCGGAACTCCTGCCCCCCACGGGGCGTACCACTGCGCGCGAGCCGAACGCGGCACTCCGGCGCGCATGGTGGCGACGACGTCGCCGAGCAGGTCCATGCCCGACACGCTAGTAGCCACCTCGCCGGTCGCCGGCACAAGGACCTCGGGTTCCGAGGCTTCCTCCGCTTCGTCCGCTTCCTCGGGTTGCTCGGGTTGCTCGGGTTCCTCAGCCTCCTCGGCGATCCCGCGGGGCCATGCCGGCGCGAGGGTCTCGACCCCGATACGTCTGCGTATTTTCCGAAGACGATGAGGCATTGGGTGACTTCCCGTCCCGTTCTACGGTCGTGGAAGACCCCGTGACCGGCCTCCTGCGAGAGGCCTTGCCTCCAGGAGCGTTGCCATGCCCACAGACCTGCCCATTGCGGTGACCGGAGCGACCGGGACGGTCGGACGAGCCCTTGTTGCGGCCCTTCTGGACGGCGGGCATCGGGTACGGGCGCTGGTGCGGGATCCGGAGACCTCGCGGTTCGCCGACGCCGACGGACTGGAACTCGTCCGTGCCGACCTGACCGATCCGTCCACGGTGGCCGCGGCCGCGCGTGGGTGCGAAGCAGTTTTTCTGGTCTGGCCGTTCGTGAAGGCGGACGGTGCCGAGGAGACCGTGGCGGCACTGGTTGAGGCCGGGATCCGCCGCATCGCCTACTTGTCCTCCGTGGTTGCGGACGACGATCCGTCGCGACCCGATGGTGCGGTCGAGAAGCTCGTCGAACAAGCTGTGCCGGACTGGACGTTCCTGCGCCCGCACGGCTTCATGGCCAACGCCTGGCACTGGATGGCCGACCTGCGCGCCGGCGGAAGCGTGCAGGCGGCCTACGGCGCCGCCGCGACGGCCCCGATCCACGAAGCCGACCTCGCGGCAGTGGCGGCACTGGCATTGACCGAGCCGTACCACAGCGGACGCCGCTACGTCCTGACCGGCCCTGCGGTGATCACCCAGGCCGAACAGCTCGCCGCCCTCGCGGAGGCAACAGGACTTCCGCTGTCCTGGGAGGAGCTCTCCCCCGCCGCGGCACGCGAACGCATGCGGGCCGCGGGCCGGCCCCCACAGGTGGTCGACAAGGTCCTGGACTATCAGGCGCGACGAGTGCAGTTTCCCGAGGAAGTGCTGCCTACCCTGGCAGAGTTGACCGGCCGCCCAGGCCGCACCTTCGCCACTTGGGCCGCCGACCACACCCCAGCCCTCCGCGCCGCGCTCAAGGGCTGACGGGTGACGGGTGAGGGGTGAAGTCGACCGTCGGCGATCGACCGGGCCGGCACGACGCCCCGAGGGAAGCAAGGCCGATCGGATCGGGAGCGTGGTGGAAGCGGCCGTGACGCTGCCCGGGCTCCCCCGGACGGTGTACATGTGGCGCCCCCGGCCGGCCCGCACCGGCGGTGACGGCGGACGGCAAACGGCAGACGGCGGACGGCGGCTCCATCGCGGCCACCGGAGACGTGCGACGCTCCACGACCCGCCGCACCCGCCCGACACCTCCGGCGCGACCGGACTGCCGTCGGAGCTGGGCTGTGCCGGGATGATTGCCTGCCTGGCGGGCGTCGTCGCGGTCACAATGCTGTGGAGAAGACCGCGACCGACGTGACATCGGCTCCGTTCGATTCGGCACGCGAGGAACCGATGGCGTTCGTCGCGACCGTACAGACCGCACCAACACAGGTCACGACCACAGCGCACCATGGAGGAAGACACAGTGCAGCGCATCGGCATCATCGGAGTGGGCGAGATCGGCCGGGCCATCGTCGAGGGCCTGCGCGACGGGGGCGATGCGTCGCCGGACGTCTTCCTTTCTCCGCGAGGGGCCCGCACCGCAGCCGAACTCTCCGAACGCTTCGAAGGCGTCCATGTGTGCGCCGACAACCAGGAGGTGCTGGACCGCTCCGAGCTGGTGATCATCGCCGTACGCCGCCAAGACCACCACGAGGCGCTCGCCGGGCTGAAGGTGAACAACGACAGGACCGTGGTCAACCTGATGGCCGGCGTCGCCACCGACGACCTGCGCCGAACCCTCGTCACCGGCGCCCCGATCGTCCGCGCCATCCCGCTGCCCGCCGTGCGCGAGCGCCGCTCCGTCACCGTGACCTGCCCCTCGCACCCGCTGGTGGACTCTCTCTTCGACCAGCTGGGCGGAGCGCTCCCCGTCGCGGACGAGGACGCTTTCAACGCCTTCTCCGCACTGACCGGGACGCTCACCGCCCACTACGCCTACCTCGCCACACTCACCTCGTGGGCCACCGGCCACGGCATCGCCGCCGACGCCGCCGACCGGTACGTGCGCGGCCTCTTCCGGAACGTCGGCCGCTCCCTGGGCGACGAGAGCCGCCCTCTGCACCAACTCGCCGCCGACCACGAGACGCCCAAGGGGAGCAACGAGCGCATCCGCACCACCTGGTTCGATCCGGCCAACGCCGCAGCCCTCGAGAAGGCCCTGGACGACCTCCTCGCCGATCTGACGTAAGAGCAGCCGGCTGGGACATGCGTCCGGACCGGAAGCGGCGACTCCCCCACACGCCTCTCGCCAACGGTCGATCGTGAGAATCGGCCCCGCTCCGCCACCGACGACGAGGCGGTCGGGACCCCCGGGTGGCGGGAGCGCCCCAACCGGACGGTCGACCGAGGGCCTCGTACAGGAGTACGACGCGTTCCCGGTCGGTTTCCGGCACCGAGGACGCGGACGCGTGACAGGCCGCGAACGCCGCCTGCAGGCCGTACGAGCGCCTCCGCCGGCGCCTCCTGTGCGACGTCCTCGGCGAGTTCGAAGTCGGCGATGTAGCGGGCCGGCGCGCTGACGATCCGCGCGGACTCGATCCGCCGGACGGCCTCGGTGGCCCGCCGAGCCGACTCGGCGCTCGGCGGGCCCCCGGTCCCGTCGTGCGTCGGAGACGGCCGGTCCGCTCGCGCCACGACTGCTCCCCGATGATCCAGGCGATGACAGGGCCACAGGCGGTGTCGCTCTGCTGAAGTATCCTTCCCGCCACCGCACACCGACTGGGAGGATCAAGAGAATTGACCGGCCTGTCTGCTTTCCCGCTGCCCTTTCTTGCTTCCCGTTCCATATCGTTCGCGACACCCCGAACGCTGCGGGAACTTCAGATGATGCAGTGCAGCGCACACATCCGGGCGAAGCCGGGGTGGTTCGCCAAGATGAACGATGCCGACATCGTCGCCAGGTGGACGCAGGAAGCGGTCGCCCAGGGCCTCACCGAAGCACAGGTTCGTTACGTGCTTGCCGAACTCCTGCACTACGCCGCGTTGCGGGACGAACGAACCGGCGTCGAGGTGTCCGCCGTCGACGGGGTGTGGCAGTCGGACACGCTGATCGACGACAAGCTCCGATCCCGGCTGCGCGAGGCGGTTCGGGCTCTGGAACAGGTCCCCGAAGCAGAACAGGACTGGCATCCCGGATCCGACGGCCAGGTACTGGATCTGGTCCATCCCTCACTGTTCTGCCTGGTGAGAGGGGTGAGCGAGGCGCCCGAGCGGGCTTGGCGGAACCCGACGAGCCGCTACTCGAAGTACGAGGTCTCGGAGAAATTCCAGTGGCTACCCACGGACGTCGACGTCAGTGACGACGGCGATGTCGCCTTCCGTTCGTACGTCAACAACGTCCACCCCGAAAATCATCGTGAACTGGCCGCCGTACTACCGGACTTGTTGGCTCGCCTGCGCCCGCTGCTGGAGAACGTACTCACCGATCTGCGCCATCCGCGACCCCTGCGGATCGAGGCCGATCCCTACGGGTGGTACGACTCGGAGCCGGAGCCTCCGGACGAGTCCTCCTACAGTGATGAGGACGCCTACGACGAAGCCGTTCACGCATGGGAAGCGGCTCAGGACGACTGGTGGGAAAACCGCCGTCCGGTCGTCCCGGACGCCCCGGCCTTCACCCCTCCCCGGTTGCCCGATGAATCCGCCCGAGTCGACCTGCGCGGCCGCCGTCTCCAGGTCATCGTCAAGCTCGCCACCATTCATCTCACCCCGGACAAGCCCGAATACCCGGGCGGTTCCTGGCATGTCGAGGGAATGATGAACGAGCGGATCGTCTCTACCGCCATCTACTACTGGGACAGCGAGAACATCACCGAAAGCACGCTGAGCTTCCGGGCGGCTCTCGACGACCCGCGCTACGAACAGAACGACGACAACGGCGTGCGTGACGTCTACGGCTTGGAGGACGAAGACGCACTGAACCAGATGCTGGGATTCGCATCGACCCCAGCGGGCCGCTGTCTGGCGTTCCCCAACATCCTGCAACACCGCGTCGGCTCATTCCGGCTCACGGATTCCACCCGCCCGGGATATCGCAAAATTCTCGCGTTCTTCCTGGTCGACCCGTCGCAAAGGATCGTCTCGACATCCGATGTGCCGCCGCAACAACCATGGTCCGACACCTCGACCATGACGCTCGAACAGGCCAGGAACCACCGCGAACAACTCATGCAGGAACGCAAGTTCTTCGTCGACGAACACAACGAGCAGATCTACGAACGACAATTCTCCCTCTGCGAGCACTGAACCTTTCCGTCCGGAATGGGTGACCACCGGGGAGGGCCGGTAGGCGTCCGGGCCCGGCACCCTCGCGCCGACCGGCAGCGGCACGTCACGACCGGCAGACGGCGAGGCGTCGCCGACCGCGGTCCGTCGGCGGGCATTTCGGTGACGCCGGTCCCGGAACGCCCGCCCGGCGCCCGGGTCGCACGCCGCGGGAGCGTGGTCAGCGGACGACGTCGAAGACGTTCTTCTGCAGACCGTTGGCGTACGCCTCGTGCTCGACCAGCTTCAGCTTCTGGGTGTCCTTGTCCGTGGCGCTGAACAGGCGCTTGCCCGCGCCGAGCAGGAGCGGGAACACGAGCAGGTGGTAGCGGTCGATCAGGCCCGCGTCCGACAGGGCCTGGTTCAAGGTGGCGCTGCCGTGCACGATGATCGGTCCGCCGTCGGTCTCCTTGAGCGCGGCGACGTCCTCGAGGGAGCGCAGGATCGTGGTCTCGCCCCAGTTCGACACCAGGTCGCCCTCGGACAGGGTGGTGGAGACGACGTACTTCGGCATCACCTTGTAGTCGGCGAAGTCCTCCATGTCCGGCCACACCGCGCTGAACGCCTGGTAGCTGACCCGGCCCAGCATCATCGCCGCGGCCTCCTGCTGCTCACGGCCCTTGATCTCGAACGCCTCGGGAAGGAACTCGATGTCCTTGAAGGTCCATCCGGAGTTGCGGTAGCCGGGCTCGCCGCCCGGGGCCTCCACGACGCCGTCGAGCGAGATGAACGCCGTGCTGATCAAAGTGCGCATCGAGGGTTCCTTGGTGTCTCGTGCCGGTTCTCGGCGGGTTCGGTCGGTGCGTGCTCATGTCGCGGCGCACCGGTCATCATCTTGGACTGTGGTCCGCGGGGAAACTCATCGGCGCCCGCCCCATCTCTCCATGCGCCCGGCGGCGGACGACGTGCGCGGGGTACGGGCCTTCGACGCCACCCCGGCCCGGACGCGGCAGCCGCTGTGCGATTCGGGGATGGTGAGGGACGAGCGGATGGGCGTATGGATGATCGGTCGAGTGTGCGTCCGACTCCACGTCGGCCTATCACCAGTGGGACCGTACCGGGTGACGACCGCGCGGCGCTTGCGTGAATAGCGGCGATCACCTCGTGTCGTGACATGACCCGCCGGCGAACTCTCGTTGTCCCAACAGGGAACTCTCGCTGCGAGGCGATGTTGGTTTCGTCCTATGGTCTCCGACCCCGAGGTCGGCAACACCAAGGCCGGGGCCGCGGCCTCGACGCTTCCGCAGTGGACCGGCCAGGTCGAGGCGATATCCGAGGTCGACGGCGCGTCGCTGACCATCTCGACCGGCGACCTGACGGTCACCGACTACGTACGCTCGCCGTCGGCCCGTCGAGCGCCGACCACTCCGTCGACGCCGGACAGGCGCAGGGGCGTGGCACCGTCTGGACCACGGATCCGGCCGCGCTGCTCGACCACCGTGCCGCGCTGCCCGTGGCGCTGCTCGTCGCCGCGATCGTGGGCGCCTTCCATGCCTGCGCGCCGGGTCACGGGAAGATGCTTGCGGCAGGTTTCCTCCTCGGCGGTCGGTCCCGAGCGCGACATGCGCTGTGGCTGGGCGTCATCGTCGCGACCATGCACACCGCGTCGGTGGCCGCGCTCGCCGTCGGGTGGTGGCTCGCCGCCGAGAGCGCCCCGGACGTCGCCGCACTGACGAGCCGGCTTCAACTGATCGCCGCGCTGGTCGTGGTCGGCGTGGGAGTGAACCTTCTCCGACGCCACCGGTCCACCCTCACCCACCGACACGGCCACGATCACACGCACGGGCACAGCCACAGCCACAGCCACAAGGACGGACACGGCCACGGCCACACGCACGGGCACGGGCACAGTCATGTCGTCCCCACCGCGTCGCTGCTCACCAGGCGCGGCCTCGTGCCGCTCGGCACATCCGGCGGCCTGCCGCCCTCGCCCTCCGCGTTCCTCGTGCTGCTCAGCGGGCTGCTCACCGGCCGATTCGGTGTCGCCCTCCTGATGGTGGCGGCCTTCGGCGTCGGTATGGCGCTGACTCTCACCGGCGTCGGGCCGGCCGTACTACGGGGACGCGACGCGCTACTGGCTCAGGCATCCAAGTCGGCGAAGCTGCGCGCATGGACCCTGCGACTGCCGGTTGCCGCAGCCTCGGCCGTCGCGGCCGGTGGTGCCGTGGCCTCCGCGATGGCGGCGGGGCACGTCCTGGCCCCGTGACGTGCGGCGATCTTCACCGGCCCGCGCTCGCACCGCGCGTGGACGCCGTGGATCAGTCGCCGCTCTGCATGGCTTCCTCGGCCCGTTTCGCCATTTCGTCCTCGGGGACGTCCTCGACGTGCGAGGCGACGCTCCAGCGGTGGCCGAAGGGGTCCTCGAACTGGCCGGCTCGGTCGCCGTAGAACTCGTTCTTCACCGCCCGGAGTTCCGTGGCGCCGTTGGCGAGGGCACTCGCGAAGACCGCGTCGACGTCCTCGACGTACACGTGCAGGGTCACCGGCGTGCCACCCACCGCCTTCGGGCTGCGGAAGCCCATGTCCGGGTACTCGTCCGCGAGCATGACGATCGAGTTGCCGAGTTGGAGTTCGGCGTGGCCGATCTTGCCACCGGGCGCGGGCATCCTCATGCGCTCGGTCGCGCCGAGGACGGAGACGTAGAAGTCGATCGCGGCCGCTGCTCCGTCGACGCAGAGGTAGGGCGTAACGCGCGGGTAGTCCTCGGGCACAGGTTTGACGCTCACGGTTCCCGCCTATCCAATCAATGGCAGATGGCCGACAGTTCGGCACGACAGTCGACCCGGGCAAGGTGCCATGCCGGGTATAGCCGACATATCGGATCAGCCTGACATGCGGCACGGCAACGTGTGGCCAGGCACGCCGTGTGCCGAACCTTCATCCATCGATTGCCCCCGAAGGCCCGCCATCGTGGCCGCACACGCCCTCCACCGGCAGTCGCGACGGCGAGGGACGCCATCCGCCCGCCACTCGCCAGCCACCGACGGCCGGACATGGCCCGGTCACAGGTCTACTCGACCAGTAGGGGCGGCATCATCCTGATGGCCGAATCCCCCGCCGACGCCCTGGGCCCGGACGGCATCAGGGTCAACGAGAAGTTCGCGAACCGCTACAAGGAGCCGCGACCCAGGCCACCGCCTCGCGATGTGCGTCTTCGCCGTCCGGCCCCGGTAACGCGCCGCGCACACACCCGCGCCCGCGCGGGGAACTTCGGGCGCTTTCAGACGGACCCCGAGGCCCATCCGTCCGGAGTCGCACTCGGGTGCGTCCTCGGATCCGGCCGACGCCGACTTCCGCGAAAGCGTCACGACAGTTCGGGCGCAGCTTCCCGGACGGGATCCGCGGATTCGGGGTGGCCCGGACCGCCGGCCGATGCGGCGTCACGCAGCGCCGCCTCGACCCGGCGGTTGCCGGTCATGGTCGCCGTGACGGCGGTCATGGCGAGCAGGAGGCCGGCGGCGGCGTAGAGCGGGGTGCGTATGTCGTACGCGGTGGCCAGCCAGCCGCCGAGGAAGGCGCCGAACGGGGCCGCGCACAGGCCGAGCATGCGGGAGGTGGAGGCGACCCGGCCCATCAGGTGAGCGGGGACGATCGCCTGCCGAAGGGAGGGCCCGAGCACCATCGTGGCGCCCATGCCCGCCCCGCAGACGGCGAGTGCGAGCCCGGCCACGTACGGATTCGGGGCGGCGGCAAGCCCCAGGATGGCAAGCCCCTCCACCGCTGCCGTGCAGGTCAGCGCGGTGCCGGTGCCGAGTCGCCGGCCGAGGAAGGAGGCGATCGCGGCACCGAGCAGACCGCCGGTGGCCTCTGCCGTCAGGAGCAGGCCGTAGCCGAACGTGTCGATGCCGAGACGCTCGTGCGCGAAGAGGGCGAGTACGGTCTCCACGGCGAGGAAGGCGACGTTCCCGACCGCCGGACGAAGCGCGAGTCCGAGCAGCAACCGGTCCCGGAAGACGTACGAGGCCCCGGCCCGCGCCTGTCGAAGCAGCGACTCGCGGGCCTGCGGTACGGGCCGCGGCACGGCGGGCAGCGACCGAACGAGCAGTGCGGAGAGCGCGAACGACACCGCGTCGGCGACCAGCGGAACCGCCCGCCCGAGTGCGAGCAGCGCACTGCCCGCGGGCGGCCCCGCGAAGCCGGACGCAGCGGTCTGGGCGCCGCGCAGGCGGGAGTTGGCACGCTCCAGCAGTACGGGGTCGCGGCCGAGCAGATCCGGCAGGTAGGCCGTGGCGGCCGTGTCGAAGAAGAGTCCGCCGAGGCCGAGCAGGAAGGCGACGGCCGCGAGCAACGGAACGCTCAGCACGTCCAGCATGGCCGCCGCCACCGGTATCGCGAGCAGCACCGCACGCGCCGCGTCCGCGACCCACATCGTGCGCCGACGGTCCCAGCGGTCCACCAGCGCACCGCCGAGCACCCCGAAGAGCAGCCACGGCAGCGTCCCGGCGGCCGTGACGACGGCGAGCGCCATCGGATCCCGCGTCAACGTCAACGCGAGCAGCGGCAGCGCGGCGTGCATCACCCCGTCACCGAGCGAGGACACCGTCTGCGCGGTCCACAGCCGTCCGAACCCCGTCGGCAACTTCCCAACATCCGAGGTCACTTGGCATCGCCCTCGGCTTGCTCGCGCGGCGCCGGCCGGAACAGCGCGAAGGCGAGCGACACGTCCGGCAGCGACGGATCGGACAGCTCCCGATACTCGTCCGCCAGTGCCTGCAGCCGCGCCCCCAGCTCCGCGAACTGCTCACCGGTGAGCCGCAGATGCGCCATCCGTACATGCCGCTCGGCATCCACCGGTGCCGCCTCCAGGTCCGCCACCACATGCCGCATCAGCACATCCGGCTGCCCCGCCCCCGGATCCGGCAGCACGATCGCCTGCGCGGCCATCGCGTAGTACCGCTCGGTGACCCCCCGCACCTTCCGCGTCCGCACCACCTTCACCAGGCCGGCCCGCTCGAGCAGCCGCACGTGATAGCTGGAACTCCCCTTCGCGAGGCCCACCCGCGCGGCGATCTGCGTGATCGTCGCCGGCTCGAAGCGGAGCACGGCCATGATCCGGTGGCGCGTGAGATTGGAGACGGCACGCAGCTGCTCCTCGGTGGTGACGTGAAACGACTCGGGAAGATCATCGGCAGGCATGCGCCCAATGGTCAACGATTCTTGACCATTGGGCAAGGGGATTCCGTACGGTCCTTCGGAATCCCCCGTCCGACGCCGAGCCCCAACGGAACGGCCCTCGGTGATCACGCCGTCATGGACCCCACCCATCCGAGCGGCTGCGCGCCTGCCGGTAGTCGATGCCCGGCCATCCCACTCGGCGAAGTCCCAGTCGTGTTCGGTGCCGTGGACGAGTTCGTGGAGGCCCGAGCGGAAGAAGCTCGGAAGGCCGCGGGCGCGCGGGGGCTTTCCCACCGCATTTGCAGTCCCGATTGCGCGAGGATGCGCCCACGCGCGTGCCCGCGTAGGACAATTTCCTCACCCGGAGCACACACCGGTACCCGCGGAATCGAAAAGGCACCCGCACATCCGCTTCAGTGCACCACCGCAGGTCGGAGGGTAACTCTCCCGACTCTCCACTGCGACACACGTATCGTCGGACAAACCCTGCTCCCGGCACACCGCCCACAGAAAGACGGAAACTCATGCCCTCCGCGCGTAAACGATTGACCGCGGCGGCGGTGGCCCCGCTGCTGCTGTTCGCCGTCGGCTGTTCCGACGACTCCGGCAACTCCGGCAACAACGCGGACGGCAAGAGCGGTTCGCCGACGACCAGTGCCACGACCGGATCCTCCACCAGTGCCCCCGGTTCCCCGCAGGCGTCCGGGTCCGGCACCCCCGCGCCGTCCGGCAGCGGCACGTCACGACCGTCGGATGGCAAGGGCTCACCGGCCAAGACGCTCAACGCGGCGCAGCTCGGGGCGGCATTCGTGGTCGCCGCCGACCTCCCGTCCCCCGGCTGGCGGGTTACGACGCCGGAGGTCGAGGAGCCGGACGTGTCGACCGTCGACAAGCCTGCCTGCCAGCCCATCATGGACCTGATGGGCGGAGGCGGCGCGACCCATACCTCCGTCGCACACATCAGCGGCGAGCTGACCCCGCCGGGCGCGGCGAAGTCGCAGTACGCGTTCTCCCTCGCCTCGTATCAACCGGGCGCGGCCGAGAAGCTGTTGAAGGACGCCAAGGCGGCTCTCCCCTCATGCGGCACCTTCCGCTACGGCACACCGTCGCTGACGTACCACGTAACGCCGTTGCCGACCCCGAACGCCGGTGACGAAAGCATCGCCTTCAAGGTCTCTTCCGACTTCGGCCTCAGCGCCAGGATGACCACGACCCGCGCCGGTTACGTCATCGTGCAGGGCGCCTCGCAAAACGCCGACCAGGAGCTGCCACCGGGCGTCCACAAGGCACAAACCGACAAGGTCACGGCGGCGCAGCGCGGTTGAGACGTCGTCTCGTTCGGAGTACCGGCGGTGGCGGACGAGTGCAGCGACAGGCGCGCCCGGGTCACCATCGCCACCGCGCCCGGCCATCGGTGGTCGCCGACGGCCGGCGACGCCGACCAGGGTCGAACCACCCCCGGACCCCGTGTCGCCGGCCGATCGCGTCGGCGCCCGCCGGCCCGGGACGGGACGCGGACGCGTTGGGCCCGGAGCTTGCGCCGCGCCACGCGTACGCCGACGCCTGGCACTTGGTGTCGGCCGCGACGGCTCACGCCCGGTTGGCCGACCTCGACGCGGCTCCGGCGGGGGTACACCGCCTCGGCCGTCAGCCGCGCTCCACCTCCACGCGAGGCAGCAGCCGATCCAGCCACGCCGGCATCCACCAGGCCCAGCGGCCGAGGAGTTGCATCATCGCCGGTACGACAAGGCACCGGATGACCACCGCGTCCACGAAGATGGCCACCGCCATGCCGAACCCGATCTGCTGGAGCATCCGCTCCGGACTGAGCATGAAGGCACCGAAGACGGCGACCATGATGGCCCCGGCCGCGGTGATCACCGAGCCGGTGTGGGCGAGGCCCTCCCGGACCGCGAACGCGCTGTCACGGGTCCGGGTCCACTCTTCGCGGATGCGCGAGACCAGAAAGATCTCGTAGTCCATCGACAGCCCGAACACGATCGCGAAGATGGTCACCGGGATGTATGCCTCGACCGGACCGGGTTCGATGCCGAACATGCCACGCTGGAACACCAACGCGATGGCCCCCAGTGCGGCCCCGATGCTCAGCAGGTTCAGCAACGCCGCCTTGATCGGGATCAACATCGAACGGAACACCACCGTCAGCAACAGCACCGACAGGCCGACCACGATCGCGACGAACAGCGGCATCCGTCGGGCCACCTTGTCGGCATAGTCCTCGGTCACCGCGGTGGCTCCGCCCACCAGGTACCGCGCCCCCGTCTGCGTGGACAGGCCCGGCAGCACGTCGTCTCGCAGCGTCGAGACCAGCTCCGAGGTCCGTTCGTCCTGCGGCGCCGAAACCGGATGCACGATCACGGTGGCGACCGCGCCGTCGCGGGTGACCATCGGCGTTCCCGCGGCCCGCACCCCCGGGGTCTCGCCCAGTACCCGACGCGCGGTCGCGCCCGCCTGCTCCGCACCGGCGTTCCCGCCGTCCACCACGACGATCAACGGACCGTTGAAACCGGGACCGAACCCCTGCGCGAGCAGATCGTAGGCGCGGCGGCTCGTGGTGTCCGGCGCGTCGTTGCCCGCGTCGGCGAACCCCAGTCGCAAGGTCAGCGCCGGCGCGGCCAGTGCGCCGAGCCCGAGCACGCCGACCAGCAGGGCCACCATCGGCCGTCGCTGCACCGCGTTCGCGATCGCGCGCCACATCGCGCCTTCGGGCCTGCGGCCACGCGCGGCGCGCTTGGCCGCCCGTACCGTGAACTGCCGCGCGAAGCGCTCCCCGAACACACCGAGCAGGGCGGGCAGCAGGGTGAGCGCCGCGAGCATGGTCACCAAGACCGTCAACGCCACACACAACGCCATGCCCTGCAACGACCCCAGGCCCAGGGCGACCAGCCCCAGCAGGGCGAGGATGACCGTACAGCCGGCGAAGAACACGGTCCGACCCGCGGCTTCGAGCGCCGTCTTGGTGGCCGGCTCCGGCGCTACGCCGCGCACCAGTTCGGCGCGGTAGCGGACGAAGATCAGCAACGCGTAGTCGATCCCGACGCCCAACCCGACGAGCATCATCACGTACGGCGTGTAGTCGGCGATCGTGAACAGCCGCGACGCCAGGATGATCACGCCCAGGGTGGAGCCGACCGCGAACAGCGCGGTCACGATGGGCAGTCCGGCGGCGATGACCGTCCCGAACATCAGCACCAGGACCACCAGCGCCGCCAGGAGGCCCACTCCCTCGGCCGCACCACCCTGCCCCTGACCCATCAACCGCGCTGCACCACCGCCCAGTTCGACCCGGAGCCCATCCCCCGCGACTCGCCGCGCGACGTCGTCGACGCGCTCGCCGTCGGCTTTGGTCACCTGGTCCGAAGGCGTGCTCAGAATCACCGTCGCATACCCGATCGTGCCGTCGGGGGCGATCGACGCGGGATCATCATAGAGACCGAACACGGCTGCCACATTCGGGAGTTCGGCCACCTCGGCCAACATGCCGCGGACCCGCTCGGCGGTCGCCGGAGCCCGCAGACCGCGCTCGTCGCGCAGGACGATCTGTACGCTCTCGCCCGCCTGCTCGGAACCGTGCGCCGCGAGCAGGTCGGCCGCGCGTTGCGAGTCGGTGCCCGAGAGGGAGAAATCCTGGCGGTAGTCCTCACCCACGGACGAGGCGGCGCCCCAGACTCCGATGAGCACGGCAAGCCACAGCACGAGCGCGAGCCGGCTGCGACGGAAGGCCAGGCCGGCGATTCGGGCGAATATGCCCTCTCTGGGCGTTACTTCTGTTGTCTCTTCGGTGATGGTCATGATCTCTCCGGTCTCTGCGGCTCTCCGGCTCTCCGGCTCTCCGGGCGTGCGAAAGCAGCCCACGGGCGAGCCGTGGGGTCGATCTGTGCTGGGGTCGATGCGGGGATCAGTCCGGCGGAGGTGGAACGGACGCCAGTTTGTGCGGGTTGCGGACCACGTCGATGGCCGTGATCCGTCCCGCGTCCACCGTGAAGGCGGCCACCGAGAGCACGCCGTCCATGCCGCGCAGCAGCAGGCCGGGCGAGCCGTTGACGTCGGTGGGCCGCACCTCGTCGAGCGGATGCCGGGTGAAGTCGAGCATCAGCCCGGCCACCTTCTCGGCTCCGCGCACGGCGTGACGCAATGCCGTGACCACGCCGCCGCCGTCGCCTCGGCACACCACATCGGGGTCGAGCAACGTCACCAGCCCCTTCAGATCGCCCTCCCGGCACGCGGCCAGGAACGCGGCCACCAACTCCCGCTGTTCGGCCGCGGTGGGCGGAAAGCGTGGTCGGGCGGTCGCCACGTCCCGGCGAGCGCGCGAGGCGAGTTGGCGTACGGCGGCCGGGGTACGGCCGACCACGTCCGCGATGTCGTCGAAGGGCAGCCCGAAGACGTCGTGTAGCAGGAACGCGGTGCGCTGTGCGGGGGAAAGCTGCTCAAGGACGACCAACAAGGCCATACTCACCGACTCGTCGAGGGTGACGCGGTCCGCGGGATCGAGCGCCTCGGGCCGAGCGACCAACGGTTCCGGCAGCCACGTCCCGACGTACCGCTCCCGCCGCGCACGAGCGCTGCCGAGCGCGTCCAAGGCCAGCCGGCCGACCGTGGTGATCAGCCATGCGCCCAGGTCGCGGATCGCCGCCGGGTCCGCGATGCCGCGCAGCCGGAACCAGGCCTCCTGGACGCAGTCCTCGGCCTCGCTCATCGACCCGAGCGTCATGTACGCCACCCGCAGCAACCGAGGGCGATGCGCCTCGAATTCGAGCGCGAGCGTGTCCTCGCCGGCCGGGTGCCCCGCCCCCTGTCCGTCGCCGAACCACGCGCTCATACCTGCGGCTCCACCGTCGACCGCGTCTCGAGCGAGCCGGCACGGCGTGCAACGTCCGCATGCTCGGCGACGGCCGGCCGTCTCGAACCCGCGGTCCGGTCGAGCGCATCGGTCGGCGGTACCGGCAGCGCCGTCGCCCACCGCCCGCTACTCCCGCGTCCGTGCACGCATCGGGCCGGTTCGCCCGTGTGGGCGATGTCGGTGACATCGGCGAAGGCCCCGACCGGCTCCGGCATCGCGACGGTTCGCGCCGGGATCGGACGACCCTGGGAAGATCCTCGACCGGGCGCACGCACCCCACCACCGCACGGACGTGGTTCGTCGATCATGCGGCGGCCTGTGCGCCCGTTTCCCCTGGCAACTGCGATTCTCATGCCCTCCAGACGACGCAGGTCCAAGGAGTGTGACATCGGCTCCGGAGACGACTCTTGGAACCGTCCGAATCCCAGTGGTGATTAAATCTCGTGGTGTTGACGCGGGAGGTAGGGGCTGAAGTGGTCTGCGACTGTCTCTGCGATCGCAGCGGCATCGCGGGAACCGTCGACTTCGATCACGCGGATGCCGAGTTGATGGGCGGTGTGGACGGCGTCCTTGGCAACGAGGTGATCCCGGGCGAGGCGGTTGGCCTGGGCTCGGACCGGATCGCTGACGCGGTGCCCGAGCGAGGCGGCTCGGGGAAGTTCGCGGAGTTGGTGTCGGCGGAACTCCGGCGTGGGCACCATGACGACCATCCGACGCGGTGAGTCGATGATGGGTGCGACGAGTTCGGGACGCAGTCCCCAGCCCTCGGCGATGATCGGGTGGCCCGAGACGAGTGCGCGCAGGTCGTCCAGGGCCCACTCGAACCGGTACGGGAAGCCGGCCAGGGTTTCGGTGGCCATCTCTTCCGGAGCGGAGTGGACCCACACCTTGTCCGGGTCGGGCTCGGTGGCGGGCTCTCCGAGGCTCAGGCGACGGGCGATCCGGCGATCGTTGTGACCGCGAGCGTCGTGGTAGTCGTAGTGATAGACGGTGACGCGGTACCGGACGGCCAGGAGCCGGGCCACTGTCGACTTCCCGGCCCATTGGCCGCCGCCGATCCACAATGCTCGGTGCAACGTCCCGAAGGGGTCCGGGACTTCGCGGCCCGCAAGGGAGTCATGGCTGGTCATCTGCTGTCCTCCTGCGTTGAGGTGCGGCGGCTGACTTCGGCTGCGTAGGTGACCCGGTCACCCGCGAAGAGACGTTGCCAGGCGAACGGCCACGTCGGTGCGGATACCCGGGGTGCGGGCGAGTATCGGCGGGAATCCCGGTGGCGAGCTGCGAGAGCGCGGTGCCGCGAGCCTGCTCGGGCCGAATCCCGAGCCGGTCGAGCCGCACGTCGTTGACCACCGCCTCCACGAGCCTCACCGCGGGTCGTGGAGCCTCGTCTTCCGGTTGTGGGCATCGGGACGGTGGCCGTTGGCGGACGTCGTCGAGTTGGCCCGGGTCGAGGGTATCGGCGACGGCAAGGCCCCGTCATCGTCACCGAACTCGTCGATCCGGCGGAGACGTTGAACATCCCATCGACCGGCGTCGCGCCCCCGGAACCTGACACGGCAACACGGATACGACCTGCTGCGGGTGTTCGGGCGCGTGGGCCACACCACCCGCCTGGGCCAGGCGTTCGCCGCGGACGGGCGGATCGAGAAGCCCTGTGTGGAGGCGCCGGGCCGGGAGACCGCAGCCGGGCGGGATCGATACGTCAGCTGGGCGGGGTCAAGACGTCCCGTCCCGGGGGACGCGAACGCGCGGCTTGGCCGGGCCGGGAACCGGCCATACGCGCGGCCGCGAAGGCGGAGGGTGGACAGACGCGGCCCCGTCGGTTTTCGCCGGCGGGGCCGCGTCGGAGGTCGGTGGTTCTACGGCGACGACATGGCGAGCCGCCACCAAGTCGCCGACGACCCGGCAGCCCGCCATGCGCGACGACGAGCCGAACGGGCGCTGCGGCGCTCGATGTTCGTGGTTACGTGTTGAGGCTGGTGTGGTTCCACCAGCCTTGGCGCCCGGCGGTGAAGGTGACCTCGCGGGTCCCGATCAGGCCCTCGTAGGGCTTGCCCTTGACCAGGGGGCTCGTGTTGACCACGCCTTTCGGGTCCTTGATGGCGGGGATGGTGACGGCGGCGGCGTGGTCAAGGTCGCTCTGCTGGAACCCTGCGGGCTGCGTGGTGGTGATGACCTCGTCCCAGTTCGGCGAGGCGGCGAGCTGGTGGGCCAGGTGGATCTCGGATCCCTCGCCGAAGGCGAGGTAGGTGAGGTTTTCGGGGTAGCCGGTGGCGTCGAGCGGCTTGTAGTGGACGACGTCCTGCTTGCGGCAGGTGGCGGTGGTCTCGTCGAGGATCTTGGTGAAGGTGCGATTGCCGGAGCTGTCCACGGTCACCCGCTCGAGTTCCACGGGCAGCGAGTCGCGGGTGCCGTCGACGATCTCCTTGAGAGGCCAATGGCCCTCGGAGAACAGGGAGTAGTACACCCGCTGGTCCTCGTGGTTCGCGAGGTCGTCGAGGTACTTCTTCCGCAGGCCCCCGTCCAGGCCGAACTTGTTGATCATCTGGAAGGCGTGGACGGGGACACGGTAGAGCGCGAGGTGGTAGGCGAAGATCGTCCCGGTGCCGATGAGCAGGAACCGGTGGCCGTGGCGGGGGGCGGCGTCGGCGTCGGACACGGAGATGACGTCGGTGGTGGTCATGCGGGCACTCCTGGGGGTGGGATCGGATCGGGTCGGGTGTTCGCTCGGCCGTCGACGGGATCCGTCGGGCCGGCGGTGTGGCGGCGGCGCCAGAAGGCGTGCCGGGGCCATCGGTGTTCGAGGCCGTAGAAGGTGCGCCGGTTGCGCAGGTGGACGCCGGTGATCGTGTCGAGTTCGGCGGCGTAGCGGGTGAGGGCGGTGCGGTCGCCGCCGAGGTGGTCGTGGACCGCCTGGCCGGCCCGCATGCCGGTGTACAGGGCGGTGATGATGCCCTGCGACGACAGCGGGTCGAAGGCGGCGGCGGCGTCGCCGGCGGCGACCCAGCCGTCGCCGTGGACGGCGTCCAGGCGGACGGTGTGGGCGGGCGCGCGCCGTACGGCGGCGGCCGGCCACGGGTGCGCGGACACCCGGGCGCCGGTGTGGCGGGTGCGGGCCACGTCGGTGAGCAGGCCGGTATCGCCCGTCCGGGCGCCCGGCAGGTCCGCGTCGGTGTACCGGGCGAGCAGCCGGTGGCCGGCGGGCAGCAGCGCCGTGTACCACCAGCCGTCCGGCGATGCCTCCACGAGGGTCGAGGCGTCGGGGGTGGGCGTGGTCGATGGGGGCAGGGTCAGGCAGAGCGCGACCAGCCGGTCGTGGACCACCCGGCGGGCGCCGGCCGCGGTGGCCAGGCCCGCTCGGCGGCCGGTGGCGTCGACCAACCAGCGGCAGCGCACGGTGCGGCGCCGGCCGGGGCCGCGCAGCTCAACGCTCCAAGTGCCGTCGCCGGAGCGGCCGGCGGGCCGGGCCGTGGTGTGGTCGGCCACTTCGCTGCCGAGGAGGCGGGCGCGCTCGCGCAGTTCCCGGTCGAAGCGGCCGCGGTCGAGGTGCCAGCCGTGGCCGTGCGGGTCCAGGATGGTGTCCTGGGCGGCGAGGTCGTCCGAGCCCCAGGCCGACAGGTTCGCGTAGCAGGGCAGATGGTGGCGTTCGTCGAGGACGTCCTGCGTGCCGAGGTCGCGAAGCAGGACCCGGGCGGCGGCCGGTAGCGCCTCGCCGACGGGCGGCGGTCCGGTGGCGGCGTCCGCGAGCAGGACGGTGCGGCCCGCGCGGCCCAGTGCCAGGGCGGCGGCGGCGCCCGCCGGGCCGCCGCCGGCGACCACCACGTCGTACACGGTCGCGGTGGCCGCCGGACGATCGGTGTGGTCCACCGTCACGAACGGCTCTCGTGGCGGCCGGCGCCGTTGGCGGCGTCCTCCCCGAAGGGGTCGAGCTTGTCGATGTAGCCGACGGTGATGTTCTCGGGGGCGAGGCCGATGTGCTCGGCGAGGGCGGACAGCGCCGCACCCTGGGCGTCGGCGGCAGCGGTCTGCGGTACATGCAGGGTGACCAGATTCCGCTCGTCCGACACCCCTTCGAGGGCGAAGCCGGGCACGGACTCGACCTGGACGTGTTGCGGGTACTTGTTGTCGCCGACGGTGTAGCGGCGGGTCTCCACCACGCCGAAGTGGTGCCACTCCGCGGCGGCCTGCTTCAACTGCTCCTTGTAGGTGCCGTGCAGACCGCGCAGCCAGGAGGCCCGATTGTTGAACGCCGCCTCGCGCTCGTCCTCCGAGGGGGTCGGGCCGCCCTCCTTGTTCACGATCCGGAAGTCGCGCTCGGTCAGCACGTGGTTGGGCACCCGGGCGGGCCAGAAGGTCGGCAGGTGAGGGTCGTACCGGGGGCCCAGGCCGGCGGTGGACTCGTAGCCCGAGCGGCAACTGGCGGTGTCCGTCTGCCAGGGGATGGCCATCCACCGGGTCAGGCCGCCCGGGCCCTGCGCGTGTAGCGGGCCGTCGGCGGCCAGCGCCTTCTCGGGAGTGAGTTCCGCGCCGTAGTCGGGCTCCGCCTGTCCCTCGGCGCGGTGCAGGATGCGGAACGGTTCGGCGAACATCGTCGCGTGCCGAATCGGCCAGGTGATCTCGCAGCCGGGGTGGAAGGCGTCGGCGAGGCAGAAGTCGAGAGCGGCGCGGTCCAGGAGCCCGGGCTGATCGGCGAGGGATGCCTTCTCCAGGTGGCTGGGGAAGCTGCTCCAGGGGGTGTCGACGAATTCGCCGTTGGACCACTTGAGCAGCATGTCCATCTGGAGGGCCGACAGGGTCATGTACTGCCGCGGTGACTTGGGGCGGCTGGCCATGCCGTCGCCGTAGAACCACGGCCAGGTCATCGGCGCGAGTCCGTCCCGCTCGTAGTTGCGCATGGCGGTGTACACCTGGCGGCGAAGCTCGCGGTAGGTGTTGCCCGGCTTGGAGAGGCGCCGCAGCACCTCGGTGGTGGTGAAGTCCTCCGGGCCGGCGAATCCGAAGTGGGTGGCGAAGCCCTTGTTGACCCACTGCAGGTCGCCGAAGCGCCGCAGGAGGGGCTCGATGTGCTGTTTGAAGGACACCTGGACGGGGCGGGGCAGTTTGCCCTTGCCGACGAAGACGTCGAGGAGCAGGTCGTAGACGGTGCGCACGGTCTTGATATCCGGTGCGTAGTTGGGCGGGCCCACCACGACCCAGGCGGGCTTGACCTCGATGGGGCGGCCGTCCAGGGTGAGCGTGGCGGTGACCGGGCCGTCCGAGATGTCGTCGTACCAGCCGTCGTTGTTGCCGAACGAGTGCAGTTCCTCGTTGTTCTTCGCGCCGGACCGGCCGGAGCCGCCGAGCACCACGAGCCGGCCGCGCTCGTCGGTGTGCATCCGGCCCAGCGGGACGGCGATGCCCTGGAACGCGCCGCCGGTGAACTCCACGCTCTGGCCGGTGCCGGCGCGCAGGGTCTTGCGGCCGGGATCGATGACCAGGCTGCGGCGGTCGATGCCCTTGTTGCGCCTCGGCGTGCTGTGGCCCTGCATGTCGGGGATGTCGAGGGCGAGGCTGAACTCGTACCAGGCGGCCTTCTGGTTCGCGACGTGGACGCCCCACTCGATCGCGACTCCGGCGTCGGTGGCCGTCAGTTCGCGTACGACGTTGCCGGCGCTGTCGTAGCCGTAGAGGCGGAAACGGGCCGCCTGGCGCTTGAAGGCACCGGTGTCGTCCTTGAGGGAGCCGGCCGGCATCGGATCCGGGTCCGGTGTCTCGGGGCCGTAGTACCAGCCGTCGTCGCGGGTGCTGTTGCCCACCCGGGCCACTCCGATCGCGGGGTGGATCTTCGCGTAGGCGATGTCGTTACTCATGGTGGTTGCGGGTTCCTTCCGAGATGGTGAAGGTCGCAGGGTCGTCGTGGCGCACCGGCGGGCGACCGGGTGAGCGGGTGACGAGGCGGCGGGCCGGGCTGGATGCGGCAGTTCGCGGGCCGGGAGCACGCCCACGGTCGGCCGGGAGAGGGCGGCACATCATTCAGATTGACAGCTCGCGTACGATCCATCCCTTTCGAGTGAAGGCTGTTCGTGTACTTCACCCGGATGGCGCGCACCCGCCGTGTCGATGGGCGGCCGGTGCACGAGAGTGCGGCGCGGCGGTCCGACCGGGCCGGTCGAGTATGTGGAAGTCGCCCATCGGGAGGGTCGTAGGTGTGCGCGGTACGGCTCACGCGCAATCGTGTGTCGCGGGAACACCGCCATCGGTGGCGCCCGCGCTTCCCTCGGACGCACAACCGCCATCGCCGTGGCCGCCGGGCCTGCGTCCGCGCAGGCCGGGCCCCGGTGGCGGCTGTACGACTACCTCAAGGGCCGGTGGCGGCTGCATGACTACCTCAAGGGGAGTTGGGCCGGATGGCGGTGCGAACAGCACGGTGATGGCCAGGCCCCTTCGGGGCGTGCGCTGGTGGCGAGGGTGGCGTGGTGAGCTTGGGCGACGGCGTCGAGCGCAGGGTTTCGGTGTCGGTGTCGGCACCGCCGTGCGCGACTCGGCCGCCGGCATCGGGGGCGTCCTCGGCCTGCTGCACATCGTCCCGATCATCGCCCGGACCAGGGGCGACCCGGGCTGGCAGCGCCTGCTCGTGAGCATCGCGCCGATGAGCGCGGGGCTGGGCGTCCAGAGCACCACCGATTCCGGCAGCCTGCCCATCCGCCCCTGGGCCGGCCTCGGCGTGACCGCCGCGTGGGCCGCTGCGGCACTGCTGACCGGCGGACTCCTGCTACGCAAACGCGATGCCCAGCCGCCCCTGCCGTCAGGCGACACCGAGCGAGCATCACCGCCCCCGCCGATCGCCGCACCTGTACCGGCCCAGTCGCTCGGCGGCTGACGGCGGTCTCCCGCCATACCTGTTCCTCGCCGGCGTCACGGCCGTACGCGCCGGTCGCGGCGGGCGGGCGGCGGCGGGGTGCGTGACGATAGCGGTGGCGGTCGAAGTCCGCGTGGCAAGCCATCGGTTCGACGGTGCGGACGCGTCTCGCCGGCGGCGGCACACGCGGCCCTCCATCGACAGGGGCAGGCACTCCTCCACGCCGGGCTCGTGGTGGCGCGGGTGCCGAAAGACGGCGCCGGCGCGTCGCAGTTCGCCGAGGCGGGTGGCCGGGTGGCTTGAGGCACCCGATATGTCAGGGTCAGTGAGGATATCCGACCCGCCGAAGCCCTCGGGGCGGTGCGATTGCCCGGGGCTCGCGGCCGTACGGCGGCAGGCAACTATCTGTTGGGATCTCGGGGTTTGTCTGTGCTTGTGCTCACAATTGGATCTTTGTGTTGTACAAGATCCTTTCGATACCCCATTCTTGGTCATCCTGGGTGGGGACCCCGGGGGGAACGGTTGATTCGCTTCTCGGCGAGCTGATGCTCGTCGGCCTTTCGTGCTGCCCGAACGCCGGTCACGGCTTCGGGATTCGCGCGTGCGCTCCTGAGCGATTTCTTCCATTCGCCATGATTCGATCGGGAGCGCGACGGCGAGATGAACAACATGGGGTACGCGAGCGGCGTGCCCGGCGGGCGGCACCGAGGACGTGCCGAACAGCCGATTGCGGCGGACCACCCGACGGAGATCCTGGCGCCGATTCGCGATGAGCCGCGCCCGGTCCCGACCTTCGCGCCGACTCCCACCGGAGAGCGTCCCCGGCGACACCGGGCGCGCAAGGCCGAGCCGTTCCGGCTCAGGACCAAGCGCCGGCGTCGTCGTTCGCTGCCGGCCGTGGACGTGCTCTCGATGCGTATCACCGCACTGGTGCCCGCGCACAACGAGGAAGCGCAGATCGGCGAGACCATCCAGTCCCTGTACGGTCAGCGTCGACCGCCGGAGACGATCATCGTCATCGCGGACAACTGCACCGACCGGACCGTCGAGATCGCCCGCGGCATGGGTGTGCAGGTCTACGAGACCGTCGACAACAAGCACAAGAAGGCCGGCGGCCTCAATCAGGTCATCGATCACATCCTGCCGAACCTCGGACCGGCCGACGCGATCCTGGTGATGGACGCCGATTCCACCCTCGGACCGGAGTTCCTCAGCCACGGCCTGGAGCGGCTGGCGACCGGCGAGTTCGGAGCGGTCGGCGGCACGTTCACCGGCAAGCCGGGCGGGGGTTTCGTCGGCATGCTGCAACGCAACGAGTACGCCCGCTATGTCCGTGATGTCGAGCGGCTTCAGGGCAAAGCCCTCGTACTCACCGGGACGGCCACACTCTTTCGCGCGCTGACCCTCCAGGAGGTCGTCGCGGCCCGGGCCACCGGTGAACTTCCCGGCGCGGCGCACGTGTACGACACCCGCGTGCTCACCGAGGACAACGAACTCACGCTGGGCATCCTGCACCTGGGTCTGCGTATCGTCTGCCCGCCCAAGTGCACGCTCATGACCGAGGTCATGGGCACCTGGTCGGACCTGTTCAAACAGCGACTGCGCTGGAAGCGCGGCGCCTTGGAGAACCTGACCGACTACGGGTGGACACACATCACCCGCACCTACTGGGGACGACAGGTGCTCTCGTTGATCGGCTTGCTGATCATCGTGATCTATCTCGGTTCGCTGCTGCTGTCCCTCGTCCTCACCGGACACGTGCGTATTCAGCCCGTGTGGATGGTGGTGACTTTGATCTTCTCCGTGGAACGCGCCGTGAGCGTCCGCAAACGCGGACCACTGCAAGTGGTACTCGGCGCGCTCATCGTGGTCGAGATGGCCTTCGACCTCTACCTGCAAGCGGCCCAGGCTCAGGCGTTCTGGGACGCGATCCGAAGAAAAGAAAGGAAATGGTGACCATGTATCACGCAAGTACGGGAGCGGCCGCAGCCGGCGCCGGAGGCGCTCTGGCCGCGACCGGCGCGAACGTCATGTGGGCGCTCGTGGCAGCGTTCACGCTGTTCAGTGCGGGCCTCGCGCTCAAGCGGATCCTGCCCGCGCGCACTCGCTGACGTTCGACCTGCGGTCGGCCTTCCGCCCCGGGGGCAACCGGTAAACCGTTCCCGGCCGCACCCGGCGGCGGGCGGCCGACCGCAGGGCCACCATCCTTCGATGGTGGCCGGGTTCGTGATGATGTCGAATCTTCGAAAGGAAGTCCGAGATGAAGTCCAGCGTGCGAGTGCGCGCGTGGGCGGCCGGGGCGATGGTCGCGGTGGCGGGTCTGATCCTGGGCCCGACGACGGCCGCGCACGCCGATCCCGCGCCCCCCGCCCCATGCTCCGCCGGCTATGCGGCGATCTCGTTCGACGACGGCCCCTCGACCCTGACCCCCGCCTACGTCCAGGCACTGAACGACGCCGGTTGGGTCAAGGCGACCTTCTTCCTGACCGGGGCCCACGCCCTGGACTACCCGCAGTACGTCGCGCAGATCGCCGCCGGCGGCCACTGGATCGGCAACCACTCCTTCTCCCACCCCTTCCTGGACGACCTGGGCGAGCCCGACGCGTTCAACGAACTCCTGGGTACGAACCAGATCCTCCAGTCCCAGACCGGCCACGCACCGACGCTGTTCCGCCCGCCGTACGGCCGGACCAACGCGGGAATCCGCCAGGACGCGACCACACTCGGCATGACCGAGGTGCTGTGGACCACCGACTCGTTCGACTACAACGGCATCTCCACCGACGACATCGTGGCCAACGCCCTCCAGGTCGGCCCGGGCGGCATCATCCTGCTGCACGAGGGCTACCGAAGCACCCTCGCCGCGATCCCGCGCATCGTCGACGGGCTGGCCGAGCGCGGACTGTGCGCGGGCAGGATCGTGCCGTCGACGACACCGGTCCAGGCATGGCCCGGCGCCACCTACTACGCGACCGCCGCGCACTGGTGACACCACCGCCGAGTTCGGCGCCGGCCGCGCAACCAGGATCGGCCCGCGCCGAATTCGGTGAACGCCCCTCCCGGATATCGGGGTACGGCCTGCCTCCGCGTTCGTAACCACGGTGGCGAAAGTCCCGCGCTCGTACCGTTGCACGGCGCCGGGCGGCCACCCACCGCTTGGAGCACCGCCGCCCTTCCGGTTCCGGCCGGCCACCGGCTCGACCGCCTCCTCGCCGTCGAACACGCGCGAACGCATCCCGGTCGTACCCCCGCCGCGACAATGGTCGACATGGACGAGGTCGAGGTCGTCGTGGCCCATCACGAGCGCGCGACCCTGCGCGTCGGCGACGTGTTCCTGAAGATCGACGCGGATCGCACGCGCACCGACGTCGAGGTCGAGGCGATGGCTGCGGCGCCGATACGGACCCCCGAAGTCCTGTGGCGCAAGCCGCCCGTGCTCGCGCTCGCCGCGGTCCCGGGAACGGCACTGGGCCGCCTCGGCGAGCCGTCGACCGCGTCGTCCGCGGCGTGGGTCGCGGCGGGTGCCGCCGTACGGATGCTGCACGACGCGCCGCTGCCGCCATGGCCCGGTCGCAGCCTCGAGGAAATCGCGTCGCACCTCGACCGCGAATGCGAGTGGCTCCTCACCAACGGCGTCCTTCCCGCCGACCTGGTCACGCGCAACCGCCGGGTCGCCGAGGCCGCGCTCCGGCCGTGGACACCGGTGTTCACGCACGGCGACCTGCAGGTCGCCCACGTCTTCGTCGACGGTGACGAGATCACCGGCGTCATCGACTGGTCCGAGGCGAGCCGGGGCGATGCCCTGTACGACCTCGCCACCCTGACGCTCGGACACGAGGAGCACCTCGGCGACGTCGTCGCCGGCTACGGCACCGACGTCGACCTCGACGTGATCCGCGCGTGGTGGTCGCTGCGAAGCCTGCTCGCGATCCGCTGGCTGGTCGAGCACGGCTTCGACCCGTCCGCGCCGGGCTGCGAGGTCGACGTGCTGAGATCCCGGATGTGAAGCTGCGCGAGGCCGACCGCTACCGCCGACATGACCCGGCGCGGAATCACGGCCCTCGCCCCGGACGACCCCAACCCGCGCGGCATCGTCGAGACCGCGACCCGCGGCGGCGAACACCGAGGGATCGTCCCAACGTTCGTCGCCGGCTCCTCGAAAGCCGGCCGACCGGGCCCGGTCGCACACAACCGTGTCGAGGCGTTCCACCCCGAGTTCGGGCCGGAGCGTTCGACCGCATCCGCGGGTGACCCCGGTGGGCCAAGTGGAGGTGCCGGCTCGGCTGCCGGCGACGCCCGCTCGGTGACGGTCACCGTCGACGACGGGACACCGATCGTGTGCTCGTTGCCGGTCGACCACCCGGAAGACCCCGCCGCGTCCGTGCGATCGCCGGGGCGGGGACCGAGGGAGTGGTTCCTGCGCCGGCGCGGCCCGATCCTGTCGGTTCTGGGCGCGGCGGTGGTGGCGATGGTGATCGGGGTGGTCTCCTCGATCATGACGCCGGCGTCACCGTCGCGGCCGGAACCGAACGCCATCGGCGACCCTCGCTCGGCAGACCCCTGCGCGCTCCTCGAGCCGACCTCGTTGTCCGCCTACGGCACGGTCGTCCTGGACCCCGCCTACGGCGGGTTCGACAGATGCGATCTTCTCGTCGATGCTCCCGACGCCGGCCGGATCGCCGACGTCAAGGTCGACTTCTCCGCCGGGGGCCAGGAACTCGGGTCCAACACGCACACCCGACGAGTCGGCGGTTTCACCGTCGTCCTGGAACCCAACAGCGGCAAGCGCGAGTGCACGCAGCTCGTGCGTCTGGGGGCGGACAGACAACTCGCGATCGTCGCCAAGCAGTTGGGATCCCGTCCGGCCGACCTGTGCGCGATGGCCGACATCACCACCGCCCGCGCGATCCCCGTCATGGAACGCGGCTCGATCCCGAGGCGCCCCTCCGCATCGGCCAAGGAGTCGCTGGCCCGACTCGACGCCTGCGCGATGCTCGATCCCGCCACCCTGGACTCGGTTTCGGGCATCGACCCCTCGGAGCCGGACGCCGGATTCGCGAACTGGAGCTGCCGCCGGCGCAGCACCGTCGACAACGGCGGTGTCGAGGTCCGGTTCGACCAGAACGTGCCACTGACCGCGCAAGACGGCCTGCCGAGGCGACTGGGCGACAGAAAGGCTTTCGTGAGCCCCGGGGACGGGGACGACGCCTACTGCGTCGTCAAGGTGGAACACCGAACGTACGTGAACGTTCGCGAGCTTCCCGTCGCCGAGGTGGTCGAGCTCAAGGTGTCGGGGCCACGCCTCAAGGAGAGCCTCTGCGACACCGCCGTCGAACTCGCCGCCGCAGTGGTCGGGAAGTTGCCGAAAATCTGACCGGTGGGCGTCGGTGGGTCCGTCCACGCAGCGTCGGCGGGGGTGTGGTCGGCGCACGCGGGCGGCCTCATCCGGGCCGTGCCGGTCGTCGGGCTCGGCATGCGTCGACGTCGCGGGTCCGGGTACACGCGCGGGATGGAGACCTTCGAGGTGCTGATCTATCCGTACAACGTGCAGGACATGCCGCCGACGGCCCGGGGGCCGGCCGTGCGGTCGGCGACGGTCCGTGCCACCGGAGAGAAGGGAGCAACCGGCCATCCACGCTACGCGGGTGACGACGTACAAGCCGACATCGATCCGGTCACCAGAACGGTCGAGGCCATCACCGTGGACGGCGCCGAACTCGAGGACGGCTGGTCCGCGCAGATCGCCGACGCCTAACACAGCCCGCACGCCTCCGCGACGCCACGCGTTCCTGCGTTGGGGCCGGCCTGATCGCCGGCACCGCCGCGGCGGTGCCGGTACTCGGTGCGGCTCCGGCCGGCGCGGCCGACGCACAGCCCCCGCTCCCGCTCCCGCGGAACACCCTCGCCGACTCCGATCTGCACTTCAAGGCGGCCGGTTCGCCGAGGCCGACCGAGGCTATGCGTGGGTGCTGCGCTCCGACCCCGACAACGCCCACGCCCTGGCTCGGCGCGGCAGCATCCCCCTGCCGTACATACCGGTTCGCCCCGGCGACCACGCACGCGAACCGAGCCGTACATAGGCGCGTACGTGCGTGTGTTCGCGTTCGGGGTAGGTGCCGGCGATGGATCCCATGGATTTGTCGTATGCGGTCATAGGTATCGGAGCGCTCTTGGCCGGGGTGATGCCCCGGCTCGTGGCGCGGCGCCCGCTGTCCCTGCCGATCGCCTTTCTCCTGCTCGGAATGCTCGTATTCGTGGTGCCTTCGCCGCTGCCGGATCCGGACCCCTTGGCGGATCCGACCCTGACCGCGCACGTCACCGAGCTCGGCGTGGTCGTGGCGCTGATGGGCGCGGGCCTCAAACTCGATCGACCGTTCGGCCGGAACCGGTGGTCGTCGACGGGGCGTCTGCTGCTGATCGCCATGCCGTTGGGGATCCTGTCCATCGCGCTGCTCGGCTGGTGGGCCCTGGGCCTGGCCCCGGCCGGAGCCCTGCTGATCGGCGCCGCACTCGCGCCCACCGATCCCGTGCTGGCCTCGGACGTGCAAGTGGGCGAGCCCAGTGAAGAGGAGGATTCCGAGGACGACGTGCGCTTCACACTCACCTCCGAGGCAGGGCTCAACGACGGACTCGCCTTCCCGTTCGTCTACGCGGCCATCGCCATGGCCACGGTAGGCGCGGCTCCGGGCGCCTGGATGGGCCACTGGCTGGCAGTCGACGTGGCGTACAAGCTCACCGCCGGGCTCGCTCTCGGCCTGGGTACCGGTTGGCTCATCGGCCGCCTGAGCTTCCGTCCGCGCGCTCGGTCGCTGCGGCTGGCCGAGCACGCGGAAGGCTTCGTCGCGCTTGCCGCGACGTTCCTTTCCTATGGCGTCACCGAGGTCGCGGGCGGCTACGGCTTCGTCGCGGTGTTCGTGTGCGCGTGCACGATCCGGGCCTCCGAGCGGGCGAGCGGCTACCACACCGTGCTGCACGATTTCATCGAACAGATCGAACGCCTGCTCACCGTCGGCATCCTCCTGCTGTTCGGCGGCGCGATCGTCGGCGGTCTGCTCGGGCCACTCACGTGGCAGGCGGTGGCCCTCGCGGCGGCCGTGGTCTTCGTCGTCCGCCCGGTGACCGGCCTGGTCGCCCTCGCGGGATCCTCACTGGCCCGATCCGAGCGGGGCGTGATCGCGTTCTTCGGCATCCGCGGCATCGGCTCGTTCTACTACGTGTCGTACGCGCTTGCCGAAGCGGAGTTCGCCCGGGCGGACCTGATCTGGGCCACCACCGGCCTGGTCGTGGTCATCTCCGTCGTCACGCACGGGATCACCGCTTCTCCGGTCATGACCTGGTTCGACAACCGGGTTCCGACCGACGCGGACATCCCGTTCGCGTCCACCCCAACCGATTCGGCTCCCACCGGTCCAGGTGCCGGCTCCCACCAAGCCCCCGAGCCCGCCGAGTAGGTGAACCCGACTGCGGGGGACGACACCACGGGGCCCGGAGCCCCCGGTGCCGTTGCACACGGCGACAATACGGCCGTCCGGGTCGGTTCGGGGGCGTCCGCCGCGGTGAACAGCGGCGATGTGATCACGCTGTCGGCCGGCGCGCGGTGGTCGGCGCACGACATCACGGTGCCGTACTCCCCCCGAGCACGCCTTCCACCGGCACGCCCGGCCGCGCGCCGGTGGCCACCTCGCGGGTACGCCGCGCGATCGGCGCGCCCGGGTCCGCGCCGCCGGGGTTTCCGCCGGTGCTGGTGCGGGGTCCGGTGCTCGCTCTTCGGATGGCTGCCCTCGGATGGGGCCGTTACGAGCCGGCGCACGCCGTGAACGCGAGGGCGTAGCACAGGACGTCCTCGCCGACCGCCGCCGGCAGTGCGGGAATTCCGGTATTCGTGGCCGCTTCGCGCCATGCTGCGCCCAGGACGGCGCCGCCCACCGAGGCACCCGCTCCCACGAGGGCCGCGAGAGTCACCCCACCGCGCGTACGACGGGCCAACATCGCGGCAGCCGTCGCTCCCAGCAAAACACGCGGAGCCAGGCCCGGCAGGCTCAGTCGCGACGGGGCGTCGGAGCGCTTGTCCGCGACGAGTTCGCCGATCGCGGCCGAGCCGACCGCGAGCCGGGAAAGCCTGCCCGCGCCGCGGGTGGTCAAGCGAACGGCCGTGACCCCGGCCTGGCTTCGGCCGCCGCTGGCCGCGCCCACCAGGAAGGCCCGTACGAGGGCACTCACTTGGAGTCCATCATCGCGAGCGCCGCGTATGTCGTGAAGCCGTACGCGACGTGCGGCACGATATCGGCGAGCCAGTCGGTCCTCGACCACGCACGCGGGTCCGACACCCGCAGCCCGGCCATCGGGCCGTTGGCGGCGATCATCGCGACGGCGCCCACGAGCAGCGAACCCGCCCAGATCGGCGGTCGTAGGCCGATGCCGCGCAGCAGGCCGAAAGCGGCGCCGACGCCGACGCCGGTCACGATGCCCGACAGCGCACCGAGCCCGGTCAATCGGTTCACGCGCGTGTCGGAGTCGCCTTCGACGGGGTGCCCGATTCGGCGCGCGATGGTGGCGATCGTGCGCTGTGGCGTCTCACTGGCCGGGCGCGCCCGGCCGGCCATGTCGGCGTAGGTGACCGCATCGAGGGCGGTCGTGCCGGCCGCGCCCGCAGCGGCACCCCGCAGGATCCCTGAAAACATGTCCACCCGTTGCCCGCGCGCCGCATTCACAAACCGTCGTCGGCCACCCACGCGGCCGGGGCTCGGGCGCCGGGGCCGCCCCGCGTCCGGCGGCGACAACCGCGGGTACCCGACCGGCCTCCACCGCGGCGTGGGCGAACATCACCCGTGCGGCTCGCGGCCGACGCCGGCCCGGCGGCGCGGTCCCCCGTTCGTCTGCATCGTTCTCCCGCGTCGGTGTGGGCGGCGATCCTTTCGGGGCGGGCGATACGCGCCGAACGCGAGACGATCGTCCATCGCCGGATTCGGCCTCCTCAGTCACCGCTTCCTCCCCGGACTCCGATGACGAGGACGCACGCCCTCGACCGCGGCCGTCGGCGACCCTTGGGCTGCACGCAGGAGGTCAGGTGACCTCCCAGGCCGCCTCGATCATCCGGAAGATCTCGTCCACGGCGGCCTGCGGGTCGGCCGCCTCCCGGGCCAGCGAATAGGCGTCGACCACGAACCTCGCGATCGTTCGGCAGGCCGTCGTGCTCTGTGACAGGTCGGGATCGGCGGCGAGGGCCGTGGCCAGCGAGTCCGCATGGCGCAAGCGCATCGACTCCTCGTACTCCCGCAGGGCACGTGACTCGTCGATCATGCGGTAGATCGGGGCGGTGCCGGCACCCGTGCAGTGCCGGACCATGGCCCGGATCTCGCGGCGCAGTGCGGGGATGAGCGGTTCGTGCGGTGCGCGGTTGGTGACCGCCTGCGTGAGGCGTTGTTCGAAGTTGTCGTCCTGCTCGAACACCAGGGCCTCTTTGGAGGCGAAGTGGGAGAAGAGCGTGGTGACGGCCACGTCCGCCTCGGCGGCCACATCGCGGATGCCCACCGCGTCGTATCCGCGTTCCAGGAAGAGCCGCAGGGCGGTGTCGGCGATCTTCTGGCGGGTGGCGGCCTTCTTGCGTTCGCGGCGTCCGGTCGGCACGGTCATGCCGCTGACACTATCAAATCCAAAGGAGTAACAGTTTCAAAACCATAACCGTTAGTGCTACGGTCGGCCGCATGAAGAAAGTGAGCTTCGCCGAGTTCGGCGGTCCGGACGTACTGCAACTCATCGACGCCGAGGAGCCCCACGCGGGCCCCGGCCGCATACGCATCGCCGTACGGGCGGCGGGCGTCAACCCCGTCGACTGGCGGATCCGTGAAGGGCAGATCCTCGGCGCCCATCCGACCGTGTTGCCCTCCGGCGTCGGGCTGGACGCCTCCGGCGTCGTGGACGAGGTCGGCGAGGGCGTCGAAGGAGTCGAGGTCGGCGACCACGTGTTCGGCGAAGGCTCCAGCACCTACGCCGAGTTCGCCGTGTTGTCGGCCTGGGCGCGGATGCCCGAGGGCCTCACGTTCGAAGAGGCCGCCGGGTACCCCTCCGTGGTGGAGACCGCGCTGCGCATCATCCGCGAGGTCGGCGTGCAGCCCGGGCAGACGCTGCTGGCCTGCGGCGCGTCCGGGGGAGTCGGCTCGGCGGTGCTACAGATCGCCCGGGACCGCGGCATCACGGTGATCGGCACGGCCGGGGCCGCGAACCAGGACTATCTGCGCGGCCTGGGCGCCCTCGCCACGACGTACGGCGAGGGCTGGGTCGAGCGGGTGCGGCAGCTCGGCCGTGCCGACGCAGCCCTCGATCTGTCCGGCTCGGGCGTGATCCGCGAGCTGGTCGAGCTGATCGGGGACCCGCAAAAGGTGATCTCCATCGCCGACCTCGACGCGCCGGAGTTCGGCGTGCGATTCTCCGGCGTCGCCGGGAGCGTGCCGGACGCGCTCGCCGAGGCCATCGACCTCATCTCGCGGGGAAGGCTCCATATTCCGGTCGAGAAGTCGTACACGCTCGCCGAGGCAGCGGCGGCGCACATCGACAGCCGAACCGGTCACAGTCGGGGGCGCCGGGTCATCGTCGTCTGAGCCGTTTCCCGCCCGGTAGCACGGCCCGGCAAGCTGCCCGGCCTCATCCCGGAGAGCGCCCCAGCGATACGGCTCCGCCGACGTCGCCCACACCCCACTCCCAAGCGGGAGGCGACAGTGCCGCAGAAGTGGGCGGCCGGCGGCTCTCCTGCCGAACGACCGCTATTCATAAGGAGGTTGCCCGTGTTTGCGGTGCAATACCACCGCTACGGCGGTTCCGAGGTCCTGTGCCTGGAGGAGGTCGAAGAGCCGCATGCCGGGCCCGGTCAGGTCCGTATCGAGGTCCGTGCCACCGGCGTCACCCCGGTTGACTGGTACCTGCGTTCAGGGATGCTGCGGGACATCGCCGGCCTGGACTTCCCCCACATCCCCGGCATGGATGCGGCCGGAATGGTCGACGAGGTGGGAGAGGGAGTGACCGGCACCGCCGTGGGCGACGAGGTCTTCGGCCTCGTCCCCTTCGTGGACAAAGGAGGCGCCGCGGCCCAGTACGCCGTGCTGGAAGCATGGGCGCCGAAGCCCAGGTCGTGGTCTTTCGAGGAAGCGGGCGGCGCCGCGGGCAACATCGACACCGCCACGCGCGTACTGGAGGCGCTGGAAGCCGCGGAGGGCATGACCCTGCTGATCGAGGGTGCCGCCGGAGGCGTCGGCACCCTCACCGCGCAACTCGCCCAGGCCCGCGGCCTCACCGTGATCGGCACCGCGAGCGAAGGCAACCACGGCTTCCTCGACCGACTCGGCGTCGTACCGGTCACCTACGGGGCGGGGCTGGCCGATCGCCTTGCCCCCCTGGCTCCGCGCGGCATCGACGTGGTTCTGGACGCGGCCGGTAAGGGCTCTCTTGCCGATCTGGTGGCCATCACCGGCGACCCGCACCGCGTGGTGACCATCGCGGACTTCGACGCCGACCGACACGGCGTGCGCTTCTCCCGCTCCGAAGCAGGGGAGTCGCCGGGCTGGGCAGGGCTGCCACTGGCGGCCGATCTCGCCGACCGCGGCCGCCTCACCGTCCCGCTGCACGCGGTGTTCCCGCTGAAGGAGGCCGCCACGGCCCACGACGTCAGCGCCACCGGCCACGCGCGCGGCAAGATCGTCATCACCGTGCCCTGAACAGCCGTTGGGCCCGGTCGCACTCGCTCCCTACCGCCTGGCGACCGGGTCCCGACCGTCGGCCCACGAAGTTCCTCTCCCGGCCGGGACCTGTCGGCATGGTCCGGCTCACCGGACCCGACGACGAGGCGATCGGTGGGAAACCACCCGCACGGACACCGCACGACGCGCTCGTGTTGACGCAGGCGAGCGCGAGACGTTGTCGGCCTGGACGCGTCATCGGTCGAGCGACTCGGTGTCGTCGCGGCCTCCGCGCCCGTGGATCAGCCGGCGGTAATCCCCGGTAGTTCGCTATCCGGCCGACAGACGGTAGCTCACGACTCCGAACTGCACATGATCACCCGGCCGCACGGACACCGGGCCCATGATGCGCAGCCCGTTGACGTGCGTACCGTTCATCGAACCCAGGTCCTCCAGGACCCAACCGTCGTCCCGTACACACAATCGCGCATGCCTGCGCGAGACGGAATCGTGCGCGAGGCGAAGATCGGCGCGGTGGCTGCGTCCGATCTGCATGGCAGCCGAACCCGGATCCGGCAGTCGCAGTCCGGGCGCGCGCGTCTCCACCGTGCGGGAGACCCGCGGCGCCCCGGACACGAGGGCGTTCAGCCGCGTCGCCGCGCGGCGCAGCAGTCTCCGCAACCACGGGTCGTCCGCGGGCAAATCCGCGATCATCTCGTCGACTTCGACGCGGTTGCGGGCATTGAGCACGATCAGCATGCGGTGCATGAACGTTTCGTGTGACAGCCGCCCCGATCCGGCGCCGTCGCGCAGCACGCCCAACGCGCGTTCTCGCTCGGCCTCCGACAATCGGATCAGCTGGAACTCACGCGACGACATGGGGAGATTTTCGCCGGCGCTCGACGACCGTGTCCATACCCGCGTGTCGCAACCCTGTCGCAAACCTCGGACCGTCCAGCCGGTGGTGGCGGCCGGATAGTAAGACGAACACCCGCGCCCGGTCCGGCAATCACACTCTTGCTCCGTTTCATCCTGCGCCCTGCCCATCCCCTGCGGCCCGAGACGGGTTCTCCCCCTGCCGCCGTGACGGGTTCCTCCGGTGCCGAGGGCAGGCCACGGAGTCGACTCACCGGGGAAAGGACGAGCGCGATCAGCCCGGCGGCGGATCCGAACGCCGCCCCCGCCCCCGGCCCGGGTACGGCACGGCACAGGACAGGACGGCAGCGGCATGTCCCCCGGAGCGCCGGGCCGTTCGGCACCTGTGGCCGCGTCCACGGGCCGTCCGCGGCGGCGTGCCTGAACGGCGGGCCGAGCCGGGTGGCCTTCGCACGACGGACGGTCGACCAGGGCTCGGCCAAACTGTCTCGCGAGCCCGGATTCATCCCGCTCCGGCCCGGGAAGGAAACCGTGCCCACCCATCCCCGTCCCGACGGGACGACGCCACAACCGGGAGCGCCATGCCGACCTGCGAGAACACGCGATGAGCACACCGACGCTGGTCGTCGTGAGCGGTGGTCCCGGAAGCGGGAAGACCACTCTTGCGCACGAACTCGCCCGCACTCTCGGATGTCCCGCCATCATCCGCGACGAGATCAAGCAGGGCATGGTCATGTCCCACCCGGGCCACAGGAGTGGCGGCGACGACCCCCTCAACCGCCCGACGCTCGACGCCTTCTTCGGAGCGGTCAAGGTGCTCCTGAACGCCGGCGTCACGCTCGTCGCCGAAGCGGCCTACCAGGACCGGCTCTGGCGGCCGAACCTCGAACCGCTCACCGGCCTTGCGCACCTCCGCGTGATCCGCTGCGCGACCGAGGCCGATGTCGCCCACGACCGCATCGTCCGCCGCGCCAAGGAAGACGTCCACCGGGCCGCCCATGGCGACCAGGCCCTGCTCGACGCCATCGCCGCCGGAGAGCACGCTCTCGAATCCTTCGTGTCGATCTCCTTGGACGTCCCCACCCTGACCGTGGACACCTCACACGGTTACCAGCCGACCTTGCCCGACATCGCGGCATTCGCCCACGCAACGATCCACGACGATGAGCCACGCGAACGCACGCGGGCACACTGACGCTCCCTACGAATACGAATACGACTTCAACACGCTGCGCGGCGGGGCGGGGCGGCCGGTTCCTCGACGAGGACGTCCTCCCCCGCTGACGAGTGCGGCAGTACTCCCCCGGGCGCTGACCCTTCGCGGCCGATCCACGTGGTGATCGCGACGTGCGCGGCGGGCACGCCGCTGCCGACGCGTTTCTTGTGCCGGTCGAGGGTCCGGTTGCGCAGGGCCGCAGCGGCGTTGGCGGGGTCGCGAGCGTTGCGGACGGACTACCGGAGCCGGCCCGACGACTTCAGCGCAGCCGGCACCCACCGATCTCGCCCGCGCTCCCAACTCCTGGGAAAATACCCGGCGTTGGCTGCCGCTGCGACAGCGCCGCCACCGCGGTGACACCGACCCGTCAGGCATCACTCCCCTGATGAACACGCGAGGCAGGAGCGGGCGTTCTCCGGACCGCCCCCGGCGGAAGAACCAGCGCCAGGACCGCGGCCAGGAGATAGAGCCCGATCACCACGCCCATCCCGATCACAGCGGATTCCACCCCGTCGTGTCCGCCTTCGAGCCGGCCGAAGTAGACGGTCCCGATCAGCGCGACGCCTGCCGCCACACCGACCTGAATCGAGGTGTTGATCAGCGCGGACGCAGCGCCGGCCTCGGCCTCGGGCACCTTCGCCAGAACGATGGTGAGCAGCGTGCCGGCGACCATGGCCATGCCGAGCCCGGCAACGACCAGGCCGGGGATCAACTGCCAGGGCGCGATGCCGGTGCCGTACCGATCGACGCAGAGCACGATCAGCGCCATTCCGGCCGCCATGACCAGCGCGCCGAGGATCACCACCGTGCGGCCCAGCGGCATCAGTCGTGGTGCGAAGCCCGAGCCGATACCGACCCCGATGGTGAAGGGGATCATCGACTGCGCGGTGCGCAGTGGGGAGTATCCGGCGGCGGTCTGGAGGTGCACCGTGAGCACCAACGTGTACGCGGTCCCGCAGAAGAAGAGCACGGCCACCGAGAGTCCGCCGATTACGCTGCGGTGACGGAACAGGGCCGGATCCACCAGAGGCGATCCCCCGCGGCGAGCAAGGATCCGCTCGTGTCGGACGAACAGCCACAACAGGAGGGGGCAGGCGGCCGTTACCGTCAGGATCCACAGCGGCCATCCCAACGGGCGCCCCTCGACCAAGGGGTAGAGCAGGGCGAGCAGGCCCGCCGTGGCGATGGCGGTGCCGCGTACGTCCGCGGACAGTGCCTGCTCGGAGCGGGATTCCCGGGTGAGTACGACGGCGCCGATGAACGCCGCGATGCCGATCGGGATGTTGACGAGGAAGATCGGTCGCCAGCCGAGGCCGAACAGGTCGGCGTCGAGCAGTACTCCGCCCAGCAGCGGGCCCCCGAGACCGCCGAGGGCGAAGCACATGCCGTACATCGACATCGCCTTGGCATGCTCGGACTTGGGGAACTCGACCTGGAGCATGGCAAGGACCTGCGGCACCATCAAGGCCGCGGCCACGCCTTGGAGTACGCGCGCCGCGATCAACATCTGCGGTCCGGTGGCCGAGGCCGCCAAAGCGGAGGTGGCGACGAAGCTCCCGAGCCCGGCGAGATACACCCGACGGCGCCCGTACATGTCGCCGAGCCGGCCCCCGGTGATCATGGCGGCGGCGAACGCGAGGGTGTATCCGGCGATCGCCCACTCCACCTGTGCCGACGAGGCGCCCAGGTCGTCGCGCAACGACGGCAGTGCCACGTTGAGCACGGTCGCGTCGATCATGTCCATCAACACGGCGGCCAGCGTCACGACGAGCGCGGCCCATCGACGCGGGCTGTAGCGCGGATCCGCCACCGGGTCCTCGTGTCTCGTGCTCGGATCCTGCGTGGAGCTCGGATCCTGCGTGGAGCTGGGCATGGGGGGCTCCCTGATTTCGGCGTGCCGTCGTTCGACACACATCGCGTTGTACGCAAGGTCGCTTCGGCGCGGGAAGGCACGTCAAGACCGCCCGGTCTCGCGGGCCTTCGTGTCGCCGGTACAGCAGGTTTCGGAGTGGCGCCGCGGCTCTCAGGCTCAGGGCCGAGCAGTCGGCCCAGTCCTGCGGAGGCCGCCTGCCCTGGGTTGTTGCGGCCGGGGCCGCGCCGGCGCATCGTCGATCGGCCGACGCTGCGGGGGCATCGGCCGATCGGTGGTTTCGCAATCTGCGTCCCGGGAGGCTGGGCGCGGATCATCGCCGCGGCCCGGCGCCGGCCCGTGTCCTCATCCGTTGTCGAAGGGGGGCCACGGCGTTCGGTGCCCTGGCTCGACCCGGCGCGAGGCAGTCGATCCGCGAAGCGTTACGGCAACGAACCCGGACCGGGACGTCGCCGGCCCGATCGGCTCGGGAGAGCCCGGTCGGCGGACGGCCCGCCCAAGAAGCCTTTACGCTCTGTCCTCATCGGTTGCCGCAGTCTCGATCCGGCGGAGCTCCACCACCGGGATCACCCGCGACGTTCCGGCCTGATAGACCGCGAAGGCCGGATCGCGGTCGCACTGGGCCGCGAAGAGGCGGTCGCGTTCGGCGCCCGCAAGGGGTATCGCCTCTGCGGCGTAGGTCTCGACGACGGCACGCCCCGCGTCGTCGATGCCCACCTCGACGGCGACCTGTGGCCACGCGAGCAGATTGTGATACCAGTCGGGATGGTTTGGACCGCCCGCGTTCGACGCGAAGATCAAGGTCCGGTCGCCATCGGATGCCCGTACCACGGGGTTGGTGCGCGGGCGGCCGGTGCGCGCGCCGACCGTGGTGAGCAGGACGAGAGACGCGCCCTCGAACATTCCGCCCACCCGACCACCGTTGGCGCGGAACTCCGCGATGACGTGTGCGTTGAAATCCGCTGGTCCCGGGTGTTGCTCCGACATGGGATGCCTCTCGGCTAGCATCGACAGGAGAAAGCCTTTGCTTTGCAAGCAAAGACATTGAGAAGCTACGGAGCGCGGTGACGGATGTCAAGGAATCGATCGAGCCCCCGACGCGCCCGGACCGGCGGCCTCGCCCGCAGGGGCCTGACGGGGCGCGCGCCGATCGGGTCGATCAACCTCGGTACGAGGACGGTCTCTCGCTCCCGGGCCAAAGCTCCACCCGCTGGGTGAAGTTGCGCAGGACCTTGATGGCAGCGTGCGGTCGCGGTTCACCGTGAGCCTGCCGAAAACCGCCGGAGGAACCTCTGGGGTGAGGGTGACGGATCCTCCCGGGGCGAGCCGGACGTCCCACTCCCAGGCACCCGACTCGAACGGGGGTGTCCGCCCCGGCCGTACGGTGCAGGCTGAGCGTGGTGACCACGCCGGCGGTCCAGGCGAAGTCCACGGTGAACCCGCCGCGTACCCCGACGCCCTCGACACTGCCGGACGCCTGCCAGGCGGCGGGAACGGCCGGCAGGAGTTCGACGAGACCGGGCCGCGCGGAACGCGAGGATGCAGCCGTTGGTACTGGTGAAGCCGACCTTTCCGGCCACGGCTCCGATCATCATGGATCTGCGAATGGACGAGGTGGCCGACGTCATCCGGGCCGCAACTCGCCCCGAGTTCCACTGCCTGCCGGTCGAGGACCGCCGCCCCCACCACCGCCGCGTGAAGCGCGAGCCGCCGTCTTGAAAACAAACCGACCGCGTGGACACGCGGCAGACGGTCGCGGCAGCAGCCGCCGACCGTGCACGACGCAGGTGGGACGGCACGCTCACGGACTTTCTCGCCGCTCTCGATCCCGGAAGCGCCCACGACTGGGTGCGCGCGGCCCTCGGCGAGCCCACCGGTACGAACCGCTGACCTCCCGGCGTGCACCACCTACGGCATCGTCGACCCCGGCGGGCCGGACATCCGCCACCCTGACCGTCGAAGTCGATCTCCACGGACGCGAGTTCGCGAGCGGCTTCGGGCGCTCACGTCGACCGTGACACACCACCGGGGGTCGGCACGACGTCGCCCGCGCCGAGACCGAGCAAGGACGTTTCCCGAACCGACCCACGGATCAACGCCCGAGCCGGTCGCGCGCCGGTCGCGCATCGGCAACCTTCGCGTGCGCGCGGGCGAACGCGACCCGAGCGCGAAGAGGTGCCGTGGACGCGAGAGGCGATCCGGACGATACTGACCAGTGAATCCATACCGGGCCGATTCTCTTCAGGTCGACCACGGACCGTGGGGAACCGAGGCTGTGGTGTCCGTTCGACCGCGTGAGGAACTACTGGCGGCGGCGTTCGTGGATCTCGCGGACACGCTGGTGCGGGATTTCGACGTCATCAACTTTCTGCACACCCTCGCCGAGCACTGCGTCGAACTGCTGGACGTGGCGGCGGCCGGGGTCATGCTGGCCACGCCCGAGGGCCGGGTCGTGGAAGCCGCCGCGTCCGATGAACGCACCCGCGGCCTGGAGTTGGCGAGCATCGAGTGGGACGAAGGGCCGTGCCGGGACTGCTGCCACACCGGCGCCCCGGTCTCCGACGTCGCGCTGGACACCCACAGGGCACGAGAACGATGGCCACGCTTCACCCCGCACGCGCTGGCCATGGGCTTCACCTCCGTGGTCGCCGCCCCGCTGCGCCTGCACGAGACCACGATCGGCGCCCTCAACCTCTTCCGGGACCGCTCCGGCCCACTCGATCAGGCGCAACTGCGCCTGGGACAGGCCCTGGCCGACACCGCCACCATCGGCGTGCTGCAACACCGGGCCGTACACGAGCAGATGACCGTGGCCACCCAATTGCAGGCCACCCTGGACAGCCGGATCGTGGTGGAGCAGGCCAACGGCTTCCTCGCCCACCACCGCGGCATCGGGGTCGACCAGGCGTTCCGGCTGCTGCGCGACCACGCCCACGCCCACGGCGTCCGACTCACCGACGTCGCCCGGGCGATCCTGGACGGCACCGCGGATCCGGCCGCCCTGCTCGGTCCCGGTGCCTGACACACCGCCGGGTGGTGCCACCGCCACCAGGCAGCGGGATCCGCGATGACCTCGGTGCCACAGCGCGCGATGGCCCGATACCTGCTCGGCCAACAGGCCCGAGCGGGCCCCGGCCTGGGCCCGCTCCCCCTGCCCGAGTGCGCCGACTCCCTCGGCCTGGACGGACTGGCCTTCCTCCTCGCCCCCACCGGCCCACCCCCCGAACTCCTGCAATCCTGCGGCAACTTGACCGCGCCGCTGGAGGACCTGCAACTCACCCAGGGCCAAGGACCCAGCACCGACGCAGCCCGCGGCACACTCTTCCTCGCCGCCGAACTCTCCACGATCTCGCCGACCCGCTGGCCCGGACTGCTCCCCGCCATCATGGACCTCGGCGTGCACGCGGTCTTCGCCTTCCCCCTACGGGTGGGAGTGATCGTCCTGGGCGTACTCACCGGTCACCGCGCCGCGTCCGGCCCGATGAACCCCGGTCAACTCACCGACGCGTTCATCCTGGCCGGATCCCTGGGCTCTCTCCTGATCGGCGCCGCCGCGCACCCCGACGCCCCCACCGCGCTGCTCGCCGAGGGCCAGGGCCTGCACTTCGCCGAGGTCCACCAAGCCACCGGCATGGTCAGCGCACAACTGGGCATCACGCCCGCCCAAGCCCTGGTGCGACTGCGCGCGTACGCCTTCGGCCACGACACGCCCCTCTTGGAGACCGCCCGAGCCGTCCTCGACCGCCGACTGCGCTTCCACACCGAGGACGACGACGACACGAGAGCCGGCCGCCCCTGACCACAGGAAGCCCTCCCGGCACGCCCGAAACCCCAAAGCCCCGCCGCGAACCTTCGGACCCGACTCGGATCCATCCCAAGAGGACGACATGACGCCCATCGAAACGACCCGAGACCCGACCACCTCGAACATCACCGCGCAACCGTCGGCCGCCGTGTCCGATCCGGAGCGACTCGCGGCGGTGACCGCGGGCGGCCTGCTCGACAGCCTGCCGGAGGAGTTCTTCGACGATCTCGCCCGCCTGGCCCTGACCATCACCGGCGCCCGCGCGGCGTTCCTCACCGTCGCCGACTCCGAGCGCGCGTTCTGGAAGAGCGCGATCGGCATCGACCCCGACGCCGCCGCCCGCGAGAACCGGCTCGCGGACAGCCCCTGCCACCTGTTGATCACCACCCGCGCACCCCTGATCGCCGAGGACGCCCGCTACGCGCCCCGCGTCGACGGCTTCGAGGTCCTGTCCGCGGCGCGGATCGGAGCCTGGGCGGGCTACCCCCTCTTCTCCACCGAAGGACACGTCCTCGGCGGCTTCTACGTCGTAGACACTCATCCGCGCCCCTTCACCACCACCCAACTCCAGGCACTGCAGACCGTGGCCCGCGCGGCCTCCTCCGAGATCGCCCTGCGCCAGGCCCTCACCCGGGAACGCGACGCCGGCCGCGCCTCCGCCGCACTCGCCCGAACCCTCCAGGACAACCTCCTGCCACCACGCCTGCCCACCGTCACGGGCCTGGACGTCGCCGCGATATACCTGGCCGCCGACGTCACCGGCACCGATGTCGTCGGCGACTTCTACGACCTCTTCCACACCCGCGGCAACGACTGGTGCGCAGTCATGGGCGACGTCTGCGGCAAAGGCATCGAAGCCGCCAAGATCACCGCACTGGCCCACTACACGATCCGCACCGAGGCCACCCAACACCCCGCCCCCGCCAAGGTCCTGCACCGCCTGCACCAAGCCCTGGTCGAGCAACGCACCGACGACCGCTTCCTCAGCGCCGCCCTCGCCCTCCTGCGCCCGGGTCCCGACGGCATCAGCGGTCGTCTCTCCAGCGCGGGCCACCCGCCCCCGCTCATCCGCCGCGCCGACGGAGGCGTCGAGGAAGTCCACTGCCCCGGCACCCTCGTCGGCGCCTTCATCAACGACGTCCGCCTGACCGAGACCCGCTTCCGACTCGCCCACGGCGACGCGCTGCTCCTGTACACCGACGGCATCACCGAAGCCCGCGCCGGACGCGGACACCCCATGTTCGGCGAACAACGCCTCGCCGCAACCCTCGGCGCCACCCGTGGCCTGGACGCCACCGCGACGGTGAACCACCTCTCCCGCGCGGTCGCCGACCACGCCAGAGGCCACGCCTCCGACGACACCGCCCTCATGCTCCTCCGCGCCCCACCCCTGTGACGTGAACCGTCCCCCGCACGGTCCCGCACCACGTCGGACACATCGCGCGGCACCGGAGGTCGACACCGTGTCCGACAGGCATGGCCACGCGGGACGGCCGGATCGGGTGCGTGTACCGCGTCACCGTCGACCGCAACGGCTTTGGTGGCCGGTCTCATCGACGTCCCGCCCCGCGAGAATCGAGAAACTCACCATCACGGGAGGGGACCCCGCGCTCAACGAGTCGATGCTGCCGCCCGACCACCGACGCCGGGTGTCGCCACCGAGCTGATCGCCCACCTGCCCACGCGGTGCGACGGGGCGCGGCACAAGCGGACCGCCTGCCGCCGCCGATCGACATCCTGGTCGGATCGACGCCCAGCGCCGTCGCGTGCTCGCGCAGCCACAACCATGCCGCGATGGCGTCCTCCAGCGGGACGGGGTACGGGTATTCGGGCGCCAGTCGGTAGTCCGCGGAGACCACCACGCAGTCCGCGAGGGCGGCGAGGTTGCCGCATCCGGGGTCGAAGTGCTCGATGATTCCCAGCCACCAGGCGCCGCCGTGCAGGAACGAGGTACCGAAGCTGTGGCCGGGCTGGACGGTGGAGTTCTGGCAGGACGACTGGGAACGGCACGTGCGGGCCTGCGACGGCCGCTTCTCCCCGGCACCGTTCGACGCCGGGGCGGAGGCCGGGGCCACGGTGCTCGCCGCGGCGGAGGAGCGCCGGATGCAACGGGCCCGTCATCGCGCCCGGGTCGCTCACCCGCGGACCACACCGGCCCGTCCCCCGGCCGGCTGACCCCGCGTCAACAGCCGCGGGCGCAACGGGCCGACGGTATCGACCGACTGGTTTCGGTGGAATCCAGCGGTGTCCGTGGCCCGGCGGGATCGAGGAGATGCCGCAGTACGAGGTGAGGGCCCGTTCCACGCCGCACCGACGAGAACACACACCCGCCGCGAACTCCGCCCCGCCCGCAGGCCCGAATCCGCCGCATGTCCGCGCCTACAACATGCTCCCGTCGGGCACGTCGGACGACGCGTAACGAAGTCCTGCCAGGCGAGTGCGGCGCCTGTGACGGTCTCCGACCCACCGGTGAGCCAGCCGCACCGCGGGAGGGAACAGCTTGCGGATTGCCTGCTGTCGGTCGGGCGGCATGTCGTCGATGAGCCAGGCGCACAGCGCCACTCCGCTGGTGACTCCGAGGGGGTGGCGTTGGGCGGCGTCCAGGTCCGCCCACTCGCCTGCGGTGATGACGTTCGCGGCGAGCGGCAGGACGACTGCCTGCTCGTAGTCGAGGTAACCCGTCAGTGCCGTGTCCAGGTCGGCCATGTATTCGGCCGTGCGGCTCGCCGGCCCACGACCGGTCAGGCAGTCGTCGACGGTCGCCGCGAGCAGGGTGATACGGCGACGCCGGCGCTCCATTTCGGCGGCGACGAGCTCGTGGTGGGGGCCGGGAAGCTGCCGCTTGCGAAGAACGGGCCAGAGCACGGCGGCATCGGCGTCGAGAGTGGTGGTCAGGTGGCGCAGGAACCTGTTCCAGCCCGGCGAGACCACCGGAGGACACGTGAGCGACCGGATGACGAGACGGTGCAGGTCTCGGCGCAGCGCGTCGTGCACGGCCCGGATCAGCAGCAGGTCGGAATTCGGACGGTGGGCGGGCACATCGTCGCGTGGACGGGCGAGCTGTGGCGTCGGGCGCATGCGGGTTTCTCCAGGTTCCGGGGTCACTGGTCGGACCCGGACCCGGACCCGTGCTCGGCGGAAATCTCTCCGTGGCCGTGCGGCGCACCGACTCCGGCCAGGCCCTGCGCGGCTGATGGCTTGCGGATCTGATCCGCGAAGTACCAGTGGGACAGGCGCGCGCGCAGCCGCTGGGTCGGTTTCGCCCGGCGGATCACGCCGTTCTCGTCCGCGGGCGGATCGAGTTCGATGGGCTCGTACTGTTCGTGGGCGGTGAGGACGTGTCGCGCTGCGGCGTCCAGCGGCTCGTGGATCTCGATGAACTCGCCGTGCGGGAGCTTCTTGATGACACCGGTCTCGCGTCCGTGCAGGACCTTGTCGCGGTCGCGGCGTTGCAGGCCCTTGCACCAGCGAACGGTGACGTTGTACGTGAGCACTGGTGCGACGAAGAAGGCGATCCGTCCCGTCCAGGTGATCGTGTTGATAGACAGATGGAAGTGTGTGGCGATGATGTCGTTGCTGCCGCACACCCACAGCACGCCATAGGCGGCGATCCAGGCGGCGCCGAGCCCGGTACGGACCGGCATGTTCCGCGGCCGGTCCAACAGATGGTGTTCACGTTTGTCGCCGGTGATCCACGCTTCGATCCAGGGGTACGCACCCAGGAGGACGAAGAGCACGCCGGGGACGATGACGGCGGGAATCAAAATGTTGAAACTGACCGTGTGGCCCCACGCGGTCCATTCCCAGTTCGGCATGATGCGCAGGGCACCCTCGAGGAACCCGATGTACCAGTCGGGTTGGGATCCCGCGGTGATCTGCCCCGGGTTGTACGGCCCGTACGACCAGATGGGGTTGATCTGGACCAGGCCGCCGAGCAGCGCCATGACGCCGAAGACGATGAAGAAGAAGCCGCCTGCCTTGGCGACGTAGACCGGCATGAACGGCTGCCCCACGACGTTGCCTTCGGTACGTCCGGGACCGGGGAACTGGGTGTGCTTGTGGTAGAAGACGAGGATGAGGTGGATGGTCACCAGCGCCACCATGAGGGCGGGCACCAGCAGCACGTGCAACGTGAACAGCCGTGGGATGGCGTCGTCGCCGGGGAACTCACCGCCGAAGAGGAAGAACTGGAGATAGGTGCCGACCACGGGGATCGCCAGAACGACGCCGTCCGCGACGCGCAGTCCCGTACCGGAGAGCAGATCGTCCGGCAGCGAGTAGCCGGCGAAGCCGTTGAGCATCGCCAGCACCAGCAGGAGGAAGCCGAACAGCCAGTTGACGTCGCGCGGTTTGCGGAACGAACCGGTGAAGAAGTGCCGGAACATGTGCACGAACAACGCCGCGATGAAGACCAGCGCGGCCCAGTGATGGATCTGACGGACCATCAGGCCGCCGCGGACGTCGAAGCTGATGTCCAGGGTCGAGGCGTACGCCTGCGACATGTGCACGCCCTGCAACGGCATGTAGGAGCCGTCGTAGACGACCTCCTGCGCGCTCGGCTGGAAGAAGAACGTCAGGAACACGCCGGACAACAGCAACGTGACGAAGCTGTAGAGCGCGACCTCCCCCAGCATGAAGGACCAGTGGTCCGGGAAGACTTTTCGGATGTACTTGCCGCCGCCGCGGTACAGACCCAGTCTCGCGTCGAGGGCATCGGCGGCGCGCACGGCCCTGTTGTCCGGAATGGAACCGTGGGCGGCTTCGCCGTTCTTGCCGACGTTGATCGTCGATTTTTCGGCACTCATGCGAGGTCTACCTCTCCCGTCTCCCGCGCTCTCGGGACATGACGTCGTCCTCCCTCGTGTGTCGCGCGCGATGTGGATCTTTCGCCCGCGCCTTGCTGCCCCTTGAGACACCGCCGTTCCGGTGCCTGTGACAGCGCCGTCGTGTGACGTGCGCCACCGATCGTGGATTCGGAGGCAGGGAAGGGACGCGCGGCCCGCGCCCGCGGCGCAAGAGGGACACGGAGTGGTCCGTCGTCGACGCGATGCGGCCCGGCGGAGTCGGGCCGGACGGCCGCGCGGTGCGCAAGCGGTCGCGTTGAGTGACCGCGCCGTCGGGTGATTCGCCCGACGGTCGCGGCGGACGAGATGTCGGTGAGCCGGGTCCGGTCTCGCCGATGTGCCAGGGGAGTTGCGCCGCGGGTCCCGAAGCCGCACGATGCCGGCCGCGCTCAAGCGTCGGCCACAGAACCTCGGTTCAGGGAACAGGCCCCTCCACCTGGCGCCGCCGAACCACGCGTGCGACGCGTCGGGGCGTCGGGGCGTCGGGGCGTCGGTGGACGGGGTACGAGACGCGCGACGTCGCGGTGGTCGGGTGGGATCCGGGCGGGTCTACTCCGAGACTTCGATGTACCGACCGTCCTCGCCGTTCAGGACGCTCCGCTCGTGGTGTTCCACGGGGTCGGTCCAAACCGTGCGTTCCCGGGGATCGGACAGGTCGACCGCGACGCCCGCGGGTTCCAGGTGCTCGCTCAGCCGTTGTTGCATGGTGTCGCCGATGTAGTGGTGGCGTAGGGACAGTGACCGCAGGTGGGTGAGGGGTTGTCCGTCGAGCAGGGCCTGGACGCCGGTGTCGTCGAGAGTTCCCATCGACAGGTCGAGGGAGGTCAGTCGAGCGAGTACGGGCGCGCCGGCGACGGCGGCGGCGATGTCGTTCTGGGTCGGGCTGTTCATCAGGCCCAGGTGCCCCAGTCCGCACACCGCTGCCGGCCGCGCACACTAACCGGCCGCCCCGACAACGCACCCGACACTCGGACCCGACGCGATGCCGGGCTCGGACCCGGCCTCCCCGTCGGCGCACGCACCCCACCCGGACTCCGCGCACTCGCCACCCGCTGCGCCATCCGCCGAACCGCGGCACGAAGCGGACGTCCGTCGGACGAACCCTGCCTCGCCTCATGGAGCCTGGCCCGCTCGGTGGTCGAGCGGTCGGGCGGCTTCGACACCGAACCCGCCGACATCGAGGCGGTCGCCGCCCACGCCGGTGGCAACCACATGTCGTTGGTGGAGCGGTTCTTCCGGGCCGACCGACCGACCATGCCCACACTCGCAACCGGAGGGCACCCGCGGCGACGGGACACCTCGCCGGATGTACATCGCCCCCTCCGGCCGCTCGGACGTCGGCCTTCTATGGCAGCAGGGTGGGCATCCGCTCCCCGAGCACTACGACGCCGACCACCTCCTCGGCCGAGCAACGGCCCACCCACACGGGGTACGTGCCGTCCCCGGTCCGTGAACACGCGGCCGGTCGGTGACATCGCCGCGAGCAACGGGAACCACGGCACGGGCATAGGACCGTGACCGTGACCGCCCGGCGGATGGGCACCCCCGCGCATCGGCATGGAGCGTGGCGGTATGCCTGTGCCGAGAGCGCCGGTCGGCCGGGAAGGGCTCGTGCTCAGGCTGCCTGGAGCAGTTCTTCGGTCAGGATGCGGCGGTACGCGGCGAGTCGGCCGGGACGGCCGACCGTCACCGCGCCGACGAGGTGCCCTGCGCGGTGGTACGTGACCTCCAGCTTGCGGCCGAGGAGGTCGTACCGAGCGACTCGGTGCTCGTCGGCGAGGGCCGGCAGGCCGACGGCGCGCAGCGTGGACCCGTGCAGGTCGGACCAGAAGGACGGCACCGCGGTGAACGGCCGGGCGTCGTCGCGGCGGAGCAGGGTGCGCGCGGCCGCCGCGGCTTGTTCGGCGGCGTTGCTCCAGTGGCCGAGCGCGATCGACGCGCCGTCGGCGAGTGGGTGCGGCCACATCGCGACGTCGCCCGCCGCGACCACGTTCGGCAGCGACGCACCGTTTTCGTGCAGCACCCGCAGGCACGGGTCGCATGCCACGCCCCCGGCCACCAGCAGGCCCGATCCGGCGAGCCACCCGGTGTTGGGCTCGGCGCCCAGGGCGAGGACGGCGAGTTCGCCGTCGATGGTGTCGCCGTCCGAGAGGACGACCTGGGTCAGGGCGGGATTCCCGGTGAAGCCCAGCGCGGTCCGATGGGTCACCAGGGCGATTCCGGCGCCTCGGTGCAACTCGGCAACGTAGGCGCCGACCTGCTCCCCCACCAGGCGGGCCAACGGCTGGGCGGTCGACACCACCAGGGTGACGTCGAGCCCGCGACCGCGGGCAGCCGCGGCGATCTCGCTGCCCAGGAAGCCGCCGCCGACCACGGTGATCCGCCGGCCCGCACGCAGTTCGGTCCGCAGTGCCGTCGCGTCGTCGCGCCCGCGCAGGGTGTGGACCCCGTCGGGGACGTGGCCGGCCGGATGGGTCCGAGCGGCGGCACCGGTGGCGATGACCAGTCCGTCGTAGTCGAGTTCGCGACCGTCGGCCAGTCGGACCGTGCGGGCCACCGGATCGAGGGCCTCGGCCGGGGTGCCGAGCAGCCAGGTCGCGTCGAGGTCGGGCGGGATCGGCAGGTCGCCGTCCTCGGGCCGCGCCGCATCGGTCAGTTGCCGCTTGGACAACGGCGGCCGGTCGTAGGGGAGATGGGGCTCGGCGCCGACAAGGGTCAGAGTGCCGCGAAACCCTTCGGCGCGCAGCGCCTGTGCGGCGCGCAGGCCCGCCAGTGACGCGCCCACGATCACGATGCGCCTCATGCGCTGTCCTCGGCGATGGTGATGGCGCGGACCGGGCACATCGAGGCGGCGGTGCGGACGTGCTCGGCCAGGGCGGCGGGGGGTTCCGCGTCGTAGACGAGATAGTCGTCGTCGTCGAAGGCGAACACGTCCGGTGCGGCGAAGACGCATTGGCCATGGCTCTCGCACACCGTCATGTCCACGGTGATACGCATGGGCGAACTCCCTTACAGGGTCAGGCGACAGGGGGATTGAAACGCGAGTACTCCGGGGCGCTCCAGCGCAGCCGCACGGCATCGGCGATCTCGACCACGTCGTGCACGGTGAACTCGACGAGGCGCTGGGCGCCCGGGACGGCGGCGATCTCGTCCGTGTCCCAGACGGTGCGTGCCGTACCGGACAGGTGCAGCGACCAACCGTTGTCCCAGCCGGGGACGAACAGGCCGGCGGCCGGGTGGGATTCGAGGTTGCCGAGCGTGAGGAACATGGCGTTGCCGAGGTAGTCGGGCCAGCGCAGCAGGGTCGGCGACAGTACTTGGACGAAACCCGGATTCCCGCCGCAGTGCGAGGCGTCCGCGTTGCCGGACCCATCGGACGTGGCGACGAAGAAGGTGTCGGTGGCGCGGACGATGTCCTGCTGCCCGGTGGTGAGCGCGGTGCCCCGGCGGACCGCACGCGCGCGTGTCGCGCCGCCGGGGGTGTCGACGATTCGGGCGTCGCGCCTTTGGATGTATTTGGGACAGTTGGCGATGACCTGGTCCAAGTCGACCCTCAGCCCGCCGTCCGCCGGGGTGGAGTGCCCGTTGACCCGCATGCGACGGCGGGTCGCGGGCTCGATGGCGATCATGCCGACCCGGGCCGGGCCGGAGAGCAGTTCGGCCAGCGGGTCCTCGGGGATCGGCAGCGCGTCCACGATCAGGGTGCCCGGGTGGGGAACCCGCAGGAATCCCGGGGCGCCGGTCAGTTGCGTCGCCCAGATGCGTCCCTCGCGGTCCGTGCCGCCGACGATGATCACGGGTTGGTCGGCGAGGAACGCCGCGGCGACCGGTGGGATCGTGTCGCCGATTCCGGCCAGCGCGTGTGATGCCTGACGGGTCAGGCCGGCGCGCTCTTGGACGGCGATCTCTCCGGGTTCGTAATGGGTTGCCACGGCGTTCCTCCCGAATCGGTGTTGCGGTTGGCTGTTGCGGCGCGACCGCCGCGCGGGTTTAGAAGAAGCCGCAGGTCGGCGCGCCCTCGGTGGGCGCGTCGGACGGGTCGGCGCCGGTCGGGGCGTAGATCTCCAGACGAATGCCGTCCGGGTCGGTGAAGAAGATGCCGCCCGACGTGCCGTTCTCGCCGTGCGGTACCACGCCGTCGTACGCGAACTGCGCGTCGAGGCCGCGCAGGATCTGCTCGACGGCCTTCACCTCGTCGATGGTCTCGACCTGGAACGACAGGTGGTGCAGGCCGGCCCGGTCGGCCGGGAACGCCCCCTCGCTCTGCTGCCACAGGGTGACCAGCAGCTTCCCGTCGCGGCCCAGGAAGGCGAACCGGCGGTCGGCCTCCTTGCCCTCGGCCGCGACGTCGAACCCGAACACGGCTTTGTAGAACGACACGGAACGGTCGAGGTCGGTGACGTTGAGGCCGACGTGGCCGGTCTGCAGTGCCTTGATGGTGCTCATCTCGTCCTTGCTCCTCGGATGGTGATGGGTGGAGGCGATCGGAAAGAGCCTACCTAATGCTCACAGTAGTCTCTACCCATTAGAATGGGAAATCTGTTCCCGGGGATGGCCGCCTACGGTGTGACGACGACGCGGCCTCGGGTCGCGGGGTGTTCGGCGGCCTCGTGGGCCTGGACGATGTCGTCGAGGGCAAAGCGCCGGACGTCGGGAAAGCACAGGTCCCCCGCGCACAGTGCGGCGGTGAGCTCCACCGCGGCGGCGTGGTTGGCGTGGTCCGGGAAATCGTCGTTGCCCAGGAAGTGCACGGTGACGTTCTTGACCGCAAGCAACCGGAACGGCACCGGGGCCGGGCTGCGGCCGCTCGCATAGGTCGCGATGGTCCCGCCGTACGCGAGCGTCTCCAACCACGTCGCGAGGTTGTCGGTGAACGCGCAATCGGCGACACGGTGGACGCCGTCCGGCGCCAACTCGCGGATCCGTCGGGCGACCTGACCGGACGTCAGGTCGACGGCGTGATGCGCCCCCGCAGCCAACGCCCGGGCGACCTGGGCCCCCTGGCGCACTGCCGCGACCACCGTGGCCCCCGCGCGCCGGCCCACCGCGAGGGAGCTGCGGCCGACCGAGCCCAGCGCACCGGTGACCACGACCGTCTGCCCGGTCACCGTCCCGTCACCGAGGATCGCCCGGTGACCGGTGATGCCCGGCCTGCCCAACCCCGCCGCCTGGTCGAACGGGATCCCCGCCGGCAGCGGAACGGCCTGCTGGTCGGGCACAACGGTGTACTCGGCGGCGGTGCCGAACGGCCGGTAGGACTGCGCGAGGTAGACCCAGACGCGCTCCCCCAGCCGGCGCGCGTCGACACCCCGCCCCACCGCGTCGATGACTCCCGCGCCGTCGTCGTGGGGAACGACCCGGGGAAACCGCATGACCGACTTCGGCGTCCCCTGCCGCTTGCGGGTGTCGCACCGATGCACTGCGGAGACGGCGACCCGGACCCGGACCTCGCCCGGCGCGGGGAACGGTGTCGGCAACTCGCCGAGGATCAGGACATCGCGGGCCGGACCGTGGCGCTCGTACCAGGCCGCTCGCACAACGGCTCACCGCACGCCGGCCGTGCGGTGCGTGTCGGCGCGCGGGGCCGACGGCGGCGTCGAGTCGTACGACGTGCCGCGCAGGCTTTCGCAGCGCGCGAAGAGCTTCGCGATGCGCGTGGTGGGGTCGTTCACAACAGGGTTCCGTTTCGCTCGGGAAGGTACGCGGCACGTCCCGTCGGGCGGCACCGTTGCGGGCCGACCGCGGTTCGCCGCGGCTCGTTCTGTGACTCTTCGACCGTATGGTCGCCACCCCGACCGGACGAGGGACCCGGCATGCCACCGAAGGGACGGCACATGCCAACGAGACGGCCACCATCGACGCGGGACCGATCGTGATCTAGCCTCGGACACTGTGCTCAACGGAACCGTCTCCGCCCGCATGGGGCGCTTCATGGTCGACGCCGCGTGCCAGGCGGGGATGGATCCGGCCAGGCTGATACGACTACCCGACGTCGGCGACACCGTCCTGGCCGACGAGTTCGCTCGGGTGTCCACACCCACCGCACTCCTGCTGTGGGAACAGATCGTCCTCGGACGCCCCGCGGTGCACGCCGGCATGCACGCCGTGCAACTGGCCCCGATGGGTACCTTCGGCGTGTGGGACTACCTGCTCACATCCGGCGAGACACTCGCGGAATCGCTTCGCACCGGCTGCGGCTACGTCACGGTCATCGGGGATCCGAGCACGGAGAAGCTGCACGTGACCGACGACGGCCGCCTGTTCACCGTGACGCACTCCACCGGCCCCGCCGAACCCGATGTGGTCGCCGCCGTCGAGCAGTTCGTCCTGCCGTTGATCAACCGCCGGGCAACCGAGGGGCTGCGGCGTCCCGTCGTCCCGGTGCGCGTCACCTTCCGACACCGACCGCCGAACACGCTCGGGCCGCTGACCGATCTCCTGGGCACCCGGAACATCGAGTTCGGCGCCCAGGTCAACTCGATCACCTACCTCGCCGAGGACGCGCACGCCCCGATGCCGCAAACCCAGCCGGGCCTACAGGATGTCCTGCGCAGCCACGCGGACATGACCATCGCATCGGCCAAGCCGGTCCTCGACTGGCACGGCACCTTCCGCATCACGCTCCGCGCGACCTTCCACGACCCCGACCTGTCCCTGGCCTCGGTCGCCCGGCGGTTGGCACTCAGCCCGCGGACGCTGCAACGCCGACTCGGCGAGCTCGGCACCACGTGGCGCGACGAAGTGGAAGCGGTGCGCGTGGAACTCGCCATGGACCTCATCCGCGACAGCGACATCCCCATGCGAACGATCGCGGCCCGCGCGCGCTTCAGCGACGCGCGTGCCCTGCGCCGCGCCGTCCACCGCTGGCACGGCACCACCCCGGGCGACCTGCGGCGGCGTCACGAACACCCGGCGCGCCCGGGCCGCGAGGACGGATCCGCGGAACCGCCGACCGACCCGCCCACGCCCGACCCACGCGTGTGATCCGCACCGGGCCCGCACCGGTGGCGGCGTCCAGCGCGTAGACGTCCTCCCGGCCGAATACGAAACGCTCTTCAACCCCGCAGCGCACGCTCACACCATCGGCCGGGTCCCCCGACTGTTCGACCACCACCTACCGCCCAAAGCGGAACCCGGCGCTAGGGTGCGAATTGCAGGCCCTGGACCGCCGTCACGTACCAGTCTCCCGGGGCTTGGGACTTCCTCCTGGCCACTGCCTGGCTGTTGGTGTCGAGGGTGTTGTACTGGGTGCCCCGCCACCCGGTGGTGAGGTCGGCCAAGGGAACGGCGCCGAAGAGTCGGCCGACGCCCGAGGCGTCGTAGGCCCGCGCGGAATAGAGTTCCTGGTCCTGCGGGACCTGCGCCTGGATGTTGGTGTTGCAGGCCCTCTCGACGAACTCGACGTCCTGGACCTCCTGGTAGACGCAGTGGGCGCCGTTCTGCTGGTCCAGCACGCGCGACCAGGCGTTGCCGACGGTCTTCATCTGTTGACGCACGACGTCCTGCCTGAGGTCGATGCCGGTCTCCTCGAAGAACTCGATCCGACCCGCGGTGATCACGTCGGCTGCGGTGACGGAGCCTCCGGGAATGACGAGTTGCCCCGACCCGTTCAGAACGGTGGGCTGGGTGGGGTTGCCGCCGAAGCGGGACCCGTACACGTTCTTCCAGGCAACCAGGACCCGGTACTGCCTGGGGTTGGTGGTGGGGATGTCGTAGATCAGGTGGTAGGCGTACATGTCTTCACCTCTCACTCGGCGAGTTGCGGTCCTGGTGGCGCGGGCCCGTCTGCATGCGCCCGATCCGCTGCCGGCGCGACAGTCGGGGTCCCGGCGTCCGCATCGTCGCGGTCCGAGCCGCAGGGGCGGATGGCTTGCCCGGAGCTGTCGCCCTCAGTCGTCCGTGTCTGTGACCAGGACCGCGTATCGCGCCGCGTCCTTGGCGTCGACGCCCTTCGGCAGGGTCGACGACGCGATGTCCATGTGCTGCTCGATGGTCTCGCCACCGCCGTTCACGGCCGGGCGGGCCAGGGTGTAGGCGTCGGCGACCGGATCGGGCCGGTCCACATCGTACGAACCGTCGTCACGCCGGATCGCCCGGGCCGGCGGCCCCTGAAACGGTTCCGACCCCAGCACCGGCCTACCGTTGTCCCTCATCGCAAGCCCCCCGGCTCGATGGGTGCGTCTCGGTACGAAACAACCGATACGACGTCAAGCACGTTCACTCTAGGCACCCCACCCATAGCTCTGCAGCCGTATGGATACACGGGTGAGGTTTGGCGTAAATCCGTACGTTGCCACCCGAACGTGGCCGGATCTACCGCCATCCCTATCGACCGAGCCTCACCCTCGATGATTGAGGACCCCGGGGGCGGATGCCGGCGAGGCGGATGGACCCGGGGCGCGGGCCGGGTCGCGTGCACCGTGCCCGGCACGGTTGCCGACATCCGACCCGGACGCGGCCCGGCGCGTTCGTCGCCGAGCACCACGATCTGTTCGTCCACCATCGAGCGCGCGGTACCCACCCGACCAAGTCCGACATGACGCGATCATTCCCCGGCCCCCTGCCGACCCGGATCCTGCTCCGACTCCCGGGCTACGACGTCCCGTTCGGCCGCCCGGCGCCCGGTCGATCCGCCTCCGCCTCCCCACCGGACGAGCGGGCGGGCCGCGCCACGGTGCCGGGGGCCGGGGCCGAGGCTGCGGGTGGGGCTGGGGCTGGGGCTGGGGCTGGGGCTTCGAACCGATAACTGCGCTCCACCCGAGCGACACGCACCTCGTAGGAGGCGTACCAGCGCTCTCGTCCCAGCCGCTGGGCGTGTCGGTGCTCAGCATTGTCACGCCAGGCTTTCAGCGACTCCTCGTCCGCGTAGTACACGAGGGTCAAGTCGCGACCGTCGGCGGTGCGGGCCGACTCCCGTCCCAGGTAGCCCGGTTGTTTCTCCGCGAGTTCGAGCATCCTCGCTTCGGATCGCGTGTAATTCTCCGAGTCCTCTCCGGACAGGACGGTGCTCAGAATTGCCACGTAATACGGTGGGGCCGGCCAACCGCTTCCCAGATTCTCGATGATGACGACTCTCCCAACTCACGTCGGTCCGCACGTTCCCGGCAGCAGGGGCCGAGCTTCGATATTTCATCGCGTCGGTGCGGCCAAGAATTCCCCAAGCCGAGGCCGGCCGGGAGGGACGCACCGGTCGGCAACGAGGTGATGACGGCTGCCGGGCACCAGGCCGGCGCTCAGGTCACCATGCCGAGGAAGGCACCGCGTCGCCGGCGGGAATCGGACCTCGCGTTCTGCCCGCGCGGTCGTGCGGTGTCGTCCCGCTCTTGCTCGTGAGCACCGGAAAGGCACTGGCGGCCGTTCGGAGCGGACCCGATCACGGCGCAGGCTCACGCGGCACACCGTCCTCCCCGGCGACGTCGTGTCGAGAATGGCGTCCAGGGTTCGCCGGGAACTGAACTCAGGGTTCGGCTATGGCTCACCCTTGCGATGTCCGTCTCGGTGCATCCGGGATAGCCGCCGGCCGGAAGTGCCGCATGAGAGGTGGGTTCGTAAGAGTTCGGAAAGATGTGGAGGGCTCCGTCCGAGTCGGTTCCTCCGCTTGACTGTTCGGTGTCGCTGTCGGACTTCGAACGTCGGGGGATCAGCCATGACGCGAGTGTTGCGGGTGTTGGCCAAGCCGTGGGTGTCGGGGCTGTTGGTCGCGGGAGCGGTCGCGGTCGGGTTCGGGTTGTACTGGTTCCAGCCGTGGAAGTTGTGGGTGGACGACACGGTCGACGAGGCGCTGCCGCCGGTCGCGGCGGCGCCGCCCGTTCAGGTCGGGCTGCCGGCGTCCTCGGCCGGATCGACCGACTCGACCGCATCGGCTCCGGTCACCTCCGCTGCCCCCGCCGGGCCGGGCACGCTCGCCACCGGTGAGTTCATCAGCCACGAACACGCCACATCGGGCAGTGCGCGGATCGTGCGCCTCGCCGACGGCTCGCGCATTTTGCGTCTGGAGGATCTCGACACCAGCAACGGACCGGCCCTGCGGGTGTGGCTGACCGACGCACCGGTCAAGCCGGGCAAGGACGGCTGGCGGGTGTTCGACGACGGCACCCATGTGAACCTCGGCGAACTCAAGGGCAACAAGGGCAACCAGAACTACACCCTGCCCGCCGACCTCGACCTTGCCCGCTACACGAGCGTCTCCATCTGGTGCGATCGGTTCGACGTCTCTTTCGGAGCGGCGGCACTGACCCCGCCGGCGTGACCGGTGCCCGGCGAGTTCCTCGGTGCCTCACGCCGCGCGGCGCGCGCATCGTGTTCATGGGCCGGGGCACAGTCCTCCAGCGCTGGGCCGAAGCCCTCGGGGCCCTGCCGGTACGGGGGTTGCCGACCACCGGCCCGGCCATGGGCCCGGCAACCGTCCGTGCAGCCGGCAACGTCCCGGTCACCGCGTCGATGGCGCGGCCGTTCTCGCGCAGGGCGTTGAGGGTGGTGAACAGGGTTTGGTGGGCGGGGCGGTGCAGGTCGTGAGGGTTGATGCCGACGTAGTCGACGGTCGGGTGGGTGTCAGTCGTCTGCCTTGAGCCCGGACGGCTCCTGGGTGGAGGTGTAGTCCGCAACCAGGTTCGCGTCCGCTGCGTGGACGAGCAGGGTGCCGTCGGCGACCACGTTGGCGCACAAGTCCGGATCGTAGTGGTGGTCCGGCAGCAGGCGTGGGCGGCCGGCGGGGGTCGCAAGGCGGCGGGTCAGGAGCAGGGGCATGGCCATGGGCAACCTCCGGATGCGTCGGGTGGTGGTGGTGCGAACTGCTGCGCGTTTCATGGAGACCGAGTCGGCTCGGCCTCGGAGGGGCGCGCGCGGTTCGCGCAGTCGGTGTGCGGGTTTCGCACTCGCCGCGACACCGGGTGTTCGGTGACCACAGTGGGGCCGGACACCGTCTGCGCGGCCGTTGTCGGGTGGGGTGTTTTGGGGAGGGTTATGGCTATGGTGAGGCCGCCGTGGTGGTTGGCGGTGGTGGTTATCCGGGCTGCGTGGGCGTGGACTATGGCTTGGACTATGGACAGGCCCAGGCCGGAGCCCTTGGCGGAGCCCGTGCGGTTGGGGCGGAAGCGGCGGAAGGGTTCGTAGAGTTCGGGGATGCGGTCGGCGGGGATGACCGGGCCGGTGTTGCGGACGCGGAGGGAGCCGGCCGAGACGCCGACCGTGACGAAGCCGCCCGGGTGGTTGTGACGGACCGCGTTCTCGACCAGGTTGGTGACCAACTGGCGCAGCAGCAGCGGGTCGCCGGAGACCACGCCGCCGGCCAGGTTCGCGTCGACTCGTACGCCCGCCCGTTCGGCCGCCGGGCGGGTCTGGCGCAGGACGTCGGCGGTCAGTTCGTCGAGGGCGACCGGGGAAGCCTGGACGTTGCCGCGTTCGCTCACCGCGAGGTCGAGCAGGCCGTCGATCAGGCGTTCGGTGCGACGGTTCAGTGCGAGGAGTTGTTCGCGCGTCGCCACGATGTCTTCCGGGGAGTGCGGGTCGGCCAGGCCGATCTCGATCGCCGTGCGCTGGATCGTGAGCGGCGTACGCAGCTCGTGTGAGGCGTTGGCGACGAACAGGCGCCTGCTGTCGAAGGATTTCTCCAGGCGATCGAGCATTCCGTCGAAGGTGTCGGCGAGTTGCTTGAGTTCGTCGTCCGGGCCCGGCATGGCGATCCGCTCGTGCAGGTTGTGTTCGGACAACCGGCGTGCCGTCGCGGTGATCCCATGGACCGGGCGCAACACCCGGCCGGACATCCACCAGCCGACCAGGATCGAGGCCGCGGCCAGGAGCAGCAGTGCCGCGATGAGCACGGTCAGCAGTTGACTCATCGTCACGTCCTGGCCTGTGTCGATGGCCCGACGGATGGACTCGGCGGGAATCACGGTGAATTGGCTCGCAGCGCCCGGCAGCGGCACGGCGGGTTGGGACCGGCCGGTGACGTTCTCGGTCTGGTCGTACGTGCCCGACGAATCCACCGCGAACGTCCTGGCCATCGCCATCGGTAGTTGTCGGGACAGCCGCTGGTCGACGAACCAGTACACGATGCCCAGCAACACCGTGCCGACAACGAGCGACATGCCGCCGTACATCAGCGCGAGTCGGGCCCGCGCCGACGGCCGGCGAAACAGTGCCCGGGATAGCAGCCGTACGCCTGTCACCGGGCCGCTCGTCCGGAATCCTCTCGGGCCCCTTCCAACGCATACACGCAGTCTGCTCATATCAGGCATCCCGATCCGGGCAAGGTTCGGATGACTTGGGGGTCCTGCGCGCTGTCGCCGTCGTACGCGACCTCCACGGCGATCGCCGCCCGGGGCAATCCTCGGGCGGTCGGATCGGCCGGTAGTTCCTCGTCCTCGGTCACCAGGACTCGCACAGTCTCGTCGCTCCGCTTCGGCCGGGGGAAAGGTGGGGAGTCGGGCCGGAAAGGCGTGGGGGCAAAGAGCGATTGGCCCGGATTGGCAGACTTCCAACCCAACCCCACCGGTTATACGCGACTTGGCGTTAACTCCGGATAACCGGTTCGAGTAACGGCCTGGAAACCCCCCGAGGCGTAGACCTGTTGCCGCATCCTTCGTCGTCACGGCGGTGACAACGAGGGGTGGCCACACGACCGACGGTAGGACTACAGGTGGGAGCGGCAGTGATGACGAGGTTTGGGCGCGCGGGATCGGGACGGCCTCTGGCGCTGCGGTTGGCGGTTGGGGTGGTTCTGGCGAGTGGCCTCGCCTTGACCACGGCCGGGTGCGGTGACGACGGCGGCGGCTCGGCGAAGAACAAGGTGGCCTCGGGCGGCGGCAGCGGCGCGAAGGCCGAGAGCAGTGGCGGCGGTTCCGGCTCGGGCAAGGGTGACGATGCCCAACGCCGCGACCAGATGGTGAAGTTCGCGAGCTGCATGCGTGAGCACGGCGTCGACATGCCGGACCCGGAGCCCGGCGAGGGTGGCGCGATGCGGATCGGGGCGATGCCCGCGGACGAGGGGTCGTCCAAGACCGAGGACGCGATGAAGGCGTGCGAGAAGTTCCAGCCGAAGAGCGACTTCGACCCCAACGACCCCAAGTTCAAGGAATGGCAGGCCAAGCACACCAGCTGCCTGCGCGAGAACGGCGTGAACGTGGGCGACCCCGGCGCGGGCGGCGCGATGATCACCCTCGACGCGAGCGACGACAAGGTGATGAAGGCGATGGAGTTGTGCAACAAGAAGGTTCCCCCGCTGACGAACAAGAAGTAGGGGCGGCCTCGTGGTTTCGATCGACACCCCACAGCACGAGTACGACACGGGACCCGCGCCGGCCCCTGCCGACCCGGACGGCACGCCGCACCCACGCGGGCGTCGGCGTCGCCGTCGCCGGCGGGCACTCGCGGCGGCCCTGGTGCTGGCCTCGGCGGGCGGCGCGGCGGCCGTTCTGCTCTCCGACGGCGGCGACGGCTCCGACGCCTCGGCGAACCGCACGAAGCTGGATGCGGTGCCGGTGACCCGGGCGGATCTGGTGGATCGGCAGAATGTGGACGGCAGGCTCGGGTACGGCGGTACGTACACGGTGAACGCGGCCGCGCCGGGTCCGGACAAGGAGACGCCGCCTCCGAGTGGTGGGAACAAGCCGCAGGGCGGCGGCACTGCGCCGCCGTCGCAGGGCCCGGGCGGAGGCAACCAGTCCCAGGGTTCGGGTGGTGGGTCCGGTACGGGTGGTGGGTCCGGTACGGGCGGAGGTTCCGGTCGGGGTGGTTCGCCGCCGGATGCCGGGAACGACGCGGGGCCCGGGACGATCACCTGGCTT
>NZ_JBITJP010000017.1:0-236160 GCF_044460165.1 Embleya sp. NPDC050154
AGCGCGGGCGGGATCAGGGTGCCCACCCGGGACGCGAACACGGTCAACACCGCGGTCAGGTCGTCCGCCTCCCAGTCGCCCGCCTGATACGCCTCGCCGAAGCCGATCAGTCCGCCCGCGCCGACCCGATGGAAGAACGCGTCGGGTCGCACGATCCGCATCCGGGGCGCCGTCGCTCCCCCGTTCCCGAACACCGCGCCGTCGATCCACACCCGCAGCGGCAACCGCGCCACCGCCCGCTCGAACAGGAACCGGGCGGCCGCCGCACGCACCGGCCGCCTCGGCACCTCGGCCACATCGGGCCAACGCACCGGGTCGATCCGAGTCGGGGCAACCTCGATCACACTCAACGCAGACTCCCTCCAGTCCTGTGCCGCACCACGGGCGCGCCGCGCGGCCACGGCCCGGGCAACCGGCGGTTCCGAGCCGCGCCGAGGTGCGGCGCCACCGGGTGACGCGGGATCGGACCGAGCAGGGGTCGCACCGTGTATGGGCGCCGCTCCCCTCGCACCCGAGCCACAAACGGCCGCGCACCCGGATGGTGCAACGTGACCGTCGGCGCCTGATTCCGCCCGACTCGGGCAGCACGGTGGGTGGTTGCCCGCACCGGGAAGGAACGGCGAAACGTAGAACTCCTTTTCGGGCGCGGCTCTTCCCGATCGTCGGTGGGAACCGCGTATGTGCCTGTCCTGCGTGTGTGGCGGGACAACACGGCGACGGCACAACGCGAAACGGCACAACGCGAAAGCGGATCGGCCCGAAGGCCGATCCGCTCGCCACACCCCCGCTCCCGCTCCCCGTCGGGAGGTCAGCCTCCGCAGCCCCCGCCGCCGCCACAACCCCCGCCGCCACCGCAACTGCTGCCGCCACCACAGCCACTGCCGCCGCCGTCGCCACCACCACCTCCGCCGCCGCCGCTGCTGCCGCCGTAGGCCACCAGCGCGGTCCGGGCCTCCGGGTCCGGGTGCGCGGCCATGCCCAGGCAGGCGACCGCGAACAGGCCCACCAACGCGCCGGAGCCGACCAGGGCACCGGAGCGCCGGTCCGCCCGCAGCTGCGTGGTCAACTCACGCAGTGCCCTGCGGCCCGCCCCGGTGGCTCGCAAGGGAGCACTCGTCAGGCCCGCGAGGACGAAGGTGAGCACCAACAGCGGGACCAGGAATACGACCGGCCTGCTGTGCGCCAGGCCGTTGACGAAGCGGGCGATGCCGACCAGCGCGAGCACGAGCATCAGCCGCGCCGGCATCTTGCCGATCCGACGGGCCAACGGGGAGTGCGCGAGCCCGCGCTCGACCAGGCTGCCCTCGATCTGCGCCATCATGCTGCTGCGCGACCAGGCCCGCAGCAGCGCGAATCGGGTGCCCCGGGTGGTGCGCAGGCAGTCCATCACGGCCGCCGCGACCGGCTCCGCCGGCCGTGATCCGGTGGCGACGGTGACCCTGCCGGCGCGCTGGACGTGTACGTATCCCTCGGTGATCAGCGACGCCAGCGCGGTGTCGGCGACCCGCATCGGCCCGCCCGCGAGGTAGGCGGCGTCGTACGCGCCCAGCGGTGCCCGGCTCGCCTGGCCGCGGACCGCCCACGCCATCACGATCCGCAGCACGATCGCCAGGACGAACAGGCCGGCCAGGATCCCGCCGTAGAGCTTGAGGAATTCGGGACCGGTCAGGCCCCACGCGGTGCCGTTCATGTGACGTCCCTCCCGATGGTCCGACTCGCCGTTTTGGTCTGCTTGTTCATCCTGATCCGGAAGGTAGCAGCGGCTCGATCCACCCGGTCAGAGGCATCTCCCTACGTTCCGCTGAGGTCCTCGCCGCCGCCCCTGCCGCGGCTGCTTCGCCGCCTCGTCGACGGCCCGTCGCGGCTCCTTCGCCGCCCTGTCGCCACGCTGTCGCCGCCCCGTGCGCGACCCGCTCGGCCGTCCCATTCAACTGACTGGTCGTCAGAACACCGCCCGGGTCCATGCCGACCCCGCGTACGGGTGCAGGATGGTGGTACACCCGTACACACGTGCCGTTCCGCCTTTCCCGAGGAGCCCGTCATGACGGAGGCTGTCCGTCCCCAGCCCACCACCACCGCGGAGAACGAGGTCGTCGACCTGTGCCGCGATCTGATTCGGATCGACACGAGCAACTACGGTGACGGCTCGGGTCCGGGAGAACGCGCCGCCGCGGAGTACGTCGCCGAGAAGCTCGCCGAGGTCGGCCTCGAACCGAAGATCTACGAATCCGAGCGCGGGCGGGCCAGCACCATCGTGCGGATCGAGGGCACCGACCGCTCCCGGCCGGGGCTGCTGATCCACGGTCACCTCGACGTGGTGCCCGCCAACGCCGCGGACTGGACCTACGACCCGTTCGCGGGCGAGGTCGAGGACGGCTGCGTGTGGGGCCGCGGCGCGGTCGACATGAAGGACATGGACGCGATGGTGCTCGCGGTGCTGCGCGACCGGGTCCGCACCGGCCGGCTGCCCTCGCGCGACATCGTGCTCGCGTTCGTGGCCGACGAGGAGGCCGGCGGCGTGTTCGGCGCACGGCACCTGGTGAACAACCACGCCGACCTGTTCGAGGGGGTCACCGAGGGTATCGGCGAGGTCGGCGGCTTCTCCTTCACGGTCAACGACGATCTGCGCCTGTACCTGGTCGAGACCGCCCAGAAGGGCATGGACTGGATGCGGCTGATCGTGGACGGCACCGCCGGCCACGGTTCGATGATCGCCAAGGACAACGCGATCACCGAACTGGCCGAGGCCGTCGCCCGAGTGGGTCGCCACAAGTTCCCGATCCGGGTCACCAAGACCGTGCGCGCGTTCCTGGACGAGATCTCGGACGCGCTGGGCATCGAACTCGACCCGGACGACATCGAGTCCACCATCGAGCGGCTGGGCCCGATCGCGAGCATCATCGGCGCGACCATCCGCAACACCGCGCAGCCGACCATGCTGAACGCGGGATACAAGGTCAACGTGATCCCCGGGCAGGCCACCGCGCACCTGGACGGCCGGTTCCTGCCGGGCTTCGAGGACGAGTTCCACGCCGAGTTGGACGCGGTGCTGGGCCCGCGGGTGCGCCGCGAGACGGTGCACACCGACCAGGCCCTGGAGACCGGATTCGACGGCGCGCTCGTCGAGGCGATGTCGGCCGCGCTACGCGCGCACGACCCGGCCGCGCGCGCGGTGCCGTACTGCCTGTCCGGCGGCACCGACGCCAAGTCCTTCGCCGATCTGGGTATCCGCTGCTTCGGGTTCGCGCCGCTGAAGCTGCCGGCCGACCTCGACTTCGCGGGCATGTTCCACGGTGTCGACGAGCGGGTCCCGGTGGACGGGCTCAAGTTCGGCGTGCGGGTGCTGGATCACTTCCTCGACAACGCGTGAGCGAACGGCGTGCGGTCGGGCCCGGGATGGCTCCCGGCACCCCGGCCGCACGCCGGTTGGTCCCGGAGCCCGGGCGTTCACCGGGTTCGGGCCCGATCGAGTGAATACCTCGGCTCGCGCGTAGCCTCCGCCCGATCCCGTCGTTTCCCCTTGTGCGGCGCGCAAGCGCGTCGTGGTGTCGACAAGGAGGACGGAAGAATTATGAAGAAGATGGGCAAGGTCGCGTTCATCGTCGCGGCCGGCGGTGGTCTTGTGCTCGCCGGCGCCAGTGGCGCCATGGCGAACTCCGAGGCGGAGGGTGCGGCCGTCGGCTCCCCCGGTGTGCTCTCGGGCAACAACCTCCAGGTTCCGATCCACATCCCGATCAACCTGTGCGGCAACACCGTCGACATCATCGGTGTGCTCAACCCCGCGTTCGGCAACACCTGCATCAACGCCTGATCCAGGCCCACACGCTCGTTGGCGTGCGGACGGCCCCGAGACCCACGCGGTCTCGGGGCCGTCCCGCTGTGTGGTCCGTGCGGGTACGACCGCCCGCGGGCAGCGGGCCGGACGGGGCGGTCCGCGCCGGGACCGCGCAGGTCCTCATCGGGATCACCCGGGCCGACCCCGGCGCTCCCCACGAGGCCGCGCGGCGACCGCCGGCGGGGCCGCGACGGTGCTTTCGCACCGATGTTCCCGTATCCCGAAGCGCGGTCGCCATCGGTCGACCAAGCGCCCGCCTGGGAATCGGAGCGATCAAAAACGATCGGAATCCGGTTCCGGAGGATCCCGAAACTCAGCCGTACGAGCGAATCGACCCAGCCCCGGTGACCTCCTGCGTCGGCTCTCGTTGACGTCCGTGCGGGGTCAACATCCCCCGCCCCTCGCGAGAGAGACACAGGGGTACTTACATGCACCAGCTCGCCAAGAAGGGGTTGTTGGTCGTCGTCGCCACCACGGGCGCACTCGCGTCCGCGGCGGTCGGCGTGGCCGGCGCCAGCAGTGGAGCCCAGGGTGCGGCGGCCGGCTCACCCGGCGTGGCGTCGGGCAACAACATCCAGGTCCCGATCCACGTCCCGGTGAATGTGTGCGGGAACACGGTGAACGTGGTCGGCGCGCTGAACCCGGCGTTCGGCAACAACTGCGTCAACGGGTCGCACAACCCGCCCGCCACGCACCCGCCGACGACGAAGCCCCCGACCACCAAGCCGCCGACCTCGTGCCCCCCGTGCACGAAGCCGCCGACGACGAAGCCGCCCACCACGAAGCCCCCGACCACCAAGCCGCCGACCACCAAGCCGCCGACGACGAAGCCGCCGACCACCAGTGGCACCAGCGGTGGCACGACGGGTGGGGTCACGGGCGGTACGACCGGTGGCGACACCACCGGCACCAGCGGCGGCGGCACCGGCGGGTCCACGAACAACGGCGGCTCGCTCGCGCAGACCGGTTCGGACGCACTGGTGGTGGCCCCGATCGGCGCCGCGCTGCTGCTCGGCGGCTTCGTGCTCTACCGCCGTTCGCGCCCCGTGCAGGACTGAGCACGACGGACGCGACGCACGACCCGAGGACCGCTCGCCCCTGGGAGGACAGGGGCGGGCAGTCCTCTTTTTTGTGACGATCCGTCACATGGTGCGCACCTGCCGGATGATGCGGCGCCGCAGCACCACCCGGCGACTCCCGTCGCCGCGCAGGAGCAACCGATCCAGCTCCCAATACCCGTACTCCGCATGCTCGGTCAGGATCCGGCACGCGTCGGTGCGGGACGTGCCGCGCGGAATGTCCAGTTGCCGAAACTCGTAGTCCGCCATGTTTCCATTCCCCGGCGGCCGCGCCGAGGCGCGGTGACCGGCCTTTTGGTGACTCTCCGACTCCGCCATCAGTGAACCATTGTGCGCGCGTGGGGCTCTTGCGGATAACGTCAGCCCATGACCGGTGTCGCAGAGCCCACGCCAGAGCAGGTCCGTGCCGCCGCGGACGTTCTCAAATCGGCGATCGACGACCATTTGGCCGCCGTCGAAGCCCGCCAGGGCGAGAGCGACCCGGCCGTGTTCGCCGCGTACGACGCGCTCGCCGCCGCCGCCGAGGCGTACGACGAGCTGTTGTACGACGCCTATGACGAGGTCACCCCGTTCGAGGTGCCCGGCAGCAGCGAGGAAGCCGAGTACGAGGGTCCGACCAACCCGGAGGCGGTCACCGTGCTGATCCGCCGGGACTATGTGATCAAGGACCTGATCACGCTCGTCGACCACGCCCGCCGGGCCGACGCCGAGGCCGGCGACGCCGAACCGCCGACGTCCCCGCGCGACACCGGCACGGACAGCGCGTCGAGCGCGGTCGCGGTGTTGTTCGACGTCTACGACCCGGACGAGATCGCCCAGCGCGCCGATGAACTCGGCCTCGAACCCGGCGATTCCACCCTGTGGGTGTCGGCGATCGAGCCGACCGAGCCGGGCGAGTGGCTGGACGCGCCGTTCGACGACGCGGATCCGCGCAGCATCATCTACCGATTCGAGACCAGCACCGCGTACGAGGACGATCTCGAGGCGCTGGAACGCGATCTGCACTGATCGCCGCCCCACCCCCACCATGACACGTGTCACACGAGTGCGGCGGCGCCCCCTCCGGGTGCCGCCGCACTCGTCACGTTCCGGGCCCGCCGGTCGTCCGCCCGCCGGCGCGGCTCAGTAGCGCAGCGCCAGCGCGATGCCGCCGGCCTCCTTCAGGGTGTCGTCGGGTACGAAGACCACTTCGCCGTCCGCCTCCAACACCGCCTCGACCACGGTGTCCACGATGTCGTCCTCGGCCCGGCCGGCCAGTACCGCGTCCTCGGCGTGCGGTCCGGTCAGCACCTGGAGCGCGATCTCCCCGGTGCTGTCGACGGTGACCAGGCGCCCGGTCACCCGCAGCCCCTCCTCGACCACGAGGAGGGCGCCGCGACCGGCCCGGGCCGGCGCCCACGTCTCCTGGATGCCGCCGGCGTACCGCTTGGCGCTGCGCGCGTCGTCCAACCCGCGCAGCGCCGCCGCGGTCGCCTCGGCCGCCAGCGCGGCCCGTGCCGGCGCGAGGATCTCGGCGAATTGCGCGGGAGTGGCCTCCACGACGCCGCCGACCTCCAACTCGGTCCCGGCCAGGTGCGCGCCGTTACGGGTGCCCTCACGGAACGCCTTGACCTGCGGCCGCAGTCCGACCACGACGACCTTGCCCGGGCGCCCGGCCAGCGCGCGCGCCAACTGCTCGTCGGCCTCGTTCAACAGCCGCCGGAAGTCCTCGCTCACCCCCATGCCGCCGCCTTCGCGGGTGGGCGGTCCGTCCCGCTCGGGGCCGCCCGAGGTGACCGGGAAGCCGCCGTCGCGGATCTCGTGCACCCCGTCGCCCCGGCCGTGCCACAGCCTTACCTCGTGCTCGCTGAGCACCAGCGCCCAGTACGGGGTGAGCCGCTCGGCCGCGGACACCAGATTGCGGGTGAGGTAGGTGGTCGCCAGGATCACCCGCTCGCTCACCGGCGCCTCCACGGTGAACGCGTAGTGCTCCTCGGCCGACGCGTACAGCACCAGGCCGTCCAGGAAGTGCTCGGGATCCAGTTCGGCCGCCGCGGCCTTGAGGCGGTCCACGGTCTTGATCCGCGCCTCCCGACCGACCTCCGGATCCGCCGAGAGCCGCTTCTCCGCCTCGGCCAGTACGTTCCGCAGCCGAATGTGGTCCTGCTGGTTCTCCGGGCGGTGCCGGTGCGTGGGCAGCGTCAAGGACACCGCGGGGTACGCGCGCGGGCGGCGCAGCTCGGCGAGCAGTTCCGGCGACAGTGCGGCGGTCGTCATGCGGTCTCCTGGCGTGCGTTGCGTTCGGGGGTCTCGGGCTTGGACGCCGTGTCCGTCGAGGGCCGACAAACACAGCGTCCTATGCCCGATTTACCACGGAAATCGCATGAATCACCCGACCGGCCCGCAGGCTCCGCGTCGATCACCCACCGCCCCGGGGCGATCACTCTGCATGGAACGGTTGTTGACGGTGAGTCAGGAGTGACCCTAGGTTGATCCCCATTGCTCGTCGAGACGCAGCACCCATGGAGACCCAGGGTCCGCCCGACCCGGGATGGGCCCGTGCGAGGAGCGACCACCGTGCGATCCGTGCTCCCCCGGCAGGCGGCCCTGTTCGCCGCGTTGACCGGGCTGACCCTGACCACCGCCGCCTGCGGCTCGCAATCATCGGGCACCGGCGGCTCGTCGCGTGCCGCGATGACCGTCCTGGTCACCCAGGAGGCGCGCAGCCTGGACCCGACCGTGGCGAGCCTGTCCCAGATCACCGGTGGGACCCAGGCCGCGGCAGTGTTCGACGTACTGCTGTGGATCGATCCCAAGACCGGGCGGGCCCAACCCCAGCTCGCCGAGAGCGCGACCGCGGCCGAGGACGGCCGGGTCTGGACGCTGCGTCTGCGGCCGGATCTGAAGTTCTCCGACGGCACCGCGCTGGACGCCGAGGCGGTCCGGTTCAACTGGGAGCGGCACGCCGATCCGGCGAACAAGTCGATGCAGGCGCGCGTGGTCGCCGGGCTCGGCATATCCGTCGCCGACAGCCGGACCCTCAAGGTCACGCTGCCGGCGCCGAACGCGCACTTCGACAAGGTGATCGCGCACAACCTCGCGTTCATCGGCTCGCCCACCGCGATCAAGGCCGACCCGAAGGGCTTCGGCGCCAAGCCGGTGGGCGCCGGGCCGTACCGCCTCAAGAGCTGGGTGCGCGACCAGCAGATGGTCCTGGAGCGCAACCCCAAGTACTGGCAGGTGGGCGGACGGCCGCCGCTGAAGGAGTTGACCCTCAAGCCGGTGGTCGACCAGACGCAGCGGCTGGCCATGTTGAGCGCCAACCAGGCCCAGGTGCTGACCACGGCCCAGGCCAAGCTGATGGGGGACGCCCGCAAGGCGGGCCTGCCGGTGCTGACCGAGGCCAAGAGCGGCGGGTTCATGACGCTGTTCAACACCAGTCGGCCGCCGTTCGACGATCCCCGCGCACGCCGCGCGTTCGCGCTGATCATGGATCCGACCCAGCGCGCGAAGGTGGTCACCGACAACGCCGGGAAGCCGCTGAGCACGTTCCTGCGCCCGGGTTCGGACTTCGCCGCGCCGGACGCGCCGATGCCGGCGAACAACCGGGCCGAGGCACAGCGGCTCCTGGACGCGCTCGCGGCCGAGGGCAAGCCGCTGTCCTTCACCTACAGCACGTACAACAGTCCCGGCTCGCACGTGACCGCCGAGTACTGGCTGGCGCAACTCGCCGAGATGAAGAACATCTCCATGAAGACCGAGTTCCTGGAGGGCACCCAATACCTGCAGAAGGTGCAGATCCAGCGGCAGTTCGACGCGGGTGAGTTCGTGTTGTCCTTCGACGACCCGGAGCCGGTGTTGTACAACTTCCTGCACTCCAAGGGCCAGGACAACCACATGCAGTGGAAGAACCCGGCGGTGGACCAGGCGCTGGATCGGGCCCGGGCGGGCACCGACGCGCCGGGCCGGCGCGCCGCGTACGCGCTGGTGCAACAGGAACTGGCCAAGGACGTACCGATGTTCGCCTACGAGCAGGCGTTCACCGCGGCGATCCAGGCGAAGGACGCGAAGGTGCTCGACCTGACCGTGTTCGAGGACGGGCTGATCATGTTCGACCGGTTGGGTCTGGGCTAGGGGCGGCCGACCAAGGCTTGCTCTCCTGAGCGGAGCTCGACGGCTGCGGCGGAATGGCCGCGGCCGTCTGGCCGGTGGGCTCGGGGATGCACAGGCACGCGACGAGCGCGCAGCAGGCCACCACGCCGGCGATCACGAAGACGACCATGTAAGCGTGCAGGGCGGGCAGCACGAGGCCGCCGACGTCGATCGTGTACGACGTGAGCACGGCCGCCACCACCGCACTGCACACGGCCTGGCCGATGGTGCGCATCAGCGCGTTGATGCCGTTGGCGGCGGCCGTCTGCGCGGCGGGGATGGCCCGGATGACCAGCATCGGCAGCGCTGAATAGCACATCGCGGTGCCGGAGGCGACCACGGTCGCGCCGAGGATGATGGTCCACAACTCGTGGCTGGTGAAGATCCGCACCACGTAGCCCAGGCCGAGCAGGATGGCGCCGACGCCGAGGCAGAACCTGGGCCCTCGGGTGGCGGTGAGCCGGGTGGAGATCGGCGAGAGCGCGACCATCATCACCCCGCCGGGCAGCAGGCACAGGCCGCCGACCGCGACCGACACGCCCAGCCCGTAGCCGCTGTCCTTGGGCGTCTGCACGAGTTGGGCGGTGGACAGGCTGTTGGCGTAGAACGAGAAGCCGATGAACAGCGCGGCGATGTTGGGCAGCAGCACGGCCGGCCGCGCGGTCACCCGCAGGTCCACCAGCGGGGTGCTCACCCGCCACTGGTGCGCGCCCCACGCGAGCAGGATCAGCACGGCCGCGCCGAGCAGGCCCAGCGTGCGGGTGCTCGTCCAGCCCCACGCGGTGCCCTTGGACACCGCGAGCAGCAGGCAGACCAGGAACGCGGCCAGGCCGAGCGAGCCGATCACGTCGAATCGGCCGGGGTTGCGCACCGGCGACTCGCGCACGACCAGCACGATGGACACCAGGACCAGCAGGGCCAGCGCGGTGGCTCCCCAGAACAGCGCGTGCCAGTCGGCGTGATCGACGACCAGACCGGCCGGCGGGAGCCCGATGGCCGCGCCGATGCCCAGCGTCGAGCTCATCATCGCCACGCCGCCGCCCACCTTGGCCGGCGGCAGCTCGTCGCGCAGGATGCTGATCCCCAGCGGCACGACCGCGGTGGCCATGCCCTGAAGGGTGCGGCCGACGATCAGGACGCCGATGTCGGAGGTGAGCGCGCACATGAGTGAGCCGATCGAGAGCACGCTCATCGCCACGACGAGCATGCGCTTCTTGCCGAACATGTCGCCGGCCCGGCCCAGCAGCGGCGTGCACACCGCGCCGCTGAGCAGGGTCGCGGTCAGCGTCCAGCTGACCGTCGACGCCGAGCTGCCGGTCAGCGCGGGCAGATCCGGGAGCAGCGGTACCACCACGGTCTGCATGAGCGCGGCGACGATGCCGCACGCGCCCAGGACCGGTACCAGGAAGCGTTGCCGTGGGTCCTGCGGAGTGGGGGCGGGACCGGCCACGGGACGGCGCTCCTGGGTGGGGAAGGGGATGGTCGGCCCCACCCTAGGGATAGATGTACAACACATCAATCGTTTCCGCGCACCGTTTCCGCGCACCTTGCCGCGGGCCTTCGCCCGCGGCATCCCGCCGCGGCCGGCCTACCCGGCCTACCCGGCGTGCTCGGCGCGCAGCGACGCGCCCACGCCGTGCATGTGACCCAGCGCCTGCCGATAGGACCGCACCAGGCTCGTCTCCAGGTACGGCACCCCGAGCCGGTCGCAGTGCGCGCGCACGATCGGCTGCGCCCGGCGCAGGTTGACGCGCGGCATGTTCGGCACCAGGTGGTGCTCGATCTGGTAGTTCAGGCCGCCGAGCATCCAGTCGGTGACCGGTCCACCCGTGACGTTGCGCGAGGTCAGCACCTGGCGCCGCAGGTGGTCCCACTTCACGCCCGGCTCGGGCGTCGGCATGCCCTTGTGGTTGGGCGCGAACGCCATGCCCAGATGCAGACCGAGCAGCGCGTGCGTGACGAACACGAAGACCAGCGCCTTCACCGGCGACATCGCGATCAGCAGTACGGAGAAGTACAGGGCGTAGTGCACGGCCAGGACCGAGCCCTCGACCAGGCGCTCGCGAGGGGTGCGCTCCTTGAGCGCCATCAGGCCGTTGACCTTGAGGTTGAGCCCTTCGAGCAGCAGCAGCGGGAAGAACAGCCGGGCCTGGTGCCGGGTCAGCCAGCCCATCAGGCCGGTTCGGCCGGCGGTCTGGTCGGCGTCCCAGACCAGCACGCCGACCGAGACGTCCGGGTCCTTTTCCAGGTGGTTCGGGTTGGCGTGGTGCTTGTTGTGCTTGGCGTTCCACCAGCCGCAGCTCATCCCCATCAGCAGGTTGCCGTGCAGCAGCGAGAGCACGCGGTGGGTGCGCGCCTTGCGGGCGATCTGCTGGTGACCGGCGTCGTGGCCGACGAAGGACGCCCGGGTGGTGAACAGCGCGACCGGGATCGCCAGGGCGAGCTGCCACCAGGAGTCGCCGACCCAGAGCACCGCGGCCCAGGAGCCGAGCAGCAGGAGCAGGTTCAGGCCGATCATCCGGGCGTACCAGGCGGTGCGCCGCTCCAGCAGCCCCGCCGTCTTCAGTTCGGCGAGCAGCGGTGCGAAGTCACTGCCCCGACGCTCTTGCGATATATCCGGCTTATCCAGGATTGGTGCGGTCAAGGTCATGGGGCGTCCCGGTTCTGGGTGAGGGGTGGTCGGGTGAGCGCGGTGGCTTGGCGCCATCTCGACGCTATTGATCAACCGCCCGAGGGACGATCCGACAAGCCCCCCGATCGTGGGGGGAGGCTGCATACCCCGCGAGGGGGTCGAGCACCATGGACACGCGCGGCGCGATCCGGTAGGTGGCCGGCACGGGGCTCGGGAAACCCTTGACGCGTTGCAGGAACTGTCGCACCCGGATCGGGGTGCCGGCTACCCGTTGCGACGGGGAATATCCGGGAATCGACCGAACCGTACCGAAGCGCCGCGGTTCGTGGCCCCGCGGCCGGGGGTCGGGCGTGCTCAGTCCGGGTCGAGCGCCGCCTCGTCGCCGAGCGCGGCCCGCAACGCGACGGCCTGTTCGCCGATACAGGCCAGGAACGCACCCACCGCCGGCGTCGGCGTGCGGTCCGCGATCAGCGTCGTGCCCACCGTGCGGCGCACCGATTCCAGCGGCACCGGCAACACCGCGAGCCGCTCGTCGCCGGTGACCACGAGCTCGGGCAGCGCGGCGATCATGTCGGTGGCCAGCAGCAGCGCCCGGATGGTCAGGATCGAGGTGCACTCCACCCGGTCGGCCGGCAGCGGCAGTCCGCTGCGCACGAACAACTGGGCCAACTCGCTGCGCAACGCGGTCTGTTCGAGCGGCAGGATCCACGGATGCGCGATCGTGTCGGCGAGAGCGCGCGCGCTGTCCAGGAGCGGGTGGCCCTGCCGCACCACCAGCCGGATCGGCTCGCGATACAGCGCGCTCTGCCGTACCCGACCGGCGTCCGCGGCCCGGCCGAGCCGACCGATCACCACGTCGATCTCGCCCGCGAGCAGTTGCGGGTACAGCACGTCGTAGGTGGCCTCGCGGACGATCACGGTGATCCCGGGCCGGTCCCGCTTGAGCGCGGAGACCGCGCGCGGCAGCAGCACGCTGGTGCCCGCGAGCAGCGTGCCGACGGTGACCGTACCGGTCTGCCCCTCGCGCAGGCTCGCGATGTGGTCGCCCGCCCGGCGCACCTCGGCCAGGATCACCCGCGCGTGGGCCACCAGCGCGTCGCCGTACAGCGTGGGGCTCATCCCGTGCGGGCCCCGCTCGAACAACGGGACGCCGACCATCGTCTCCAACTCGCGCAGGGTGCGGGTCGCGGCGGGCTGGGTCAGGTGCAGTGCCTCGGCGGCCCGGCTGACTCCCCCGTGCTCGGCGATCGCCGTGATCAGGGTCAGATGGCGGAACTTGAGGCGTCCGTCGAGCAGGTCCACGCAGGCTCCCGTACCGGTCCGATGGTGCGAACCCGACGGGGACGCATACCTGTTTGGTGATGTTGTGGCGCCGGATCGGCATTGGATGGACATGCGCCAACGCAGCCATCATGCACGTGGCGACAGCTTCTTGACGAGCCGTTCGCCCGGATACGGGCGATCGGGTCGGGTAACGACGCGCCGTTGTTGTTCGGCCACGACGCCGACGCGTTCCGCGCCGCGGAGCGTGCCGGTCCGTCGGCACCGCGGTCCTCGACCAACGCGCGGTGGCACCGGAGCTTCCGGGGCCACCGGGTCGGGTTGCTTCGCAGGATGTGGCATTCGCCTGCGAAGAGGTAACGGGGAGCGGTGCGGCCGGCCATCACGGCGCGTTCGGAGGCTGCCGCCTGCTGGAAAGCGGGCCGAACCCGCCGGCGACCTCGGCGCCGTCCCCGCGTGGCACCCCGTCCCACCGCAAGCGCACTTCCCCGTCATTGTCCCGTGTCGGAAGGTTCGTCAGATGCGCCGCAAGCCCGCCCCCGGCAACAGATTCGGTAGATCCGGCAGATATCGCAGATCCGGCGCCCTCGCGGTGGCCGCCCTGGTGGCGGTCACCACCGCCGGCTACCCAGGCGGCCCCGACGGCGACGACGCCGCCGGTCCCTCGCCGCACACCGCGAACGCCGCGGCCGGCAAGCAGGATCCCAACATCCCGTTCGTGTGCCAGGAGCGGCGTCCGCAACCGGCCGACCCGAACGCCTACGGCATGCAGCTCGACGGCACGTTCCTGGCGCCCGCGGCGACCCCGCTCGACGAGGAGAACCCGCACCCGTTCCCGGGCCGCCGCGCCGAGTACGACGCCAGGCAGTACGTGAAGAACATGAACGTCGAAGCCGCCTACGAGGGCTACGACTTCACCCCGGACTTCTTCCACACGTGGCAGAACATCGTCGACTTCGGCGGGCGCCGGTACATGTTCCAGTACGACCGCTCCGAAGGCCGCGTCTACGACATCACCGACGTCAAGCACGTCACGGTGGTGGAGCGGATGACCCGCGAGGACGTCGGCGGCGACGAACTCAAGGCCAACGGCACATGGGCGGCGGGCGATTATTGGGGCGCGTCCACGATCCAGTGGAACAAACGGCTGAACGCCTACGTGATGGTGCAGTCCTTCGAGGACAAGCGGCAGATCAGCGAGTTGACCGACGAGCCGGGTCACGACAAGTACGGCAACCCCGCCGGTGTCGAGAAGCTGCGCACCAAGCCCGGGCTCAAGGGCTTCAAGGTCTATCGCCTGGACGGGCCCCGGAAGGCCGATTGGCGGCTGATCTCGACCGTCAGCACCGACTCGACCCAACCGGACCCGCTGAACAGCGACCCGACCAGGGCCCAGCAGGGCTCCGGCTCACTGGACGTGCCGTACTGGGACGGCGGCAAGTACATGTTCATCGCCGTCGCGCCGAACGACACCTTCGCCAACACCGAGTACCCGACCAACCTGCACTCGGCGGGCTACCAGTCCTACGACATGTCCGACCCGACCAGGCCGAAGCTCCTGGACACCTGGCACCTGCCCGGCCAGGTCACCGGCGAGGACGACGCGTACGCGAAGAACCCGCGCTGCGGCAACCGGACCAGTTGGCTCGGCGCACGGATGTCGCTGTTCGTGCCCAAGCCGGTCGAGCAGGGCGGCCGGTACGGCTTCGCGGTGCAGGGCGGTCTGGGCATGACCATCCTCGACATCTCGGACCCGGCGCGGATGCGTCAGGTGGGCCACGTGGACCTGCCGCCGTCGGTGGCGGGCACCGAGGGCGACAACATCGACGTGTCGCAGTACGAGAAGACCGGGATGATCTACCTCTCCGGGTACCCGCTGACCGAGGACTGCTACGAGCCGTACAAGCCGATCTACCAGATCGACGCGCGGGACGTGGCCAACCCCCGAATCGTCGGCCAACTACCCCGACCCACGCCGCCGAGGTCGGCCGGGATCACCGACTACTGCCAGCGTCGGGGCAGCTTCGGCCCCAAGCGCACCGGCTACTACACCAACCCGGGCCGGCACGACGACGGCACGCTCGTGTACGGCTTCTACAACGCGGGCGCCCAGGTCTTCGACGTCGGGAACCCGGCCCGGCCGGAGATCGAGGCGTACTTCGTGCCGAAGGCGTTCGGCACCAAGACCAAGGACTGGCCCACCGAGGACGGCACCTTCCCGGAGTGGGCGATGGGCAACCAGACGCACGGCGTCTACGTCGAGTGGGACCGCAACGTGGTGTGGGTGCTGACCAATCACGGCATCTACGCGCTGTCGTCCAAGGACGTGCTGGGCAAGCCGAACCTGGGCAAGCCCAAGGAGCCGTTCCGCAACAGTCAGTCCTGATCTCGTCGCGATCGGGTCGTTGCGATCGCCCAGGCCCGGGGTGCCCCGTCGGGGGTGCTCCGGGCCTCGGCGCGTGGTGACGGCGGGTCAGCCGTCCCTACCGTCCTCTTCCCCGTCCTCGTCCTCCTCTTCGCCGCAGACCGCGTCGAAGAACCGCTCCAGGTCCTCCTCCGTGCGGGCGCGGACCAGGATCATCCCGCCGTCGTAGCGGGCCAGCAGGTCGGGGCCGGCGAACCAGCGCACCCGGTTCCCGGGGTCCTCGCACTCGGGATATCCGGGAAAAGCCAACTCGGTGAGTCCCTCCGGGAGTTGCTCCACTTCCTCGGGGGCGAACTCGATCGCCTCGACGAGTTCGTCGTCGAACAGCAGCACTTCGGACAGCACCGTCTCGATCGCCGCGAGCGAGAACCGGGGCAGCCAGGCCGACCACCGTTCCACGTCGGGCTCGGCCAGGCTGTAGCTCGCGATCACCGCGGGATCGTCGCCGTCCGGCCGTATGCCCCACCACGCGACGCCCTGGTTCTCCTCGCGGAACACCAGCACGCCGTCCTCGATGTAGAGCTTGTCCGGTGGCAGCAGCACATCGTGATTGCTCGTCAGGTCCGCGCGCCGCCCCACCAGTTCGTACAGCTCCCGGAGCGCGGTCGGCAACGGGACGCCCAGTCGCGCGGCGCTCGCGTCCAGTTCCGTCGGGTCGTAGCCGTCCGAGGCGCCGATCGCCCGGGACCGGTCGGCGGCGAACGCGCGGATGAACTCCCAGGCTCCGGCCCGATCCGCGAGCGCGGAGGGCAGTGCCGCGTGGATGTCGAAGGTCATGCCCGGACGCTACCGGGTCACCCGCGAGCCGCCCCGGCCCGCCTCGGCCGGCGCCGGCGCGCGTTCCTTGCGCAGATCCAGGAACGCGACCACGAACGCGGCGAGCACGAACCCGACCGAGACCACCAGCCCGTGACGCAGCGGCCCGGCCCAGTCCTGCCCGTGCACGGCCGCCAGTCGGGAGAAGAAGACCGCCCCCACCGCCGCGATCCCCATCGCCGAGCCGATCCGCTGGCCGGTCTGCAACACCCCGCCCGCCGACCCGCCCTGCGCTGGGGGCACCTCGGCCAGGGTCAGCGTCTGGTTGGGCGAGATCACCATTCCGCTGCCCAGCCCCGCACACACCAGCGGCGCCACCAGCGCCCAGCCGGCCCCCTCCCCGGGCACCTCGTACACCGCCAGGATCGCGCCGCCCAGGCCGACCGCGACCAGCACCAGGCCGCCGGTCACCAGCGCGTGTCCGAAGCGGTTCACCAGGCGTCCGCCGATCGAGGCGCCCACCGCCGAGGCGAGCGCGAACGGGGTGATCGCCACGCCCGCGAGCAGTGCGCTGTAGCCCAGTCCGGACTGGAAGTAGAGGGTGAAGACGAAGAAGATCGAGGTGAATCCGGCGAAGTAGAACAACATCACCAGCAGGCCCAGCGTGTACGAACGCACCTTGAACAGCGCCAGGTCGACCACCGGCTTGCGACCGTGTCGGCCCTGGCGGATCTCCCACAGCACGAAGAGACCGAAGAACGCCGCCGCGACCGGCACCAGCAGCCACTTCGCGGGCCCCTTCCACTGGCGTTCCTCGACCAGCGGAAGCAGCAGCGACACCACGCCGGAGCCGAGCAGGAGCACGCCGATCGGGTCGAGTTCGCGCAGACAGGCCCGATGCGCGTGGTCGGGCCCCGGCAGCAGGCGCCAGGCCAACACGAACGCGACGATGCCGATCGGGAGGTTGACGTAGAACACCCATCGCCAGCCCTCTTCGGCGCCGAACGCCTTGATGATCAGGCCGCCGAGCAGCGGGCCGACGGCCGTGGAGATGCCGATCACCGTGCCGAACATGCCGAACGCGCGGCCGCGTTCGCGGCCGGAGAACATCTGCTGGATCAGCGCGGACACCTGCGGTGTGAGAATGCCGCCGGCGATGCCCTGGAGCAGTCGGGCCAGGACCAGCCACTGCGAGGTCTGCGCCGCGCCGCACAGCGCGCTGGCGCCGGTGAACAGCGCCAGGCCGGTCATGAACATCATCCGGCGACCGCGCGCGTCGCCGATCCGCCCGGCCGGTACCAGGGCGAGTCCGAAGGTCAGCGCGTAGCCGGACAGCACCCACTGGATCTCGCTCTCGCTCGCGCCGAGGCCCTCGCGGATGGACGGCAGCGCGACGTTGACGATCGACACGTCCAGCAGGGTGATGAACCCCGCGATCAGACAGACCGCGAGCGCCTGCCACCGATGCGGATCGGGCTCGTCGCGCTCGGTCACCGTCCCACACCCCTCCTCCGCAGCCACCGCGATGGTGGCCATCCGAAGGACGGTGCCCACATTCCCCACCCGCAAGGCCGCCGCCCGGGTGACCCGTCGATCCCGGGCGGGCCCGCTCGCCTGCCGCCGCCCGGCGGTCGACCGTACGCGGGCCCTCCCCGCCCGCGCCCGATCCGGGTCAATACACGAGCGTCACCGCGACCGGAAGGTGATCGGACGCCGTCGACGGCGGCGCGTCGACGGCCGCGACCCGCAACCGCGGGTCCACCATGACCTGGTCGATCTCCTGCTTCGGCTCATCCGCCGGATAGGTCCGCAACGGCCGCACCCGGCCCAGGCCGTCCACGAGTCCGCGCCCGGTGAACGCCCGCATCTGGGGGCTGTCGATCGTCGCGTTCATGTCGCCGAGCACCACCACCGGCGCCGACGCCCCCAACCGCACGGCGAACGCCGCGGCCCGCTCCGCCTGCTCCTGCGGGACCTTGTCGTCGGCGTCCTGGAGATGAGTGGACACGACGCCGACGAGCTTCCCGGGCGCCGCCTCGATCACCACGCCCAACGCCTGCGCACCGGTCGGCGCACCGCCGGCGGGCAACTTGATCGACTCCAGGTGCCGGATCGGCTTGCGGGTCAGCACCGCGTCGCCCCACTGCGGGTCGGCCGCCGGCGCGAACCGGTAGGGCAGGTCGAGCCGGCGCGCGAGCAGGGTCAGCACGTCGTGGCCGCCGTTGAGGAACCAGGCCCGGTCCACCTCGTTGAGCACCAGCACATCCGGCTTCAACGCCCGGATCGTGTCCGCCGTGCGATCCGGGTCGAACCGCCCGTCGACGCCGTACCCCATGCGGATGTTGTACGTGACCACCCGCATCGTCCCCGCCGCCACGTCCGGCTCCGGCGCCGACCCGGCACCCGGGCGCAGCCCGAACGCGGCGAGGGCGATCAGTACGGGGAAGACGGTCGCCAGCGCGAGTGGCGCGTGCACGCGCTCGGCCAGGGACGGCGGCGGCGGGAGTTCCCGACCCCGATCCGCCTTGCGTCCGGCGGGACCGCCGACGGCGGGTGCTCCCGGTCGACTGCCCGCACGACCGGTGGCGGGCTTGGCGCCGGGACGTGCGCCGGGCCGGTGGCCGGGTCGCTGCGCGGGCCGGCCGGCGCGGGTTCGGCCGCCGAGCGGGACGTCGGACCGGGCGCCGCCGTGCCCGCCGCCGTGCGCCACGGTCCGGCTCCGACCACGCACCGGCGCCCGGGCGGGCACGGGCGCGGCCTCCGGCTCGGGCTCGGGCGCGGTGGGTGTGCGCCGGTCCCGTACCGCCGCGAGGCCGGCGGGCACCGCGAGCGCGAGCACCCCCAGGAGCAGCACCCGCCCGCGAGCCAGTACGCCGATCTCGATGTCGTAGCGGGCATAGTGCAGGAAGGTCAGCGCGAAGAAGCCGACCATGCTCCAGGCCGGCGCCCAGCGCACCGCGGGCCGCGTCCGCGCGGCGGCGTCGCCCAGGACCAGACCCAGGCCGAGCACGCCCAGCGCCTGCCAACCGGCCGCGCCGGTGGGGGCCAGGCCGACGACGCCGTCGTGCGCGCTCGTCTCCAGGTAGCCCGCGCCGACCACGCCGGCGATCAGCAGCGCCAGACCCACTGGCAGCACCCACACCCCGCGCAGCCGGGACACCGGCACCGCGAGCGCCCATGCGGCCACCAACACCGGTACGCCCCATCGTGGTTCACCGGCGGCGGCATGTGCGACACCGACGTTGCCGAACAACACGCCGGTGAGGAACAGCGCGGGACCGAACACGGCCCACAACACCGGCCCGGGCGCGGGTACGGCCGGGGCCTGGATCCACACCTGCGCGGCGACGAACACCACGGCGAGCGTGCCCAGTACGGCCCAGCCGCGCCAGACCTCCAGCCACATCGGGTCGAGGGTGCCGAGCCCGGCGTGCAGCGCGACCGCCGCCGCCAGGCCGGCCGGCACGCCCACGCTCGCGTCCCAGCCGGTGTGCGCGACCGCGATCAGCCAGCACAGCGCGGCGACCAGCGCCAGGCACGCGAGGTAGAGCTGCGCGTCGCCGCCGTCGGTGAACTGCAGCCACAGCCGCAGCATCACCATGGCCACGCCGGCCAGGACCGCGACCGGTCGTCCGCCGACCCGACGGCACAGCGGCACCACCGCGAAGGCGACCGCGAACCACGCGATCGCGAACAGGCCCAGTTGTTCGGCGGGAGTGGCCCCGGCGTCGCCGTACACGGTGATCAGCGAGGGCAACCACACCCGCAGGATGTCGACCAGAAAGACGATCCCCAGAGCGATCACGATCACAGGCACGCGTAACCCCCGTCTCGATGGCGGGGTCAGCATAGAGCGGCGAAACACCGTTCGGGAGGCCACTTCCGGCGATGGATCAGCCGGTCCTCACCCGGGCAAGCAGCGCCCGGGCCATCGACCGCTCCACGGGCCGGGGCGGTCAGTCGCGTGGGGGAACCGCGTGGGTGAGTGTGGTCAAGGCCGCGGAGATGCCCGCGCGTACCTCGGGGTCGGCGATCAGGCCGTCCGGGCCCACCGCGTCGCGGGCCACGCCGACGCGTACGCAGGCCGATTCGACGACGTCGGCTCCGGTGTAGCCGAGCACGACGCGCAGCGACTCGTGTGCCTTGGCCGCGCCGTTCGGGTTGGTGGACGCGTTGATCCAGGCGACCGGCTTGTCGCTGGTCTCCACGCCGCCGACGGTCCAATCCAGCAGGTTCTTGAACGAGCCGGGCAGCGCACCGGCGTATTCGGGGGTGGAGAACAGCACCGCGTCGGCGGCGTCGATCGCGGTCCGCAACTCGACCACGGCGGGCGGCAACGGTTCGCGGTCCTCGTCCGGGTTGAAGTGCGGCAGCGCGTGCAACTGGTCGAAGACGATGGTCTCGACCCCCTCCGGCGCGACCGCCCGCGCGGTCCGCACCAGCGCGGAATTGGTGGACTGCGCCCGCAACGACCCACTGATCAAGAGCACCCGACGATTGGCTGTCATGGCCGGTCAAGGTAGCACCGCACGGGTACTAGTCTCACCTCATGCATACGCCGGTCGAGAAGGTCGCCGAGGCGCTGCGCGCGCTCGGCGGCACGGGAGAGATTCGGGAATTCGCCGAGACGGTGCCGACCGCGGCGGCCGCCGCCGAGGTACTGGGCTGCGACGTGGGCGCGATCGCGAACAGCCTGGTGTTCTCCGCCGACGGCCAACCGCTGCTGGTGGTCACCAGTGGGGCGCACCGGGTGGACACCCGGGTCGTCTCCCGCCTGCTCGGCATCCGCAAAATGCGCCGGGCCGACCCGGAGTTCGTGCTCTCGGCCACCGGCCAGGAGGTCGGCGGCGTGGCCCCGGTCGGCCACCCGTTCCGGATCCGCACCCTGGTCGACACCTGGCTGGACAAGCACGAGGTGGTCTGGGCCGGGGCCGGCGACCACAACCACATGTACCCGACCACGTACGCCGAATTGTTGCGGATGACGGGTGGTACGGCCGCGCACGTGGAGGCGTAGCGATTCAGCGGCCGGTCCACTCGGGTGCCCGCTTGCCCAGGAACGCGGCGACGCCTTCCTTCATGTCCTCGGACGCGGTGATGCTCGCGAACCCCTCCGCGGTGCTGCTCCACCCCAGCTCGTCGTCGGCCGCGACCACGTCCTCGACCGCCTTCAGGCTCGCGCGCACCGCGACCGGGCCGTTCGCGCAGATCCGCTCGGCCGACTCGAGGGCGCCCGCCAGCGCCTCGCCCGGCTCGGTCACCCGGTTGACCACGCCCGCCTGGTACAGCCGTTCGGCGGGCAACGGGTCGCCGACCAGGAGCATTTCCTTGGCCAGATTCAGCGGCAGCGCCCGGGGGGCCCGGAACGTGCCGCCGCAGATCGCCATCAGTCCGCGTTTGACCTCGGGCAGTCCGAACCGCGCCGTGCTCGATGCCACCACCAGGTCGCACGCGAGCACGATCTCGAAGCCGCCGCCCAGCGCGAACCCCTCCACTGCGGCGATCAACGGCTTGCTCCGCCGCCTGCGGATCACCCCGTACTCGCCGCCGCGTTCACCCTTGGGGCTCAGCCCGGCGGCCAGATCGGTGCCGGCCGAGAAGACCGTCGGGGTGCCGGTCAATACCCCGATCCACAGCTCCGGATCGTCTTCGAGGAGGTTGAGCGCCGCCTCGATCCCGTCGGCCACCCGCTGATCGATGGCGTTGCGCTTGGCCTCCCGCCGGATCGAGACGACCAGCACCCGTCCGCGCCGCTCGGTGGTCACCGTCATGGCAGGCTCCTTCACGATCGATCGACTCTCGCCTCCGGATGATCTCTAGCCCAGGTCGACAACCATCACAAGAGCGACCGCGCCCGCGCGGGACCGATCGGGCCCGGTCACGCCGGCCTGCGCACGATCGTCTCCCAGTGGGTCCAGATGCCCGCCGGCGGGTCGCGGCGTTCGGTGTGTTCCGCGCGCAGCGGCAGTACCGGTTCGAAGTCGCGGAGCAGGGACTCCAGTTCGAGTCGGCCGTAGTAGTGCACGACGAGGCCGGCCTTGAAGCCCTCCAGGTAGCGGAAGGTTCTGCCGCCGTCCTTCGTGGCGTCCAGCACCTCGTGTGCCTCGACCGCCTCGGTCTCGGCGGAGGCGGTCCGCAGCGCGAGCAGGCCGCCGGGGGCGACCCGGGCCAGCGAGCCGCGCAGCAGTTCGCGGGCGGCGTCGCGGGTGCCGTGCTGGTGCACCTGGATGCCGATCACCAGGTCGTAGCGTCGACCCGGCGGCAGATCCTCCTGGGTGCCGTGCACCAGGGTCGACTCCGGGGCACGGGCGGCCAGTTGCTCCAGTGCCAGGCGGGAGGGGTCGACGCCGACCAGGTCCAGGCCCGCCTCGGTCAACGGGATCAGGTTGCGTCCGTTGCCGCAGCCGATCTCGACGCCCGAGGTGCCCGGCGCGGCCACCGCGAGGATGCGGTCCACGAACGGATCGGGTCCGGCGTCGGCGTACATCCCGTCCGCGTAGGCGTTGTCCCAGAAGTCCACGGCGAGCCGATTCGCGTCCATGGGATCGAGCCTGACAGATCGAACCCGGCGATCGGGCGACGACAAACCGGCCACGTTCGCACCGACCGGGTGGATGTACGACCGCCTCGAAGGCCGCTCGCGCCCACCCGCTTCGCGCCCCACTCGCATCCGCACACCCACCCGCCACCTCGGCCCCAGGCTCGCGAGTTCGCGCGGCCGGCCGAATTTCCCGCCCGGCACGACGCGTGGCGGGACCTCGGGTGCCGGGCCTCTTGCCGTGGGGTATCCCCATGCAGTACAGCTCGATATGTCGGTCGTGCGTTGGCTTTCTGCCACCTCGCCAGACGCGAGATGGCCGACCGGAAAGCCGATGGGTGATCTTTTCGACCACCACGGGGAGGGCATGGATGCCGACGAGCCAGGATCCGATGATTTTGCGTCGGCGCTTACGCGACAAGCTGCGGCGACTTCGCGAAGCGGCCGGATTGACCCAACGCGATGTGGCGACCCGTCTGGAATGGTCGCTTTCGAAAGTGATCCGCATCGAATCCGGCGGCGTGGGGGTGACCGTCACCGATCTGCGGGCGCTGATCCAGCAGTACGGCATCACCGACCGCACCCGGGTGGACGAACTCCTGGCCCTGGCCAGAGGCGCACGGCGACGCACCCCGTGGAGTGCGTATCGCACGATCGTCTCCCCGGCCCTGCTCACCTTCCTGGGCTATGAGTCCTCGGCCACGCTGATCCGCAACTTCGAACCGCTGCGCATCCCCGGCCTGTTGCAGACCGAGGGGTACGCGCGGGCGATCCTGGAACACCTCAGCCCGGGCCGGCACGTCGACGAGCAGGTTCGGCTGCGCCTGGACCGGCAGCGGATCCTGCAGAACGGCGAGGACGAGCCGCTGTTGAACTTCGTGATCGACGAAGGTGTGCTGTATCGCCCGGTCGGCGGGGTTTCCGCGATGTGCGAGCAGTTGCGCCATCTGCTGACGGTCCGGGAATACCCTCGGGTCTTCGTACGGATCGCGCCGCTGAGCGCCGGACTGAATTCGATCGTGAATCTCGGCTACACGATCTTCGAGTTCCGCGATCCCGAGGACGGTCTGGTGCTCTCCGTCGAGGGTCCCGAGGAAAAGCATCTGACCATTCGGGAGAATTCGGAGGTCGAGGCGCCGTTGAATTACCTGGAGGATTTCTGGCGACTCGAACAGATCGCCCATCTCGATCAGGCGGAGGAGTTGATTCGACGAGCGCTCGACCATCTCTCCGCGGGTTCTACCGGGATACCCGGGCCGCACCCGTCAGCGTCGTGAACAGCCGCCACTGGGCTCCGGCGAATCGCAGCCGAGGACCGATTGCCGACTGCTTCGAGTCGCGCACGAGTACACCGTCGAGGACCGCGACCTCGAGACAGTTGCCTCCGCCGCTCTTCGAACTCTTGCGCCATGCGGGAGCGTCGGCCTGAGCTCGCATTTGTCACCCATCCTCAAAAGCCGGCGGCGACCGTCGAGGCATCTCTCCCGCCCGCCTCGCGGAGCAGGGGCATCGACGTGTGCCGTGATCACGGCACGTACCCTCGCGGCTTGCCGAGAGGTAGTCAAGTCGGCACGTCAAGGCACTCCCCCGAATGTACGAACACGTTCGATCGAGCCCTTCGGCCGAACTTTCGCGGCCATCCCCGGGCTGCGGTCGACTGCTCGCGATCAGGCCAACTCGCCGATGAACGACCCCAGTTGGGTCAGATTGCGACACTCGATCATGGAAATCCGCCGACCGTACACGCTCGCGATCGAGTCGCCGGTGTCCCAGTCGCGCTCCGGTTCCGGGTTGAGCCACCACGCGTGCCGGGCCGGCGCCACCATGGCCTCGATGGCGGCCAGGGCCGGGTCCTGATAGTTGTTCCGCGCGTCGCCCAGGACCAGCAGCGAGGTCTTCGGCCCGATCACGTCGCCGTAGCGCTCCACGAAGACTCGGAACGCGTGTCCGTAGTCGCTGTGTCCGCTCAGCCGCACCAGATTCGCCTCGGCGGTCAGTCGGCGCATCGCCTCCGTGACGTCCCCGCCCGGTCGCTCGAAGAACCGGGTCACCTCGTCCACCGTGTCGATGAACGCGAACGCCCTTACCCGGGCGAACTGTTCACGCAGCGCGTAGGCGAGCATCAGGGTGAAATGGGCGAACGAGGCGACCGACTCGCTCGCGTCGCACAACACCACCAGTTCGGGCTTGTGCGGCCGGCGCGGCCGGTGGTGGGTGGTCAGCGGCACGCCGCCGGTGGACAACGACGCGCGCACCGTGCGGCGGAAGTCGAGACGGCCGTGCCGGCCCGCCCGTTGACGGATCGTCAGCCGGGTGGCCAGGCGCTGCGCGAGCGGTTGGATCTCCCGGCGCAGCGCGATCAGGTCGGTCCGGCTCGCGCGCAGGATGTCGAGGTTCTCCACCGCCGGCTTGACCGCGGTCTCGGCGACCCGGTCGACACCGCGTTCCTCGGCGAGTCGACGGCGTACGTCGGCGAGGACGTGCCCGTTCAGCCGGTCCATCCGGGTCTGGATCATCCGTCGCGCGTTGCGTTCGGCCACCCCGCCCGGGAGTTCGCCACCCAGCACCGCGCGCAGCAGGCCCGCCATCAGCGTTCGCGGGTCCAGGGCGCGACCGACCATGTTCGCGGACCACGAGGGCCCCGAGGACCCGTCGAAGGCGCCGAACCGCCCGACCGCCTCGCGCGCCAACCGGCGCAGCGCGATGTCGTCCTCGCCGAGCAGGAGTTCGCGCAGCCGGTCGCGGAAGACCTCGGCGTCGGCGACGTCCGGATCTGCCCCGCCCCGCGCCGCGCCGGCCGGTTCCTCGGGCGCCGCGTCCATCGGATCGACCTCGGTCGTCGCCGCCGTGCCCACCGGGAACCACAGTTCGAACAGCGTGTCGAAGACGTCCCGGTGGGTGTGCCGCTTGACCAGCGACGCGGCGTAGGCGGCCCGCAGTGTCTCCCGGTCTCCGAGGTCGAGCACGGTCAACGCGCGGGCGGCGTCCAGCCCTTCGGCCAGTGACACCGGCAATCCGCCGTGCCGCAGTGCCCGGACGAATCCGGTGTGACGGTCCAGGAGGGACATCGGCGATCAGCCGCCGATGCCGGGCAGGCCGAGTTCCTTCGCGGCCCGCGTGTGGTCGGAGGAGTGCTTGAGCACGACGCCGAGCGTGCGCGCGATCGCCTCCTCGTCCAGCACGTCGGCCTCCAGCGCGATCAACGTCCTTGCCCAGTCCAGGGTTTCGGCGATGGACGGCGCCTTCTTGAGTTCCAACGCGCGCAGCGACGCGACGGTGCGGACCACCTGTTCGGCGAGTTGCGCGCGGATGCCGGGCACCCGGGTGAGCACGATGTCCCGCTCGCGCTCCGGCGTCGGGTAGTCGATGTACAGGTACAGGCAGCGCCGCTTGAGCGCCTCGCTCAGCTCGCGCGTCGCGTTCGAAGTGAGCACCACGAACGGGCGCCGTGAGGCGGTGATCGTGCCCAGCTCGGGAATGGTGACCTGGAAGTCGGAGAGCACTTCCAGCAACAGCCCCTCGACCTCGACGTCCGCCTTGTCCGTCTCGTCGATCAGCAGCACGGTCGGCTCGTCCCGACGGATCGCCGTCAGCAGCGGCCGGGCCAGCAGGAACTCCTCGGCGAAGATCCCGGCGCGCGCCTCGTCCCACCCGTCCACGCCCGCCTGGATGCGCAGCAGTTGTTTGCGGTAGTCCCACTCGTACAGCGCCCGGGACTCGTCCAGGCCCTCGTAGCACTGCAACCGGATCAGCTCGGCGGAGCCGGCCGCGGCGACCGCCTTGGCCAGCTCGGTCTTGCCGACCCCCGCCGGCCCCTCGATCAGCAGCGGCTTGCCGAGCGCGTCGGCCAGGAAGACGGCGGTCGCGATGCCGGGGTCGGTCAGGTAGTCGACGGCGCCGAGCCGACTGCGGGCGTCCTCGGGCGAGGCGAACATCGTCATGGTGGTGCACTCCTCGCGGTCCGCGGCCTGCCGATGCGCCGGATCCGGCCGGCTGCCCTCTCAAGCTACAAGAGGCCCTCCGCGCCGACGCAACGGCGTGGCCGTACCGCCCGAATCGCCACCCGATGCACCTGACAGACCGTCACATGCCCGACCCCCGACGCCGAACGGCCGACATGTGGGGAGTTCTCCGCTCTTCCCGGGTCGGCTCCACCGGGCAGGCCGGACCCGGCGGGCGGGCGCCGTCCGCGTCCTCCACCGAGGCGCCCGTCGCACCGCGTGCCGGTTCGGGCGACGACGCCCGACCGCTGCCCCGGTCGTCCCGGCGACACCACCGCTTCCTCCCGCACCCGCGGTCCCGCCGCCGATCGCCCCGCCGCTGGTAAAACCCCGGCAAGATGAGGGGTTTCCACCCTCCGGCAACCGGTGGCCCGCTGCTAGCTTCCGGACCGTGGCGACCTTTGTGATGCATGGCACGCGAGTTCTCGCGGTGGGCATGAGCGGAGAGGCGGTCAAGGCCCGGAACGGGACGATGATCGCCTATGACGGACGGATGACCTTCAAACGACTGTCGGGTGGGGGCGAGGGCCTGCGCGGCATGGTGACCCGTCGTCTCACCGGTGAGGGCATGACCCTCATGGAGGTGAGCGGTGAGGGCACCTGTTGGTTCGCCGACCGGGCCACCGAGATCAATCTCGTCCAGCTGACCGGCGAGACACTGCACGTCGAGTCGAGCAACCTGCTCGCCGTCGACCAGAGTCTGCGCACCGGCACCGAGTTCACCGGTCTCAGCGGCGCGACCAGCGGCCAGGGTCTGTTCACCACGACCGTGTCCGGTCAGGGCACGGTCGCGGTCACCTCCGACGGGCCGGCCATCGTACTGCGGGTGTCGCAGAGCGAACCGCTGTCGGTGGACCCGGGGGCGTATGTCGCGCACACCGGGCAACTCCGCAAGGAGTTCGTCAAGGATGTCAACTGGCGCACCTTCATCGGCGAGGGATCCGGCGAGAGCGTGCAGCTGCGCTTCCAGGGCGAGGGGCTGGTCTACGTACAGCCCACCGAGCGGCAGACCATCGGGGGCCAGACGTGACGTTCGACCAGGTCAACTCCAAGATGATCGAGGCCACCGTACGTCCGGGGCAGACGCTGTACTGCCTGCGCGGCGCGATGTTGGCCTACCGGGGCGAGGTCTCCTTCACCCCGACCACCACCGGAGCCCAAGGCGTCGGCGGGATGATCGGGCGGCGGCTGGCGGGCGAGTCGGTACCGCTGATGAAGGCCGAGGGCGACGGCACGGTGATGTTCGGCCACGCGGGCCGGCACGTGCACCTGATCCAGATCACCGGGGACACCCTGCATGTGGAGGCGGACCGGCTGCTCGTGTTCGAGGACTCGTTGCAGCAGGGCACGATGTTCATGGGTTCGCAGGGCGGCGTGCGCGGCATGATCCGCGGCCAGGCGACCGGCCAGGGGCTGTTCACCACGACGCTGACCGGCCACGGCTGGTGCGGGGTGCTCGCGCACGGCGGCGTGATCGAGTTGCCGGTCCAGCCGGGCCGCTCGATCCACGTCGACCCGCAGGCATATGTGGCACATCGCGGCCGAATCGACAACCGGATCGGTGCCAACGTGGGTTGGCGCGACGTGATCGGACGCGGTTCCGGCGAGGCGTTCCAATTGGAACTGTCGGGCACGGGCACGGTCTACGTCCAGGCGAGCGAGGAGAAGTTGTGACCGCCCTCGGTTCCGGCCCCGCGGTGTTCGACGCACGAACGCTGCCGGAGGACGACAACGTCAATCCGTACGCCTTCTGCGTGGCACTCGACGGCGAGTGGTTCGTGCAGAAGGGCAAGATGATCGCCTATTACGGGCGGATCAAGTTCGAGGCGCTGGGCGTCGGCGCGCTCGACCGGTTGGTCACCGCGAACTTCAACTCGCCGCTGTACATCCAGGACTGGATCGTCGCGCAGGGCAAGGGCCGGTTGTTGCTCGCCGACCGCGGCTTCGACGTCAACTCGTACGACCTGGAACTGGGCAACCTGACCATCCGGGCGGCCAACCTGCTCGCGTTCCAGCCCGGCCTGGACCTGAAGCAGTCGATCGTGCCGGGGTTCGTCACCCTGATCGGCACCGGCAAGTTCGTGGCCGCCTCCAACGGCGCGGTGCACTTCGTCGAGCCGCCGATCCGGGTGGACCCCGAGGCACTGCTCGGCTGGGCGGACTGCCCGACGCCGTGCCACCACTTCGACACCAAGTACATGCGCGGCGCGCTGGGCATGGCGCGGCGGTTGACCGGTCTGGGCGGCGCGTCCGGCGAGGAGCACCAGTACGACTTCGTCGGTAGCGGAACGGTGCTGATGCAGTCCTCGGAGATCTCCATCGACCCGAATCTGATCCCGACCCAGGCCGCGGCGGCCAACCAGCCCGCCGGGCAGCAGGGCACGCCGGGGATTCCCGGGCTGCCCAACCTGCCGGGACGGCTGGGGCGCCTGTTGCAATGAGTCCGGCGCGGCGGGAACCGGCGACGGGGCCGCGCCGTTGAGCAGGGGAGGCCCTTTACTGGGGACGGTGAAGGGCCTCGCCAACGCTTCGGGCACGATCGCGCGCCATCGGGGCCGCGCGCCGGGACGCGGTGTGCGGGGTCGTGCGGAAGCGCACTCGGGCCGCGGGCACGCGTCACCGGGGGCCGCGCGGGCGGATGCGGTGTGCGGCCCGCTCAGAGCTGATCGGCCAGGTCGCTGGCCGCCGCCACCTCGCGCAGCAGTTGGACCAGTACGCCGACCCCCTCGTGGTCCGCGTCGGCCCGCCAGAAGGCGGTCACCGCGACGTCCGGCGCCCCCGTCAGCGGGACCTGGACGACCCCGCGCACGGGACGCTGCCGGGCCCACCCGCGCGGCGACAGGCCCACCCCCTGGCGATCCACCACGCGCGCGATCACGTCGTCCACGCTGCCGTACGCCTCGACGATCTCGGTCGCCCCCGACCGCCGCAGCGCCTCGGTGACGCGGGTGAACAGCCGGGGGTGCGGTTGCCGCGGCCACACCACGACCGGCTCGCCGCTGCCGACCAACTCGGTCAGGTTCACCGACGACCGCCCGGCGAGCGCGTGTTCCTGCGGGAGCAGCGCGACGAAGGCGAACGTACCGACCCGCGCGGACTCGAAGCCCGGGCCCAGGTCCGGCAGCCAGCCCAGCCCCGCGTCCAGGACACCCTCGCGCACGTCGGCCACCTGACGGGCGGTCGGCTCGCTGGTCCACTGCACGCGCAGCGCCGGGTGGCGGATGTGCAGCGCGGAGATCGCGGCGGACACGAGTGATGGGCCCAGGCCCGAGGTATATCCCACGCGCACCTGATCGGCGTCCCAACTGGCCCGCCGACGCACCTCGGCGCACGCGTCGTCGAGCACCCGCAACGACTCGTCGAGCCGACTGCGGAACACCTCGCCCAGCGGCGTGAGCGCCACCGGCAGCGAGGATCGGTCCACCAGTCGGGTGCCCAGTTGCTGCTCCAGACGGCGCACCGCCTTGCTGACCATCGGTTGGGACAGGTACAGCCGTGCCGCGGCCCGGCCGAAGTGCCGTTCCTCGGCGACGGCCAGGAAACATCTCAGGTCGCGCAGTTCCATGGATACCCACCTATGCCGTGTCGGCATAACGTTAGCAAGAACAGGGGCTTGGCTGACGACCCGTCAGCAGGTTTCCTGGAGAGCGCAGGGTCCACGCGCAGCAAGCGGGGCCACCGCCGCCACCGAGGCCCACCGCACGTGCACCTAGGAGCAGGTCATGACGCTTGAGATCCCGCGCATCATCTCCGTGGACGACCACGTGGTCGAGCCCCCGGACCTGTGGACCTCGCGGCTGCCCGCCAAGTACAAGGACCGGGGCCCGCGCGTGGTGCGCGACAAGGCGAAGTTCAACTTCATCGGCGGCGTGTTCTCCTACGAGCGCGGTGTCGAGGACGGCGAGTGGTGCGACTGGTGGCTGTACGACGACCTGGTCTACCCGTTCCCCAAGCTCTCGGCCGCGGTCGGCTTCGACACCCTGGACGTGACGCCGGTCACCTTCGACGACATTCGGCCGGGCGCGTGGATCCAGTCCGAGCGGCTCAAGGACATGGACGCGAACCACGTGGACGCGTCGCTGTGCTTCCCGAACATCCTGCCGCGCTTTTGCGGCCAGGCGTTCTACGAGCGCGAGGACAAGGAACTCGCGCTGCTGTGCGTGCAGGCCTACAACGACTGGATGATCGACGAGTGGTGCGCGGGTGACGGCAAGGGCCGCCTGCTGCCGATGACGATCATCCCGCTGTGGGACGCGAACCTGGCCGCCGCGGAGGTGCGGCGGTGCGCGGCGAAGGGCTCGTTCGCGGTCGCCTTCTCGGAGAACCCGGTTCCGCTGGGACTGCCGTCGGTGCACGACAAGGACCGCTTCTGGGACCCGTTCTTCCGGGCGTGCGAGGAGACGAACACCATCGTCTGCATGCACATCGGGTCGTCCTCGAAGATGCCGTCCACGTCGCCGGACGCGCCGTTCATCGTCTCCTCGGTGCTGACCTTCCAAAACGCCATGGGCTCGATGGTCGACTACATCTTCTCCGGTGTCTTCGACCGCTTCCCGAAGATGAAGATCGCCTACGCCGAGGGCCAGGTCGGCTGGATGCCGTACGTGATGGAGCGCGCGGACAAGCTTTGGGAGGAGCGCGACGACAACGCGTTCGGCTCGTCGCTGACCCAGAAGCCCAGCTCGTACATCCAGGACCGGATCTACGGCTGCATCTTCGACGACGAGATCGGCCTGCGGAACCGCGACGTGATCGGCATCGACCAGATCTGCTTCGAGGTCGACTACCCGCACGCCGACTCGACCTTCCCGAACACCCACAAGGTCGCCTTCGACATCGCCACGAAGGCGGGTCTGACCCAGGCCGAGTGCGACAAGCTCTTCCGCACCAACGCGATCAAGGCCTTCGGCCTGGAGCGCTTCGGCATCACGAAGTAGCCCACCGCCCAACCCCCGCCGGCCGCACCCCACTCCCCCGGGGCGCGGCCGGCGGCTTCGTTCGTGCGGCGCCCTCGCCGTGGCAACGGCCGCCGCCCGAAGCGAAATCGACGGCGGCCGCCCCAGGGACCGAAGCACTTTCGGGTGGACTACTTGCGGGTGCCGCTCATGTCGGCGTTGCCGGCGGCCTTGGCGACCAGGTCCGGGATCACCTCGGTGAGTTCGGCGGGCGTCCAGCGGGCGCCCTTGTCGATCGTGGGCCCGTTGGACCAGCCCTCGGCGACGCTGATCGAGCTGCCGGTGACGGAGAAGACCCGGCCGGTGACGCCGGCCGAGGCGGGGCTGCCGAGCCAGACCACCAGCGGGGCGATGTGCTCGGGAGCGAGTTGTTCGGCGAGCTTCGCGGCGGCGTCCTCGTCGGCGAAACCGGCCAGGTCCTCGGTCAGCCGGGTGAGCGCGGTGGGGGCGATCGCGTTGACCGTGACGCCGTAGCGACCCAGTTCCTGCGCCGCGATGATGGTGAAGCCCGCGATACCGGCCTTGGCGGCGCCGTAATTGGTCTGGCCGACGTTGCCGAAGATGCCGGACGGTGAACTGGTGTTGATGATCCGGGCGTCGACGTGCTCGCCCGCCTTGGCCAGCCCCCGCCAGTACGCCGCCGCGTGGTGCGCGGGCGCGAAGGTGCCCTTGAGGTGGACTCTGATCACCGCGTCCCACTCCGCCTCGGACATGTTGGTCAGCATCCGGTCACGCAGGATGCCCGCGTTGTTGACCAGGACGTCGAGCCGGCCATAGGTCTCGGTCGCCTGCCCGATCAGCGCCTCGGCGCCGGCGAAGTCGGAGATGTCGTCGGTGTTGGCCACCGCCTCGCCGCCCGCCGCGACGATCTCCGCCACCACGGCCTGCGCCGGACCCGCCGACGCGCCCGTGCCGTCGCGCGCGCCGCCGAGGTCGTTCACCACGACCTTGGCACCCTCGGCCGCGAACGCCAGCGCGTGCGCCCGCCCGATGCCGTTGCCCGCACCCGTCACGACGACGACGCGTCCCTCGCAGATCCCGCTCATGTGACCCCTCCGATGCTTGTCGACCGCTTCCGACGACCGCTACGGAGGTCACAGTATGTTGAGACCGTTGCCGCGTACATCCTTTGTCGGACCACGCGGTCGAACGACGCGCGCACGGCGCGCGGGTCGCGAAAGGAGCTGCCCCATGGGGAACCTGCCGACCGGACCGGACGAGGTTCCGCCCGGCCTCGCGGAGCTCTACCGGGACCTGCACGCGCACCCCGAACTCTCCTTCCACGAACACCGCACCGCGAACGTGATCGCCGAACGGCTCGACACGGCCTGGACGGTCACCCGGGGCGTCGGCGGCACCGGTGTGGTCGCGGTGCTGCGCAACGGGGACGGACCCACGGTGTGGATGCGCGCGGACATGGACGCGCTGCCGGTCCGCGAGGCAACCGGGCTCGACTACGCGTCGACGGTCACCACCGCAGACGGCGTACCGGTGATGCACGCGTGCGGGCACGACGTCCACGTGACCTGCCTGCTGGGCGCGTGCCAGGTGCTCGCGACCCACCTCGACACGTGGCACGGGACGGTGGTCGCGCTGTTCCAACCGGCCGAGGAGATCGGTCGGGGCGCGCGGGCGATGCTCGACGATGGGCTGCTGGAGCGTTTCCCCCGTCCGGACGTGGTGCTCGGTCAGCACGTGGCCCCCGGGCCGGCCGGGATGCTCGCGCACTGCCCGGGCACGATGCTGGCCGCCGCCGACTCGCTCACCATCCGGCTGCACGGCCGGGGCGGACACGGGTCGCAGCCCGAACACGCGGTGGACCCGGTGGTGATGGCCGCGTCGTTGGTGATGCGGTTGCAGACGGTGGTCTCCCGGACGGTGGGTCCGATGGAGCAGGCCGTGGTCACGGTGGGCCGGTTGCAGGCCGGCACGAAGGACAACATCATCCCGGCCGAGGCCGAACTGGGCGTCAACGTACGCAGCTTCGACGAGGGTGTGCGGGCCCGGGTGTTGGCCGCGATCGAGCGGTTGACGGTTGCCGAGGCGCAGGGGGCGGGCGCGCCGAGGGACCCGGAGATCGAGACGATCCACAACTTCCCGGTCACCGTCAACGACGTGACCGAGACCGAGCGGGTCCGGGCCGCGCACGCGGCGGCGTTGGGCGAGGAGCGGGTCCGGATCATGGGCCCGGCGTCCGCGAGCGAGGACTTCGGCCTGTTCGCGACCGAGGCCGGCGTGCCGTCGGTGTTCTGGATGTTCGGCGGCGACGACCCGGCCGACTTCGGTCCGGACGGTCCGAGCCGACCGGTGGTGGCCAACCACTCGCCGTACTTCGCGCCGGTGATCGAGCCGACCATCGAGACCGGCGTACGCGCGCTCCTGATCGCGGCGGGCGCCTGGCTCGGGTAGCGGCCCTCGACGACGGCCGCCGAGACGGGACCGGCCGCCGGAGGTAGGAACGGCCCCCGATCTCCTCGGAGATCGGGGGCCGTTCGGGGGTCGGATGGGTGCTACGCGCGGCTACGACCACGCGAGCGGTAGATGAACATCAGGGCCACACCGATGCCGATGACGATCGCACTTCCACCGAGCAGTACCGCGGCACTGCCGGGCATCCCGCTGTGCGCGAGGTGCGATCCACCGGATCCGCCGATCCCACCGCCGTCACCACCGCCACCGTTACCGCCGTGGCCGCCGCCCGGGCCGCCGGCGTGGCCACCACCGGCGCCGCCGTGCGGCTTGGTGTGCGCACCGGAGGGTACGGCCGACTTGCTGGCGGAGGGCGAGGCCGAGGAGGAGCCGGACGGACTGGCCGACGGCGAGGCGGACGGCGACACCGACGGGGAAGCCGACGGACTGGCCGAAGGACTGGCCGACGGACTGGCCGAAGGAGACGCGGACGGCGACGCCGAAGGAGACGCGGACGGGGACGCCGAAGGAGACGCGGACGGGGAGGCCGACGGACTGGCCGAAGGCGAAGCCGAGGGGCTCGCGCTCGGGCTGGCCGAAGGACTCGCCGACGGGGAGGCGGACGGGCTCGCCGAAGGCGAAGCGGACGGGGACGTCGACGGAGACGCCGACGGCGAGGCCGACGGGCTGGTCGACGGCGACACGGACGGCGACGCCGACGTGGGTCCGCCGCAGTCCGGCAGGTCACCGTCGAACGGGTACCGGTGGAACTCGGAACCCGACGTCGACTCGTGGATCAACGAACCGGCCGTGAAGAACCGCCCGTTCATCCCCGGCACCGACACGGTCGTGGTGCTCGCCGGGTTGCCCACCAGCACGCTGCCCTGGAACTGGGCAGAGCCCTTGATGGTCACCGACGTGGCCTCGGGGAAGTTCCACAGCAGCCGCTCGCGCAGCCCGGCGGGGATGCTCGTGCTGCCGATGAAGGAGCTGATCACCCGGGTCGTTCCGGTCAGGTTGACCAGGACCGTGGCGGTCGCGGGGATTCCGACGAACGAGATGCCCTGGTCGCCGTTGGTCATGGGATTGGGATTGACCATGTCGAAGTCGACGTTGAACACCTGGAGATCGGACGTACCGTCACCGGTGAACAGCGTCTCGAAGCCCACGTTCGTGGCGGTGCCCGTGGCGGCGCGAAGCCTCCCGTCCGGGAACGCGTAGCAGCTCGAGGAGTCGGTCAACTGGGGCCGCAGCCCGGCGTACGGCGCCGCCGCGGACCCGTCCTTCACCGGGGCGGGCGTCACGGTGCCACCGGTGAAGTTGCCCGCGTAGCGCACCACGCCACTGACCGCTCCCTCCTCGGCGAGCAGGCTCTGGCCGGTCGCGACCGTGAGGTTGCCGCCGACGGTGAGGAAGTCCGTACCGTTGTCGGGGGGCACCCGGGTGCCGACGCCCACGACGCCCACGTTGTAGACGCTGGACCCGGGTGGGGATGTCTTGTTCAAGTCGAAGTTGCCGAGGGCGACCAGCTTGCCCTCGGCCTCCGCGGCGGATCCGCGCACGGACCAGTCACCGCCGACGAACATGTTGATGCCGTTGTCTCGACCCAGGATCGGACCGGAGTTGGGTTCGACATTCGAGGTGTCCGGACAGGTCCCTGGAATACAGGGGCCGAGGCCGCCGGGCAGCGGCTTGGCGAAGCCCATGACAGCGAACACGCAGACGAGGATCACACCGCCGAGGGTGACGACTCCGGACAGCGCGAGGCCCGTCGCGCGGATCCGGGCGTTCGGTTTCCTGTGCATTCATGAAAGATCGGACATAAGTCTACAAATCGTCACAAGGCGCGCAGGAGATTCCCCCGAATGCCTCTTCCGAGGCGGCGCGTCGCTCGTCGTCAACCGAGATGCGTACGGTCCGCCTACGCCGCAGGTATGGGATGTGATCCGCCGGTCCGAATCGGAAACCGGGTACGGAACACGATCGTTGGCGTGGCGAGACGAGGCGGGGAGGGCGCCGCGCGAGGGTCGGCATCGAGCCGCGCGCGGACGGGCCGCCGCGGGGGTCGTGCGTCGCACCCTCGCGTGGCCGGCAGGGTGTCCGTAGCCGTCCTCGCGGTACATCCGAAATCTTGGTGCATGGGAGTCTTCTGTGATCGTCGGACTGGTCACCGCTGTCGCGGCCTCCGCGTGTTACGGCGTCGGGTCGGTGCTGCAAGCGGTCGGGTCGCGGCGATCCGCGCGCGAGGAGGAGGCCAAGCGGGCCGAGCGGGGCGGCGGCACCGCCCAGGTGACCGGGTACGGCGGTCCGAGCCTGTCCTCGACCGCCAAGGCCGCGGTCACGTGGGAGTTCATCGTCGGGACCCTGCTCGACTTCGTCGGCTTCGCGCTGGGCGCGTTGGCCGCTCGGCTGCTCCCGCTGTTCCTGTCCCAGACCATCATCAGCGCGAACCTGGTGATCACCGCCGTACTCGGGATCAAGCTGCTGGGAATCAAGCTGTACCGGGCCGACTGGACCTCGATCGGGGTGGTCTGCGGGGCGCTGGTCCTGCTCGGCATCGCGGCCGGGCCCGAGGGCGACGGGCACAGTCCGCGCGCCACGCACTGGTGGGTGCTGATCGTCACGTTCGTGGTGATCGTCGGCGGCACGGTGCTGGTCCGCTTCCTCGGCGCCAACGGCGCGATCGTCGCGGGCCTGCTCTCCGGACTCGGCTTCGGCGGACTCGGTATCGGCGTACGGATCCTGGACGGCGTCGACCCGTTCGACCTTGGCAAGCTGGCCGCCGACCCGGCGCTGTACGCGGTACTGATCGGTGGCATCGGCGGGATGTACCTGCACACCATCGCGTTGCAGATCGGCTCGGTGAACGGCGCGACGGCGGCGCTCGTGGTCGGCGAGACGGTGGTGCCGGGCGCGGTGGGCGTGCTGTGGCTCGGCGACACCTCGCGGGACGGACTGGCCTGGATGGCCGTGCTGGGCTTCGTGCTCGCGGTCTCCGGCGCGGTGGCCGTCGCGTACTTCGGCAAGCACGAACCGCAGGAGCCTTCCGGCACGCCGGATCCGGATCCCGCCGAGACGCCCGAGGCCGCCGCGCGGGGTTGACCGGGGGCGGCCGGCCCTCAGAGCCGGCCGGCTCCCGCTCGGTCCCGGGCCGCGAGCTCCGCGCCGACCGCCCGCAGCGTGCTCAGCAGCGGCGACGGGCCGTACCCCCGACGGACCGCCGCCATCAGATGCCGACGCGGCGCGGGCGCGGCGATCGGCCGCAGCAGTACGCCGGACGGCAGGGCCGGCTGGGCCAGCCGGGGGATGATCGTCACCCCCAGACCGGCCGCCACCAGCGCCAGTTGAGCGCCGAAGTCGGTCGAGGTGTGCACCAGGCGGGGTTGGAACCCGGCTTGATGACAGGCCGTCAGGAGCAACCCGTGGCACGCGGTCCCGGGCGCGGTGATGATCCAGTCGGCGTCGGCGAGGTCGGCCGCCAGGGACACCTCGGCCCGCTCGGCCAGCGGGTGCCCGCTGGGCAGCGCGATCTCGAACGGCTCGTCCAACAACGGGTGCAGTTCGATCCGCGGATGGTCGGGCGCGGGCATGTCCGGGTGCGTCATCACGACCGCCACGTCCAGTTCCCGGGCGGGCAGCAGCGGGAGCGCCTCCTCGGTCTCGTACTGGACCACCTCGAAGCGCCAGCCCGGATGGCTCACCTTGAGCCGGGCCAGCGCCGGCCCGACCAGGCCGGAGATGCCGGACGGGAAAGCGGAGATCCGGGCCCGGCCGATCCGCCCGTCGCGCTGCGCCGCGAGGTCGGCTCGGGCCTGCTCCAGGCGGGTCGCGATCGCGTCGGCGTGGCCGAGCAGCACGTGCGCCGAGGCGGTCAGGCGTACGCCGCGACCGTGCTTCTCCAGCAGCACCGCGTCCGCCTCGCGGGCGAGCACGGCCAACTGCTGCGAGACGGCGGACGGGGTCAGGTGCAGCGACTGCGCGGCGGCGGCGACGGTGCCGTGTTCGTCGAGCGCGCGCAGAATGTTCAGTCGCTTGAGTTCCATAAAGGAAAACTACCGATTGAAGTCCGGAAAATGTAGATGGACCTGATGGATGGCCGGGCCACACACTTCTGATCATGACCCGTACCGATTCCCTGTGGGCCGCGCTCGTCAGCGTGATCTGGGGAGTGAACTTCGTCGCGATCGACGCGAGCCTCGACGACTTCCCGCCCTTTCTGCTGGCCGCGCTGCGGTTCACCCTCGTCGCGTTTCCGGCGGTGTTGTTCATCAAGCGGCCGAAGACGAGTTGGTGGCTGATCATCGGGGTCGGGCTCACGGTCAACGTGGGCCAATTCGCGTTCCTGTTCAGCGCGATGCACGCGGGGATGCCGGCCGGGTTGTCCTCGGTGGTGATCCAGTGCCAGGCGATGTTCACCGTGCTGTTCGCGGTGGTCATGCTGCGCGAGATCCCGGGCCGGACCCGGCTGATCTCGCTCGCGGTGGCCGCCCTCGGGATGGGCGTGATCGCGTTCGGGCGGGGCCAGGGCGCGTCGTTGTGGCCCTTCGTACTGGTGATCGGCGCGGGGGCGTCCTGGGGCTTCGGCAACATGCTCACCCGAAAGGCCGGCATCCCGGGCGGCACCGGCCTGGTGGTGTGGTCCGCGCTCGCCGCACCGCTTCCGCTGCTGGCTCTGTCGCTGACGGTGGAGGGCCCCGGCCGGGACCTGGACGCGCTCACCTCTGCCTCCTGGAGCGGCGTCGGCGGTCTGGCCTTCACCGTCGTACTGTCCTCCTGGCTCGGCTACGGCCTGTGGTTCGCCCTCCTGGGCCGCCGCTCCGCCTCCGCCGTGGCCCCCTACGGCCTCCTCGTCCCGATCGTCGGCATCGTCACCGCCTGGGCCATCCTCGGCGAACGCCCCGGCCGGCTCGAATCCCTCGGCGCCGCGATCGTCCTCATCGGCATCGGCCTGGCAACCTTCACCGGCACCCCCAAGCCGCCCCCGACCACCCCCACCGCGTCGTCCACCAACCTGCCACTCCCCCCACTCCCCCTCGAAGCCACCGGCGGCACCCGAACCTGACCCGACCTCGCGGGCGCCGATGGCCGGCCTCGAGCCACCCTGGATTTCGGAACATATTCAACGAATGGCGGCTGCGCTCCACCCCAACGAGGCCGCCGAGGTCCCGGGTGCGGACCCGCGACCGGCACTGGCCGGCACCCGGATTCCGGATCGGATATCATTGACGCAATAGATGATATCAACGGAGGTGCATCGATGGCTCGAACCGTGATCGACCTCGACGACGATCTGGTCGCCGCCGTGGCCCAGGCCTTGGGAACCGGCACGAAGCGGGAGACGGTCAACACCGCCCTCCGCGAAGTCCTGGACAATCGGCGGCGTGCACTCGCGCTCACTCGGTTGCGTGCGGCGGCCGACGCCGATGCCTTCGACCTCGATGTCCTCGAGGACAAGCGAAACTACCGTCGGTGAGCGCCGCGCAATTCCTGATCGACACCAGCGCGCTCGCGCGATTCATGCGGGGTGACGCCGAGCAATTCGGCTGGGACCAAGCCGCCGGGGCCGGCCTCATCGCGACCTGCCCCATCACCGAACTCGAATTCTTCTACAGCGCCCGTACGGCGGCGGACCGGGCCCGGGGCATCGAGGACATGCGGCTGCTGTTCGGCTGGGTTCCGGTGGACGACCGGGCGTACGACCGCGCCTGGCAGGTCCAGGGCGAACTCACCGATCGGGGGCATCATCGCAGCGCCGGAGCCGTGGATCTGGTCGTCGCGGCCACGGCGGAACTCCAGGGCCTGACACTCCTGCACCGCGATCGAGACTTCGACTGCATCGCGGCCGTTACCGGGCAGGCACTCCAGTGGTACGGCCCGGCGGCCGGCAAGTAGCGTCCGGGGGCGGGGACTCGCCGGCGCCCGTGTCGGCCCGGCGGGAATGGATCGACCCCGCCACCGGTCGTCCCGGTGCGGGGTCGTCACGCGCGCGAAGGGGCCTGGAAGGCGTCCCCGTGCGCTACTTGCGCTTGTTGATTTCCGCTTCGAGTTGCGGCATCACCTTGAACAGGTCGCCGACCACGCCGTAGTCGACCAGGTCGAAGATCGGCGCGTCCTCGTCCTTGTTGATCGCCACGATGGTCTTCGAGGTCTGCATGCCCGCGCGGTGCTGGATCGCGCCGGAGATGCCCACCGCGATGTAGAGCTGCGGCGAGACCTGGGTGCCGGTCTGGCCGACCTGGTGGCTGTGCGGGTACCAACCGGCGTCCACCGCCGCGCGCGAGGCGCCCACGGCCGCGCCGAGCGCGTCCGCGACCGACTCGATCACGTGGAAGTTCTCCGCGCCGTTGACGCCGCGGCCACCCGAGACGACGATGTCGGCCTCGGTCAGCTCCGGGCGGTCGGACTTCTCGCGCGGGGCGCGCGAGACGACCTTGGTGCCGGTGGCGGCGGCGCTGAAGTCCACCGTCACGGCCTCCACGGCGGGGGTGGCCGGGGCCTCCTCCGGGGTGGCGGCGTTGGGCTTGACGGTGATGATCGGGGTGCCCTTGGTGACGTGCGCCTTGACCTGGTAGGTCGCGGCGAACACCGACTGCTCGGTGACCGGGCCGTCGGCGCCGGCCTCGACGTCGACGGCGTCGGTGATCAGGCCCGACTCCAGACGCACCGCGACGCGCGCCGCGATCTCGCGGCCGTCGGCGGAGGAGGCGACCAGGATCGCGCCCGGCTCGCCGCTCTCGGCGATCCGGGTGAGCGCGTCGACGGCCGGGGCGACGAGGAAGTCGTCGACCTCGGGGGCGTCCACGACGTAGACCTTCTGCGCGCCGTACTTGCCCAGTGTCTCGGTGGCGCCCTCGGCGCCCTTGCCCAGGAAGACCGCGGCGGGCTCACCGAGGCGGCGGGCCAGCGTGAGCAGTTCCAGGGTCGGCTTGCGGACCGCGCCGTCGGCGTGGTCGACGAGAACGAGAATCTCGGCCATGTGGGGTTCTCTCCTTGTCCGGTACAGCCCGGATTTCTCCGGCCGGGTTGCGATGCTTGGTCGCTCCGGGAGCGACCGCCACAAACGTGTCGAAACAGTCCGGTGCTGCTGACCGACTCAGATGAACTTCTTGGCGGCGAGGAACGCGGCGAGCTGCACGCCGCCCTCGCCCTCGTCCTCGACGACCTCGCCCTTGGCGCGCGGCGGGCGCTTGGTCGCGGTGTCCACGATCGACCACGCGGCGGACAGGCCGACCTGGTCCGACTCGATGCCCAGGTCGTCCAGGTCGAGCGACTCCAGCGGCTTCTTCTTGGCTGCCATGATGCCCTTGAAGGACGGGTAACGGGCTTCGCCGGTGCGGTCGGTGACCGACGCGACGGCGGGCAGCGCGGCCTCGATGCGCTCGGTGGCGACGTCGCCCTCGCGACGGCCCTTGACGGTGCCGCCCTCGACCGCGATCTCGTCCAGGTAGGTGACCTGCGGGACGCCCAGGCGCTCGGCCAGCATGGCCGGCACGACGCCCATCGAGGCGTCGGTGGAGGCCATGCCGCACAGGACCAGGTCGAAGCCGGCGTGCTCGATCGCCTTCGCCAGGATCAGCGAGGTGCCCAGCGCGTCGGTGCCCGCGATGTCGTCGTCGTTGACGTGGATGGCCTTGTCGCCGCCCATCGCCAGCGCCTTGCGCAGCGCGTCCTTGGCATCGTCCGGACCGACCGTCAGGTACGTGATCTCGGCCTCGACGCCGGACTCCACGATCTTGAGAGCCTGCTCGATCGCGTACTCGTCCAGCTCCGACAGCAGGGAGTCGACCGACTCGCGATCGGTGGTGCCATCGTCGTTGAAGCCCCGGTCCCCGGTCGCGTCGGGTACGTACTTCACGCAGACAACGATTTTCACAACAGTTCTCCTGTGGTCGTCCGGTCACCCAGGTGCCGGTCCGAGGGTGTCATGCCCGTCGACCGGGTCGGCGACAGGCCCACGGTTCCGGCCCCAAGATCCATCGATCTTCGCGCCACGATGCCACGCCCGCGCGGGGGCACACGCGTGACACAGGGCACATTCAGTTCTGACGGTCCGTCAACTTCTGCTTCGAGAGTACGCGGTTCCGGTAAAGCCGCTGACCACCGACCCGAACTCGACCTCCCGCGGACCCCCCGACAGCTATGTTACCGGAGAGTAATAGGAGCCTAGTACCGGCTCCTCACGCTTGTCACCGGTACGCGGTCCGAACGAGAGCAAGGTCACCGGGGCACCCAGTTCGGCAGCGACGAATTCCGGCCACGCCGCGGGCGCCGGCCCCGGCTCCACGACCGGCCGCGCGGCGAACATGTGCCCGGTCAAACTCTCGGCATGCGCGAGGTCGCCGTCCGGACCCACTCGGGGCTCGACCCCCCGGTACGACCGGACCACGCCCACCGGCGCCCGCCCGGGGACGTCCGCGTGGGTGAGCGCCAGCCCGTGCACGCCCCCGCACACCGCGACCGCGTACCGATGCGCGACCGCGTCGAAGTGGCCGACCCGGAACGCGCCCTGCCAGCGCCCGGTCCCGTTGTGCGCGTCCGGCAACGCGGCGGTCAGCGCCGCGTCCTCGGTGGGCAGCGGCCCCGCGCCGTGCCGGGTGGTGTAGGTGCGCAGCACGCCGAGCCGATACAGCGGCTCGCCCGCCTCGGTGGCCAGCGTCTCGGCGTTCGCGAACGTCGTGGTCGACCACGTCGTGTACGGGTGGAACCCGTGCCACTCGTCGAGCAGGACGCCCTGCGCACCCTCGAAGACCACCGGACCGCCGCGCAGCAGCTCGCGCGCGTACGCGCGATCCACCATCCGCACCGCCCGCCCGAAGCCCAGGAACGCCTCCGCGCAGGCCGCCACGTCCGGCCCCAGCGGTGTCCCGAATTCGGCGCTCAGCGCGTCCCGTACGGCGCTCAGCCGGCGGTGCAACAGCCGCGGCGAGCCGCAGTCCCCCACCCGCGGCGCCGCCTCGGGGTGGGCCAGCGCGAACGCCGCGGTCTCCCCCACGCCCATCCCGCACGACCCGTGCCGATCGGCCCCGCGGGCCAGCTCCCGGGCCCGGTTGGCCGCCGCGTGGTACGGCGTGGTCAGCAGCGCCTCCCGGTCCGCGGTGAGCAGCGCGAACGGGTCGGGCACGCCGAGCCCGCGCAGGTGCTCGGCCTCGGCCGCCAGCGCGAGCGGGTCCACCAGCATGAACCGGGACAGGTGGGTGCGCGTGCCCGGGGTGAAGGTGCCCGAGCCGAACTGGGCGAACGTGTGGTGCCGCCCGTCGTCGGTGACCACGTTGTGCGCGGCCTGCGCGCCGCCGTTGAAGCGCACCACGGCGTGGACCGGCCGTCCCTCCTCGCGCGCTCGCGCGCACAGCCGGTCCACCGTGGTGCCCTTGCCCGCGTCGCCGAACCCCAGGTCGACGACCGCGACATGACGTGGGGTCACAGACGCGGGGTGCCCGTGCCGTCGCCGTCCAGGCCCGGCAGCGAGCCGGAGACGGCCACGCCGCCGCCGGCGCGGGCGTAGGACGCCAGCGCCTTGGAGACGTTCGCGACCTGGGCCGTGGCGCCCACCTCGCGCAGGTGGTCCAGGCCCTCGTCCAGGTCGATCGCGTCCTCGGCGAGACCGATGGTCAGCGCGATCGTCTCGCACACGCCGTCCGGATCGTCGAGTTCGATCACGTTCTGCCGCAGCAGGCCCTTCCACTCGCCCAGCACCTCGGCGTCGCCCACGTAGGACGATCCGGCCGGGAGGATGTAGTAGACCTCGTACATCCGCTGGAGTTCGGCCAGGATGCGCTCGATCGGGATGTCCTCGGCGAGGTCGTCGCCGATGAACTCCTTGACCTCGGAACGGCGCACCTTGCGGTAGGGCATCTCGTCGCCGATCACGAACAGGTAGCCGCGCTTGCCGCGCTTTTCGTGACAGTCGATCGAGGTGTGCCGGGCCATGAAGTACAGCGCCAGCTCGTAGGATTCGCGCTTTTGTCCACCGCCGCCACCCTCCAGGAGGATGTTGCCGAGCTGGTCGTCCATCCGGTTGTCCGACTCGAACTGGCCGATCTGCAAGGGGACTCGGTCACACGTCGCGTCCCCTATCGCGCCGAACATGATCTGCGGGTCCTGCACGTAGCCCTTGCGCAGCAACAGGCCGAACAGTTCGGGCAGCTTGGTCTGCAGGGTCTGCGGAACCCGAAGCATCGAGCCGGTCACGTCGAAGAGCACCGAGATGGCCAGCGACGTGGGGTGCTCGTCGCTGTCCCGGCTCTCCCGCGTGCTCGCCAGGGTCGGGTCCAGGTCCGCGTGCGCCTTCCAGGCGCTGCGCGGCGTGCTGTGCTTGGTGACGTGGTTGTAGTGGAACGCGCTGCGGCCGGCGGCCGCGTTGTAGCTCTGTGCCGCGTCGTAGACGTTGGTGGACCAGTTGCCACTGCCCATGGTGCTCACTCCCCGATCGGGACGAATGGATCACTGCGCCGGGACGGCCGTCGGGCCGCGCCGGCTCTATACGGAATCGACGGACCCGCCGGCGACCGACCCGCCCCCGGTCGATGTGCCCGCGGCCGGCTTGCTCGCGGCCGGCTTGCCGTCGGCCGGTTCGCCGCCGGCGCGCTCGGTCCGGTCGGCGCCGCCCGCGGCTCGCGGCTCGCGCCGCGTGGGCATCGCGAACGGCCGGAAGCGACGCGGGCCGTAGAGCTTGCCGAGCAGTTCGTCCAGCTCGCCGAGCAGCTTCCACGCGTCGTGCGGGCGGCGCGCGGGAGCCGGCAACGAGCAGCCCCGGGCGAAGCGCAGCAGCGGCTTGGGCGCGTCCGGGGCGAGCAGGCCGGTGACGCACTTGGTCGCCATGTACACGTCGGCGGCGGTCTCCGGCGGCTGCTTTCCGGGGATCTCCGGCGGGTACAGGTCCGCGTGCCGGTCGATCATCGCGGGCACGTGCTCGACCGCCTTGGCGCGCAGGATCGCCTCCGGTCGGGCGGCGTCGCCCGGGCCGTCGAGCAGCACCGAGTAGCACCAGTCGACCAGGACCAGGCCGTGCTCGCGTGGGTGGATCAGCACGTGGTCGGGGGTGATCGCGCCGTGCACGACGCCGGCGCGGTGCGCGTACCCGATCGCCACCAGCAGGCGGCGCCACATCCAGGCCACGTCGCGCGCGTCCAGCCCGTCCGGGTACGCCTCGCGCACCTCGGTCAACGAGCGGAAGCCGCGCACCCGTTCGATCACGTTGGCACGCCGTTCGACGCCCGACTTGGCGTCCCGGTGCCGGAAGGTCTCGATCAGCCGGGGCACGTAGTTCGCGTACTCGGGGTCGCCCTCGCGGGCGATCCGCTCCAGTGCGGTGGCCTCGCGCTCCATCAGGTCGTTGTCGGCGACCGAGCGCGGCAGCTTGAGCAGGGCGCGCGCCTCGCCGTCGTCCTCGGCCCGGTAGCCGACCTTGTACAGCGTGGCGATGTCGCCGCTCGCGCGCTCCTCGCCGACCGAGTAGACCCGGCGCTTGGTGGTGATCACCACTTGGCGGCCGGTCACGCCGGTGATGTCCTGCTGATAGCGGTTCCACAACTCGCCCAGCTCGGTGAAGGCCGCGGCGGCCTCGGCCCGGCGGGCGGCCGGGGCGGTGTCCGGGTGGAGCAGGCGGGCCAACTGTCGGTAGGTGCGGTTGCCCGCACGCAGACAGGCCTCCGGCGTGCCGTCGTAGGGCCCGAAGACACCTTGCGGATCCGGCGCTCCGACCAGCAGGTCGAGCGCGGCTTCGAAGGTGGTGGGCGTGGTCGAGGTGGTGCCGGGCGTCCTGGTCATCGGGAGTCCTCCTCCGGGGACGGGCGCAGCAGCGCCGGGTGCAGCAGACGTGCGGGGCCCGCGCGGTACAGCCGGGCGCGGCGACCGCCGCGAGCCCCGCCGCGCGCGGTGGTGGCGCCGGTGTCGCGGACGAAGCCGGGCACCGACAGCACCTTGCGATGGAAGTTGCCGGCGTGCATGGGCTGTCCCCACACCGCCTGGTAGACCTCGCGCAGTTCGGTGACGGTGAACTCCTCACCCGCGAACGCGGTGGCCAGTGGCGAGTATTCGAGTTTGGCGCGGGCGCGCTCGAGGCCGTCGGCCAGGATGCGCGCGTGGTCGAAGGCCAGCGCGCCGGGATCGACGTCGGCCACCGGCACCCACAGGGCGTGCGCGGCGTCGCCGCCGGCGGTCGGGTCGGGCAGGTCCGGCGCGAACGCGAGGTGCGCGACCGAGACGATCCGCATCCTCGGATCGCGTCCGGGCGCACCGTAGGTGCCGAGTTGTTCCAGGTGCACCCGGTCGAGCCGGGCGCCGGCGGCGAGCCCGGTCTCCTCGGCCAGTTCGCGCTCGGCGGCCTCGCCGAGGTCCTCCTCGCGCCGCGTGCCGTCCGGGTCGACCACGGGCCGCACGAAGCCGCCGGGCAGTGCGAGCCGGCCCGCGAAGGGCATCTCGCCGCGCCGCACGAGCAGCACGTGCAGCGCCTTGGCCGGGCCTTCGGCCGCGCCGTCGGGGTCGCCCCCGGCCGCGCCGGTGAGTTGACGAATCGTCAGCGCCACGATGTCGACGGTCACCGCGATCGGTTCCCAGGCTCTGGGGTCGTAGGACGCGAGCCAGTCGCGTTCGGTGATGGCGGTGTCGGCCATGTCGCACTTCCCTCCGATGTGCCCACTGCGCTGCACGTCCGACGCGGCCCCGGCGGTTCACGTTCCCGATACCGACGCGACGGTTGTTCTCCGAATGAGATGTTCTTAGGTTGAGAACAACATACACGGCGACCCGGACACCGGCGAGGGGGTTATCCCTCGAAGAGTCGCCTCCCTCTGGTAGGCATGGGCGATCCATTCGCCGCCCGCGTGCGGGCCACCGGCGGCGGCCCGGAACACCCGAGCAGAAGCGGAGAAGGTGGCATGTCCGATATGACCGGTCCCGACATGAACGCCGTCGTCGGCGAGCAGGACCTACTGCTCGTCACGCTCGACGCGCTGCGGTACGACGTGGCCGTCGAACTCGCCGCGGCCGGCCGGCTGCCCAACCTCTCCCGGGTCCTGCCCGAGGGCGGCTGGCAGCGCCGATTCACCCCGGCCAGCCTGGCCTTCGCCGCGCACACCGCGTTCCTCGCGGGCTACCTGCCCACCCCCGCGGGTCCCGGCCCGCACCCGCGCCTGTTCGCCGCCCGGCTCGGCGACACCGAGTCCACGAACGCGCACACGTGGCAGTTCGACACCCCGGACCTGCCCAGCGCGCTGACCAAGGCGGGCTATCACACCGCGTGCATCGGCGGCGTCGGCTGCTTCGACAAGCAGGGCGCGCTCGACTCCGTGCTGCCGGGCATGTTCGCCGAGAGCCACTGGGACCCCGAACTCGGCGTCACCTCACCGATCTCGTTCGAGGCCCAGGTCGCCCGCGCCGAACTGGTGGTCGGCGGCCTGGACCCGGACCGCCGGCTGTTCCTGCTCGTCGACGTCGCGGCCATCCACCACCCGAACTGGTTCCACACCCCCGGTGCCACCGCCGCCGACGGCGACAACCGCGACACCCACGCCGCCGCGCTGGAGTACGTCGACCGACACATCGGGCGGTTGTTTCGCGCCATGAGCTGCCGCAGGCCCTGCTTCGCGATCGTCACCAGCGACCACGGAACCGCCTACGCCGAGGGCGGCGAAGCGGACACGGCCGACGCGCGCGACGTGGTCTGGACGGTCCCCTACGCGCAGTTCACGATGAGCCCCGGCGAGTGGTGAACACGCTCCGGCGAACCGGCCCGGGACCCGCTCGTGGATCAAGTTGGCGAACCGAACGCGGATCCGGTAAGTTTTCGCCGCGCAGGCCCCAATAGCTCAGTCGGTAGAGCGTCTCCATGGTAAGGAGAAGGTCTACGGTTCGATTCCGTATTGGGGCTCCAGGCAAGCGAGAGGCCCCCCGGTCCGCCGGGGGGCCTCTCGTGTTTCGCGCGTCCGGCTCGTCGCCCGACCGGGGTGTCACCGAGCCGCCGGCAGGCCCGTCCGGCTCGTCGCCCGACGGCGGTTCGGGCCGACCGTCTTTCCGCCCATCCCGTCGCGTCGCCCGCGCGCGCCTCGGGACGACTCGGGGGCGGTCTTTCGCCGACCTTTCACCGGCCCACACCCCCCGGAAACGGTCGGGGCGGTGCCGGCGGCGGCACTCAGCCGAACCGGGCCGTCAACCGGGCGTCCAGGCCCGCGAGATGGTCCCGCCCGTACGGGCCGTTCTCCAGGCCCGCCAACAGCGCCGGCGGCAGGTCCTGGGCGTACTCCGCGGAGCAACTCGCCGCCGCGAGCGCGATCGTGGCCACCGTGTCCACGTCGCCGGTGTACGCCACGCACGCCTTCAGCAGCGCGGCCGTGCCGGTGTTCGCGGCCAGCGCGGTGATCGCCGCGCGGGTGCTGTCCATGCCGGGCGAACCGACCTTGCCGCGCCACGGCGTGGCCCACACCGCCGGGCCGGTGGAGGCCGGCAACGTCGCGGCCAGCCAGGTCGGCAGCTCCGCGACCGGGCCCAGGCCGTACCGGCAGTAGTGCACCGCGAGCGCCGCGGCGGTCGCCGAGGTCATCCCGCCGAGCGTGCGGTGGGTGATCCGGGCCTGCAGCGCCGCCGTGCGGCGTACCTCGGCAAGGTCGGGCAGCAGGCCCAGCACACCCGCGCGCATCGCCGCGCCGCTCTTGTCGCTCTCCGGCCGCAGCACCGCCAGGAGCTGCGCCCCGTCCGCGACTTCCTCCAGAACGCCTCGAAAGCCCCGCGCGTATCCGGCGCGCGCGTCGCGCTTGTACGCCCGCACGAACAGGTCCGCGAGCGCCGGGATTCCGTGATCGTCGCCGAGTATCCATTCCGCGACCGCGATACTCATCTGCGTGTCGTCGGTGTATCGGCCGGGCAGCACGTCACGATGACGAGGATGCTGCACATAACCGGCGAGTGTGTTGCCTCGCGCCACAAACGACCGATCCGCGTACTCGAACCCGGCCCCGTACGCGTCACCGACCGCGAGTTCCACCAACATCGAGACCACGACCCCCACTCGGGTGGTGCGTCGTTCGCCCGCGGCGGCTGCGCCCCACCTCGCCGACGCAAGCCGGTAGAGCGTACCGTGGCCCGGGGGTGGCAACCTGATGGTCCGTCAGTCGTCGCGTCGGGAGCCCTGCGTGCGCCGGAGTACGAGGGCGTACGCCACAATTCGGTACGGACCCGCGCGCACCACCTGTCCCTCTCCGGAGTGATGCTCCTCGCGCCGTGTCCAACTGCAAGACGTTTCCGCGCCGCGGCGGATACCGTCAACGATGATCACGCGATCGTCGGGGCGCACCGGACGTACCAACCGGCTCGTCCGAACGGGTGATAACGGGTGATATGGCTCGTTCACACGGCCGCCGGGGATTGCGGCCGGCTCGTCCGAGCGGCGACCGCACCGACATTGCGCGGTGGCGGATCGCCCCCGAGGAGGAAAGGTGGGGCGGTGGATCGACCATCGTGGGCGCCGGGCACAGCGTGGGTCCAGGCGTGCCGGGGGGCCGGCGCGTGCGCCCGGACCACCGTGGGGAGCGCAGGGTGAACGGCGGAACGGACGACGCGCGGGCCGACGGGGCCGAGGCGTCGCTGAGCCGGTTCGCCCGCGACTGGGCCCGCACCATCGAGGGCACCAGCTTCGTCCCGTTGAGCGGTGCCGAGATCGAGCAATACCTGCGCGGGCAGGCGCTGCGCATGGCGCAGGCGCTGCGCACCGAGCCGTTCGACCCGGCCGCCGCGCGCGACGTGGGCGCGTCCCTGGTCGGCGAACACTTCACCGGCAGCGGCACGCTGGAGCGCACGCTGGGCCTGGTCGGCCCGTGGTGGCCCATCCTGCGCCGCGACGCGGTCGCCCGCGGCCAGGACCCCGAGGCGTACCTGGAGCGGATCGCCGCGCTGATGGGCGCCCTCGCGGCGGGCTACGCGGAGGCGCTGCGCAGACGGACCCTGGACGAGCAGGAGGCCATCCACGCCGCCGTCCTGGTCGCTCGTGACAGTGCCGAGCACGCACTGCACACGAGTGAAGCGCGCTTTCGGGCGGTTTTCGATCAGGCCGCGCTCGGCATCGGGATCGGCGACGTCGACGGCAACGTGATCGACGTCAACCAGGCGATGACCACGATGTTCGCGGCCAGCGTCGAGGAGATGTGCAAGCGGCAGGTCCGCGACTTCATGCACGACGGCGACACCGACCACATGTGGAAGCTCTACGACGAGTTGATCAGCGGCGAACGCGACCACTTCGCCCTGGAGAAGCAGTTCGAGAAGGCCGACGGCGAGACGTTGTGGACGCATCTGTCGCTGTCCCTGGTCCGCGACTCCAAGGGCAACCCGGAGTACCAGGTCTGCATGCTGGAGGACGTCACCGACCGGCATCGCCTGCACACCAGGCTGCGCCACCAGGCGATGCACGACCAGCTCACCGGGCTGCCCAACCGCGCGTTGTTCGTCGAGCGGCTGACCGCGGCGTTCGAACACCCGGGCCCCGGGGACCGGGTCGGCCTGTGCTACCTGGACCTGGACGGGTTCAAGGTGGTCAACGACAGCCTCGGGCACGACGTGGGCGACCAGCTCCTGGTCGCGGTGGCCCGGCGGCTGAGCCGGTACGCGGGCCAGGCCGGGCATCTGATGGCCCGGATGGGCGGCGACGAGTTCGTCATCCTGGTCGAACACTCCACCGGGACCGGGCAGGTGGTGGCGCTGGCCGACGGCGTGTTCGCGGCGTTGCGCGAGCCGTTCCGGATCCGCGGCCACGACCTGACGGTCACCGCGAGCATCGGCATCGTCGAGCGGCCGGTGGCCGGCACCAGCCCGGCGGACACGCTGCGCGCTGCCGACATAACGCTGTACTGGGCCAAGTCCGACGGGCGCGGGCGCTGGACGGTGTTCGACACCGACCGCAACGACCGCGAGGTGGCCCGCTACACGCTGTCCGCGGAGATGCCCGCCGCGCTGCACCACGGCGAGTTCTACGTCGACTACCAACCGCTCGTCTCGCTCGCCGACGGCGGGGTGCTCGGCGTCGAGGCGCTGGTGCGCTGGCGCCATCCGCGCAACGGCCTGGTCGGTCCGGATCGATTCATCGGGCTGGCCGAGGAGACCGGGCTGATCGTGCCGCTGGGCATGCACGTGCTGGAGCAGGCCTGCCGCGAGGCGCGCCGCTGGCAGGACCTGGAGCCGGACGGCGCGCCGTTCATCAGCGTCAACCTGGCCGAACGCCAGTGCCGCGAACCGGGCCTGGTCCGTCAGGTGGAGCGGGTGCTGGCCGAGACCGGCCTGGATCCGGGTCGGCTGCAATTCGAGCTGACCGAGAGTCAGATCATGTCCACCGACGGTGGTCCGCTGGAGCGACTGCGCGAACTGGCCGCGATGGGCATCCGGATCGCGATCGACGACTTCGGCACCGGCTACTCGAACCTGGCCTATCTGCGCCGACTGCCGGTGTGCGAGCTGAAGATCGCCGGCTCCTTCGTCGAGGGCCTGCGCCAACCCGGCGACTCCGATCCGGTGGACGGCCGGATCGTGGCCTCGCTGGTCGAACTGGCGCACGCGATCGGCCTCACGGTGACGGCCGAGGGCATCGAGACGGCGGTCCAGGCGGAGCGGCTGCGGGCGATCGGCTGCGACGCGGGGCAGGGCTGGTACTTCTCCCGGCCGGGACCGCCCGATCGCATCGAGGGCATGCTGGCGGGGGTCAAGGAGCGGAGCTGAGGGTGCGGGGTCGGGGCGCGCGGGCCGGTGCGGGCCGGGCTGCGCGGGTCGGGGTGCGCGGGTCGGCCGAGGGCCGGGCGGCGCGGGTCGGCCACGCGGGCGCGCCCCGATACCCGTAGTACTTCCGAGCTACCCCGCGGGTGGGCCCCTGGGCGGGACGCCCGCGGGTGCGGAGGGCGCCTAGCGTCGCCTCCGGGGCGTGCTCGGAGCCCGCCCGGAGGGCGGAGGTGGGGCATGCCTAGGGTTGATCCTGTGCGAAAGGGGAGGATCGGGCGGATCGGGACGGCGGCGACCGCGGTGGCGCGCGTGCTGCGGCACGACCTGTGGAACCCGAAACCCGATCCGCTGCCGCGTGGCTGGCGGGACTGGCAACCGGCTTCCGCGGTGCTGTTGGTGGTCCTGGTGATCCCCGTCGGGGCGATCAACGTCAACCAGAGCGCGTGGCAGTACGGCCTGGGCAACGATGTCGGCCTGCTGCTCGGCGGGATCGGGCCGGCGGCGGTGGTGGCCGCGATGTTCCGGCCGGTGCCGGCCTGGTGGGTGGCGACCGCGGCGATGGTGCTGACCGCCCTGTTGGCGGATCCGGCCGGCCCGCAGCTCTATCCGTGGACCGGAGCCGGGATCGCGGTGCACGCGGGCGTGCTGTTCCTGGTGGCCCTGCGCTCGCGCCCGCGCATCGCGGCCGAGGCGCTGCTGATCAGTGTGCTGGCCGGACTGGGCTGCATGGCGGACCCCCTCCCCGGGTCCCGGTCCGACCTGATGCAGGCCGCGCTGATGATGACGGCCGCGGCGGTGATCGGCGCCGCGCTGCGCGGGCGTCGGGTGGCCCGGACCGAGTTGGTGGTCCAGGCGGAACTGACCGCCGAGGAGCGGGCTCGGCGCACCCTCCTGGAGGAACGCACCAGGATCGCCCGCGAGTTGCACGACGTGGTCGCGCACCACATGTCGGTGATCTCCATCCAGGCGCAGGTCGCCCCGCACCTGGTGGAGAACCCCTCCGACGCGCTCAAGGAGAACCTGGTCGGCATCCGCGCGAACGCGGTCGACGCGCTCACCGAACTGCGCCGGGTGCTGGGTGTGCTGCGCTCGGAGGACGAGTTGTCCGACGCCATGCGGCACGCCCCGCAGCCCACGTTGGACCGGCTGGACGAGTTGGTCGACAACGTGCGCGGCGCGGGTCTGCGGGTCGACACCCGGATCACCGGCGAGCGGCGGGCGCTGCCGCCGGGGGTGGAGCTGTCCGGGTTCCGGATCGTGCAGGAGGCGCTCAGCAATGTGCTGCGGCACGCGCCCGGCGCGGCGATCCGGGTGGAACTGGGCTACCAGGCGACCGGGTTGGCCATCCGGATCGCCAACACCGCGGCCGAGGCGTCGGAGCCGCCCGGGCAACCGGCCGCGTCGACCGGCGGGCACGGGTTGCTCGGGATGCGCGAGCGGGTCGCGATGCTGGGCGGGGAGTTCGCCGACGGGCCCATTCCCGGCGGCGGTTACGAGGTAGTGGCAAGGCTTCCGTTGGAGGACCGTTCGTGACCATCCGGGTGTTGATCGCCGACGACCAGATGATGGTCAGACAGGGCTTCACCGTGCTGCTGAACGCGGAGCCCGACATCGAGGTGGTCGGGCAGGCCGTGGACGGCCTCGACGCGGTCGGGCGGGTGGCCGAACTCTCCCCCGACGTGGTGCTGATGGACATCCGGATGCCTCGGCTGGGCGGCATCGAGGCCACCCGGCGGATCACCGGTGCCGGCGACGGCTCGGCCAAGGTCCTCGTGCTGACCACGTTCGACCTGGACGAGTACGTGTACGAGGCGCTGCGCGCGGGTGCCTCCGGCTTCCTGCTCAAGGACGCCTCCGCAGAGGAACTCGCGCACGCGGTACGGGTGGTGGCCGCCGGCGACGCGCTCCTGGCGCCGAACATCACCAAGCGCCTGATCACCGAGTTCTCCCGGCTCGGCGGCGCTCCCCGGACCCCGCTCAAAGAGCGCCTCGGCGACCTCACCGAGCGGGAGACCGAAGTCCTGTCCCTGATCGCCCAGGGCCTGTCCAACGCGGAGATCGCCGCCGCGTTGGTGGTGGCCGAACAAACCGTGAAGACCCACGTCGGCCGAATCCTGATCAAACTGGGCCTCCGCGACCGAACCCAGGCAGCGGTCTACGCCTACGAATCCGGCCTGATCCGCCCGACGGGCTATTGAGCGGCGAGCGCGCGGGGCGGTGCGGTGCGGTCGGTGCGTGGGACGCGCGGGGCGGGATCGGGTGGTTCGGGGCGGAGCCGGTGTCGCACTGGGCCTTCGGGGCTGCGGGGTGGGTGTCGCCGGTGGGCACGTGGGGCCGGTCGGGCCCGGCCGAGCGCGCGTGGCCGGGCGGCGCCGGCGGGCGCTCGGGGCTGTGCCGCCGACGAGGATGTACGGGCCGGTCGGTGCTTGGGGGACATCGCCGGCGGATGGCCGAGTCGGCTGTCGCTCTTCGGCGCACGCGGGGTCCGGCGCACGGGTGGGGCGCGGGTGTCGGTCGGGGTGGTTAGCGTGTGGGGCGGTGGGGTTGAGCCGACCCTGATTCGACTATCACGATGGAGGTTCGCCGTGTTTCGTCAGGGCGACATCCTGTTGCAGCCGATCCATGAGCAGACCGTGCCGAACGGGGTGAAGGCGCTGCCGACCAAACCCCGTGACGCGCGTGGGCGGTTGGTGCTCGCGCTCGGCGAGGCCACCGGGCACGCACACGCCGTCGTGGGCAGCGGCACGCTCTACCTGGCCCCGGAGCCGATGCTGATCGGGCACCTCCGCCTCGACGAGGCCACCCGCATCGTGCACGAGGAGCACGCCACGATCGACCTCCCGATGGGTTGGTATCGCGTGGTCCGCCAGCGCGAGTACATCCCGGGCGCGGTCCGGATGGTGGCGGACTAGCGTCGAATTCGACGCTTCGCCGAGCGCCGCGACGCGCGGCATCGCATCCGCGGGGCCCTGTCGAGGGTTGAAGCCGGGTGTAGGGCCCGCCCGGGGCTTTCGGCGGCCCGCACCGAACCTCCGCCGGTGCCGGCGCGGTGGGCGATGCGAGAGACCTGCCGGACGCGGCTCGGCGCCGAACTCCGAGCCGCGGAGCGGAGACACCGCGGCACGCCCGGCGTGGCGCGCAGGGCACGACGACCGGTCGCCACACCCACCGCGCGCCGAAACGCACCCGCACCCGCCGAAGTGTTCCGGTGGATCACCGCCGAACGCCGGGAGCCGCTCCCCGACTGCCATCGAGCCGGCCGGGTGGAGGCGGGCACGGCGTTGCCGGTAGAACCGTAGGCTCCGCCTTCGGATGCTTCGGGCGGAGCCGGTGGGCGCGATCGTCCCAAGCCGACCAAGACGCAACCGCAAGTCACGGGAGACACGATGGCCACGCCGCCCCGCAAGTTGCCCGGGATCGCGCTGCCGCGCAAGGCGGTCGTCCCGCCCCCGCCGGCTCCACCCGCCAACCCGGCCGCCGCGTCCTGGGCCGCGCACCGTGACCGCGTAGCACGGGCGGCCCGGGCGGCCGAAGGGGCGACGCCGGCCGCTCCCCCGGCTCCTGCGGCAGCCGACGCCCAGGCTCCCGCCCCAGCGGCGATCTCCGAAGCCGACCAGGCGGCACGGGCCGCCCTCCGCGCCAGGCGCGCCCCGCATCACGCCCCGACCCACACGGCCGACGAGCCCGGGCCGACCGGGCCCGAGACCCCGCGGCCCGCCGCCACCCGCCGACCGGGGCCGACCGCGACCGCCCACCACGCGACCGTCCCCCGCCACTTCGCCGTGCTCGACCTCGCGGATCGGCTCGCGTTGGCGGAGGCCGTCACCGACTGGGCGCACGTGGCCGCCGCCACCGGTCCCGCCGACCGACCCGCCGCCGAGGCGGCCATCAAGGCCGTGTACCGGGCTGCCGGCATGCCCGAGCCGGAGCGGGTGGTCTGGTACGACTCGCCCCTCGCGGCGGCGGTGGCCGCCGCCGTGGCGGCCGGCAGTTGCAAGCCCGCCGACCTCGCCGCCACCCGGCTGTCGGTGAAGGTGCCCGGCCGTCCGGGCCGCCCCGTGCAGGAACGGCTCTGGAGCGGCCCCTGGACGGCCGCCAAGGCCGAGGCCACCGCGGCGCTCGGCGCAACCGGCTGGGATCTCGCCTGGGCCGAGGGCGCCGATCGGCTGTGGGAGCCCACCCGGCAGCTCACCGAACGGATCCGTGAGGCCGTGCACTCCGGCGTCGGCGCGTGGGACCCGTCCGTGCGCACCCCCGCCTCGCGAGGCCGCTGGGACGTCGCGGACAAGGTCCGCGCGACCACGCACAGTGCCCTGGGCGGTCAGCACGACGCGGCCTGGCTCGCGGTCTTCGACGGACTCAAGGAGCGCTTCCCCGAGTTCGAGTTCCCGCTCCTGGCCGAACTCGGCGAGGTGGCCCGGCACATCGGCTGGTGGTGGCCGTACGAGCGGGTCGTGCTCGTCAGCGAGCGGCCCACCACGATGCACCGCGACGACCAGTCGCGGCTGCACAACGGCGACGGCCCCGCACTGAGCTACGCCGACGGCTTCGCGCTGCACGCGTGGCGCGGGATGCCCGTCCCGGCCGACTTCGTCGGCGGGCTCGGCCCCGGCGGCAGCCGGCTGACCGTACGCGCGATCCACAACGAGGACAACGCCGAGCTGCGCCGGGTGATGCTGGAGATCTACGGCTACGACCGCTACCTGCGCGAGGTCGGCGCGCAACCGCTGGACCGGGACGAAACCGGCGTGTTGTGGGAGATCGAACTCGACGACGACGAGCCGATCGTGATGGTCGAGGTGCTCAACTCCACCCCCGAACCGGACGGCACCACCCGCACCTATTGGCTGCGCGTACCGCCGGACACCGAGACCGCCCGCGAGGGCGTGGCCTGGACGTTCGGCCTGAGCCCGCAGGACTACCGCCCACTGCGCGAAACCTGACGCCCGGTCACCGGCCCCGCCATGCCGCGGCACGACCGCCTCGCGTCCCGAACACCGTCCCGGGCCGGCGCCCCCGCACGTCAGTGCGGGATCGTCTGCCTCGGCCGAGTGGTCGCCAACCCGTCGCGGAACTCGTCGATCCGGCGCGCGACGTCCCAGATCGTCACGCTGCCCTCCAACAGCGACAGGTACAACGAGCGTTCGGCCAGCCCGGCCAGGTCGACGGTGAAGTACACACTCATCAACGGATTGATGAACAGCTCGCTGTTGCCGGTGCGTTCGGTGAAATGCGCGTCGCCGAACCGCCCCTGCAACGCCGCGCCGACCGATCCGTGCACGATGCTCGGTCGCCGCGGGGTGAGCCGATTCGCGTATGCCACCGCGTCCAGATACAGCGCCCCCTCGCGCGATTTGCGCGGGATCGACAGCGCGCCGAGGTAGTGCCCCGAGCGGGTGAGCGCGGCCAGGTTCTCCAACACCTGGGCGTGGCAGATGCCGTGGTAGGAGTCGATGCCGAAGCCGAGCGAGACGACCAGCCGGGTCGGCACCCGTACGCCGGCCACCGCGGCGAGGCTGGTCATGTCCTCCTCCGGAGTGCCCAACGACGCCTCGTCGCCGCGCATCAGGATGTCGGTACCGCCGTCCACGAGCACGATCGCGTCCACGTCCAGGTCCTTGACCAACCGGCGGTAGGCGGCCCGCAACGGCTCGACCCCGGTCTTCCCGAACGCGTACACCGTCTCCGGAAGTCCGTTGCGCGCAAGCCACATCGCCAGTGCCCGCTCCGGGAAGTAGTCGTCGTTGCCCGGCGTGTCCGGCCGTACCGCCGCCAGTCCCGGCAACAGCCGGTCGCGGGAGGGGAGTCGATCCACCGTCACGAACGACAGGTTCGCGTAGTGCACCCGTTTGCCCTGCTCGGTCAGCGCCAGACCGAGCGGCAGGCCGGCGAACACGTCGAAGCCGCCGCCCGCACCGGCGATCAACACGGAGCGGGCGTCCCGGAGACGGCCGAAGATCGGGGGTTCGGTGAGGGTGAACACGCGCGGACCGTACCAAGGTGATCATGCCGCGCGTCAAGGCAATTGGCCGTGCTCAGGACGAACCCACCGCGGCCGCGCGGTACTCCTCGACCAGCAGGCGCTTGTACAGCTTCCCGGTCGCGTGCCGAGGCAGTTCGGCGCGGAAGTCCACCGACCGAGGACACTTGTGGTGGGCCAGCCGTGCGCGGCAGTAGGCGATCAGCTCGTCGGCCAACTCAGGTCCCACCAACGCGCTTTCGGCCGGTTGCACAACCGCCTTGACCTGCTCGCCCAGGTCCTCGTGCGGAATGCCGAACACCGCGACGTCGGCGATCGCGGGATGCAGTGCGAGCAGGTTCTCCACCTCCTGCGGGTACACGTTCACCCCACCACTGATGATCATGTGTGCTTGACGATCCGTCAGATACAGGTAGCCGTCCGCGTCCAGCCGGCCGATGTCGCCCAGCGTGGTCCAGCCCCGGCCGCCGGGATCGCGGCCGGCCTCGGTCTTGGCCGGGTCGCGGTGGTACGAGAACCGCGGCCCGTCGGCGAAATAGACGATGCCGTGCTCGCCTACCGGCAGTTCGCGGCCCTCCTCGTCGCAGATGTGCGGGGTGCCCAGGATCGCCCGCCCCACCGTGCCCGGGTGCGCGAGCCATTCCTCCGGGGTGCAGCCGACGTAGCCGTTGCCTTCGGTACCGGCGTAGTACTCGTACAACACCGGCCCCCACCAGGCCATCATGCGTTCCTTGACCTCGGGCGGACACGGCGCCGCCGCGTGCACCGCGTAGCGCAGCGACGACAGGTCGTACCGCTCGCGCACCTCGACCGGCAGTTTGAGCATCCGGACGAACATGGTCGGCACCCACTGGCTGTGCGTCACCCGGTACCGCTCGATCGCGGCGAGCGCGGCCTCGGGGTCGAAGCGCTCCAGGACCACCACGGTGTGCCCGCCCCGCAGAAACTGCATGCAATAGCGCAACGGGGCCGCGTGGTAGAGCGGCGCGGGACACAGGTAGACGTCGCCGCCCTCGCCCGAGGTGTTCATCCCGTACAGCGCGCCGATCAGGTGAAACAGCGTCAGGGCCGGTCCGGTGCCCGCCGGGTGGTCCTCGCGGGTGGGCAACACGCCCTTGGGGCGACCGGTGGTGCCGGAGGAGTACAACATGTCCGCGCCCTCGACCTCGGTCGCGATCGGCGTGCTCGGGTACGGTCGGACCGCGACTTCGTACGGCTCGAAACCCGGCGCCGCGCCGTCCAGCATCAGCAGCCGCTCCACCCGGGGCGCGCGCCCGAGGACGGCACTCGCGAGTTCGGCCTGCGCGGCCGAGGAGACGAACACCCGGGCCCCGCAGTTGTCCACCACGTACACCAGCTCGTCCGGGTGCAGCCGAACGCCGATCGGCGTGTAGATCAACCCGGAGCGCTGCGCGGCCCAGGTGAGCGCGAGGTAGAGCGGGTGGTTCTCCAGCGCGATGGCGATGTGGTCGCCGGGACGCAGCCCGGCGTCGTACAGCAGGTGTGCGAAGCGGTTGGATTCCGCGTCCAGTTCGGCGTAGGTGACGACACGGCCGGTGCCGGCCATGATCACGGCGGGGCGATCGGGGTGCGCGGCGGCGATGACACCGGGATGCATGGGCGATCCTCGTCTCGGTGCGACGGTCCCGCTCCCGAGCGGGGCGCGGGCTCCTGAGCTTCCGTTCGGATGGCGCCGCAGAAGTCTCGCACCGTACCCAGCCGTATTGAAGACACCGCCCGCGTCCGCGCCGAGCGGGTCCGCGACGCACGTGCCCGGTCCGTGCGCGTTCAAGCGGGTCCCCGGGCCCTCCCGGGGCGGCTCCGAGCGCTCTCGAAGCCCGCTCAGTGCAGCGGTCGCCCACCCGCGAAGGCCGGTCCGCGTACCTCGCCGCCGGGCCGATCCCCCGCCGGCGGCGCCAGTTCGCGCCCCAGCCACTCGAACGCGGCCGGCAGACCCTTGGCCCAGGTGCCGAAGTTGTGCCCGCCGGACGGCTCGATCCGCACCTTCACGGTGTCCGTCGGCCGGAACCTGCGAGCGAAGTCGCGTGCTTCCCGGGCCGTTTTGCCCTCACCCTTGGCCGCGAACAGGTACATCCGCACCGGCGGCCTGCGCGCGTCCTCGATGGTGTACAGCGGGCTGTTGGCCCGGCGCAGCCCTTCGTCGCCGCGATACAGGTCGCCGGTGGTCATGTCGGTGATCGCCTTGAAGTAGCCGGAGAGGCTGGCCGCCGCCGCGTAGCGGTCGGGGTGGCGCAGGATCAGGTTCGCGGAGCAGAAACCGCCGGTGGAGTAGCCGAGCAGACCCCAGTGCGCCGGCGCGGGCGCGGTCCGGAAGTTGGCCGTGATGGCGTCCGGCACGTCCTGGCCGAGGTAGGTGTCCGCGCGGGAGCCGCCCGGGGCGTCCACGCATTCGCTGTCCCGGCCCGCGATCGGGTTCTGGGCCGCGATCACCACGATGGTCGGCGGCATCCGGCCCGATTCCATCAGGCCGGCGAGCATTTGGTGCACCTTCATCCGGCGCAGCCAGGTGTCGGGCGTGCCGGGGAAGCCGGAGGTGAGCTGGATCACCGGAAAGCGGGCGCGGGTGTTCTCCGGCGCGAAGTAGGCGGCGGGCAGGTAGACGAAGGTGTCCAGCCGGTAGCCGGTACGTGGGCCCTGGATGCTCGTGTTGACCAGCACGCCGTGCTTGGGGTCGGCGCCCTTGCGCCGGGGGTGCGGGGCCCTGGGCTGGTCGGTCAGCGGGGGCTTGGTGACCATGAACGGCAGGCCCTTGCCGCCGTCGTCGGAGAACGGGACGGCCGGCTTGGGGTCGAGGTGCTTGACCTTCACGGTGGCCACCGGCACGTCCGGCACGGACGGTCCGTCGGCGATGTGCATCAGGTCGGACAGGGTCGAGTAGAAGTACATCTGCGCGTTGACCGCGGCCAGGATGGTGAAGGTCACCATGAGCTGGGTGAACAGCAGGGTGCAGATGCGGCGGGTGCGCTGGAGGGTGGGGCGGTTCCAGAACCAGACGGTGGCGAACGCGGTGCCGGCGGTGACGACCGCCATGCCTATGACGAACCAGATGCTCGTGATGTCCACGTCCCAGAAGGGGCGTCCCGCCAACTCTTGATCCACGCTCCCACTGCCTTCTTCGCCGGGCCCGACCGATAGCTCCGATCCCGGCCCGCACCCCACACAGTCGCGCCGGGAGCGGAGCAGCCTGCCCGTCCATCCTGTGCCCGGCGGCGCGTGCGCGCGTCGATCCAGAGTCCATGGCCGCGTCATTCACAAGTCGCACGCGAGCCCGCCGGCTCCTCCGCCCTCCGGGCGCGCCCCGGACGTGGTCGGGCCATGGTCGAGCGTGGTCAGTACGAACGCGGCAATCCGAGTGTGTGCTGCGCCACATGATTGAGGATCATCTCCCGGCTGACCGGGGCGATCCGCAGCGTGCGGGCGATACCCCACAGCGGGACCAGTCCGTAGTCGCGGCTCATGCCGTTGCCGCCGTGGGTCTGGATGGCGGCGTCGACCGCGTGCACGGCGGCCTCGGCGGCGGCGTACTTGGCCATGTTCGCGGCCTCTCCCGCGGCCTTGACCATGTGCTCGCCCGCGTCGTGCAGCCAGGCCGCCCGGGCCGTCATCAGCGCGGCCAGCTCGACCTCGATCGCGGCCTCGGCGAGCGGGTGCGCGATGGCCTGGTGGGTGCCGATGGGGGCGCCCCACACCTCGCGGGTACGGGCGTACTCGGCGGCTCGGGCGAGCGCGTGGCGGGCGATGCCCACGCCCAGTGCCGCGCCGGTCACCCGCTCCGGGTTCAGGCCGTGGAACACCTGGCGCAGCCCGTCGCCCTCGGTACCGATCAGGCGGTCGGCGGACACCGGTACGTCGTCGAAGAACAGCGTGAACTGCCGCTCCGGCGCCGCGCCTTCGATCGCCAGCGGGTTCGCGGTCAGGCGCGGGTGGTTCGCGTCCACCAGGAACAGCGAGAGCCGGCCGCGCCCGGAGCCGGGGTCGGTGCCGGTTCGGGCGACCACCAGGATCGCGTCGGCCTCGTCGACGCCGGAGATGAACTGCTTGGTGCCCCGCAACAACCAGCCCTCGCCTTCCCGGGTCGCGGTGGTGGCCAGGCGGTGGGTGTTGGAGCCCGCGTCGGGCTCGGTGATCGCGAACACGATCTTGCCCCTGCCCGACGCCAGGAGGGGCAGCCAGGTGCCCTTCTGCTCGGCGGTGCCGAACCGGGTGAGCACCTCGCCCGCGATCGCGCCGGAGACCAGGAGCAGCAGCAGGGGGCAGCCGTGTGCGGCGACCTCCTCGCATACGATCGCCAGCTCGACCAGGCCGCCGCCCCCGCCGCCATACTCCTGCGGGATGTTGACGCCGATGTAGCCGTGTTCGCCGAGGGCCCGCCACAGTTCGGTGGTGGGCCGGCGGTCGCGGCTGTGCTCGGCGAAGTAGCCGGGGCCGAATCCGTCGGTGATCGCCCCCACCGCCGCGCGCAGGGCCCGGTGTTCGTCGCTCTCGTCGAATCGCATGGCTCACCCGTCCAGCAGCGTCGTGGGAATGTCGGTGTGCCGGGACCGGATGTACTCGGCCAGGCCCTTGGCCTGCGGGTCCGGGCGGGTGGAGGCCGCGACGCCCTCGCCGAGCAGGCCGGCGATCACGAAGTTGACCGCGCGCAGGTTCTCCAGCACGTACCGCCGGATCGGCAATTCGGCAGCCTCGGGGAGCAGTTCGCCCAGTCGATCCACCGTCAGGTGTCCGCGCAGCCAGCGGAATCCCACGTCGTCGCGGGCCCACAGGCCGAGGTTGGCGTCGCCGCCCTTGTCGCCGGAACGCGCGCCACAGACCAGTCCGAGCGGGACCCGGCGGGTCGGTCCCCCGTCGCGGGCCGCGGGTTCGGGGGCGGGCATGGGATCGGGCAGCGGTGCGGTGTGTTCGGGCGGGGCGATCACCTTGGCTGTGCCGTCGGGCAGCACCACGGTGTGCTCGACCTCGGTCGCCGGGATCCACGCGGCGCGGAAGACGCCGTACGCGGTCTCGGCGGTGGGTGGCGTGGTGGTGTGGAAGCCCGGGTAGCCGGCCAGCGCGAGTTCGACGACCGCGCCGGAGAAGGCCCGGCCGACCTTGGTGGGGTCGGGGTCCTTGACGGTGACCCGCAGATGCGCGGTGGCCTGCTCGTTGGTCGGTGCGTCGGGTCGGTCGTAGCGGATCAGCCGCACGTCTACCTCGGCGAATCGATCCCGGCCGCCGAGCGTGTCGAACAACATGCGTTCGGCGTGCGCGGCCTTGGCCTCGATGTCCAGGCCGGTCAGCACCATGGTCATGGTGTTGCGGTAGCCGCCGAGCTCGTTGACGGCGACCTTGAGGGTGGGCGGCGGCGGCAGGCCGCGTACGCCGCGGATCCGGACCCGGTCCGCGCCGGCTCGGCCCAGCGTGATGGTGTCGAAGCGGGCCACGGCGTCCGGGTTGGCGTAGGCGGGTCCGGCGATCTCGTACAGGAGTTGCGCGGTGACCGTGCCGATCGAGACCAGGCCGCCGGTGCCGCGGTGCTTGGTGATCACCGAGGATCCGTCCGCGGCGACCTCGGCGATCGGGAAGCCGGGGCGACGGGTGTCCAGCGCGAAGTCGGCGGTGCGGCCGGGGCGTTGCAGGCGCGGCAGGTCACCGAGGAAGGGGTAGTTGCCACCCGTGGCCTGCGGACCGCACTCGATCACATGGCCGGCGACGATCGCGCCGGCGAGCCGATCGTGGTCCGTGCGCCGCCAGCCGTGCCACCACGCGGCCGGGCCGACCACCAGCGACGCGTCGGTCACCCGCGGACAGATCACGATGTCCGCGCCCTCGGCGAGCGCTTCGGCGATGCCCCAGCCGCCGAGGTAGGCGTTGGCGGTCACCGCGCGCGGGCCGGCGTCGATCCGGTCCAGCACGTCGTCGCCGGTGACGTAGGCGATCCGTGGGGCCAGGCCCAGGCGTTCCGCGCTCGCCCGCAGCCGCTCGGCGAGGCCGGCCGGGTTGAGGCCGCCGGCGTTCGAAACGATCCGGATGCCCCGGTCCAGGCAGGTGCCCATGACCTGTTCCAGCTGGGTCACGAAGGTGCGCGCGTAGCCGGCGGCGGGATCCTTGGCCCGGGCCTTCCACAGGATGGACATGGTCAGCTCGGCGAGATAGTCGCCGGTGAGCACGTCGATCGGGCCGTCCTCGACCATCTCGCGGGCGGCGGCGAGCCGATCGCCGTAGAAACCGGAGCAGTTCGCGATCCGCACCGGGCGGCGGGCGGCACGCTCGTCACCCGCAGGGTCCTCTCGTCGTCGCGTCCCGCTCATCCGGCCGCCTCCACCGGGGCGGTCACCACGGCCAACACCGCGCCGGCGTCCACCGGTTCTCCGGGGCCGACCGGCAGGTGGGTCACCACGCCCCCGTGTGGCGCGGTCACCTCGTGCTCCATCTTCATCGCCTCCACCGCCAGCACGAGTTGTCCGGCCACCACGTGCTCGCCCTCGGCGACCGCGACCCGCACCACGGTGCCGGGCATCACGGCCAGCAGCGAGCCGGCGGGTTCGGCCTCGGACTCGGCGGGTTCGGGCAGGCGGGGCAGTTCGATCAACTCGCTCGCGCCGAGCGGGCTGTCCAGGTAGATCGTGTCGCCGACCCGGTGCACCGCGATCGTGCGCCGCACGCCGTCCGCGCCCAGGTCCACCCGATCCGCGTGCGCGGCGTGAACGACCAGTCCGGGCAGGGGCTTTCCGTCGATGGCGAGATGGTCCGGGAGGCGGTAGGTGACGGTCGTAGGGCCGTCCGTGTCGTGCGAGTAGGTCACCTGCTGGTCGGCGCTGCGGACGTTGCGCCAGCCGCTGGGGATGCCCGTCAGTACGCGGGCCGCCGCGCGCCGCTCGGCCTGCCCGGCAAGTGCCGCGGCGGCGGCGTGGATCGCGGACACCGCCGGGTCGGCGGCGCACAGGTCGGCGGCCGAATGCCGGGTCAGGAAGCCGGTGTCCGCGTCACCGGCGGCGAACTCCGGCGAGCGCAGGATGCCCACGAGCAGGTCCCGGTTGGTGCGTACGCCGTGCAGCCGGGCCCGGGCAAGCGCGTGGGCGAGCTTGCGGCAGGCCTCGTCGCGGGTCGGCGCGTACGCGATCACCTTGGCCAGCAGCGCGTCGTAGTGCGGACCGACCCGGCTGCCGGTGACCACGCCGGCGTCCACCCGGATGCCGTCCGTCTCGGGGATTTCGAAGCGGTGCAGTATGCCGACCGAGGGGGCGTAGTCGCGTACCGGGTCCTCCGCGTACAGCCGGGCCTCGATCGCGTGGCCGACGGCGACCGGTGCGTCGGGCAGGGCGTGGCCCTGGGCGACAAGGAGTTGCAGCCGGACCAGGTCGAGTCCGGTGGTCAGTTCGGTGACCGGATGCTCGACCTGGAGTCGGGTGTTGACCTCCAGGAGGTGGAAGGCGCCGGCGGGGTCGAGCACGAACTCGACGGTTCCCGCGCCGACATAGCCGATCGCCCGACCCGCGGCGACGGCCGCCGCGCACAGCCGCTCGCGCAGCGCCCGGTCGACGGCGGGCGAGGGGCTCTCCTCGATCAGTTTCTGGTGCCGGCGCTGGACCGAGCAGTCCCGTTCGAAGAGCGCGAGCACGTTTCCGTGGCTGTCCCCGAAGATCTGTACCTCGACGTGCCGCGGTCGCTCGACCAGGCGCTCCAGGAAGACGGTGTCGTCGCCGAACGCGGTGCCCGCCTCGCGCCGGGCGGCGGCCACCGCCCGGGCCAGGTCCGCCTGTTCGCGCACCGCGCGCATGCCTCGACCGCCGCCGCCGAAGGCGGCCTTGACCAGGAGCGGGAAGCCGAGCCGGGCCCCGAGCGCGTCGAGCGCTTCGGCCTTCGCGTCCTCACGGACGATGCCACCCGGGAGGACCGGCACACCGGCGGCGCCCAGCAGTTTTTTCGCGGCGAGCTTGTCGCCCATCGCGGCGATGGTGTCCGGGGCGGGTCCGACGAACACGAGCCCGGCGGCCTCGACCTGCCGGGCGAAGTCGGCGTTCTCGGACAGGAACCCGTAGCCCGGGTGGATCGCGTCGGCGCCGGTGGTGCGGGCCGCCTCGACCAGCAGGTCGCCGCGCAGATAGGTGTCCGCGGCCGCGTCACCCGGCAGCCGGACGGCCTGGTCGGCCGCCGCCACGTGCGGCGAGTCGACATCGGGGTCGGCGTACACGGCCACGGTGTCGATGCCCATCGTGTGCGCGGTGCGGGCGATCCGAACCGCGATCTCGCCGCGGTTGGCGATCAACAGCCTGCGGATGAGCGGCATACGATCCCCTCGGGGTGCGGGTTTCCGGGTCGGTGCGGGTTTCCCGGTTGATTCCGGTTGCAAATCGGTGCGGTTCGGGTCGGTGCCGGGTGGGGTCGGTTTCGGTTTCGGGTGCCTGGCGTCGAGTGCTTGGGGTGTGGGCGGCGCTTGCGGTGTTGCCGCCGGCGGCGGTTGCCAGGCGGGTCACATCCGGAAGACCCCGTATCCCGTGGTGCCCGCGATCGGTGCCGAGTGGGCCGCCGACAGTGCGATGCCGAGCACGGTGCGGGTGTCGCGCGGGTCGATCACGCCGTCGTCGTAGAGCCGCGCGGTGACGAAGAAGGCGTGCGACTCACGCTCGATCTGCGCCTCGATCGCGCCGCGCCGCAGTTCGTCCACGTCCTCGTCGAAGGGCATCCCGCGCGCGGCGGCGGCCTGTCGGCCGACGATGGACAACACGCCGGCCAGTTGCGCGGCGCCCATCACCGCGAGCTTCGCGGTCGGCCACGCGAACAGCAGCCGCGGGTCGAAGGCGCGGCCGGACATGCCGTAGTTGCCCGCGCCGAAGGACGCGCCGATGTTCAGGGTCAGATGCGGCACGGTCGAGTTGGTCACCGCGTTGATCATCTTGGCGCCGTCCTTGACGATGCCGCCCTGCTCGTACGCGGTGCCCACCATGTAGCCGGTGGTGTTCTGGAGGAACAGCAGCGGCGTGTCCGAGCGGTTCGCCAACTGGATGAACTCGGCAGCCTTCTTCGACTCTTCGCCGAACAACACGCCGCGCGCGTTGGCCAGTACGCCGACCGGGAAGCCGTGCACGGACGCCCATCCGGTGACCAGGCTGGTCCCGTAGCCGGGCTTGTACTCGCCGAACCGCGAGCCGTCCACGACCCGGGCCAGCAACTCCCGTGGATCGAAAGGGACTCGCAGATCCGCCGAGACCAGGCCGAGCACCTCGTCGATGTCGTACAGCGGCTCGTCCGCCGGCTTCGTCGGTCCGGGTCCGCGTTTGCGCCAGTTCAGGTCGGCCACGATCCGCCGCCCGATCCGCAGGCAGTCGTACTCGTCGACGGCGTAGTGATCGGCGAGCCCGGACACGCGCGCGTGCATCGCGGCGCCGCCCAACTCCTCGTCGTCGGCCTCCTCGCCGGTGGCCATCCGCACCAGCGGCGGACCGCCCAGGAACACCTTGGCCTGCCCGGCCACGAGCACCGAGTGATCGCACAGCCCCGGGATGTACGCGCCGCCCGCCGTCGAGTTGCCGAACACCAGCGCGATGGTGGGAATGCCCAGCGCGGACAGCTCGGTCAGGTCGTGGAAGACCCGCCCACCGGGGACGAACAACTCGGCCTGGGTGGGCAGATCGGCCCCGCCGGACTCGACCAGGCTGATCACCGGCAGCCGGTTGCGGCGGGCGATCTCCAGCGCACGCAGGTTCTTGCGCAGGGCGTAGGGGTTGAGCGAACCGCCGCGCACCGTCGGGTCGTTGGCGATCAGCACGCACTCCACGCCGGAGACCGGGCCGATGCCGGTGACCAGACCCGCGCCGACGGTGAACTCGGTTCCCCACGCGGCGAGTGAGGACAGTTCCAGGAAGGGCGCGTCCTGGTCGAGCAGCAGCTCGATCCGCTGACGTGCGGTCAGCCGCCCGCGCGCCAGGTGCCGTTCGACGTAGCGCTCGCCGCCGCCGGCGCGGGCCAGGTCGAGCTGTTCGTGCAGCGCCGCGAGGGCGGCGAGCTGCGCCGTGCGGTTGTCCCGGTAGGTGTCCGACCGGGGATCGAGCCGGGAACGAAGTACGGGCACGACGTCGCCTCCTCGCCTGACGAAGCACGTCGACGCATATCGACGCATGTCGAAGGCAGCTTCCGGATGTTAACGGCCGGTCACTTGGCTACGGAAGGGTCGGCGCGGTACGGCGATCGACGGCGCGGAAGGGCTCCGGGTGGGTGTGGAGTGGCGGCGCGGGCGGAGTGGGCCGATGGGGTGACGGCGGGGGCTGGTCGCGGTCGGGCGTCGGCCATGTGGGTCCTCCGGGGCGGCGGGATGGGTGGCGGATCACCGCTCCGGTACCCCCTGCCCGGGAAAACACGACACCGACGCGGGCCCGGGATGGCGGGATCGCGTCGGTGTCGGGGTCGGGTCGGTCCGGCGGTCCGGGTCAGCCGTGGTGGTGGCCGTGGTGACCGTGGTGGCCCGCGTGCGCGTCGGCGGGCTCGCCGGTCGGCGCGGCGGTCGGCCTCGCGGCCTCGACGGTGAATTCCGCGGTCCGCACCACGCCGCCGTGCTGGAAGTCGAGGAAGAACCGGTAGGTGCCGACGCTGGGCAGCTCGGTGTGGAAGGCGATCTCCGGGCCTGCCGGGGTGATCCCGTCGCCCGGTGCGCCGCCCGGGTGTACGTGCAGGTAGGCCAGATCGCCCTCGCGCAGCACCACGAGGTGCCCGAACGCGGCGAGGTACGGCTCCAGGTCGGTGACGGGGCGGCCGTCCCGGGCCACCGCGAGGGTGATGTGCGCGCCCTGCCCGGCGGCCGGCTCACCGGCCAGGGTCACCGTGTACCCGTCCACCTCGGCGGTCGGCGCGGGCGCGGGCAGCGGCACCGGCCGGAAGTCGCCGGCGACGTGGATGTCCACGCCGAGGGTGAGCGGGGTGCCGGTGGCGGCCGGGGCGAAATCGGTGAAGACGCGGTAGGTGCCGGCCCGGTCGAGGGTGAGTTCCTGGGTCCAGACGCCGTCCTCGCCCAGCACCGGGTGAACGTGCCGGAAGCCGCTCAGGTCGCGGCGGACCACGATCAGGTGCAGGTCCTTGTCGTGTTGCGGTAGGTACTCGCGCACCGGAGCTCCGTCGGGGCCGTCGATCCGGAACGCGAAGGTGCCGGCGGGCGCCGCGACCGGGACCAGCGTGTAGCCGTCGCGGGAGACCTGGAGGCCCTCGGGCGTGGCGGGGGCTGCGGCGTGGTGGGCGTGGACGGTCATGACGGGCTCCCGGAATCGAGTGGTGTGGTCGAGCGGGCCGGTCCGGCCGTTCGGTGGCCTCGGTCGCGGCCACAACCGGAATTTATACCCCCTGGGGGTATTCAGGCAAGCGGAGATGAAGCGAAGTGACCGGGATGGCTTGACGGCTAACATCGTTAGCCGGATGATGAACCCAAGCGGCTAACGCCGTTAGCCGATCGAATCTCGGGAGACGACCTCATGACCATCACCATGAACACGACGGACACGATGACCGCGACGCCCGCCTCGGGCGAGCAGGCCACGCCGCTGCCGCACGCACCCGGCGCACGGAACCGGCAACCGCTCGTCGCCGGTGTCACCCACGCCGCCGCCTGGGTCGCCGGCCTCACCGTCGCGGCCGGCACCACGCCGGAGCTGGGCGACTCGGCCGCCCAGATCACCTCCGCGTACGTCGACGACGCGAGCCGGGCCGTCGCGCAATCCGTCCTCGTACACGGGCTCGCGGCCGGCGCGCTGGCCGTACTCGGTGTCGCGCTGCTGCGCCGGGCGGCCGGCGGCCGGGACCGGGCCACCCGCTTCGCGGGTTGGGCGGGCCTGACCTCGGCCGTGCTCGCCGCCGTGCAACTGGTGCTCGAACTGGTCGCCATCGGCCGGGCCGACGCAGCCGATCCCGGACTCGCGGGCGGGCTGTTCGAGCTGGTCCAGCGCATCGACGGGGTCAAGATGTTCGCCCTCGCCGCGCTGGCGTTGGGCGTGGGTGTCGCCGCGCGCCGGGTCGTGCCGCTGCGCCGCTGGGAATCGCTCACCGGCCATGCCCTCGCCGCCACGATCGTCGGCTCCGGCCTCGGCTACCTGCTCCTGAACACCGCGTTCGCGCAGTTGGCCCTGCTGTCCCTGCCGCTGCTGCTGGTCTGGGTCGTCGCCCTGGGCCACGCGTTGTCCCGGCGGTCCTGACGGCGTCGATGGGTGCGCGGGCGGGAAAACGGGATTCGCATCGTGCGCGGGATGTCGGATACTTCGGGCTCGGCCGCAGGATCATGGGAGCGAGGATCGGCGAGATGCGCACACTGCTGATGGGAGTGGTCGGCTCGACCGCCTATGGGCTGGCCACGGCGGAGTCGGACGAGGACCTGCTCGGCGTGTACATCGCCGACTCGCGCGAGGTCCTCGGGCTGAACGGCGCCACGGTGACGAGCGGCTCCAAGGTGACCACGAAGCCCGACGTGACGATGCACGAACTGGGCAAGTACTGCGGGCTGGCGCTCAAGTGCAACCCGACGGTGACCGAGCTGCTCTGGCTCCCCGAGTACCGGGTCGAGACCGAGGCGGGCCGCCGACTCCGGTCCCTGCGCGGCGCGTTCCTGTCCACCGAATACGTGCGGTCGGCCTACGGCGGCTACGCCATCCAACAGGCCAAGCGGCTGCTGGGTCGGCACGAGGCGGGCAAGGATGGCTTCTCCTCCGACACGGCCAAGCGCACCGCCAAACACGGCCGGCACTGCCTACGACTCCTGCTCCAGGCCCAACACGTGCTCCGCACGGGCGAGTTGCTGCTCGACGTCAGCGCCCACCGCGAAGACCTCTTCGCTGCGGGTCGGCTCGCCGCCGAGAACCCCGAGGCGTTCACGCAACGCTTCGAACGCGAGAAGGCCACCCTCGACGCCATCGACTCGGTCCTCCCCGACCGCCCCGACCGCGAAGCGATCAACACCCTCGTGGTCGACCTCCGGCTGGCCGCACTCACGGGGTGAACCCGATGGGTCAGCCGACCTTCATCTCGTAGCGGAGCCGCCAAGTCGCCAGGGCGGCTCTATGCCCTGATCAGCGGGTGAGCGCAGCCGTCAGGGCCGCCCACGAGGCAGAGGGCACCAAGAGGTGACCGACACGCACGTCTTTGCTGTCTCGAACCGGGACAACACCCGAAACGCCGACTGCCACCTCCACGCAGTTGGCATCGCCCCCATTGCTGTAGGTGCTCTTACGCCACGCCGCAGCCTTCGCGATGGGGGTCTCGTTCATGATGCTTCTTCCTCCATGACCCGCTTGATGAAGCTCACGGACTCGTCCGGGGAGAGCGCCGAGTCCCGTACTCGATCGTAGGACAGGCGGTGCAGCCCAACCTCGCCCGGATCCTCGATGAGTTCACCCGACTTGCTTCCTTCCAGGTAGGCAACCCCGGTCCCGTCCGACATCCAAAGCAGCGAAAGGGAACCACCCATCAGGTCGTGTGATCCCGCTGCGAATGGAAGCAACTGAATGACGGTGTGCGGAGTTTGCGCCGCCTCGACGATCCGCGCGAGTTGCGCCTGCCAGAGCTTCGAGTCCGCGAGCGGGCGCCTGATCGCAGCCTCGTCCAGGATGACCCGCAGGCTCGGCGGCGGATCCCGGTACAGCAGATCCTGTCGGGCAATACGCTCGGCGACTTGCGCCTCCAGTTCGTCCTTATTGGTCATCGGTTGCGACGACAGGACAGTTCTCGCATACGCCTCCGTCTGCAACAGGCCCGGCACCGCAAGCATGTACTTGTGCATGATCGTGGCCTGCGCTTCCCAGTACATGAACTCGTGGTAGCGCTCTCGGGCCGCCTCCTTCCGCGCTCGTTTCCACAACCACACCAACAAGCCCCTGGTCTCGTAGACGTCGTCCAATGCCTTCATGACAGGACGCTCGGATAGACGTTCGCCTGTTTCAAGGCGATGCAGGTAGGAGCGGTCGTATCGGGTGTCCTCGGCGAGCTGGGCGAGTGATTTCCCGCTGGCTTCCCGCAGACGGCTGAGCTGGTTCGCCAGGACCTCTCGGGCCGAATAGTCGTCTTCGACGTCGCGCTCAACCATGCCAAGTCCCCTTGTTGTCCAGCTCGTGGGCCACAGCGCCCTCCTGTCGAAGCCTATGAGAATGCGTCACGCTTTGAACACGGAAAGCGACGAACGGAGATGCATCCATGCCCATCGACAGGAAGACCGCCGAGGCATATCCCACCGAGCCCTGCGACTGGACCAGGGATGACGTGACCCGTTTCTGGAAGGCGAACAACAAAAGCGTCGTCCGCTGTGAACTCTCGGGCCGTATTGGCGTCTTCGCGGCGGTCATCCACATGCAAGCGTTTGTGCGTCTTCCGGGCGGGACCGAGTTCCGCACCCACTGCGCCAACCTCGTGGTGCTGGACGAAGAGGCCACCGGCGAGACCCGATGAACGACGTCAACGAAGCGCGTGAAGTCGAGTCGACCGTCGCGGCGGAGCGAACCGCCTACCTGGCGGTGCTCGTGCGCCGGGCCGTCCGGCTGCCGGGTGTATCCGCCGACGTTCGAGGGCGGAACGACGCAACGGCCGCCGTCCCGGTGCACGAGGCGCGTCGAAGCCACCGGATCGCGCCGTGAACCCGCGCGGCACGCCCCGCCGTCGTTTCGCCGCGCCCGGGCCCGGGAGTTCCGATCCGGGCGCGGAGCTCGTCCGCATCGTCAAGAGCGACGAACGCCACGACGCGCCGAGCCCACACCCTCGCCCCCCGATCCGGCTGGGCGATCACGTGCGGATCATCGATCCCACCCAGCGCCTCGGACAACCCGCCGGCACGGTGATCGCGCTCGACGATTTCCCACCCGGGCGATCCGTGTGCGTACAGCCCCTCGACGGCGGCGTGTTCTGGGTTCGTTGGATCCACGAAGTCGAGCACGCACCACCCCACCGATGAGCATTTTCACCGTGCCGCAAAAAAGCACCCACACGGCAGCCCCGCTCGCGTAGCGCCCCGACTACACAAAGTGCGGTTCGGCAGGTCCGAACGACGAAATGGGGCGTCCTCGGCGAACGCGTTGAACACGAATGCGCAACGAGAGGTTTCCACTGGAAATCTCGCTGCCGATGTCGTTGGAACACCGATAGGTTGTGCGCTCCCGAGGCCCCGAATCTCTGGGTCTCCAACGCTCCGTATCCCTGGGGGATCCCGCACGTCATGACCATGCCGTTCCAGAACGAAACGCAGCTGATCATCCGTCAGAACTTCCGCCCGATCGTGAACCAGTACGTGGTTCACCTGGTCGGTCCGGACGGGCAACACGGACCGGTGATCGCGTTCGCCCAGCAGAAGCGCGGCAAGCTCAAGGAAGAGGTCATCCTCTACACGGATGACACCAAGACCACCGAACTCGCCCGCTTCAAGGCACGCCAGATGCTCGACGTGCGCGCCCAGCACGACGTGACCGGCGTCGAGGGCACCAACCTCGGCATGTTCTCCAAGGACTTCAAGAAGTCCCTCCTGCGCTCCACCTGGAACCTCGAACGCCCGGACGCCGCCAAGGCCGTCGGCCAGGAGCGCAGCCTCTTCGGCGCGATCCTGCGTCGCGTCTGGGGCTTCATACCCGTGGTCGGCGCGTGGCTGCCCGCCCCGACCTACCACTTCGACTTCGTCGACGAGGCCGGCAACGCCGTCCTGACCGTCGAGCGCCAGATGAAGCTCCGCGACCAGTACCTGGTCAAGCTGCCGGACTCGACCATGGACCGCCGCCTGGCGATCTGCGTCGCGGTCGCGATGGACGCCATCCAGAACCGCTGACCACCCCGGCGCGCACCCGCCACCCCTCCCCGCGCACGCCGACCGTCCCCGAACCGGCCGGCGTGTGCGCGGGGGCCGCCGTGCGCGCGGTGGGTTCGTCAGTCCGTGTCCGGCACCAGTACCGGCGTGTCCCGCTTGAGAATCTCTCCTCGGAAGAACGCCGGGCTCCTGAGCCGCTGCACCTCCATCAACACCGCGCCGAGGACCAGCAGGCCGACGCCGATGATGAAGACACTCCCGACGCCGGCCACGCGGTTGCCGTCGCCGTAGTTGGGGTCGGCCACGTCGACCAGGGTCTTTATGAAGATCGCGCCCAGCATCAGGCCGCCCAGCGCCGGCATCACGCCCTTGATCATCGCCTCGTGCAGGCTGCGCGAGAGGTCCTTGCGGAAGTACCAGACGCAGGAGAACGCGGTCAGCGAGTAGTAGAAGCAGATCATCAGGCCGAGCGCGTAGATCGTGTCGGTGAGCACGTTCTCCGACAGGATCGTCATGATCGTGTAGAACGCGCCGGTCGCGACGCCGGCCGAGACGGTCGCGAAGCCCGGTGTCTTGAACGTGGGATGCACGCGCGAGAACACCTTAGGCACCGCCTCGTACGCACTCATCGACAGCAGCGTGCGGGCCACCGGGATGAAGGTGGTCTGGAGGCTGGCGATCGAACTGGCGAGCACCGCGACGAACATCAGGATGCCCAGACCCGAACCCATCACCGGGTCGGCCAGCTTCGCGAAGATGTTGTCGTCCTCGTCGTTGTTCAGGCCCAGCCCGGTGGTTCCGGTGCCCGCGTACATCAGGGTGGCGACGCCGGTCATCAGGTAGGCGACCACGATGAACAGGACCGAGATGATCGCGGCCCGCCCCGGGACCTTGGGACCGCCGGCGGTCTCCTCGTTGATGCTCAGGGCGGTGTCCCAACCCCAGTACATGAAGATCGACAACGACAGACCCGCGGTCAGCGCGGTGAAGCCGCCGTCGATCTCGAACGGGTTGAACCAGCTCCACGAGAACGGGATCGACGTGGGCACGTCACCGCCGGTGGCCTTGGCGATCGCCATCACGACGAACAGCGCGAGCACCGCCAGTTGCAGCGCCACGAGTACGTATTGGACCCGCTTGGTCACGGTCATCCCGCGATAGCTGATCGCGGTCGCGATCGCGATGAAGACCAGGCACGTGGGCACGTGCACCAGCTTGTTGTCGTCCAGCTCCTTGACCCAGTCGCTGTTGAACGCCTCGCCGAGCGCGAGGTAGAAGAACGACGTGCCGATGCCGGCCAGGTTGGACAGCACGATGACGGTCGCCATCACCAGGCCCCAGCCGCACAGCCAGCCCACCCTCGGGCCGAACGCCTTGACCGTCCAGGTGAACGAGGTGCCCGCGTCCGGCACGGCCTTGCTGAGTTCGCGGTAGGCGAAGGCGACGAGCAACATCGGGATGAAGCCGACCAGGAAGATCGCCGGGGCCTGTGTGCCGACCTTGTTGACCGTGGGGCCGAGCGCGCCGGTAAGGGTGTACACCGGCGCCACCGTGGAGATGGCGACGACCACGCTCCCCAGCAGGCCGATGGAATTTCGGTTCAGGCCCTTGTCCTTGAGATCGGACTCCGGGAGGTAGTGCGACTCCCCTACCCGGTGGTGCCTATCGCCCCTGTGGCGCACGTGCTCGTTCTTCACAAGCGAACAGACTAAGTCAGGATGAAACGACTTTTGACCAAGGGGGTCACGAACGATCCGGTGAGTCGCTCATGTCACTCGTTGGGGCTTTTCCAGCGGACCGACCGGTGGACCGAAGGGCCGCATCGCCGAGCATTCCGGACAGGAGTTCGGTGACCCCGACCCGGATATCGTCCCGCGACGGCGGCGTCGCCCACCCGGCGCCCACGATCGAGTCGAACATCACCCCTTCGCACCACGCGACCAGGGACCGGCCGTGCCGCTCGGGCGCGGGCGAGCCGAGCGCGGCCAACATACCGACCGCCGCACCCCGGAACGCGGCGCCCGCCTCGTCGTACACCCCGCGCAACTCGGGCCGCCGGGTCGCCTCCAGCGCCAGTTCGTAGCGGGCGATCTTCTGCTCCCGCCCGTCCCGGATCGCGTCGCCCACGATCACCGCGACCAGGTCGGCGATGCCCGCCACATCGCCGGGCAGCGCGGCCGGCAGCTCGCCGTCGGTCAGCGCGGGCGCGAACTTGCCCGCCTCCAGGACGGTCATCCGCGCCAACGCCACCTCCAGGAGCGCGGCACGCGTGCGGGCGTAGTACGACGTGGAGCCGGGCGGCAGGCCGGCGCCCTCGTCCACGGCGCGATGGGTCAGTCCGCGCATGCCGCGCTCGACGAGCAGGCGGATCGCGGTGTCGGCGATCAGGACGAGTCGGTCCGAACGGTCAGGGCTGGTGCGCTTCGCGGTGGTCACGCGAGCCAGCCTGCCACGCCACTACGGATGTAGAGATCCGACCCACTACACCCGTAGAGATCTGCCCACTACAGGCGTAGAGATCCTGTCCACTACACATGTAGAGTCATTGACACGTCCTCTACACCTGTAGTGGATGTCGAGAAGGAACGACCCATCCGGGGGAACCATGTCCGTCACGAAGCCCGAGGCGATCATCGTCGGCGCCGGACCCGGCGGGCTGACCGCCGCGACCGCCCTGCACCGGAACGGGTGGTCGGTCCTGGTCCTGGAACGCGCCGCCACGCTGGAGCCGATCGGCGCGGCCATCGTCGTCGCACCCAACGGGCTGCGCGCCCTGGACGCGGTCGACGCGGGCAGTCCTCTGCGCAAACTGGCCGCGATCCAGGGCGCCGCGACGCTGCGTCGCCCGGATGGGCGGGTGCTCGCGCCGACCAGCGGCGAAGCCTTCGTCGAGCGCTTCGGCGAACCGGTGGTGCTCGCTCCCCGGGCCGAACTGATGCGCGTACTGCACGCGAGCCTGCCGGCGCACGCGCTGCGCACCGGGACGACCGTGCTGACCGTGCGCCCCGGCGGCCCGGACGAGCGGGCCTCGGTGACCACCGCGGCCGGCGACATCCTGACCGCCGACCTCGTGGTCGCCGCGGACGGGATCCGCTCGCCGATCCGCCGGACGCTCTTCCCCGAGCACCCCGGCCCGCGCTACGCCGGATTCACCACGTGGCGCGCGATCGTGCCGGGCATGGACATCGTCCCCGGCGAGACCTGGGGCCGCGGCCTGGTCTTCGGCGCGATGCCGCTCGCCGACGGCCGGGTGTACTGGTACGCGACCGCGAACCGCCCCGCGGGCGCGACGCACGGTGACGAGCGGGCCGAACTGCTGCACCTGTACCGGGACTTCCACGCGCCCATTCCACAACTGATCGCAGCGGCGCCGGCCGGGGAAATCCTGCACCTGGACGTGCACGAGATGGCCGAGCCGCTGCCGGCCCACCACCGGGGACGGGTCGTGCTGATCGGCGACGCGGCGCACGCGATGACGCCGAACCTGGGTCAGGGCGGCAATCAGGCACTGGAGGACGCGATCGAACTGGCCGACGTGCTTTCGGGCGCGGACGCCGACGGCGTGGTCGACGCGCTGCCCGCGTACACCGCGCGGCGGCTGCCGCGCACCTCCGATGTGGTGCGCAAGTCGCGCCGCATGGGGGCCATGGCGCAGTGGGAGGGCCGAGGTGCCGTCGCGGTCCGGGACACGTTGTTGCGGGTTGCCGGCCGGGTCGCGCCGGACGCGGCCCTGCGCCCGCTGGACACGGTCCTGGCCTGGCGCCCGCCGGTGGCTTCGGCCTGAACCGCCGGGTGTTTGCGGGTTCCACCCGCGAGGGATGCGCCGTACATTCCGTACCGGCCGGTATGTGGTTGACGGAGGGGGAACGTGGTGGCGATCGATCCGCAGCTCGTGGAGCTGTTGAGTGTCATGCCGGAGGATCTGTTCGTGGGCGACGCGGCCACCGCGCGGGCCACCATCGACGCCGGGATCGGACTGCTGCCGGTGATGACCGAGCTGGCCCGGGTGGAGGATCGCACCATCCCGGGTGCCGTCGACGCGCTGCCCGCTCGGGTCTATCGGCCCTCGGAACAGCCCGATCTGCCGGTGACCGTGTTCTTCCACGGCGGCGGGTTCGTGATCGGCGGTCTGCACAGCCACGACGCGCTGGCCCGGCGGATCGCCCGGCACGCCGAGTGCGTGGTGATCTCGGTGGACTACCGGCTCGCCCCCGAGCACCCGTTCCCGGCCGCGACCGAGGACGCGTTCGCCGCGTACCGCTGGGTGCTCGACAACGCCGCCGAACTGGGCGCCGACCCGGCCAGGATCGCCCTGGCCGGCGACAGCGCGGGCGCCACCCTGTCCGCGACCACGTGTCTGCTGGCCCGCGACCACGGCCTCCCGCAGCCGGCCCTGCAGATGCTGTGGTATCCGGCGACCGGCGTCGAGGACACCGTGTCCCGGGCCGAGAACGCGCACGCGCCGCTGCTCACCGCCGCCTCGATCGCGTGGTTCATGAGCCACTACTTCGGCGGACGGGGGTTCGACGAACTGGGCCCGTACGCCCGGATCGGCACCATCGAGGACCTGTCCGGGCTGGCGCCGGCGCACGTCGTGCTGGCCGGCTACGATCCGCTGCGCGACGAGGGCGCGGACTACGCCGAGCGATTGCGCGCGGCGGGCAACACCGTCGAGTGCGAGCTGTTCGAGGACATGGTGCACGGCTTCATGAGCTTCGTGGACCTGATCCCGCGCTGCGAGGAGTGCGCCTCGGGGTCTTTCACCGCACTGCACAAGGCACTGCACCCGTAAAGCACGGCACCTGTAGGGCGGTTAGGACCGGGCGGACGCGGGCCCGACGGACGCGGACCGGGCGGACGCGGACCGGGCGGAGACGGACGCGACAGGCGCGGACCCAACAGGGCTGCGGCGAAGGCGCGACAGCGCAAGGCCGCCGTCAGCGCGACGGCAGGATCAGCAACTCGTCCGAGCCCGGCCGCCGCAGCACGTCCACCGGATGGCCGTACAGGTCGGACAACACCGGTGCGGTGCACACCCGGTCCGGCGGACCGCACGCGACCAGACGGCCGCCGGCGAGCAGCGCGATCCGGTCCGCGTAGGCGGCGGCCAGGTTGAGGTCGTGCAACACGATCACCACCGCGTCACCCCGGCGGGCCCGGGCGCGGGCCAGCCGCAGCACGTCCTCGGTGTGCTTGAGGTCCAGCGCCGCGGTGGGCTCGTCGAGGAACAGCACGGGTGCGCCCTGCGCGAGCACCCTCGCCAGTGAGACCCGGGCCCGCTCGCCACCGGACAACGACGGGTAGGCCCGGTCGGCCAGGTGCGCGACATCCGTCTCGGCCAGGCAGCGCGCCACGATGGCGTCCTCGGACTCCTCGCTCGGCAGTCCCGCGTGCGGCGCGCGGCCCATCCGCACCACCTCGTCCACCGTGAACGGGAAGGACAGCGTGACGTTCTGCGGCAACACCGCGCGGCGCAAGGCCAGTTCGCGCTGCGAGTAGTCGGACAACGGCCGATCGGCGATCCGCACGGTGCCCTGATGCGGCGTCAGATCACCGGTGAGCAGGCCGAGCAGGGTCGACTTGCCCGCGCCGTTGGGTCCGAGCACCGCGACGATCTCGCCGTGTCGCACGTTCAGCGAGACGCCGTCGACCAGGTTGCGGCCGGCGACGGCAAAGGTGACGTCCTCGGCCTCGACGCCGATCGCGCCGGACTCGGGAGTGGGCGCGGTCGCCGCGCCGCGGTTCCGGGCGAGCAGCCTCATCAGGCCCAACCTCCTTGCCGGGAACGGGTCCTGCGCAGCAGCCACAGGAAGAACGGGGCACCGATCAGCGCGCTGAGCACACCGAGCGGTACCTCCTTGGGCATCGCGATGGTGCGCGCCGCGAGGTCGGCGCCGACGGTGACCAGCGCGCCCAGGACGGCGCTCGCCGGCAGCAGCAGCCGGTGTCGGGGACCGGCGATCAGCCGGATGATGTGCGGAACGACCAGGCCGACGAAGGTGATCACCCCGGCCGCGGCGACCGCCGCACCGACCAGGGTGGCGCTGAGCACGACCACCACGATGCGGACCCGTTCGGTGTCCACGCCCAGGTGTCGGGCGCCGCGTTCGCCGAGCGCCATGATGTCCAACGCCCGGGCGTACCGGGGCAGGATCAGCAGGCCGATGATCGCGAACGGCGCGAGCGCGCCGATGATCTTCCAGCTCGCCCCGCCGACGCTGCCCAGGTTCCAGAAGGTGATGCTGCGCAGTTCGGCGTCGTCGGCGACGAAGGTGAACAGCCCGATCGCGGCGCCGGCCAGCGCGTTGATCGCGATGCCGGTCAGTACCAGGGTGACCACTTCGGTGCGGCCGTCCGCACGGGAGAGCAGGTAGACGAACAGCGTGGTGATCAGGCCGCCGGCGAAAGCGAAGGCGGTCACCGTCCAGGAGCCGAACGTGGAGACGCCCATCACGATCGCGCCCACCGCGCCCAGTGCCGCGCCGGAGGACACCCCGATCACGCCGGGCTCGGCGAGCGGGTTGCCGAACACGCCCTGCATCGCGGCCCCGGCGCAGCCCAGGCACGCGCCGACCATGATGCCGAGCACGATGCGCGGGAAGCGGATGTTCCACAACACGGCCTCGTTGGCCTGCGACACGTGGCCGATGTCCAGGCCCAGGTGGTGTAGTACCGAGGAGAGCACCTGATCGGACGGGATGTCGAAGGCGCCCATGCCGGCCGACACGACGCTCGTGGCCAGGAGCAGCAGCACGAGCGTGGGCATCAGCCACCGGCCGTGTTTGCGTGGGGTCGCCACCACGGGGGCAGCCGCGTCCGGAGCCTTCGGCTCCGAGGCCGCCGTCTCCGGATCCGCCGCCACCGGCGCCGCGGTCTTGGTGAGTTCGACCACGGGCGGCGGTGAAGCCGGTTCGTCCGTGGGTTCTTGACGCTCCGTCACCGTTGCCACGGGCTCCCCTGTACCTTCCCGTCGTGTGTCCGCGGGCGCCGCGCGGACCGAGAGGGCACGGCCGGCGCCTGCGCGGCGGCACGGGCCGAGGCTCGGCCGACCCTAGCCATGCAGCAGATCGACGAGCTTGTTCAGCGCGACGCCCGCGGTCGGACCGCCACCGCCCAGTTCCAGGTCGTCCATCGCGACGACCTTGCGGTTCTGGCCGGCGGGCGTTTGTGCGACACCCGGCAGCTTGAGCACGCCGTCGACGCCGCCGACCGACTCCAGGCCCTTCTGGAAGACCAGGATGACGTCGGGCTTGGCCGCGACCATCGCCTCGGGGGTCAGCGCGGCGGACATCTCCACGCCCAACTCGGTGCCGGTGTCGATGCCGCCGGCGGCGGTGATCATGCTGTCCGGGCCCAGGCCCTTGCCGCCGATCTGGTACAGGTTGGCCTGCCCGCGGATGTACAGGAACGCCACGCGCGGCTTGGTGGTGGCCTGCGCGCCCTTGGCCTTGGCCGTGGCGATCTCGCCGGCGGTCCGGTCGGCGAGCGTCCTGCCCTTGTCCGGCACGCCCAGCGCGGTGGCGATGGTGGTGATCCGGGTGATCGCGTCCTCGGGCTTGCTGCTGTCCGGGATCAGCACGATCGGTACGCCGGCCGCCTTGAGTTGGTCGATCGCGCTGCGCGGCCCGACCGAGGCGCTGCCGATGGCGATCGTGGGCCGCTGGGCGAGGATGCCCTCGGGGTTGAGGGTCCGCGAGTTGCCGAAGGTCGCCTTGCCCTTGCTCTCCGGCAGGACCGCGCCGGAGGTGTCCACGCCGACGACGTTCGAGGCCAGGCCGAGCGCGTACACCGTCTGTGCGATGTCGCCGCCGAGCGGGACGATCCGGCTCGCGTCCTTGACGGTGACCTTGCCCATCGTGGTGTCCACCGTGGCGGGCAACGCCGTACCGGCCGCGGCCTGGCCGGTCTTGCCGTCGGACTTGTCTTCGTCGTCGCCACCGCACGCCGTGGCGAACGCGGTGATGGCGAGGACGGCCGCGGCCACCTTCAAGCTTGTTCGACGCAGACGCATCCGGCGGCCTTTCGAGCTGTGGAGTAGGCGGACGAGCGGCCCGATTTCTTAGGCAAGCCTTGCCTGTCCTACTGCGCAACTTAAAGGTGAGGCTTGCCTAACTTCAAGCCCGGGTCGGGTGGACAACGTCACACGCGAGCCGCGGTCCGCTCCCCCGGCAGCGGCAGGCGCAGCACCAACACCGCCGCGTCGTCGACGTTGCCGGTCTCGTCCGCCGCCGCGAGCACCGCGTCCGCGATCGCCTCGACGCCCGCGTCGGCGCACCCGCGGGCCCGCTCGGCCGCCCGCTGCAGGCCGATGTCGATGGGCCGTTCGCGCGACTCCACCACTCCGTCGGTGACCAGCACGACGATCGAGCCCGGGGTCAGCCGCAGCTCGTGGGTCGGGTAGTCCGCGCCCTCCAGGATGCCGAGCACCGGCCCGCCGGGCGTCTCCAGCACCTGCGATCGCCCGTCCGGGGTGAGCACGATCATCGGTACGTGGCCCGCCCGGCCCACCGCGCACGCACCGGTCGCCGGGTCGATGCCCAGCAGCGTGCAACTGGCGAAGGCGTCCCGGTGCAGCGCGGCCAGCAGGTCGTTGGTCCGGCGCAACACCCGGCCCGGGTCGGCGTCCTCGGCCGCGAAGGCCCGCTTGGTGGTGCGCACCTGCCCCATGAACGCGGCCGCGTCCACGTCGTGGCCCTGCGCGTCGCCGATGGCCACCAACGCGGTGCCGTCATCGCGGGCGATCACGTCGTACCAGTCGCCGCCCACCGACAACCCGTCCCGGGCCGGCGCGTAGCGCACCGCGACCTCCAGGCCCGGCACCACCGGCAGGCGCGCGGGCAGCATGGTGCGCTGGAGCGCCTCGGCGAGTTCGGCGCGGGCCTGTTGCAGCCGGATCCGCTCGATCGCCTGACCGGCCAACTGACCGAAGGTGCGCATCAGCGCCCGCTCGTCCTGGGTCGGCCGGTGCTCACGGTCGTAGGTCACCGCGAGGCCGCCGATCGGACGGTCGCCGCCGGCGAACGGGATGATCGCGTACGCCCGGGCGTCGGTGGCCTCGATCAGTTCGGGCGCGTCGGGCCATCCCGCGGTGTGCTCCGCGAGCGATTCGACGAAGATCGGCTCTCCGGTGCGAATCGCCCACCCCAGCGGACGATCCGCGGTCGGGGCGATCCGCTCCAGGGCGGGCATCAGGTCCGCCCGTACCCCGGGCCCGAAGGACATCCGCAGCCGGTCGTGGTCCACCAGCGCGACCAGGGCGCCCGTACCGCCGAACACCGGGGCCACCCGGTCGAGCATCACCGCGCTCAGTTCGTCCTCGGTGACCGCGCGGATCAGCGCCGCGGACACCTCGGCCAGTCGCTCGCCGCGTTCGCGCGCCGCGCTCAGACGCCGCTCGGCCTCGGCGCGCAGCCGGACCACCTCGGTCTGGTCGTGGTCGACACCCACGATCACGTCGCGGCCGTCGATGCCCAGCCGGAGCCTGCGCATGTGCGACTCGACCCAGTGCCAACCGTCCGCGCCGCGCACCCGGAACATGGTGCGGTCCTCGTCGACGCCCCCGGGGCGAAGCGCCTCGATCCGTCGGGTGAGGTCCGCCCGATCCTCGGGGTGGACGTCGGCGAGCCAACGCGGGCCGGCGTCGCCGCCTTCGGCGTCCGCGTCCGGAGCGTGCAGCCGTGGCCGGCCGCCGTGCCAGCGCCACGTGCCCGAGTCCGGGTCCCACGTCCACAGTCCGAATCCGCCCAGTTTCGCGGCCAGGCGGAAGTGCACGAGCTGGGCCTCCAGCTCGCTGTGCCCGCGCAGCTCGCGCAGCACGGTGTCGGGTCCGTGCGCGACCGCCTCGAACAGGCAGACCACCGCGATGCCGTCCGCGGTCGGCAGCTCGACCACCTTGGTCGCCGGCCGCCCCGGCGTGGCTCGCGCCTCGCGGACCAGCTCCCGCCACGCCTCCCGGGCGTCGGGCCCGAGTCGGTCGCCGATCAGGGACGGGAGCGGTTGTCCGGGCGCCTCGCCGAGCAGGCCGACGGCCCGGGCGAAGCGTGGCGTGCGGGCCAGGATCCGGCCGTCCGCTCCCACCCGGGCGGCCGCGACGGCCGGGTCGAGCACGATCTCCGTGATTTCTCCGCCTCGCCTCATCGCCGTGTCGGGCCGGTCGCCACACATGCGCATGCGTGGACACGCCGCGGCGGCGTGGGGGCTCGGCCCGTCCTCCTGATTCGACCGTAGCCGGGTCCGGGACACCTCGCTCAGGGACCATGCACCCCACGCACGGGGACCTTGGACCCGTTCGTTCGGCGCCGCCGAGTCCGCGCCGCGCGATCCGCGCCGCCCGGTCCGAGGCGCCCGTTGCGCGCGCCGCGCGGTCGTTTCAGCGCTCGCGCCAGGCCCGGCTGTGCCGGCGGATCTCGGCCGCGGAGAAGTTCTCGTGGTCCTCGCCCCACGCGGTGACGCCGTCGAAGGTCCACTCGGTGAGGCCGTTGACGGTGAACAGGTTCGGGTTCAGGAAGAAGCCGAGCCGGTTGTGCATGCGCCCCTCGGCGTGCAGTTCGCGGCCGAGTTCGTCCACCGCGTCGAGCACGATCCGGGTGGCCCAGCCGGTGGTGTCCTCGCGTTCGACCACCTCACGGCGGCCCTTGGCCAGCTTGGCCCAGGTGCCGTCGCGGAGCAGGTAGCCGTGGATGGACACGCAGCCCGTGCCGAAGTCCATGGTGATGCTGTGGAAGGCGTCCCGGTCGGAGGCAGTCGCGTAGCTGTAGCCGCCGCGTCTGGCGGGCGACTGCATCAGGCCGGGACCGAACTGCGAGCGCGGTCCCCACGAGCGGTCCCGGAAACCGTACGAGTCGACCGGGATCTCCTCGCCACGCAGCACGAGCGTGCCGGTGTAGCGGCCGGGCTGGTCGACGTGCTTTTCGCCGAGGTAGTGCGGCGGCAGCACCCCGGTGAAGGTCAGGTCGACGTGGATCTCGTCGCCGCCGTCCGGGTCGTCGTAGCCGACCTCGTACACCCGTTGCGGTTCCACGCAGCGCACCCGGAAGCCGTTCGGCAGGCGCAGGTCGGTCAGGTCCTGGTCGGGGATCGGCAGATGCCAGAAGTTCTTGGCGTAGACCGCCTCGTGCGGATGTTGCCCGCTGTCGTCCCAGAAGTACGCGCCGCCCGCCGCGACCCCCTGGTTCGCCTGGAAGAACGGATAGAGCTGCCCGGACAGCCGCTTTTCCGGAACCGTGAAGGTGAACCAGGAGGTCTCCGACCAGTACGGGTCGTCGTTGGTCGGCGGGTGGAACATGTCGTCGGGGTGGTGAGTGGTCATGGCCAACGGGTACTACGGGTACTTGGCCGAGTCAATGACTTTCGCCGACGAGCACCGTGGGCGACCGCTCAGCCCGGCGGGCGACCGCCGTGCCGGCTATTCGAGGGTGACGTCCACTGTGAGCGGTCCCTCCGCGGCAACGCGGTCGATCCGGGTGATGTGTCCGGCCGCGCGCAGATCCGTCTCGACCAGGGCCGCCCGGGCCAACTCGGCCGGGGCGCCGGTGATCGTGACGCCCGCCACCTCGGCCCGCATCGACACCTGCGCGGCGGACTTGGCCTTGCGCACACCGGCGATCAACTCGGACGCGGTACCCAACAACGCCCGATCGGCCGCCGGCGCGTGCGGCTCGGGCCAACTCGCCCGGTGCACCGAGCCGTCCCGCCACCACGACCACACCTCCTCGGTCACGAACGGCAACACCGGCGCGAGCAGCCGCAGCAGTACGGACAGCGCGCTCGCGAGGGCGGCCCGGGCCGACGCGGCGCCCGCCGGCGACCCGGCCTCGCCGTAGGCGCGGGCCTTGACCAGTTCCACGTAGTCGTCGCAGAAGTACCAGAAGAACCGCTCGGTCCGGTCCAGCGCCCGCGCGTAGTCGTAGTCCTCGAACGCCTCGGTCGCCGCACGGACCACCTCCGCCAGTTCGGCCAGCAGCGCCAGGTCCAGCGGTTCGGTCACCGCCTCGGGGACCTCGACCGCATCGTGTGCCCGGTCCGCCTCGACCGCCGGGTCCGCCTCGACCGCCGGGTCCGCCTCGGCCACCGGGTCCGGGCCGCCCGCCTCGGCCGCGCCGATCGAAAGCACGAAGCGGCCGACGTTGAGCAGCTTGATCGCGAGCCGCCGGCCGACCTTCATCTGGCCGACGTCGAACGCGGTGTCCACGCCCGGCCGGCCGTTCGCCGCCCAATAGCGCACCGCGTCCGAGCCGTGTTGCGCGAGCAGGTCGACCGGGGTCACCACGTTGCCCTTGGACTTGGACATCTTCTTGCGGTCCGGGTCCAGGATCCAGCCGGAGATCGCCGCGTGCGCGAACGGCAGGCTTTCGTGCTCGGCGTCCGCCCGCACCACGGCGGAGAACAGCCAGGTGCGGATGATCTCGTGTGCCTGCGGCCGCAGGTCCATCGGGAAGACCCGGGCGAACAGGTCCTCGTCGCGACACCAGCCGCCCGCGATCTGCGGCGTGAGCGAGGAGGTGGCCCAGGTGTCCATCACGTCCGCGTCGCCGACGAACCCGCCGGGCTCGCCGCGCTGTTGCTCCTGGTATCCGGGCGGCACATCGGTGTACGGATCGATCGGCAGGTCCGCCTCGGCCGGGCGCAACGGCGTGTCGTGGCGCGGCCGGCCGTCCGCGTCGAGCGGGTACCACAGCGGCACCGGCACACCGAAGAAACGCTGCCGGCTGACCAGCCAGTCGCCGTTGAGGCCCTCGACCCAGTTGTCGTAACGCACCTTCATGTGCGCCGGATGCCAGGTCAACTCGGCGCCCCTGGCCAGGAGTCGGGCGCGCAGGTCGGCGTCGCGTCCGCCGTTGCGCAGGTACCACTGCCGGGTGGTGACGATCTCGAGCGGCTTGTCGCCCTTCTCGTAGAACTTCACCGTGTGCGTGATCGGCTTCGGCTCGCCGATCAGCTCGCCGCTCTCGCGCAGCATCGCCACGATTCGCTCGCGCGCGGTGAACACGGTCGCGCCGGCCAGTCGCGCGTAGGCCGCGACCGCCTCGGGGGCGTCGATCCCGCTCGGCGGTTCGCTCAGGAAGCGGCCGTCCCAGCCGAGCACCGCCCGCGTTTCCAGGCGCAGTTCGCGCCACCAGGTGACATCGGTGGTGTCACCGAACGTGCACACCATGGCGATCCCGGAACCCTTGTCCGGATCGGCCAGCGGGTGCGCGTACACCGGCACCGCGACGTTGAACAGCGGCGTGCGCACGCTGTTCCCGAACAGGTGGGTGTAGCGGGTGTCGTCGGGATGTGCGACGAGTGCGACGCACGCCGGCAACAACTCCGGTCGGGTGGTCGCGATTTCCAGCGCATCACCGGTCGGCGCGCGAAACGCCAGGCGGTGGAAGGCACCGGGGCGCTCGCGGTCCTCCAACTCGGCCTGTGCGACGGCGGTGCGGAAGGTGACGTCCCACAGCGTGGGGGCCTCGGCCGGATAGGCCTCGCCGCGCTCCAGGTTGCGCAGGAAGGCCCGCTGGGAGGCGGTCCGCGAGACCGTGTCGATGGTCTGGTAGGTCATCGTCCAGTCGACGGACAGCCCGAGCAGCCGCCACAGTTCCTCGAACGCCTTCTCGTCCTCGTGGGTCAGCCGCTCGCACAGTTCGATGAAGTTCCGCCGGGAGACCGGGATCTGCTGCTTGCCGGGCGACGTGGGCGGCACGAAGTCGGCGTCGTAGGGCAGCGCGGGATCGCAACGCACGCCGAAGTGGTTCTGCACGCGCCGCTCGGTGGGCAGGCCGTTGTCGTCCCAGCCCATCGGGTAGAACACCTCGCGCCCGCACATCCGGCGGTAGCGCGCGATGGCGTCGGTGTGGGTGTAGGAGAACACGTGGCCCACGTGCAGCGATCCGCTGACCGTCGGCGGCGGGGTGTCGATCGAGTAGACCTCGTCGCGGGTCCGGCTCCGGTCGAAGCGGTATACGCCCGTCTCTTCCCAGACGCGCGACCATTTCGCTTCCAGCCCGTCGAGGGCGGGCTTGTCGGGCATGCGGGGGGAACCAGTCGGGGCAGCCATGCCCCCGGAGCGTACCGGGCGCCTCGTCCGGACTCGAACCGATTCCGGAGCCGGCAGTGGGTGTCGTGGCCGGTCGGTGGGCCGGGCCGGCCGGATCGGCGGGCCCGGCGGAGCCCGCGGGAGCCGCGGGTGCCTCGGAACGACGGGAGGTCCGCGAGTCGCCCATCGGGGGGGCGGGCGGCTCGCGGACCTCGGGGGCCGGTGACGCAGGGGTCAGGCGTCGGTGCGCAGCGCGCTGACGAATGTGCGCCAGGGGGTGCGGGCGAGGGTCAGCAGCCCGACGGCCGGGTCCTTGCTGTCCCGTACCTCGACGGCGCCGTCCGGGTGCGGGCGGATCTCGGTGCAGTCGCCGTTCTGCATGCTGTAGGAGCTCTTGAACCAACGGGGGGCGTTGTTCTCAGGCATGGCGTTCTTCCTTCTCGGTGGGCGAGTCGCTCCGGTTTCGAGCGGCTCGGTCTGCGAGTTGCTGGGCACTGGCCGCGATGAAGGCCTCCGACTCGACGGGGCTGAGCGCGATGCCCCGCAAGTCGGCGAAGACCTTGCCGTAGTGAGCGGTGTCCTGGGCTCTTTCCAGGTACGCGTGGCTGGTGATGTTCTCCAGCGAAACCACTTCCATCCCCGACGGGGGAGGGAATCCGTAGATCGAGAACGGCGTGGGGCCGCCCGGATAGGCGCCTGCCGAAAAGGGTAGTACTTGCACGGTCACGTTCGATAGTTGTGCAATTTCGATCAAGTGCACGAGTTGTTCCCGAAGCACCCGATGGCCGCCTATTTCCTGGCGCAAAGCGGCCTCGCCGATCACCATCGACACCTCCAGTGGGGCCGGTTCCTCGCGGGTGAGCACGCGCTGTCGATCCAGCCGCACCCGGACCCTGGTGCGGCACTGCTCGTCGACCGGTCCGACCGTGCCGCCGCGGATCACCGCCGTCGCGTACTCCTCGGTCTGGAACAACCCGGGAATGATGCTCGGCTGGAAGCCCAGGCAGGACGCCACCTCGGCCTCCAGTCCGATCAAGTCCAGGAAGTCCTGGGGAAGTTGATCGGCCAGGTCGCGCCACCAGCGCTGTCGGCGGCCCTCGCGGGCGAGCGCCAGCCAGCCCTCCCGCGCCTGTGCGTCGCCCACCTCGTACAGATCCAGCAGCGCCTTCAGATCCAGCGCCCGAATCCCACTGCGTCCGGACTCGATCCGACTGACCTTCGCCGGATGGCAGGAGAGGGCGTCGGCGGCGTCCTCCAGCAACAGCGACTTGTCCTCGCGCAGGCGACGCAGGTTGGCACCCAGAACGCGTCTGCGCACCGTCGGGTATTGCTCCGCGCCCATTTTTCCTCCCGCTCCCGAGCACTTCCGTCGAGGTATTCCGGCCGCGCCGAGGCTTCGAGCCGTTCATCATCTTTACCGGCTTCAACGGCTTTTCCGGGCTTCACCGCGGCGAGTCGCCCGTCATGGTACTCATGTCCGACACTCTGCAAGTCGAGTGAGTTGTTTGATTGCACTTATTGCGCCCACCGAGGACGCTACTTACAGCGACACCTCGACCACCCGTCGGGCTGCTCGCAAGTGACCGATCGCGCCTTTTCCCGACCTTTGGGAGGCGAGGGAACGTGCTGCAGGAGCAAGATGCCGGCGTGAACCAGGCAGGGATCGCGTGGATCAGCGCCGCCACCCGCGATCCGCGCGAAACGCGGTACACGTGGCTGACCAACCCGGGCGCACGGCGCGCCGCGGACACCGGCCGTCTGTTCGACGCCGTGGTGATGCGGGTCGACCTCGGCGCCGCCGTGCTCGACCTGCTCACGGCCGCCGCCGAACCCGTCGGGGCGGTGATCGCCGAGGAACACGCGGGCAAGTGGGCCTATCTGATCGGCCCCGGCAGCGCCGAGGCCTGGCTCGCCGCCGTCGGCCCCGCCGTCGGCCCGGCCGACGGCACCCGATACCACTACGTCGGCCACGGCGGCTGCCTCACCCTGCCCGGCCCGCGTCCCTACCCCGGCTCGTCGATGACCTGGATCGTGCGCCCGGGCCTGAGCACCAACCTGACCTGCGTCCCGACCTTGGCCGCCGCCTACCTCCACGCCGAATCCCACCGCCCCGACCCCACGCCCTGAGCCGCCCCCGGCACCCGAGGCCACGGCCCGTCGAAGCCGGAAACGGGCCCGAACTACGTGTGGGTGAGCGGGTACGGGCGGACGAAAGGGGTGTCGGTCGGGCGTAGCGAGGCGCGCGGACCGGCGGCGGTTCGGATCGCGTCGAGGCAGCGGGGTGGGTCCGCGGCGTAGATGTTGCTGAACCAGGCCATGTTGGCCTCGACCACCACCCAGTGCTCCTCGGCCGTGTCGGCGGTGCCGGCCAGGCCGACGTCCACCACGACCGCGCCGGGTAGGTCGGCGGCGGTGTGGGCGAGCATCTCGGCGGCGAACGCCAGGAGTTCGCCGGCCTGCGGATCCTTGGTGAGCGGCAGCGGGTCGAGTCGGCCGAAGCGCGCGTAGCGCGAGCCGGTGTGCACGACGCCGTCCAGCACGAACAGTCGGTATTCGGCGACGAATGTCCGGATCTCACTGACCAGGACCGGGGTTTCGCCGGGAACGGCGGGCGGCAGTCGGGTGCCGTCGGCGTACACGGCCGCCTCGAACGACTTGTCGCTCGGCGGCTTGACGAAAGCCGGCACGCGCAGCCGCCGCGCCTCGGCCATGGTCGTCCGCGTGATCGCCCGCCGGGTCCAGCGCTCGTCCAGCGTGGTCAGCCAGTGGTCGGCCGGCTCCAGCAAAGCTATGTCCAGCGACTCGGCCACCGTGTCGGCGAACCGGGGTCCGCCGTAGTAGACCGCCGATCCGCGCAGGTCGGGCCGCGGACCGTCGAGCACGGCGACCGCCATGCCGCGCTCGACGGCGGCGCGGGCCAACAGGTCTGCGGTCGTGGTGGCTTGCGCGGACAGGGCCAGGGTCTCGATCACGATCGCACGTTAGGGCGTGTAGCCCGGCGCGGCGACCGGGTTTCGGATAGGAATTGCACGAGGGCTCGGTCAGGGGGACGGTGTGTGGAACGCGATCGTGGATGTGGCCGATGTGTGTCACTCCGAAGGGCTTCATCCGATCGGCGCGAAGGGGCCTTTTGCGGCCCGGCTCGACGCGGTCGTGAGCGCGTGGCGGGCCCGGCACGGTGCCGGCGTCCGGGTCGAACTCGTGCTGGCCAAGGCGCTGTTGCCGGCTCTGGACGCGGCCGACCGCAGCGAATTGTCGCGCCGCGCGGCCCGGGGCGAGGTGAGCGTGCGTGCGGTCGCGGACACGTTCCTGCTCGAACGCGCCGAGGCCGAGGGGCTGCACGTGCTCAGCGGGGACCTCTTCCTCGACTTCCGTGCTCGGCATCCGTGGGTCCGGTCGCACCCGGAACGTTTCCATCACTGGCACCAGGACGAGCACGGCGTGCACTTCGTCCCGCGCGGCATCGACCCCGAGCCGCTCCGACCGCTCGCGCCGGAGGAAGACGTCGAAGGGCTCGACGGGTCCGCGCGGCCGCACCCGGGCCCGGAGATCCTGAACACCCGGTGGCGGTGCATCGAACCGCGCTGTCCGTACGCGCGCACGTGGACGGGCCTGATCCCGGTGTGGCCGCGCGTGGACGTCGGCGCGCGGGCGCTCTGCCCGGAGTGCGCGAGTGTGCTCGCGGCCCAGGGCCCCCGGCGGGCGACCCGACAGGTGGAGTTGGCCGACCACGCCACCGGCGAGTCGATCGAACGCCTGCCGCTGGAGTTGGGCATCAATCTGGTCCTGGGCCGGGGCCGGATCGCGAACGGCTACAACCTGGGCACCCGGCAGCGCCGATTCGGCGAGGCGGTGCGCTACGTCAGCCGGCAGCACCTACTGCTGCGCTTCGCGACCGGACGCGCCGGTGAGCGGGTGCTCGCGGTCGACCTGGGTTCGGCCAACGGCACCGAGATCGAGCGCTGGAACGGAGCCGGCCACGAACCCGGTCGGCCGTTGGCCGTCGACGTGGAGGAGATGCTCGCCCCGCGCGACCGGCTCGTGCTCGGCGGCGGTGTGCGCGTCGAGGTCGGCGCGCACGACTTCGACCCGAAGGCCGCGCCGCGCGACGTCGAGCACACCGAGCACGTGGCGCGGCGGGCCGTACCGCGGGGATGAGCCGGGGGCGGGCGCGAACCGCAGGGCTCGGCGGGCGGTAGCGTTCGAGGCGGGGCGGGGGCGGACGTGAGACGAGAGGGGTGGCGTGAGCAGCGTCGACACGGTGTCGTTGCAGGACCTGTGGGACCGGGTGGTCGGAACCCAACCGGATCCGCCGAGTTGGCTCGCGCTCGTGACCGGGGCGGTCGCGGTCGTGGTGGTGCTGTACCGCCCGACCTGGCGACCGCTGCGCTCGGTCGTGACGATCGCGCACGAGGGCGGGCACGCGATGGTCGCGCTGCTCAGCGGGCGCCGATTGTCCGGCATCCGACTGCACTCGGACACCTCCGGGGTGACCGTGTCGGTGGGCAAGCCGACGGGCCTGGGCATGATCTTCACCGCGATGGCCGGCTACATCACGCCGTCCATCCTGGGCGCGGGTGGTGCGGCGCTGCTCGCGGGCGCGCACATCACCATGGTGTTGTGGGTGGCGCTGGTGCTGCTCGCGCTGATGTTCATCGCGATACGCAACTGGTTCGGCGCGCTGGTGCTGCTGACCACCGGCGGGGTGATCTTCGCGATCTCCTGGCTGGCCAGTGCGCGGATCCAGGCGGCGTTCGCGTACCTGCTGGTGTGGTTCCTGCTGGTGTCCGGGGTGCGGCCGGTCTTCGAGCTTCAGCAAATGCGCGGTCGTGGCCGCGCGCCGTGGTCGGACGCGGATCAGCTCGCCGACCTGACCAAGATCCCCGGGACGGTGTGGGTCGGCTTCTTCGGCCTGGTCTCGGCCGCGGCCCTGGGCATCGGCGCGGGCTCGCTGCTCACCTGAGCGCTGCCGCACACCAAAACGATCGGCCCGACGCCGGCCGGCTCCACCTCGCGGTGGGGCCGGCCGGCGTCGTCCCACGTCTCGTGGAACCCGCGATCAGAGCGCGTCGGGCAGCTTCGCGAGCACGCCGTCGTAGATCCGCTTGAGCCCGGCGGGCGCGAAGGTCTTCTCGAAGAAGCCCCCGATGCCGCCCGCCCCGTTCCACACCGTGACGACCTCGACCCGGCTGCCCGCGCCCGCCGGCGACACGGTCCACGTGGTGACCATCGACGAGTTGGCGTCGGTCTCCACCAGCGTCAGGGGGGCCGGCTCGGTGACCGTCACCAGGCAGTCTCGCGACCGCTTGCTCGTGGCCTGCAGCCGCCAGTGCGCCACCGTGCCGGCGCCCTTGCCGCCCTCGCGCACGTCGTACTCCGAGAAGTGCTCGGTGAGCAGCTTGGGCCGCACGTCCGCGTAATCGGCGACGGCCGCGAAAACCGTTTCCGGTTTCGCCGCCACAGTCGTCTGTGCGGTTGCCCTGACCTGCGCCATGACCACTCCTTGCCCTCGATTGCTGTCGGCCGGGTCAAGCAAACCACTCCGCCGCCCGGGTACCGAATCGCACTCCCCCCAGCGGCCGGTCGGCAACGGGTCTCAGGCGATCTCCACGCCGAACGAGCCGGCCAGTGCGGCGAGGTCGAACTCGTAGCCCTGGCCCTCCGTACGGAACTTCCAGCCGGCGCCGTGGCGGTAGAACGTGCCCAGCAGCAACACCCGTTCGACGGTGGCGGCGTCGAGCACCGAGCGGACGAACGAGGTGGCCTGGAACGGCGCCACGTCGATCTCGATCGGCCCGACCGCCGCGAATGTGCTCGCTCCGTCGACCGAGGCCGCGATGACGACGCGACGTACGTCACGTGGCAGCGCATCCAGTTCGAGCGTGACCGTCTGCTCGGCCGGGCCGGACGCGTCGAGGGCGACCGTCTCCGACGGGGTGGCCGGTTGGTTCCAGAACACGAAATCGGCGTCGCCGCGTACCCGTTCGTGCTCGTCGAGCAGAAATGCCACGATGTCGATGTCCTCGTCCGGGCGCTCCCAGGCCCAGGACGCGTTCAGCGTCCACCGGCCCGGGTCGGCGCCGCCGGGCAGTTGCACGGTGCCGCCGCGCGGGAGGTTGTCGCCCCTACCGGCCGGGCCGGCCCCGGGCTCGGCTCGGGGGCCGGACTCGGGCGCGTCGGCGAGTGAGGCGTGCCATTGCGCCTCGGTCAGGCACACCGCGCCGAACGCCCGCGCCCGGGCGATCCGGGGATCGGTCGCCGCGCCGGGCAGCACCACCACGGTGTCCACGGTCGAGGTGAGGTTGATCCGGAGCCGAGCGCCGGAGTCGAGGACGAGTTGGCGCACCCGGCCGCCCTCGCCGTGCTCGTCCCGGCCCTGGAGGACCAGGACCTGACGCACCGTCGGGCGAATGGGGACGCGCGGCGGAGCGACCGGGGCCGGGCCCGACGGGGGCGCGCTCGGCGCCTCGGCCGGGACGGGCGCCTGGATCGCACCGGCCGCGCCGGCCACGGATGCCGGCCCGCGATCCGTCTCGGGCTCCGGGTCGGGCTCCGTACGGGGCGCCGGAAGCACCGCCGGCGCGACCACCGGCGCCGCCGTCGGGCGGGCCACCGCCGTGCCCGGCGACACCCGCGCCAACAAGCGCGCGAACGTGGCCTCGTCGATCACCGGTGTACCCAGTTGCGCGGCCTTGCGGTTCTTGCCGCTGCCGCTGCCCGCGTCGTCGGTCACCAGCACCGAGGTCTTCCCGCTGACCGAGGTCGCCACGTACAGACCGGCCTCGGTCGCCCGCCGCTCCGACTCCTCGCGCGATCGGCCGCCCCCGCCGGTGAACGCCACCCGCATGCCCTGGATCAGCCCCACCCCCAGGTCGAGCCGGCCCGGATTCGTCCACGGGCAGGGCGCCTTGGCCGACACCGACCGCTCGGGACGGCGCGTGCGGGCGGCGGCGGCGCGGCGCAGCCCGGAGCCGGCGTCCGGCACGGTCAGCGGCAGCGGCAGGCCGGCGCCCGCCGCTTCGTGCAGGCTGTACCGGAAGATCTCGCCGAGCACCCGGGCGTCGTCCACCGCGTCGTGCGCGCGCAGTTGCCGCACCCGGTAGTGCGCCGCGAGGGTGGCCAGTCGGTAGTCGCCGATCGGCAGTTCCAGGTGCCGGGCCAGCGCCATCGTGCACAACCGCCGCCGCATCGGCCACGGCGTGTCCAGACGGCCGAACTCCGCGGTCAACATGCCCCAGTCGAACGGCGCGTTGTGCGCGACCAGGACTCGTCCGGCGAGGTACTCGGCCAGGTCGTCGGCGATCCGGTCGAACGTGGGCGCGCCCGCGAGCCGTTCCGGGGTCAGGCCGTGGATGTGCACCGGTCCGGGATCGCGTCGCGGGTCCACCAGCGTCGACCAGCGGTCGGTCACCGTACCGGCTCGGTCGAGTAACTCCACGGCGACCGAGACGATGCGATCCGAACTTCGCAGCCCGGTGGTCTCGACGTCGACGACCGCGTAGTCGCCGGGGTAGTCGGCGGGCCAGGGAACCAGGGATGTGACTGTCACTCACGGACCGTACAACGCGCCGGTGGAACGTGCCGGGCAGAGCGCGCAATCCGGGGCGCGGTGTGCGAGCCCGCTCGACATCGTGCGGCACCGACGGTTTCGACGGATGTCCGCCCGGGTCACGTGCAGCGTGTACCGGCCGCCGGCAGTTCGCCCTTGATCAGGTAGGTCTCCACCGCGGTGTCCACGCACGTGTTCCCGCGGTTGTAGGAGCCGTGCCCGTTGGCCTCGCGGGTGAGCAGGACCGCGCCGGGCAGTTGCGGGGTGAGCGCCTGGGCCTGCTCGTACGGCGTCGCCGGGTCGCCCGTGGAACCGACGATCAGCACCGGCGGCGCGGTCGGCGCGCTGATCGGGCGGGCCCGATCGGCGCCGGCCGGTCGGCACTGCGCGGCGAAGGACCAGGCCACGCCGGGTCCGGTGATCGGCAGCGGGTCGGCCAGTTCCTTGGCCAGCGCGTCGGCCTCGGCGATGGTCAACTGCCGTCCGTCGGCACAGTTGATCGTCACATTGGCCGCGGCGTGGTCGCGCGGGTAGGAGCCGTCCTCCTCGCGGCCCAGCCAGTAGTCGGTGGCCGAGGCGGCCCGGCGCGCGTCGTCGCCCAGGTAGATCGCCAGGGTCGCGCGCAGGTCCTTCCAGGCCTGTTCGCTGTAGACCGCCTGGGAGATCGCGTTGACGGCCTCACCCTCGCCGATGGTGCGACCGCCCGCGGCCTTGAAGGGCTTCTCGCCCAGCTTGTGCAGCCGGTCGGCGAGGGTGCGCACCGCTTCGTCGACCGTGCCCTCGAACGGGCAGTCCGACTGCTTCAGGCAGTCGGCCAGGAAGGCCCGGAAGGTCTGTTCGAAGCCGCGGGCCTGGCTGCGCGCGGCCGCGACCCGGTCCAGTGCAGGGTTCATCGGCGCGTCCAGCACCATCCGGCCGCTGTGGCCCGGGAACGTCTCCAGGTACACGGCGCCGAGGAAGGTGCCGTAGGAGTAGCCGAAGTAGTTGAGCTTGTCCTCGCCCAGCGCACCGCGCAGGACGTCGAGGTCGCCCACCACCTCCCGGGTGCCCAGGTGCGCGAGCAGCTTGCCGCCGCGCGCGGTGCAGCCGTCGGCGAACTCCGCGTAGAACGCCGAGATCGAGGCCAGTTCGGCCGCGTCGTCCGGGGTCGGGTCGAGGCCGCGCAGCCGGTCGATGCCGGCGTTGTCGACGCAGGTGACCGGGTTGCTGTCACCGGTGCCGCGCGGGTCGATGCCGACCACGTCGTAGCGTTCGGCGAGCGCCGGGCGTTGCCCGAACCCGGCCACCATGCGCAGCACGCCCGATCCCGGGCCGCCGGGGTCGACGGCCAGCACGCCCAGCCGCTCCCCCGTGGCCTTCTTGCGGTACGCCTGCACCTCGATCGCCTCGGCCGCCGGATTCGCGTAGTCCAGCGGCACCCGCAACTTCGCGCACTCCAGCAGGCTTTCGTCCGCCTTGGTGGCCTTGTCGTCGGCGCACTTCGCCCAGGCCGGCTTCCGGCCGTAGAACTCCTTGAGCGCCGGGTCGTCCGCACCGATCGGCTTGGCCGTCGGGGTGCTCGCGGTGGCGGTACCGGTGGGCGAAGGCGCGGCGGTGGGCCGCCGCTCGGTCTTCGACTCGGCTCCGCCGCCGGAGCCGCCGCACCCGGCGGCCAGCACGAGGGCGAGGCCGACGGGAGCGATGCGTCGCAGGCGCGACGCGTATATGGAGGTGGTCACGGCGCCAAGGATTATCAGTAACCGACCGACTGTGCCCACTATTTGTTTGGCTGATACTTCTCCAGTTCCGGAATGACCTCTTTGCCGAGGATTTCGATCGTCCGCAGGATGTCCTGGTGTTCCAGGAAGCCCCACTGGACGTAGCAGATCAGTTCGTCCACCCCCAGGTCCGCGTAGCGCTTCATCTTGCGTACGCAGGTCTCCACGTCACCGATCACGATCATGTCCGCCGCGTCGAAGGTCTCCACCGGGACGTTGCCCTCGAACATCGGCTTGAGCAGCGGGAAGGTCTTGTCCTGCTCGGCCGGGGACAGGTGCGGCAGTTCCCATTCGAGGGTGAACATGGCCAGGTTCTTGTACCACCACGCGACCGAGTCCCAGACCCGCCGGTCGACCTGCTTGCTCCCGGTGGTGTGCACCAGCGTGTAGGCCGCGACCTTGTTCGTGGTCACGTCGGTGAGCGGGGTCGGGTTCGCCGCCGCCGCGCGGTAGGCGGCGACCTGGGCGGCCATCGTCTCCAACGGCTGCATGATCGAGAAGGACAACATGCCCAGCCCGTTGCGACCGGCGATCTCCGCCGAACCCTGCGAGGTGGCTGCCATCCAGCACGGTGGGTGCGGGTCCTGGAACGGCTTGGGGGTGACCATCCGGCGCGGGAAGGAGAACCGCTCCGACTCGTACTCGAAGTACTCCTCGCGCCACATGCCGGTGACGATCTCGATCGCCTCGCGCCAGTCGTCCCGGGACTTGGCGATGTCCACGCCGAACGCGGTCTGCTCCATCGGGGTGGAGCGGCCGGTGCCCCACTCGACCCGGCCGCCGGACAGGATGTCCACGGTCGCGACCTTCTCCGCGATCCGCTGCGGCGGGGTGAAGCCGAACGGGGTCAGCGTGACGCCGAAGCCCATCCGGATCCGCTCGGTGATCCCGGCCAGGTGGCCCAGGAAGACCTCCGAGGCGGGCATGTGCGAGCGGCCCTCGCGAAAGTGGTGCTCGACCGCCCAGACGGTGTGGAACCCGACCCGGTCGGCCAGCCGGATCTGCTCGATCGCCTCGCGATACGCGCGCTGCTCCTCGCGCCGCTGGCCGTAGGGGTGTTCACCGTGCCACGGGCGCGGCACGTCCACTTCGTAGAGCACGTCGAGCTTCATCGGAGCACCCCATTTTCGATATGCTGAAAAATGTTTTCGAATCCCGTATTCCGTGGTCCCGAGTGTGACCCGCCCAGGTACCGGCCACAAGGTGCCCGCCGGGTCGGAAAGTCGCCGTCATGGTCCGTCCCGCCCTCGCCGCCGGTCGCGCGGTGGAGATCCTGAACTTCTTCGCCGCCCACCCGGGCGACGCCTACACGCTGTCCGAGCTGCACTCCGCCCTGGGCATCAACCTCGCGTCCGCCCTGTCGGTGCTTCAGGCCCTGGAGGACGCCGGCTACCTGGTCCGGCATCCGCGCCGCAAGACCTACGAGCTGGGCCCGGCCCTGGTCGCGCTCGGCGACGCGGCGCTGCGCGGCAATCGGGCGGTGGACCTGGCCCGGGCCGAGATGCGCGGGCTGGCCGACGAGTTCGCCACCGAGCTGATCGCCAGCGTCGCGGTGGGTGACGAGATCGTCATCCTGGCCGTGGAGGGCCGGCCGCAGTTGGCCTCGGCCGACGTCCGGGTCGGTCAGCGGTTGCGCATGGTGCCGCCGCTCGGCCAGGTCTTCCACGCGTGGTCGGCGCCGGCCGAGGTCGACGCGTGGTTGGACCGGCTGGACGAGCGTGTGCGCGGTACGGCCCGGGTGCATCTGCCGCCCACCCTGGCCGCGGTCCGCGAGCGCGGGTACTCGATCACCCTGGACAGCCCGACCCGGACCCGGATCGGCGGCACGCTGGAGCGTATGGCCGAACATCCGCGCGAGGCCGCGCTGCTGCGTGACCGGTTGGCCGAGTTGGCCGCCGCGCTGGGCGAGGAGGAGTACGAGCTGATCGCGGTGGACCCGGACACCGTCTACGACATCTCGACCCTGGTCGCCCCGGTCTTCGACGCCGCCGGCCGGGTCGCGGTCGCTCTCACCCTGAACGGGCTCAAGGGCGTGACGGGCCGTCAGGTGATGGCCCACGGCGAACGATTGGGCTCGGTCGCGCGGCTGGTGACCCGCCGCTCGGGCGGCCGGGTACCGGAGTAGGCCGGGCGCCGATCGGGCACTCGCCCCGCCGGGCGGGTCGTGTTTCACGTACGTGTCGACCCGCTCACCGCGTGCGCACTCGCTCATCGTCGGGCAATGCGCGCGTAACACGGGGCGGGTTCCTTAACCCGCGCGTAACACCGAGGTATACGCCAGGAAACTCGGCCTGCCCACCCTGACCTGAGACCAGATCAGGCCCACGAGGGAGCCGCATGACCGTCGCGACCGACGCCCTGAACGCCGGAGACACCGCGTGGCTGCTCGTGGCCACCGCGCTCGTGCTGCTGATGACCCCCGCCCTGGCGATCTTCTACGGCGGCATGGTCCGGGCCAAGAGCGTGCTGAACATGCTGATGATGAGCTTCGTGGCGATCGCCGTGGTGACCGTGGTGTGGATCGCCTTCGGCTACGGCCTGGCGTTCGGCGACGATCTGGGCGGCGGACTGCTCGGCGCGCTCGACAAGCCGTTCATGGCCGGCATCAAGCCCACCGACCTGCACGGCACGGTGCCCGAGCTGCTGTTCATGGCCTTCCAGTTGACCTTCGCGATCCTGACCGTGGCACTGATCTCCGGGGCGATCGCGGACCGCACCCGGTTCAAGGCGTGGGTGCTCTTCTGCGCGGTGTGGGTGCTGTGCGTGTACGTACCGCTCGCGCACTGGGTGTGGGGGCCGAACGGGTGGATCGCGCACCGGCTCGGCGCGCTCGACTTCGCGGGCGGCCTGGTGGTCGAGATCAACTGCGGCGCCGCGGGCATGGCGGTGGCCCTGGTGCTCGGCCCCCGGATCGGCTTCAAGCGGGATCCGATGCGACCGCACAACCTGCCGCTCGTGGTGCTCGGCGCGGGTCTGCTGTGGTTCGGCTGGTTCGGCTTCAACGGCGGCTCGGCGCTGGGCGCGAACGGCCTGGCCGCACAGGCACTGGTGAACACGCAGGCGGCCGGGTGCACCGCGCTGATCGGCTGGCTCGCGGTGGAGAAGCGCCGGGACGGACACGCCACCACGCTCGGCGCCGCCTCCGGCGCGGTCGCCGGCCTGGTCGCGATCACCCCGGCCTGCGGCGTGGTGGACCTGCCCGGCGCACTGGTGATCGGCCTGGCGGCGGGTGTCCTGTGCAGCTTCGCGGTGGGCTGGAAGCACCGCTTCGGCTACGACGACTCGCTCGACGTGGTCGGCGTGCACTACGTCGGCGGCGTGGTCGGCACGCTGCTGATCGGCCTGTTCGCGGCCAAGGACGTCACCGGCGGCCCGGAGGGCCTGCTGCACGGCGGCGGCGCCGCGCTGCTCGGCAAGCAGTTGGTGGCGATCGTGGTGGTCTCCGCGTTCTCCTTCGGCGTCACGTACACGATCGCCAAGGCGATCGACCGCACCATCGGCTTCCGCGCCCACGCCGACCACGAACAACTGGGCCTGGATCTGGCGGTACACGCCGAAACGGCCTACGACCTCACCGCGTTCGCCGGCACCAAACGAACCGGCAGCATGCCCTTCCGCCCCGGCACCCAACCGGCCGAGGGCCTCGACGCGGACTGAGCCGACTCGCCGGTCGGGCTCCTTTCGGCCGCGTCCGCGTACGGCCGGCGCTCAGGAGCGGCCGGGCCGGCGCGTACGGCCGAGGGGGTCAGCGCGATCGGCGGACCAGGATTGCCGCCGTGGCGAGGCCGGCGATCGCGGCGCTCGCCGGCAGGAGCGCTCGGCGGGCGGCGAGCTTTCGGGCGTTGTGGTGGTCGAAGACGGCGCCGCTGGACTGGATCGAGAAGGCGGACCACACCGACTGGGCCGAGAACGCCGATGCCGCCCCCAGGTAGGAGCCGATCGACGCGGCGGAGAGCGCCGAGCCGATCGAGCCGAGGGACAGCGCGGAGCCGACCGAGCCCACCGACAACACCGAACCCACCGACCCGATCGACAACACCGAGCCTTCCGACGCGATCGACAACACCGAGTTGTGCGAGCGCCAGGACAGGATCGAACCGTGTGCGTCGACGGTGGACCGCTTCTTCGTCATGGGCCCAGTCTGCCCCAACGCCGGGCCCCGGGTTCACATCCGGTCGACCGCGACCACCCGCAACACCGCGCGCCCGGTCTCGTCCGACTCGGTCAGGTCCACCTCGGCGGTGATCCCCCAGTCGTGGTCCTGGGCCGGGTCGTCGAACACCTGGCGGACCCGCCACGCGGAGTCCTCCTTGGTGATCTGCATGAGCTTGGGGCCGCGCGCGTCGGGACCGGTGCCGATCGAGTCGTGCTCGTCCCAATAACCCTCCAGCGCGTCCTGCCAGCGCTCCGCGTCCCAGTTGCCGTCGCCCTCCTGCTCGGACAGCTCGCCGAGCTGGAAGTAGCGCCGCAACGCCGCGAGTTCCACCCGACGAAAGAGCGCGTTGCGCACCAGCACCCGAAACGCCCGCTCGTTCGCGGTGACCGGCGTGGTGCGGCCCTCGATGTCGTCGAGTTCCTCCTGGGTCGCGTCCGGATTGGCCAGCTTCTCCCACTCGTCGAGCAGGCTGGAGTCGACCTGGCGGACCAACTCGCCCAGCCACGCGATCAGATCGTGCAGGTCCTCGTTCTTCGCGTCGTCCGGCACGGTCTGGTTGAGCGCCTTGTAGGCGCTCGCCAGGTAGCGCAGCACGATGCCCTCGGTGCGCGCGAGTTCGTACCAGCCGACGTAGTCGCCGAAGGTCATCGCCCGCTCGTACATGTCCCGCACGATCGACTTGGGCGACAGCGGGTGGTCACCGACCCAAGGGTGGCTGCGCATGTAGATCGCGTAGGCGTGTTCGAGCAACTCCTCTAGCGGGCGCGGGTATTGGATGTCGGCGAGGCGCTCCATCCGCTCCTCGTACTCGATCCCGTCCGCCTTCATCTGCCCGACCGCCTCGCCCTTGGCCTTGTTGAGCTGCGCGGCGAGGATCTGGCGCGGATCGTCGAGCGTGGCCTCGACCACCGAGAGCACGTCCAGCGCGTAGGTCGGTGCCTCCGGGTCGAGCAGGTCGAACGCGGCCAGCGCGAAGGTGGACAGCGGCTGGTTGAGCGCGAAGTCGGCTTGGAGGTCCACGGTGAGGCGGACGGTCCGGCCCTCCTCGTCCGCCTCGGCGAGCTTCTCCACCACGCCGCCGTCCAAAAGCGAGCGATAGATCGCGATGGCCTGCCGGATGTGCCGCAACTGTTGGGCGCGCGGCTCGTCGTTGTCGGTGAGCAGGTGCCGCATCGCCTCGAACGCGTTGCCGGGCCGGTTGATCACCGCGAGCAGCATCGCGTGGGTGACCCGGAAGCGCGACGCCAACGGCTCCGGCTCGGCCTCCTGGAGCCTGGTGTAGGTCTCCTCGTTCCAGCCGACGAAGCCCTCGGGGGCCTTCTTGCGGACCACCTTGCGGCGCTTCTTCGGGTCGTCGCCGGCCTTGGCCAGCGCCTTGATGTTCTCGATCTCGTACTCGGGGGCCTGCGCGACCACGTTGCCCACCGTGTCGAAGCCGGCCCGCCCGGCCCGCCCGGCGATCTGGTGGAACTCGCGCGCCCGCAGCCGGCGCACCCGCTGGCCGTCGTACTTGGACAACGCGGTGAACAACACCGTGCGGATCGGCACGTTGACCCCGACGCCCAGCGTGTCCGTACCGCAGATCACCTTGAGCAGACCGGCCTGGGCCAGGCGCTCCACCAGCCGGCGGTACTTGGGCAGCATGCCCGCGTGGTGCACACCGATCCCGTGCCGCACCCACCGCGAGAGCTGCCGGCCGAACTTGGTGGTGAACCGGAAACCGCCGATCACCGACGCGATCTGGTCCTTCTCCGCGCGCGTGCACATGTTGATGCTCATCAGCGACTGGGCCCGCTCGACCGCCGACGCCTGGGTGAAGTGCACGATGTAGATCGGCGCCTCACGCGTGGTCAGCAGCTCCTCGATGGTCTCGTGCAGCGGAGTGACCCGATAGGAGAAGTACAGCGGGACCGGGCGGGTGGCCGACTTGACGATCGCGGTGGTCCGACCGGTGCGCCGCTTGAGGTCGCTCCGGAAGCGGTCCATGTCGCCGAGCGTCGCGGACATCAGCAGGAACTGCGCCTTCGGCAGTTCGATCAGCGGGATCTGCCAGGCCCAGCCCCGATCCGGGTCGCCGTAGTAGTGGAACTCGTCCATCACCACGAAGCCGACGTCCGCGTCCGCGCCGTCGCGCAGCGCGATGTTGGCCAGCACCTCGGCGGTACAGCAGATGATCGGCGCGGTCGCGTTGACCGAGGCGTCGCCGGTCATCATGCCGACGTTCTCGGTGCCGAACTGGGCCACCAGGTCGAAGAACTTCTCCGAGACCAGCGCCTTGATCGGCGCGGTGTAGAAGCTGCGCTCCTTGCGGGCCATCGCCGCGAAGTGCCCGCCGGCGGCGACCAGGCTCTTCCCCGAGCCGGTCGGCGTATTCAGGATCACGTTGTTGCCCGAGACCAGCTCGATCAGCGCCTCTTCCTGCGCGGGATACAGGGTGAGGCCGCGCTCTTCCGCGTACGCCGCGAAGGCTTCGTACAGGGCGTCGGGGTCGGCCTCGGCGGGGAGCAGATCGATGAGAGTCACCCGTCTATCCTGCCTGCTCCCGGCCCCGCGCCCGCACGCAACCCGGATACCGCCGATCCCCGCGCGTCGCCGCGGGCGGTCCGGGCGCCGGGCCGCCCGGCTTCCGGTGACGCGTGTCACATCCCTAGGGTCGCGGTGATCATCCGTCACCGGGGACAGGGGTGCTCGTGAGGCCCGCACGACGCATGGGGCAGTTGGGGCGCGTGGCGTTCGCGGGAACCCTGGCGGCCGGCCTGCTCGGCTGCACGACCCACGGCCGGACCGCCGCATCCGACGTCGCACCGACGGTGGAGGCGCTGCCGTACGACCCGAACGGGGACACCGGCGGGATCGGCTGGACGTTACGCCCGGTCGGGAGGACCCCTCCTCAGGCCGGCTACCGCCTGGTCGTCTCGACCGATCCCTACGCCGTCGACACGATCACCCGCGGCGGCGTGGACCCGAACGCCTGGGACAGCGGCCTGGTCCACTCCACCCGACATACGGGCATCCGCCCATCGGGCTTCCGCTACGAACCGGGTGCGACCTACTACTGGACCGTCCGAATCCGCGACACCCACGGCCACGACTCCCCCTGGAGCCCCAAAACCCGGTGGACGGCCCGCCCGACGCCCCAGGACTACGCACCGCAAGCCACCCGCACACCACAACCACCGAACCCCGGGCAACCAAACTCCAGCCCGCCCAGCGCTTGAGAACAAAGCAACGCCGGCCATCCGCACACCACAACCACCGAACCCCGGGCAACCAAACTCCAGCCCGCCCAGCGCTTGAGAACAAAGCAACGCCGGCCATCCGCACACCACAACCACCGAACCCCGGGCAACCAAACTCCAGCCCGTCCGGCGCTTGAGGACAAGGAAGCGCCGGCCACCCCCAACCGCAGCCACCGAGCGGCCGCAAGCCGAACCAGCCCGTCCGGCGTTCGAGGACGACCGGGCCGCAGGCCACTGCCTCAGCAGACGACCCCCGCCGCCCGCAACTCCGCGACGCGCTCCATGCCGAGACCGAGTTCGCCCAGGATCGCGTCGGTGTCGGCCCCGAGCACCGGAGCCGGCGCGCCCAGCCGCCCGGGCGTGCCGCCGAACAGCGCCGGATGCCGCGGCTGCCGCAGCCGCCCCGCGGTCGGGTGCACGTCGTCCTCCAGCAGCCCGATGGCGGCGATGTGCGGGTCGGCCGCGAGGTCGCCGGGGCCCCGGACCACCCCGCACGGCACGTTCTCCGCCTCCAGCCGGGCGATGCCCTCGGCGACGGTGAGTTTGGTCGCGACCTCGTGGCAGCGGGTCACCAGCGCGTGGCCGACCTCGCGGTTGCGCCGACGCTCGGCGATCGTGGCCACGCGCGGGTCGTCGTACCCCTCCACGCCGAACGCGCGACACATGCCGGCGAAGTCCGCGTCCGACGTGGGCGTGGCGATGCCCCACCCGTCCACGAACGCGTACGGACGCACGTCCGCGACGAAGCTGCCCGGCTGGCTGCCGTCGCCGTCGCGCAGCACGTCGTTGCCGGCCGAGTCGACCCACATGAACGAGATCACCGCGTCCAGCATGGACAGTTCGAGGTGCTGGCCGCCGCGCCCGCGCTCGCGGGCGAACAGGGCCGCGGTGATCGCCTGCGCGGCGGTGAGCGCGGTGACCTTGTCGGCGAGGGCCTGGTTCGAGAACCTCGGACGCCCGCTCTCCGGGTCCTTCTGGTTCTCCGCGATCCCGCCGTACGCCTGGATCACCGTGTCGTAGGCGCCCTTGCCGGCGTAGGGCCCGTGCGCCCCGAAGCCGGAGATCGAGCAGTACACGAGGTCGTCCCGCCGCACGTCGGCGTAACCCAGGCCGAGCCGTTCGGCCACGCCGGGCCGCCAGTTCTGCACCACCACGTCGGCCCGGGCGATCAGCGCGCGCACCAGGTCGCGGCCCTCGTCGGTGCGCAGGTCGACGCCGACGCAGCGCTTGCCGCGGTTGCACATCTGGTAAAGCGCGCTGATGCCTCCGGTCGCGGTGCCGATCCAGCGCGAGATGTCGCCGATCCCGGGACGCTCGACCTTGATCACCTCGGCGCCCTGATCGGCGAGCAGGGTCACCGCGTACGGGCCGGTGGCGGCCGTGGACAGGTCCACGACGCGCACGCCGGCGAGTGGTCCGTCGATCGGGACACGTTCCATGCGGCGCTCCCCTGGTGTGTCGCCCACGTGTGTCGCCCACGCGAGAGCTCGCGTGACGGCATGACGAAAACAGGTTCTCTGTCACAGGTCAAGACTCTGGCCTGTTGGCGAGGTCCGGCGGAGAATCCGGCAGCGTCCCGGTGTCCGGGGCGCGACGCAGATCGACGGAGGATTCGTGACCAACCCGATCGGGCCGCTCACCGCGGCCGACGAAGGCTTTCACCACCAGGTCGCCGAGACGTTCGCGACGGTGGCCACGACGGACCCGTCGTGGACCGAGAAGGTCTGCGCGATGGCCGCGGCCCGGGACGGCAGCCTGCAACTGGGCTTCGGACTGGGCAAGTACGCGAACCGCAACGTGATGGACGGTTACGCGGGCGTCTCCCGCGGCGTCGAGCAGCTCACGGTACGCGGCTCACGCCGCTTGGCCCCCGAGCCGCACACCACCACGGTGGGACCGATCCGGTACGAGGTGGTCGAACCGCTCAAGGTGGTGCGCTTCGTGTTGGAGGCGAACGCGGCCCAACCGATCGCGTTCGACTGGACCTTCGAGGCGGTCGTCCCGGCGGTCTGCGAGGACCGCACCCACAACCGCCGCTCCTATCGCACCACCGCCGACCTGGTGCGCTACCACCAGACGGGAGTCGCGTCCGGCTGGGTCGAAGTGGACGGAGAACGCACCGAGATCACCCCTGACACGTGGGTATCCACCCGCGACCACTCGTGGGGCACCCGGTACGACGTGGGCACGCCCGCAACCGACCTGGAGCCGACCGGGATGCCCGCGTCGACATCGTTCCGGATGATCTGGGCGCCGATCCTGATGGAACGTCAGGACGGCAGCCGCTACGCCCTGTTCCTGCACTACCAAATCACCCGGGCACCCGGGTTCGTGCAGAAGCGGGTGATGGGCGGGGTCGAGCACCCGGACGGGCGCGTGGACGCCTGGGCGGACCTGGTACCGAACTTGAGCTACGACCCGGTCAATCGGCGGCTGCGCGGCGGCCGGCTGCACGCGACGATGGCCGACGGGTCGGCCAGGCCGCTGGAGATCGAGGTGGTCTCGGCGACCGGCTTCCACCTCGGCGCGGGCCTGTACTTCGGTCTGGACGGGCGACACCACGGCGAGTGGCGCGGCGAACTGCATGTGGAGGGCGAGCGGATCGCGGACTGCTCGACGCCCGAACAGGCCCGCCGGCTGCACCAGATCCGGGACACGGTGGTGCGGGTCACCGACCCGGTGGGCGGCGGGGTCGGGTGGGGCAACTGTCAACCCATCGTCACGGGCGCGGACCAGGAGTCGGGACTGACGGCGGAGTCCTCGTTCATGTAGGGCTCGTGCGCGGCTCTCCTCCGCGCCGGACTTCTTGATCTGTACTCCGGTGAACACGCAGCGCGAGCCATACGATGCTTCCGACTCGATCAGGGGAAGGGACGTCAGCCATGCGCAGGATCCTCATCGTCGGTGCCGGCCAATCCGGGCTCCAACTCGGCCTGGGGTTGCTGGCCCACGGCTACGACGTGACCGTGATGACCGAGCGGACCCCCGACGAGATCCGCGCGGGGCGGGTGACCTCGACCCAGATCATGATGCCGTCCACGATCGCGCTGGAACAGCCGCACGGCCTGGACCTGTGGGCCGACCTGGTGCCGCCGATACCCCGGGCCGGGTTCACCATTCCCGGCCCGGACGGCACGCCGGTGGTGAACTGGCTGGGCGAGATGGGCGGCGCCCAGTCGGTCGACCAACGGATGAAGATGCCCGCGTGGATGGAGCTGTTCGTGGCGCGCGGCGGCAACCTCGTGGTGCACCCGGTCGCGGTGTCCGACATCGACTGGTACACCCGCAACTACGACCTGGTCGTGGTGGCCGCCGGCAAGGGCGAACTGGTGTCGATGTTCGACCGCGACCATGAGAAGTCCGAATTCACCACGCCGCAACGCCAGTTGGCGGTCGCGTACTTCCACGGCGCGACCCCGCGACCGGAGGTGGGCCACGACGCGCTGCATGTCAACGGGATCCCCGGGGCCGGCGAGATCATCATGTTCCCGGGCCTGACCTTGTCCGGCCCGTGCGACATTATCCTGCTGGAGGCGGTACCGGGCGGTCCGCTCGACGTGTTCCGCGACGTGCGCGACCCGGACACGCACTGGGCACTGATGCTGGACCTGGTCCGGCGGTTCGCGCCGTGGGACCACGACCGGATCAGCCGCGCCGAACTCACCGATCCGATGTGCGTGCTCAGCGGCGGCTTCTCGCCCATCGTGCGCAAGCCGGTCGGCGAACTTCCCTCCGGTGGGCTGGCCTTGGGCATCGGCGACGTACTGGTCACCAACGACCCGCTCAGCGGCCAGGGATCCAACAACGCCGCGCGAGCCGCCGACCTGTACCTCGACGCGATCGTGGCGCACGGCGATCGCCCCTTCGACGCGGCGTGGATGCAATCGCTCTTCGACACGTTCTGGTCCCGCGCGCGCCACGGCGTCAAGTTCTCCACCTCACTGCTCGGCGTCCCCCCGGAGCACGTCCAGATGCTGATGGGCGCCGGCAACACCTGCCCCGCCGTGTGCGACGCGATCATGAGCGCCTTCGACAACCCGGTGGAGTTCGAGGAGTTCTTCTACGACCCGGAGAAGACGAAGGCGTTCCTGACCAAGGTCGGCGCGATCTAGGCCCTGACCGGCCGCGTGGTCGCCGCCCGCCCGGCGGGGCGCGGGCGGCGACCGTCGGGTCAGGGGTTGACGGTGATGGTGAAGGTCGACGTCGTGTTGCGGATGTTCTGCGCGTTGTCGCTCATCCGCAGACCGTTGAAGGTGACCGAGCCGACCGCCGGGCCCTGGCCCGGTTCGGGGAGCTCGTTGGCCCAGATGGCGAAGCCGGACTTGGCGTCGTAGGCGTCGCCGCTGCGGTGTGCGCCGGTGATCGAGATGTTGTCGAAGATGGTGTCCTTGACCGGGAATTGCGGTTGTCCGCCGACATAGTTGGTCTGGAACATGATCCCGCCGTAGGTCGGGTCGACGATGTCCACGTCGCTCACCCGGATGCCCTGGAAGATCTTCGAGGCGGAGAAGACCCAGATCGCCGGGAAGACCTGCCCGTTCCAGAAGTGGCCGCCCGCGCGGACGATGGAGATGTTTCGGAAGTTGGTCGGCTCGGTACCGAAGCCGTTCATCGGATAGCCGAAGTCGAGTGAGCTGATGGTGATGCCGGAGTAGACGAGGGTGTCCGCGATCCGGATGTTGCGGAACGTGTTGGCGTAGCCGCCGTAGACCGCGATGCCGGCCGCACGCCAGGTCAGCATCGCGGTCAGGTTCTCGTACACGTTGTTCTTCTCGTCCGCGCCGCCGGCGTCGATCGCGGAGAACAGCGCGAAGCTGTCGTCCCCGGTCGAGCGGGCCTCGATGTTGTCGAGGTGGTTGTCGGTGCTGCCGTTGGTCATGTTCACGCCGTCGGCGAAGGTGTCCCGGATCCGGCTGTCGCGAATCGTGACGTTGTCGGTGTTGGCGCCCCAGTACAGGCAGACGGTGTGTTCGTTCCAGACGTCGTCGATCAGGATGTTCGACACGTTGGCGAAGTCGAACACCTTGCCCGGCCCGTCGATCCGCGACGTGTAGTTGCCGAAGTAGGCGAAGCCGGTGAACGAGGAGCCGTTCGCGGACGCCTCGGCGCGGAACCCGACGTCGGTGTTCTCCTGGGTCGTGGGAGCCTCGAACCTGGTGAACCAGGGACCCGCTCCGGTCACCTTGACCGCTTTGCCGTACACCTGGAACTTGCTCGCGGTCGGGTACGTGCCGGGCGGCAGGTAGACGCCGACCAGCGTGCCACCGGGGTCCATCCGGACCCGGTCGAGGGCGTTCTGCACGTCCTGGTGGGTGAAGCCGGCCGGGACGACGTAGGTCGCCGGGTTCGGATTGGCGATCGGCGCGACCTGCTCCAGGTTGACGAAGTCGATGGTGTAGTCGCTGGTGTTGGCCGCGTTCTTCTGGAGTTTGATCCGGCTGCCCTTCGGGACGGTGGTCCCGAGCATGATGTTGGCCTCGTCGTAGATGTGCCGGGGACCGCCGGCACCGGGCGAGTTGCCGGGAGCCGCCTCGTTGCCGTACAGCCAGGCGTACTTCGAGGTGAGCGCGATGGCCTTGAGGAAGATGCCGTCCACGTACACGTCGAGTGTCGCGTCGATGCCGCCGCCGCCCGGGGCGTCCGGGATGGAGAACCGGGTGACCAGGGTGTTGGTGCTCGCACGGGTGGTGAACTCGACCGAACTGCCGGTCGATTCGAGGGTGACCGCCTTGCGACCGGACGCCTCGCCGGCCGGATCGCCGATCACCCGGTTCGGTCCGATCACCGCCGCGCCGCCGGCCAGGAGGCCGTCCTCGGCCTCGTACATGTCATAGGGCAGGTGTGCGCCTCGGCCCACGAACAGCGGCCGGGTAGTCGTGTTGTCCGCCTGCTTGACCGGGAGTTCGTTGGCATCGGCGGCGATCACCGTCTTGACGACGTACGTTCCGTCCGCGGCCGGCCAACCGCCCAGCGAGATCGGGGGGCTGCTCGCACCGGGGGCGAGCACACCGGTGTACGAGCCGGTGAGGGTGCGGACCACGGCGCCGGCGGCGTCGATCAGGGTCAGCGTGACCGGGTGGGCACCGGGCGCGCTCGCGATTGTGCCCTGGTTCTCGAGCGTGACGGTGAAGGCGACCGCGTTGCCGGCGGCCGGGTTGTCCGGGGTCCATTCGACGGCCGAGGCGATCAGGTCGGAACTGGCCACGGGAGTGACCACGAGCGGAGCGGGCGCGCTGTAGGCGTTGTTGGTCTCGTTCTGTTCGATCACCGCGTTGGCCTCGTCGACCCTGGCACTCGGGGCGTAGCTGCCGGCGGGACGGGTGCCGATGGTGGTGGACACCGTGGTGGTGGCGCCGGCGGCGAGCGCGCCCACCTGGGCGGTGCCGGCGGGGGTGTCACCGAGTCGGAAGTTCACTGCGGTGGCGCCGGCGGCGACCGGGCCGATGTTCTTCACCGTCGCGGACAGCGTGATCGCGTCGGTCTCCACCGGTGCGACGGGGCTCGCGGTCAGCGCGGTGACGGTCAGGTCGGGGTTGGGCGCGGGCACGCCGATCACCTGGAACTCCGCGACCTGACCGCCCGGCGCACCGGAGTTGGCGGTGATCCGCAGGCGCAGGTCGGCGACCCGGCCGGTGACCGGGATGCTCACGGTGTTGCCGCCGGCGCCGGGCGCGAAGGCGCGGACGGCCGCCGGGGCCAAGGTGGTGAAGCCGGCGGCGCTTTGTTCCCGACCGAGCACCTCGATGGTCTGGGTGCGTGGGCCCCATACCGGATCCGGGTCGAGTCGGACCACCACGGCTTGGACATCCGCGTTCGAACCCAGCGCCACGGTCAGCGTGTTCGGGTAGGTGTTGCCCTCCCAGTAGGTGCTCACGCTGTCGTCGTTGGCGTTCGTGGCGACGAAGTTCTGCGTCGTGGAGGACGCGGTGATCGGCTTGCCGACGGCCAGGTTCGTGCCGGTGCCGCCGCCGGACCCGATACGGGTCACCTGGTTGCTGTTCGGCGAACTGTTGCCGGCGGCGTCCCGGGCGACCACGTGATAGGTCACCGTCGCGGTGTCCGGCAGGCTGTCGGTGTATTCGAGCGTGCCGGCGGCGACGGTGCTGCGCAGCACGCCGTCGGCGTACACGTCGTAGCCGGTGACCCCGACGTTGTCGGTCGCGGCGGCCCAGGTGAGCCGGATCCGGCCGGTGGCCGGCTGGGTGTAGGCCAGTGCGGTCGGCGCCGTGGGTGCCTGGGTGTCGCCCGTGGTCGGGCCGTAGACCTCGAACTCGGCCACCTGGGCGGCCGGCCATCCGGTGTTGGCGATCACCTCGACCCGCAGGTAGCGGGTGGTCACCGTGTCGAACGCGAGCGTGACGGTGTTGCCGCTCGCCGGGTCGAAGACCCGACCGGCCGAGGCGAGGATGTCGGTGAAGGTCGTCCCGTCGGTGCTGCCCTGGAGGGAGAGGGTCTGGGTCCGGCGCTCCCACCCGGCGGGCAGCTTGAGCACCACCTTGTTCACCCCGACCGAGGCGCCGAGATCGGCCCGGATCCATTGCGGCAGCGCGTTGTTGGCGCTCTCCCAGTAGCTCGCCTGATCGCCGTCGCCGGCCTTGGCCGCCGTATATGGCCCGTTGGCGCTGCTCGCGGTCAGGGTCCCGGCGCGGGCGAGGTTGGTCGTCGAGTCGGCCGCGGTCTCGACGCCGAGTTCGGCGAGCTGCGCGGCGGGCGCCTTGCTGTTGCCGGTGACGTCGAGCCGGACGAATCTGGCCTGGGTGGCCGGGAAGCGGATCCGGACGGTGTTTGCCGAGGCGGGCTCGAAGCTGTAGGTCGCCCGGCCGACGATGGTCTTGAAGCTCGTGCCGTCCTCGCTGCCCTGCACTGCCAGCGTCTGACTGCGCGCGGCCCAGCCCTGGGGCAGCTTGAGTACGACGCCGTCGATGCTCGTGCTGCGGCCTCGATCGACCTGGACGGCTTGGGGGAACTCCGAGCCGGTGCCCTGCCAGTAGGTGTCCTGGTCGCCGTCGGCGACGGCTGCGACATCGGTGCTCGCGACCCGGGCCCGGTCGCCCGACCCGGCGGACGTCGCGGCGCCGGCGGGCCCGACGGCGACGGCGAGCGCGAGCAGACCGGTCGCCAGTGTGGCGCCGGCGGATTTCGGGATGGGTGGCCTCATCGCATTCCTCTGTTCGGTTCTCTCGCGGGGGACGTGCACGGGAGGTACGGGAGGAGCCGCGCGTGGTCGGAGAGCGGGCCGGTGCGTGCCGGGGCAGGCCGAAGGCCGGGTCGGCATGTGGTCGACCGGATCGCGGTGCCGGTGAAGCCGGTCCCGCCGGCGGTGGGGAACGCCGCCGGGAAACCGGCGCGTTCGGGTCACGGATCGAAATTTGCGGCTCTAGGCCGCAAGTTCCCAACAATCTGTGAACTTTTTGCAGTGCGCGAAATCAGAGTTACAGACGCGTTACGGACCCGTCAACGCTCCGATCCCGGCCGAGCGCACCCGGGACACGACCCCGCGCGATCGACCGCCACGCGCTGTCGACGCTTGCGTGCCACGACCCCCGAGACCGCGCTGGCCGGCGGCCCGAAACGAGCCACGCCACCCCTCCGGCGCGCAAGCAGCCCGCAAAATTGCGCCCAAATTACGTTCCACTTCCGCCCCCCGCCCCAGACAACCCGCCCCCGCCCACCCCCGGCGCGTCAGCGCCCCCGACCCACCCCCACCCCGGTGATCGACGCGCGAAGCGCGGAGAGCGGCGGAGCCGCAGGTGTGGACGGTGTGGCCCGGAGCGAAGCGGAGGGACACGCCGTCCCGAGCGAGGCGCCGCTTTTTCTTGGAGGAGCGAAGCGGGGGAAAGAAAAAGCGGCGCCTCGCGAGCCGGCGACGCAGTCGCCCAACAAGCAACCCAACAAAAAAGACCCGACCCGAGAGTTTTCGCTCTCGGGTCGGGTTGCCGTCGTGCCCCGGGTGGGGGTGGGGACACGAGCGGCCGGGGATGCGAGATCCCCGAACGGCTACAGACCCTGGGGGGGATTGGGCTGCGCCTGGGCCATTCGGAAAGGGGGGAGTCCCGTTGGTTCCGAATGGACCGCTGTTCTGAAGGCTAGTGAAAACCGTGGCCGAAGAACACCTGTCCACCCAACCCGATTCGACCCGAGGCAAGGGTTTAAGGCCCACATAAGGTTGGATCAAGGTCCAGGTGCCGGCCGGCACACGCGCCGTGACTCACAGTGAGAAAATCCCCGTTTCGCCACCCACCCGAAGAGCACCGCAGCATCGCAGCGCACCGCGGCACCGCCGCACCCCCTCACCCCGCCCCCGGCCGCCGTCGCCCGCGCCGGCTCTTGCCCGCCCGCCGGCTGCGCCGAACGACCGACTCCGTCGTACCCCCGCCCAGCCGCACGCTGATCTCCGCGCCGCCCAGTACCGAGCGACCCAATCCCACCTCGCCGCCGGTGGCCTCCGCGAGCCGCCGGACGATGTCCAGGCCGAGCCCGGTCGAGCCGTCACCGCCCTGGCCGTGTCCGCGCCGCAGGGCGCTCACCGGGTCGGCGATCCCGGGCCCTCCGTCGGCCACCAGCAGGATCACCGCGTCCCGGCCCGAGTGCAGGGTCACCGAGAACGGCACGCCCTCCTCGGTGTGCCGGAACACGTTGCCCAACATCGCGTCCAAGCCGGCCGCCAGGTCGCCCCGGGGCACCGGGACCCGCACCGGTTCGGCCGCGCCCACCAGTTGCCACGGTCGGTCCTCGTCCTCGGCCAACGCGGACCAGAAGTCCATGCGCTCGCGCACCACTTCGGCCGCATCGCAGCCCACCGCCTCGATGGACGCGCTCGATCGCCGTGCGGTCCGGATCAGTTCGTCGACCTCGCGCTCCAACTGCGCCACCGCGTTGCGGGTCTGCTCGGCCACCGGGTCCTCGCCCAGCGCCGCCGCGTTCAACCGCAGCGCGGTCAGCGGCGTACGCAGTCGATGCGACAGGTCGGCGGCCATCTCCCGTTCGTTGGCCAACAGTTGCTCGACCCGATCCGCCATCGTGTTGAACGACGTGGCGGCCTCCTGGAGTTCGGAAGGCCCCTGGGGTGTGATCCGCGCCGCCAGGTCGCCGGTACCCAACGAGCGGGCCGCCACGGCCAACCCCCGGGCCGAGCGCACCACCTGCGCACCGAGCCGGTCGGCGACCACCACCGAGCCGCCGACCAGGACCACGGCCACCCCGGTGAGCACCAGCCAGGCCGTATTCACGCCGTGCTCCAGGTCGTCGTCCGGGACGTACACCTCGATCACGGTGATCCTGCCCTGGTCCAACAACAACGGTTGCAACAGCGCCCACCCGCCGCCCGCGCGAACTCGGAACGAACGGGCCGACTCCCGCGCGGTGGCCACGCTGTGCTCGCTCGCGCGCGGCCGGCCCAGGACCGACCCGTCCGGCAGATGGATCGCGATCCGGCCGCCGGAGCCGGCCGGCACGCTCGCGATGGCCGGCTCCAGCGTCGCCCGGTCGGTGGTGATCACCAGCGCCGGCTGCAGCGCGGCGGCCTGCCGCTCGGCGTCGGTGAAGGTGCGGTCCGCGGCGATCTCCCGGATCACCAGGACCAGCGGGATCAAGAACGCGAGAGCGACCATCGTGGTGACCGCCAACGAGACGCGCACGAGCGTGCCCCGCACGCCCTTCGGCGCCCGCGGCGGCTTCACCTCCCGCCCCGCGGCACCACCGACCCGACCCGAGCCACCCGCTCGCCCCGGCGCGCCGGCCCGATCCGCCGCATCCTCCCGCCGCCCGGCCGTCCCGCCCCCGCGCGGGCCGGGCCTCACGCCGGCGGCTCCAGTTTCACCCCGACACCCCGCACGGTATGCAGATACCTCGGCTCCCGCGCCTTCTCGCCCAGCTTTCGGCGCAGCCAGGACAGGTGTACGTCGATGGTCTGGTCGTCGCCGTACGACTGGCCCCACACCTCGGCCAGGATCTCCCGGCGCGGCACCACCGTCCCGGCCCGCGCGGCCAGGAACGCCAGCAGGTCGAACTCGCGTCGGGTCAGTTCCAGCTCCCGGTCGTCCAGCCGTGCCTCCCGGCGCCGGACGTCGATGAGCAGACCTCCGACGCTGAACACGTCCGCCGTGGTCCGCCCACGCGCACGGCGCAGCACGGCGGACAACCGCGCGCCCAGGTGTTCCCCGGAGAACGGCTTCGTCACGTAGTCGTCGGCGCCCGCGTTGAGCAGCCGGACCACCTCGGCCTCGTCGTCCCGGGCGGTCGCGATGATCACCGGGACGTCGGATATACCGCGAAGCATCTTCAACGCCTCGGATCCGTCCAAGTCCGGCAGACCGAGGTCCAGAATGACCACGTCGAACGGGTAAAGGGCTACTTCGCGCAACGCCTCCAGGGCCGTTCCGACGCTGCGCACCGCGTGGGAGGACGACGTGAGGTATCGGATCAGCGCCGAACGTACGAATTGATCGTCCTCGACCACGAGCACCTGTGCCATGGTTCGGAACCGTACCCGTACTCTCCGCCCCGGCCGGCCCGGGAGGGGAAACACCGGGCCGGGAACGCAGGCGAGAGGATAGGGCTCGTGCGGAGGACCATCACGTCGATATCGGTGTGGCTCGCGGTCACCGCGATGGCCGTCGCGCTGTCGTGGTGGGGCGTGCGCAGCGTGCTGCGCGACACCGTGTTCGAGCCGCCGCGGGCGCCGACCCTGGTCGCCGGGGACGAACCGCCGCCGCCGGTGGACACCCCGTCGACGGCGTCCGGCGCGGTGCCGAGTACCGAGGAGCCGGACCTGATCTCCGCCGTCAACCGCACGCCGCCACCGACCTCGTCGTCCCCGTCGCCGTCCGCGTCCTCGGCTCCGCCGTCGCCCAAGGCCGCGACGACACCGGCCGCGCCGCCGGTCCGGCTCCGGGAGGGCCCGCCGGTCGCCGTGGTGCAGAGTTTCGAGGTGCGCGGCGGACGGGCCTCGTTCCGCTACCAGGGCACCACCGCGACCCTGATCGCCGCGACGCCGAACTCGGGGTGGGCGGTCAAGGTGTGGCCGGGCAACCAATGGATCCGGGTCGACTTCGTCAGCCGTGGCCGGACCTCGTCCGTGTTCGTGGTCTGGAACGGGCACGACCCGATCGCGTCGACCTACGAGGCCTGAGCGCCCACCGCCGTGCCCGGGCGGACCCGTGCGCTACCGGCTCTTCCCGGCCCGGGCGAATTCCGTCACCAGCGCCTTGTCGAACGCCGCCAGGTCGTCCGGCTTGCGGGAGCTGATCAGCGTGTTGGTGCCCGCCGTGCACACCACCACCGCCTCGTCGACCCAGAGGGCACCCGCGTTCTCCAAGTCGGTGCGCAGGCTCGGCCAGGAGGTGAGCTGCCGCCCGCGCACGACGTCGGCCTCGACCAGGATCCACAGCGCGTGGCAGATCGCCGCGACCGGCTTGCCCTCCGCGAAGAAGCGCCGGACGAACTCCACCGCCTTGGGCTGGGTCCGCAGGAAATCGGGGTTGGCCACCCCGCCGGGCAGCACGAGCGCGTCGAAGTCGCCCGACCCGACCGCGTCGATCCCGGCGTCCACGTGGAAGGTGTCGCCCCGGTCGTAGTGGTCGAAGCCCTGCGCCTCGCCGGCCTTGGTGGAGATCAGCTTGGGTGATCCGCCGGCCCGTTCCACGGCCTGCCACGGCTCGGTCAGCTCCACCTGCTCGAAGCCCTCGGGGGCGACGAGGAATGCCACGGTCAAGCCCTCGAGCTCGGATGCCATGCGGGCACACCCCTCCGTACGGAACGGTTGCGACGGTCGGGTCTCCGCCTGCCCGACCACCCCGGCCGTAAACCCGGCGCGGCACCGGCGCCGGCAGGACCGGCGAACCCCGTCCTAGAGGTCTTCGAGTACCTCGGCGGCGGTCGCCCGCAGGCCCCGGGCGGCCCGCGTGGCCGTGTTGTACGCCTCGTCGCCGCGCCCGTCGGTGAACGCGTTGGCCGCCTGGATCAGACCCTGGGCGCCCTTGAGCACATCGACCGCCGCCGCGAGCAGCGCCTCGCCGCGCGCGTCCCGGCCGGCCTCGCCCGCCATCGCGGCGAGCTGCCGGGTGAGCACGGTCAGCCGCATGTCCACACCCCGCGCACCGGACAGCGGAGCCGGACGCGGATCGCGCACACTCGGCACACCCTGACGCGGTGTCGACCCGCCCTCCGGCCCCCCGCACAGCGCACACACCTCGCCCAACGCGAGCAGCCCGCGCTCCGGGTGCCTGGGGCACGGCGCCGAGCGCGGCCGCGCGTCGGCCGCGTCCCGGGCCCGACCACGCCGCCTGCGGTTCTCGCAGAACAGACACTTGTCCCGCGCATCCTCGTCGACCGGACCGTACGGATGCTCGTTGCACAAGGTGGTCGGTACGGGCGCGGCCAACTGGCCGAGGAGTCGGCGGGTGTTCGCCAATTGCTCGGCGATCGCGTCGTATGCCTCGGGCGGGCTGGTGTTGCCCAGGAGGTCGACCATCTCCATCAGGTTCTTGGTCGAGCGGACGAGTGCCTTCGTATCAGGTGCCACGCCTATGGACTGTAAATGATCGGCGGGACATCACCGCACGATCAGGACTTCGAGAGTCCTGGGCCCGTGTACACCCTCGACCCGGTCCAGTTCGATGTCGCTGGTCGCGGACGGGCCGGAGATCCAGGTCAGCGGTCGGCCCGGGGTCAGCCGCTCCAACGCCTGCGGCACCGACGCGACCACGTCCCGCGCCCGAACCACGCACAGGTGCCAGTCCGGCACCAGGGTCAGCGCGCGCCGCCCCTGCCCGGGGCCGGCGTCGAGCACGATCGTGCCGGTCTCGGCGATCGCGACGGCCGACGCGGTCAGTACGCCGTCGGCACCGTCCAACTCGGCGGTCGTGAGGTGGTGAGCTTCCGTCGGAGAAAGCGACAGCGGCCTGTTATTTATAGGATCATCTGACAATTCGCCGATCGGGCCGTACGTCCAGCCATCCGGTACACACACCCCCGCCGCCAACCCGGCCGTCCACGCCGCCGGCAGCCCGGCCGGCGTCACCACGCGGTGGGCCCCGCGTCGCTCGACCGCGCCGGCGACGGCATCCGCGAGCCCGCCCTCCGCGACCTCGTGCACGATCGCCCGGTAGTCGCGCAGGTGCTCGACGAACAGTTCGAGCACACCCTCGACCACGTGGGCCCGCGCGTAGTCGCGCGGCACCGGGAACACCTCGTCGCGCGGCACGTCCACCAGCGCCCGCCGTACCCGGGCCAGAATCACCTCGCGCGAACTCATCGCCCCTCCCCCTCGCTCTCGTCCGCCTCGACGCCCGGAGCAACCTCGCCACCCGGAGCGGCCTCGACGCCCGGGATCGCCTCGACGCCCGGCGCCGACGAAGGCACCGGACCCGCCGGACCGCTCCGCTCCCGCACCCACCAGTCCCGGAACGACTCCGCCGGCACCGCCGGGATCGACCGGCTGTCCGTCCAGGCCGCGCCCGGGCCGGGCGCCCGCTTGGGGATCAGCCTGCGCGAGCGGGACGCGGCCCGCTGTACCCGGCGCAGCCGGCCCGGATCGTCCAGCACCCACTCGGCCGCCCGCATCGCCGCCCGCTCGGCGCGGTGGCCGCCGCCTTCGACCACCTGCTCACGCAGATGAACCAGCACCTCGGGGATGTCGATCGCGACCGGGCACACCTCGTAGCACGCGCCGCACAGCGAAGAGGCGTACGGCAGGGACGCCGTCTGCTCGTCCACCCGGTGCCCGGCGATCCCGCGCAGCTGCGGCACCAGGATCGCGCCGATCGGCCCGGGATACACCGACCCGTACGCGTGTCCCCCGGTGCGCTCGTACACCGGGCACACGTTCAGGCAGGCCGAGCACCGGATGCAGCGCAGCGCCTGCCGGCCGGTACGGTCCGCGAGCACGTCGGTGCGGCCGTTGTCGAGCAGGACCAGGTGGAAGTCCTGCGGCCCGTCGCCGGGCGTCACCCCGGTCCACATCGAGGTGTAGGGGTTCATCCGCTCACCGGTCGAACTGCGTGGGAGCAGTTGCAGGAACACCTCGAGATCGGCCCAGGTCGGCACCACCTTCTCGATGCCGACCACCGAGATCAGCGTGTCCGGCAGGGTCAGGCACATCCGCCCGTTGCCTTCCGACTCGACCACCACGAGCGTGCCGGTCTCGGCGACCACGAAGTTCGCGCCGGAGACCGCGACCCGCGCGGACAGGAAGCGCTCGCGCAGGTGGCGGCGCGCGGCCTCGGCGAGCGCGGCCGGGTCGTCGGTCAGGCCGGGCGGCGCGGGGACGCCCCACTCGCCCATCTCGCGCACGAAGATCTCCCGGATCTCGGCCCGGTTGCGGTGGATCGCGGGCACCAGGATGTGCGACGGCAGGTCCTCGCCCAGTTGCACGATCAGTTCGGCCAGATCGGTCTCGTAGGCCCGGATGCCCTCGGCCGCGAGCGCCTCGTTCAGCCCGATCTCCTGGGTGACCATCGACTTGACCTTGACCACCTCGGTCTCGCCGGTGGCCTTGACCAGGTCGGCGACGATCCGGTTCGCCTCGGCCGCGTCGGCGGCCCAGTGCACGGTGCCGCCGGCGGCGGTGACCGCCGCCTCGACCGCGAGCAGGTGTTCGTCGAGTCGGCGCAGCGTCCGGTCCTTGATCGCCGCGCCGGCCGCGCGCAGTTCGGCCCAGTCGTCGAGTTCCTCGACCACCAGGGCCCGCTTGTCACGGATGGTGTGGGTGGCCTTGCGCAGGTTGTGCCGCAGTTGCGCGTCGCCCACGGCGGCCCGGGCGGCCCGGGGGAAGGGGGGCATGCCGACGAACGTGGCGCCCGCCGGCGGGACGGCCTTGCTCATGCCGGCTCCTTCTCGGTCGAGGCGAGGATTTCCGCGAGGTGCAGGACCCGCATCCCGGTGCGCTGACGGTCCATCAGGCCGCCGATGTGCATCAGGCACGAGTTGTCCGCCGCGCACAGCACCTCGGCGCCGGTGCCGGCCGCGTGCCGAACCTTGTCGGTGCCCATCGCGGTGGACACGTCCGGGTTCTTGACCGCGAAGGTGCCGCCGAAGCCGCAGCACTCCTCCTCGCCGGGCAGGCCGAGCAGTTCCAGGCCGCGCACCTCGCGCAGCAGCGCGGTCGGACGGTCGCCGAGCCCCATCAGGCGGCGCGAGTGGCAGGTGGGGTGGTAGGCGACCTTGTGCGGGAAGTACGCGCCGACGTCGGTGACGCCGAGCACGTCCACGATGAACTCGGTGAGGTCGTGCACCTTCGGGACCACCGCGGCCACATCGGCCGCGAGGGTGGGGTCCTCGGCCCGGGCGGCGGCGCGCGGGTGGTTGTCCCGGATCATCGCGCCGCACGACCCGGACGGGGTGACCACCGCGTCGTAGCCCGCGAAGGTGTCCGCGAACCGGCGGACCATCGGCTCGACGCGGGTGCCGTATCCGCTGTTCCAGTGCATCTGTCCGCAACAGGTCTGGGCGAGCGGGAAGTCCACCGCGCAGCCCAGCCGCTCCAGAAGACGCACGACGGCTCGGCCCGTGCGGGGGTACAGCGTGTCGTTCACGCAGGTGATGAACAGCCCGACGCGCATGCGGGCGGCCTCCTCGCGGATCGGCGGGTCCGGCTCGAAGCCCTGGGAGGAGTCCGAGGCGGAATCCGACGCCGAGTCCGACGCCGAATCGTGTGGTCTGACCACACTGTGGTGTGCACACGCTAAGGGCATGTCATGCTGTGCCACAAGACACGGGCGGCGTCCCCGAGCCCGAAGCTCCGACGTAACCCGTCGATCCGCCGAAGCCTCCCGAAACCAGTCGAAGCCATTCGAAACCCCCGAAATCGCCGAGGAGCCTCCCAGTGAACGACGGTCCGGACTGGCGCCCGGTCAAGCGCGTGCGCGCGTTCGAGGAGGTCGTCGCGCAGATCGAGGAGCAGATCGCGACCGGCCGACTGCGCGCGGGCGACAAGTTGCCCGGCGAGCGCGCGTTGGCCGCCGCGCTGGGGGTCAGCCGCCCGTCGGTACGCGAGGCGATGCGGGTCCTGGAGGCGATGGGCGTCCTGGTCGCCAACACCGGCAGTGGCCCGGAGGCGGGCGCGATCCTGGCCGGATCCGCCGGGCCGGCGCTGACCGGCGTCCTCGGCCTGCACCTGGGCCTGGCCAACTTCGCGGTGGACGATGTGGTGGAGACCCGACTGCTGATCGAGTCCTGGGCGGTCGAGGCCGCCGCGCGGCACGCGAGCGAGGCCGATCTCGACCGGCTGCGCACGATCGTGGCCGCGATGGACGATCCGGATGTGTCGGCGGAGCGGTTCAACGAGCAGGACACCGAGTTCCACACCGCGATCGCCGAACTGTCCGGGAACGCGCTGGTCGCCACCTTCATGCGCGCGCTGCGCGACACGGTACGCCGGCACCAGCGCCGCGCCGTCGCCGAACTGGGCCCGGACACCGGGGCGTTGCGCGCGGACCACCGGGCGATCCTGGCCGCGATCGAGGCCCGCGACCCACGCGCGGCGGCCGAGGCGTTGGCCGTGCACCTGCGCCGCGCGTATCCGAACGTGGCCCGGGTGCGTCGGGACGCGAGCCCCGACGAGGGCTGACGGGTCGCCGTACGCCCGCCTCGGAGTGCAGGCCTCGTCCCGCGTCCCGTCGGGAGCCGACGCCTCGTCCCGCCTCCGTCCGGGGCCGAGCCGTCCTCGCGCGATCGTCGGCGGCTCGTCCCGCCCGGTCACCCGGAGCTGACGAATCGTCACCCGCCTTGTGCGTCAAGGTGATTTGCCCGAACGCGGCGGCGCGCCCGGCGCGATCCGCCCGCCTCGGACACTCGTTCGGGCAAACCTCGAAACGCTCTGGTAACCCGCCGCGTTCGCCCGGCATACTGCGCGGCAACGTACAGCGCAGGAGGTCGCGAGGATGCTCGGGCACGACCGGATCGACGCGGAGACGTACCACCGGGACATCGTCCCCGGATTGCTCATCGGCGAGCACGGCAGACGGGCCGAGGCGGGCCTGGCCGGGCTCGACCCGATCGGCATGCGGATCGGGGACGGCGCGTGGACGTATCGCCCGCACGACTCCCGGTTGCGGATCGTGGAGGGAATCGACGCGGACGCCGGCTGCGTGATCCGGTTGTCCCCGGACGCGTGGACCGATCTGGTCACCCTGCTGCGCACCGCGGCGGCACTGGCCATCGCGGGCGACGTGGACACCGAACGCGGCAGCCTGGTCGACCTGTTCCGCTGGGAACCGGCGCTGCGGGCGCTCTATCAGGGCATCGAGATCTATATCCCGCACAGCACCGAGGTGTTCGACCGACAGGGCCGAAAGGTGGACCCGGCCGCCGAACTGACGCTCGATCACTCCGACCGCGAACTCGCCGAACACTTCACGGCTACCGGGGTGATGCGTGTACGCGGGGTGTTCTCCGCCGCCGAGATCGCCACGTTCGAGGCCGAGGTGGACCGGCTCGCGGCCGAGGCCCGCCCGGACGACGACCGGTCCTGGTGGGCGGAGCGCGAGAACGGCGAACCGGTGTTGTGCCGGATCGTCTACGCGAGCGAGCGTTCGGCGCCGATCGGCGCGCTGGCGCGCGATCCGCGCCTGGTCCGCCTGGCCACGCTGATCCACCCGGACCTGGCCGCGTCCACCGACCGGATGGAGGGCATCTCGGTCCTGCTCAAGCCGCCCGGCCGACTCAAGGGCCTGGCGAACATCCCGTGGCACACCGATTGCGGGCTCGGCGGCCACCACATCATGTGCCCGTCGGTGGCGATCGGCATCCAACTGACCGGCTCCAACGCCGACAACGGCTACCTGGAGGCGATCCCGGGCTCGCACGGCCGCACCTGTCCGCAGCCGAGGGCCGAGGACCTGGCCGACCTGCCCTATCTCGCGGTGCCCACCGATCCGGGTGACGTGACGGTGCACATGGCCGACGTGCTGCACGCCTCCCCCGCTCCGGCCGGCGTGGGCGGACGGCGCACGATGTACGTCACCTTCCACCCGCCGACGCTGTTCGAGCACGTCGGTCCGGGCGAGGCGGTCAACGACCTGATCCGCAGTCGAACCGCGAGCGAGTTGGACGCCGGGCTGGGCCGCTGAGCCCGCCCGCGTCGGCTCCGGCGCGGGCGGCCGGGACGGCCGCGAGGGGATCGGCGCGGCCGACCGCGGCAGCCGGGACGGAATCCGCATGCGACACGAACGCGCGTTCGGAGCAACCGACTTCGCCGTCACAGGATGCGCCCGCGGCCGGATCCGCGGCGGCCCCGCTCAGCGGTTCGGCGTAGCGTGCACGGTCGCGCATTCCACCCGGAGGATGCGGTCCAGATGGGTGATCCGCAACACCCGTGCGGGTTGCGGTCCGACGCCGCACACCACGATGTCGCCGTCGCGATCGCGTAGGCGGCGGTAGCCGTACACCAGACTGCCCAGACCGGACGAGTCGATGAACGGCACACCCGTCAGGTCGATCCGCAGGCTGTGCGCGCCCTCGTCGACGAGGCGGTCCACCGCCTGCCGGAACATCGGCGCCGCCGTCATGTCCATGTCGCCGTGCACGGACACCGTGCCGCCCAGGTCGGCCTCCAGCGCGACGTGCACGACGCATGGTCTGGCCGAGAACGATGTGTGATCGACGTCGTCCGGTGGGAGATCGTCAAGGCTCATATGGAGCACTCCACCTGATCAAGTGTCGGTTTCGGTCGCGCGCCGCACGACCGCTCGGTACGGTTCGCACGTCTCGGGAGAAACCCCACATCCGTCCCGAAACAACAAGACCGCATCGGCACCCTACTCGCCGAGTCGGTCCCTCGTGGACCGTCTTCCCCTATAGGTGTGATTCCGCTGGAACCCACACATCGGCGGCCGTCGCGGTCGTACCTTGAAGGTTGCGCGAGGGCCGACGCGAGCCGGCTCGAAACGCACGGACGCAAGGGATTCCGTAGCCATGACCGGACAACGCCCCTCCGGCGACGAGCGGGGCAGCGACACGCAGGAGCCGACCGCCCGTCGACGAACCAACGGCTTCAAACCGCCGGGTGCCCCGGACGAGCCCGCGCCGCCGGCGTGGTCTCCCGCCGAGGTGCTGGACGAGAGCGACACCGGCGTGGTCGTGTTCACAGCCGAGGGCACCGTGCGCTATCTCAACGCCGCGGCCGCACGGCTCCTGCCGGAATGCCTTCCGGGCACCGCCTATCCCACGCTGCCCGCGACCGGGACCGCCTGGCACGGCGAGGTGGACGACCGGCGCGTGCGCGGCCGACGCGCGGTTCTGGGCGACGGCCACTACGTGTGGTACGTCCAGGACACCACCGCCGAACGGCGGCGCGAGGACACCCTGTTGGCCGAGCGCAGGCGCAAGGTCTTCCTCGCCGAGGCGGGCCGGGTGTTATCCGCGACCACCAATCCGCGCCGGCTCACCGATCTGGTCACCACGCTGCCCGCGGGCGAACTGGCCGACTGGGTCGCGCTGTCCGTGCCCAGCATGGAGGACGGCCGGCTGCGCACGACGTACGCACCCGGATCCGGCACCCCGATCGCCCGGGTGACCAGCAGCCTGGGCACCGCGTGGACGGCGCCGGCGGGAGTGGGTCGGGTACTGCGCACCCGGCGCCAGGAACTGCATCCGCTGATGGACCGCGCGTTGCTGCACCGACTGGTGCCCGACGAGGCGGTCGCGGGCCTGATCGCGGTGGACGCCCGGTGCGCGCTGGTGGTTCCGGTGCCCACCGACGACGACGCGCCCTCCGTGCTGACGTTCGTGCGCTCGGCGACCTCCGACCCGTTCACCGAGGAGGAGATCTCGCTTGCCGTCGACTACGCCGAGCGGGTGGGCGTCGCAGTGCGCACATCGCGCCTGTACGTCGAACAGGACCGGCGCACCATGCTGTTGGCCCAGGCGCTGGTGCCGGGCCCGTTGCCGGAGGTGCCCGGCGCACGCATCGCGGCCCGCTACCGGCCGGTCTCGCTGACCGACGGCCTCGGCGGCGACTTCTACGCAGTGCACCCGACCCCGGTCGACGGTACGTGGGCGTTCTCGGTCGGCGACGTGTGCGGACGCGGCACGCCCGTGGGCATGTTCAGCTCGCGATCGTTGCTGATCCTGCGTACGGCGGCGAGCGCCGGTTGCGCACCCGCGCATCGCATGGCGTTGCTGGACGCGGAGTTGACCCTCGGCGACCCCTCCCTCGTGCTGACCGCGATCACCGGCGACTGCTCGGTGCACCCGGACGGTTCGGCGCTGATCCGGTTGACCTGCGCCGGGCATCCGCCGCCGCTGTGGATGGATCCGGCGGGTCGGGTGCAGGCGATGGAGTTCACCGATCCGCTGGTCGCGGGCATTCCGGGCACCGTGTTCGGGATGCACGAACTGCCGCTGGCGCCGGGCTCGACGCTGCTTCTGTACAGCGACGGGGTGACCGAGGCCCGCGATCCGGACGGCGAAGCCTACGGCGTACGGGCGTTGCGGCACGACCTGGCGTCCTGCGCGGGCATGCCGGTGGACGCGCTCGTGGAACGCCTCGAACAACGGTTGATGGCACACCTGGGCGACGCCCCCGTCGTGGACGACGTGGTCCTGCTGGGCATTCACATCCCCTACCGGGACGACGACGAGACCTTGCCGAACCTGGTCGAGCCCGACGGCCCGATCCCACCCGAACACCCGGACGGCGAATGACACATGTGGTCTCCGACGAACTCGACCTGTTCCTCGCCTACCTCGGACAGGCGGACGAGGTCGAGGCACTGACCCTGGTCCGGAACCTGCTCGGCAAGGGCGTGCCCGGCGATCGGGTACTGACCGACCTGGTGATCCCGGCGCTGCGCGGGGTGGGCGATCGGTGGGCGACCGGGGAGTGGACGGTGGCGCGCGAACACTCCGCCTCGCACGTCGCCGGTCGTGTCGTGCACCTGATCACGGACGCGACGCCGCGACCGCGATCCGAGGCCCGGGTCGTGGTGTGCTGCGCGCAGGGCGACTGGCACGGGCTCGCGTCCACGATCCTGGCCGCGCTGTTGCGGGTACGCGGCATCGACACGACGGTCCTGCCACCGGGCACCGGCGCGGGCGAGTTGGCCCGCATGTTGCCGGATTCGGGGGCGGGTTCGGTCGCGCTCGGCTGTACGGTCTCCACCGCGCTGCCGGGCGCGCGGGCGATGGTCGAGGTGGCCCGCCGCGTCGGGGTACCGGTCCTGGTCGGCGGCCCCGGCTTCGGCCCGGACGGCCGCTGGGCGGGCCTGATCGGCGCGAACGGCTGGGCGGCGGACGCCCGAGGGGCCGCCGACACGCTGGCCGGCCCGGACTGGCCCGCGGTCACCACCCCGGCCCCGCGGTTGCGCCACCTCCCGGACGCGGCGCACGACGGCGTCGGCCTGCTGCGCACACCGCTGGTGGCGGCGGGCATGTCGGCGCTGGTGCCGATCGAGGGCGAGCGCTCGGACACCACGATGCGCGACGGCCTGGTGACCGCGGTCGACGCGCTGGCGGTCTCCCTCTTCGTCGACGACCACGCGCTGTTCGTCGACTTCACCCGATGGTTCGCCGACGTCCTGGACCACCGCCGCGTCCCCGGGGAGGCCCTCGCCGCCGCGTACCGCGCCTTCGCCGCGCGCCTGACGCACGTCCCCGGAGCCGACGCCACCCTGACAGCGGCGGGCGCGGTGTTGTAGGCCGGACCGACCGCCCCATCGGCGGGCGTACCGGCCGGTGACCTCCCGACAGGATGGCCGCCGCCGTGCGGGACGGGCTGGACTGGCTCGACTCCTGGAGTGCGACGGACCCGGACGACGGGGGGATCCCGGTCCCGGCGGTCTTCGGGCCCGGTGACGGCGACCTCGCCGACTACCTGTGGGACGGCGTGCGGGCACGTGTCGTCGACTTCGAGGACTCGGGGCGCAGCGACCGCGCGTTCGAGCTCGCGGGGATCACCGAACATGTGTCGGGCCGGGTGACGGGGATCCTGGATGTCCCGCTGTTCCTGAGCCACTTCGACCTCACACCGGCCGAGGCGCCCGGCTGCCGGAGTATCGGCGGCTACTCGCGGTGGTCTGGCTCTTTTCTGCTGTCGATGGACGATCCGGAGAACCCTCGGAATCCGCCCGGAACCGCGGCGCGCCGGGCGCGGCGTCTGCGCGACCTGCTCGGCCGAGCGACGCGTCGGCGGCGTCGGGTCAACCCGCGGCGCTCAGGTCCTCGTCCGTCGGGGCGTCCTCGCACAGGGCCTCGTCCAGGTCGGGGTGCACGTCGAAGAGTCGGCGCAGGCCCAACGCGGTGAAGACGCGGTTGACGTGGTGGTCGTTGTTGCTGGGCATCACCAGGCGCAGGCTGCCTCCGGTGGAGCGGAGCAGGCGGCGGGCGGCGACGAGCGTGCCGATGCCGGTGGAGTCGAGGAATTCCACTTCGGTGAGTTCGAGGACGATCCGATGGTCGCCGTCGGCGACCGCGTGTCTGACGTGTTCGCGAAGCTCGGGCACGACCGCGTAGTCGACCTCCCCGAGCACGTGCAGCACGGTCCAGCCCTGGAGATCTTCCTTGATCACCTGAAGAGTCACGCGCCGGCAGTCCCCTCGCCCATGGTGTCCCGACTCGCGCGGCAGGATGCCCGGAACGCTCGGCGACCCGTCCCCCATCGGATGCGCCGACGGATCCGGGAGGGTCCTGGACGCGGCTCGGGAGCCGGGTGGTCGGCCCGGCCTGTGACCTACCGTAGTGGGCCGCAGGAGTTGGGGCAGTGACGATCCGGTCACGTACGGGTCTCGGTTGCAGCGTACACGGATCATCCGACGCCGCCTCGGAGTAGCGTCCCCCGCTCCATCGATACGCGTGATGACGCAACGTCACATTCGACTACACGTCGGCAAGCGCCGCCCGACGCACGCACGACGGCACGGCTCAGCGCAGCGGCCACGGTACGTCCGCGACCACCGTGCAGGAGCCCGGCGCGATCTCGGTGAAGCCCGCGTCCCGGACGACGGGCCGACCGCTCGCGGTCAACGCGGGCCACGCGGCCGGGTCCGCGGTCCGCACCGCGAGGTCGAAGTCGCGCGCCGCCCACTCCTTGCGCCCGGCCGGGTCCAGGCCCAGCCACGCGAGGTGGCTGCCGTGCCCCACCTGCGCCATGGCCTTGCCGGCGGTCATCTCCAGCGCCGGGTTCAGCCACAACACCGGCTGCCCGGGCTCGGCGGGCGGCGGTGCGGCGGGCTCGTCCAGGTCGGTGCCGGAGACCTGCAACTTGGCCAGGTCCTTGGGCCACGCGTCCAGCGGGATCGGCGGGTACACCCGAACCTCCGCCGTACGCCGGGCCACCGTGATCCCCGGCAGCGTGTTCGCCCGCCGCCACTCGCCGCCCCGGGCCCGCCGAACCACCTTGCGGATGCGGTGGCCCTGCCAGGCCTCGACCACGTCGTGCCACTCGCCTTCGGGGTCGGTCGACCTCGGGTCCGCCAACAGGACCAGGACCGCTCGCGCGGCGGCCTCCAGGGCGTCGGTTCGGGCCGGCGGGTCGTCCTTCTCGATGTGCGCCACGAGGGGGAGGACGTATTCGATGGTGCTCACGGGGTCGATCATGCCTTGCTCGTGGCCACATGGCCTCGTTGGGAGTCCTGAGTCTCGTGGACGGGTTGCCGGTGCGGATTGGGTGCGTCGGGTGTCTTTCGCCCAACCGCCCACCCGTTGCGTTGGGTGTGGATGGTTGGGTTCTACCGGCCTCGGGGCCGACTGGTGGCGCCCCGAGGCCGGGAGGCCGGTCAGGCTTCGAGGGCTCTGGTGGTGAGGAAGCGGGCGATGGTGCCTATGGCCTCTTGGGATTCGGGCATGGTCGGGTCGATGGCGGGCCAGGCGTGGGGGACGTCGGGGACCAGGTGGGCCTGGACGGGGACGCCGGCCGTCGCCGCCCTGCCGGCGAAGGCGGTGGCGTCGCCGAGCAGCGCCTCGTGGCACGAGGCCAGGAGCAGCACCGGCGGGAGCCCGGACAGGTCGGCGAACAGCGGGGACGCCAACGGGTCTCCCGGATCGTGCAGTTGCAGGTAGATCTCGGCGGCCTCGCGCAGCGACTTCTTCGAGATCAGTTGGTCGGTGGACGCGTTCGAGTCGTACGTGGGCTTCGTCACGGTCAGGTCCAACCACGGGGACAACAGGACCATGCCGGACGGCAGCGGCACCGGGGCGCCTCGGGCCGCGACCGTCAGCGCCGCCGCGAGCCCGCCGCCCGCCGAGTCGCCGCCCACGAACGGGGCGAGGTCGCCGTCCTCGCCCGCCGCCACGATCGCGTCGTACACGCCCGCCACGTCGTGCAGCGCGGCCGGAAACGGATCCTCCGGCGCGAGCCGGTATTCCACCAGTACCACCCTGGCCCGCGCCGCGAGCGTGATCCGCGAACCGAAGCCCAACCAACCCGCGGCGTCGCCCATCCGGTAACCGCCGCCATGGAAGTAGAGCAGCGTCAGCGCGGGATCGGGCACCTCCAGGAACGTGCACGGCACGCCGCCCACCAACTCCTGACGCACCGTCACTCCGGGCTCCGGGTCCTGCCGATACGCCGCCGTGCCGCGCCGCCGCGCGTCCAGTTCGTCCGACGCGGCCCGCCCGTCGCGCACCGGCGGCAGGTTCCAACCGTCCAGACTCATTCGTGCCCCTCCCCAACCGAAATCCGGGTGCCCACGCGCCCGATGCCCACCTGACGGGTGCCCCGATACCGGATCACCCACGCCCCCGGGACGATCGGTTGCCCCGATCGGCGCGCGAGAAGTCCCGTGAGGCTGGAAGCCTCCGGCAAACCCGGGTACGGATCAAGCGATTCGCCGGGTTGTGACATGGGGCCGGCGCAATTGCCCGCCGGGTGCACCGTTCGGTTCGTACCATGTGGCGCGCGGGGTCCTTCGAACCGCTCCCGGACAGGCGCCGGGGAATCGGTTGTCGCGAAGACGACAGCAGGAGGGGGGTCCGTCACATGGTGGTCCGGGTACGTGTTCTCGGCCATGTCTGCGTAGACGGCCCCGCGGGCCGCGCCGCGGAGGATCTCCTGGGCGGACCGCAGGCCCAACTCGTATTCGCCGCGCTGGCCCTGGGCCGCCGGCATCCGGTGCCGCGCGAGGAGTTGGCCGCGCTGTTGTGGCCGGAGCAGGCGCCCAAGTCGTGGGAGGGCGCGCTGCGCGGTGTGCTCAGCCGGGTCCGCGGCTTCCTGGGCCAGGCCGGGTACGACGCGTCCTCGGTGCTGCGCCACCGGGCCGGCTGCTACGTACTGTCCCTGCCCGAGGGCACCGAGGTCGACGTGGAGGCAGCCGAGAGCGCGCTGATCGAGGCCGAGGCGCTCGCCGTGCACGGCGCGTTCGCGCAGGCCCGATCCCGGGCCCACGACGCGCACGAGATCCTGGCGCTGCCGTTTTTGCCCGGACAGGACGGCGACTGGGTCAACGAGCGGCGCACCCGCTGGCGCTCGGCCCGGCTGCGCGCGCTCGCCGTGTCGGTGACCACCGAACTGCACCTGGGCCGGGCCGACGCGGCGGTGACCCGGGCCGCCCAACTCGTCGACCTGGACCCCTTTCGAGAGAGCAGCCACCGCCTGCTGATGACCGCGCACGCGGCCGGCGGCGACCGGGCGGCGGCGCTGCGCGCGTACGAACGATGTCGACGGCTGCTCAACACCGAGTTGGGGGTGGGGCCGTCGCCGGAGACCGAGTCGGCCTTCCTGCGCCTGCTCGGCGACGCCACGCCGCAACCGCTGCCGGTGCCCGCGCCCGCCGCGCGCTTCGCGTCGCCCACGCCCGGCGGGGACGCGCCGCCCGCTCCGGCCCCCACCCGCTCGGCGCACGACGTGTTCCCGCACGGCGCGCCGGGGCCGATCGTGGGCCGCTCGGCCGAGTTGCGCCTGCTGGAGGAGTCCGTGCGGGCCGAGGTCGGCTCGCGCGTACTGCTCGTCAGCGGCGACGCCGGGATCGGCAAGTCGTTCCTGTTGAGCGAGTTCGCCACCCGGGCCGGCCGCGACGCGCTGGTGCTGACCGGGCGCAGCGACGAGGGCGTGGCCGCGCCGTTCCAACCGTTCGTGACGATGTTGCGCGCGCATCTCGCCGAGGTCGCGGCCGAGGAGTTGCGCGAGCGGGTCGGCGACCTGGGCGGCGAGTTGCACCGGCTCCTGCCCGAACTGCCGCTGGAACCGGCCGGCCTGATCCAGCCTCAGGGCCCGCCCGACTCGGACACCGAGCGTTACCGGCTGTTCGAGGCGGTGGCCGGGGTGTTCCGGCACGCGGCGACCGAGCGCGATCTGGTGCTGCTGCTCGACGACGTGCACTGGTCCTCGACCTCGACCATGCTGATGTTGCGGCACGTGGCGCGGGCGCTGGTCGGCACCCGCGCGGTGATGGTGATCGCCTACCGCGACACCGGACTCGGCTCGGTGCATCCGATGACCCGGCTGATCGCCGACCTCTACCGCGACCTGCACCCCGTGCACGTGCCGCTGGGCGGCCTGGACGTGGCGGCCCTGGTCGAACTCGCGCACGTGCTGGCCGGCCCGCTGCCGCCGCGCGCCGAGGGTGTACGGGCACACGTGCTGCGCGAGCTCAGCGACGGCAATCCGCTGCTGGCCACCGAGTTGCTGCGCCAGTGGGCGGATGTCAGCGACTGGTCGGCGCTGGGCAAGAGCGTGCCCGCGGACGTCCCGCGCCGGGTGCGCAACGTGCTCCGGCAGCGGCTCCTGGGCCTGCCGCAGTCCACCCTGGAGGCCCTCACCGTGGCCGCCGTGGTCGGCCCGGCCTTCGACATCGACCTGGTCGCGGCGGTGCACCCGGGCGGATTCGACACCGTCGTGGACGCCCTCGACGACGCGGAGCGCGCCCACGTGGTGCGCGCCGAGGAGACCGATCGTCCGGGCCGCTTCACCTTCGTCCACGCGCTGGTGCGCTCCACGCTCTACCAGGAGTTGCCCACCGCGCGTCGGCTGCAACTGCACCGCAAGGTCGGTCTGGCCCTGGAGGCCCGCGGCGACCGGGACGCGCATCTGCCGGAGTTGGCCCACCACTTCCGGCTGGCCTGCCGGTTCGGCGAGGCCCGGCGCGCCTTGGACTACGCGTGGCGCGCGGGCGACGAGGCGCGGGACGGCGGCGCGTTCGAGGTCGCCGCCGAGCACTACCGGCAGGCGCTGGAGGTGTTGCCGATGGTGAGCGATCCGGCCCCGGAGACCCGCTGCGACCTGCTGCTCTCGCGCGGCGCGGCGCTGGATCGGTGCGGCGATCGGCGCTGCCGGGAGGTGCTGCGTCGGGCCGCGGAGGAGGCCCGAGCGCTGGCCGATCCGCGCCGGCTGGGCCGGGTCGCGCTGGCCATGGTCCGCCTCGGGCAGGTCTATCAGGTGGGCGTGGACCTGGAGTTGGTCGCGCTGTTGCGCGAGGCGCTGGCGGCGTTGCCGATCGCGTCCGGGCTGCCCGCCGACAACGCGCTTCGCTCGCTGCTGCTGGCCGCGCTCGCGGTGGCGCTCACCTTCGGGCACGATCGCGAGGCCCGGCTGACCATGCTCTACGAGGCGCTGGACGCGGCCCGCGAATCGGGCTCTCACGACGCGCTGGCGCAGGGCCTGGAGGCGCATCACCTGGCCGCGTCCGGGCCGGACCTGGTCGACGAGCGGCTGCGGATGAGCAGCGAGTTGACCGTGCTCTCCGGGCTGACCGGGGATCAGGAGTCGCTGTTCCGCAGCCACTTGAACCAGGCCTACGACCTGGTGGTGTGCGGGTCGATCCCGGCCGCCGAGCGCGAGTACGCGCAGGCGCAGCGGGTGGCCCGGCGGTTGCGACACCCGTGGTTCACGTGGGAGGTGCTGATCTACCGCTGTGGCCTGGAGTTGCTGCGCGGGCGGACCGCGCGGGCGAGCGACGTGCTGGCCGAGGCGCTGCGGCTGGCCCGGCGGTCGGCGCTGCCGCGCGAGGCGGTGCGCTCGTTCAACCTGTCGCAGATCCTGGCGGTGCGCTGGGAGCAGGGCCGGTTGGGCATGATGGCGCGCCGGACCGGGGTGGCCGCCGGGTGGTCGCGGGACGTGTCGTGGTGGCGGGTGCAGGCGTGCTGGGCGGCGTCCGCGTCGGCCGATCCGAAGTCGGCGCGCGAGGAGTTCCACACGTTGTGTGTGCCGGGCTTCGCGACGATACCGGTGGACCTGTTGTGGACCGGGTCGCTGATGCGGCTGGGCGAGGTAGCGATCGAACTGGGCGATGTGGAACGCGGGCTGCTCGTGAGCGAGGCGCTGACCCCGTACGCTGAACATCTGGACTGGACCGGCTCCTCGCTCGGCCCGGTGCGCCGGGTGCTCGGCGGGCTGGCCGCGATCGTCGGCGACGGGGTCGCGGCCCGCGCGCAGTTCGAGGCCGCGTACGCCCGATGCGTCGAACTGGGGCTGCCCGGGCACGCTGAGCGAACACTCGGGGACGCCGTGCGATTGCTCGGTGAGCCGTTGGACACCGGCACCTCCCCGCTTCGCTGACTGGCTGTCACCTTGCGCTTTCGCGCTGCTCTGACGCTGTTCTGACGCTGTTTGCCTACCGTTGGTGACGACCCGGCCGGTGTGCCGGGTGCGGAACGGGGAGGACGGGGCAATGGGGATTTCGGGCGCCGGATCGGCGGTGGCGCACGACGCCGACCGCGGCACGTTCAGTGTGTTGGGTTGGCCTGTCGTGTGCTTCGAGTCGTTCCATCGTGTGGAGTTGCCACGCCGGCTGGAGGGCGGCCTCGGCGAGCGGGTCGCGTGGGACGTGGCCGGCCGGGCCCCGATCGCGCTGTGCATGCCCAACGGCCAGGCGTACAGCTATGTCGAGGATCGCGGCGAGGTGCGGATCGTGCCCGGGGTGAGCGCGGACGCCGAGTTGGTGGTCGAGCTCGAATCCGGCGCGTGGCAGGACTACCTCTACGAGCTGCGCACCAGTCGGGGGCTGGTCGAGTCGCACGCGGTGCGGTTCGTGCGCGGCGAGTTCGCCGACTGGGACGTGTGGGAGCCGGCCATCCGCTGCATGTACTCCGGCACCCCCATCTATCACCCCGAGACGTTGGACCTGCGCGACCTCGCCGATCGTCCGATCGACCTGCACCGCGACTTCACCACCCGGGACGAGCCGGACGACATGGCGCATTTCCTGCGCGCCACCGGCTACCTGGTGGTGCGTCAGGTCTTCGACGCGGACCGGGTCGAGGAGTTGGCGGGCGAAGTGGACCGGATCCGGGGCCTGTGCCGCGAGGGCGACCGCGGGTCGCTGTGGGCGGACGGCCCCAACGGCCTGCGCTCGCCGTACCGGTTGACCTATCTGGGCATGCGCTCGCCGCGGATCGCCGCGCTGGCCGACGACCCGACGGTGCGCATGTTGTGCGGCCTGGCGGGTCAGGACGTGGTCGCGGTGACCGACCGCGACTCCGGACAGATCGCGGTTCTCAAGGAGTTCGGCACCGCGCCCGAACCGCTGTCCGTCCCGGACCTGCCCTGGCACAAGGACTGCGCGCTCGGCGGTTGTCCGATCACGTGTCCGCGGGTGCACGTGGGCATCCGCCTGGACGCGGTGAGCCAGGACAGTTCGCAGTTGTACGCGCTGGCCGGCTCCTGGGGCACGGTCGCGCACGAGCGGTATACGCCGGCCCAGTGGGAGAACCTGCCGGTGGTCGGCATCACCACCGAACCGGGCGACGTGACCGTGCACATGGGCTGCGGCCTGCACGCCGGCCCCGCCGCCACCGGCACGGCCCGCCGCCGCACCCTCTACGTCCAGTTCGACAACCCGCGCATCTTCGACGTCACCAACCCCTACGAAACCTACGAACAGGTGATCCCCGGCTACGGCAGCGGCGACCTGCTGACCATGTCCCGGATGTAGCCCGCGCACGGGCTCGCGGGCGATGCGGGCCGGGCGGTGGTCAGCGGGGGTGGCGGACGGTGATCCTGGCCTGGGCGTCGGCTTCCAGGGAGGCTTTGGCACCCTCGGCGTCGGTGACCGAGACGTGGATGGTGAGCACGCCGGGCTTCGGGGCGGGCTCGAAGGTGATGCGCCAGGAGGTGGGATTGGTGATGCCGAGTCTGGTCCGGGCCACGCCGACCAGGCCGGGCAGGCGTTCGTAGGGGACGGCGTTCAGGTCGATCGCCGTCCCGGGCGCGGCCGGAGTGCCCAGGATGCCGCGTACCGCCATGACGTGTTCCTCGATGGTGAGTTCGGCGGCGCTGCTCGTGCGCATCCCCTTGATCAGCGATTCGGCCGCGCGCCGCATCTCGCCATCGCTCAGCATCGCCTCCGAACTCGCCGTCCCGCTGACCGTCGAGGTCGTCGTCGAGGTCGTCGTCGAGGTCGTCGGCCACGAGAAGCCGTCGGACATGGTCGTGGTCGTGGTCGTGGAGGACGAGGAGGACGTCGTCGTGGACTCGTCGACCGCGGCGAACAGGTCCGCGCGGAACGGCAGGACCACGAGCGCGGCGCCCAGCAGCAGGCCCAGCGTGCCGAGCAGGCAGAACGAGCCCTCGTCCTTGGGGCCGGCGAGCAACGCGGACTCCGGGGCGGAGTCCACCGATTCGGTCGCCGCCCGGCGTGCCCACGCCTCGGTCGGCTCGGTGACGATCTCGACGTCCCACGGCTCGTCGGGGCGGTACCGCACCACCACGACATCGCGTGGCCGGTAGTCGGGGATGTCGACCAGGTTGATGTCCTGGCGCGTCTCGACCCGGTACGCCGACCGCTCGTCCGGTGCCACCGTCAGCACGAACTCGACCGGCACGTTGGCCGACTCGCCGCTGATCGCCCGGCGACTCTCGATCACGGCCAGCGCGGTCCGGGCCGGCGTGCGCGGGTTCCGTGCCCGGTGGAGGCGACCCGCGACGGAGACGACGATCACGTTGAGCACCAACAGCGCCACACCGATCGCCGCCACGAGCCAACGTTCGAGAATCGCCCCGACCACGAAGCAGGCCGGCGCGACGCCGATCACCCCGCCGGACAGGAATCCGGACACGGCGGCCTTGAGCCGCACGCGTGCGGTACTGCGGGTCTCGACGATCGCCATGGCGGCGATTGTGCCGGGCTCGGATGGACGGGAAAAGGCGGCCGGGCGAAATGCGGATCGGGGTTCCCAGGACGTGGGGAGATCCCCCGATTCGGCCCCGGGCGGCGGCGAGCCGGCTCACGAACTCGTCGACGTCCCCGCTCTCCGGTCGGCCGCCGCGCCGCTCACCATGCGGCCGGGAACCTCACCCGCCGCCCCGGCTCAGTGCCGGACCGCGTGGCCGATCTCCGCCTTGTTCGGGTCGGTCAGCTTCCGATTGCTCTTCGCGGTGCCCTTGGCCTGCGTACCCGCCTCGACGTCGTCGATGTTCATCACGATCGTGTCCAGCAGCTTGCCGCCCGCGTCGCGGAACTCGACCGAGAGCGTGTAGTCGACGGTCTTGGAGGTGTTGTTGACGACGGTGACCTCGGCGACGGTGCGGTCGCCGTCGGCCCGGATCGACCCGACCGAGGCGTCCGCCGTCGCGTCCAGGCCGCCCTTGATCTCCTTCAGCTTCGAGGCCGCCGCGGCGCTCGCGGAGGACAGCGCGTCCCTCGCCTCCGAGCCCGCCGAGTTCAGCGCCGACGAGATCGCCGCCGTGGGCACCGACTTGCCGTCTCCGTTGCCGTCGTTGTCGTCGCTGCACGCCGCCGAGGTCAGGGCCAGCGCGGCGGCGATCGAGAGCGCGCCGACGGTACGCACGTACTTGCTCGCCATGTTCGTCGCTCCTCGCGTGGGTCGCGGAGGTCGACTCGGACGCCCGCGTACGAACAGCACGAATGTCCGCGTATCGGGCCGGCTAAACGCATGGCCGGGTTGCCGGGCTTTCGATTCCGCCTCTGAGCAGGATGCTTACCTATTTGCCAGTACCTGACTTATTAGTAGGTACTTGTAGGAAGGAGTGTGCCGGTCAAGCATGGTGTCAGCGGCGGACACCACGCCTGCCCCACCCCTTCGAAGCTTGGAGAAACCCTGTGAGCGAGCAGCACCGGACCCCCGTGACCGTCCTCGGCCTGGGCGCGATGGGTCGGGCGATCGCCGACACGATCCATCGGGGCGGCCACCCCACCACCGTCTGGAACCGCACCGCCGGCCGGGCCGATTCCCTGGTCGCCAAGGGCGTCGCCCTCGCCGCCGACCCGGTCGCCGCCGTCGAGGCGTCGCCGGTGGTCGTGGTGTGTCTGCTCGACGACGAGTCGGTACGCGGCACACTGACCCCGCTCGTCGACGTGCTGGCCGGCCGACTGGTGGTCAACGTGACCACGGTGACCCCGAAGCAGGCCCGACAGACCTCGGCCTGGGCCGTCGAGCACGGCATTCATTACCTCGACGGCGCGATCATGGCGACCCCGGAGATGATCGGCCTGCCGGTCGCGTCACTGCTGTACAGCGGCTCGCGGGAGGGCTTCGACACCCACCGCGAGCTGCTGGAACTGCTCGGCGGTGCTCGCTGGTTCGGCACCGACGCGGGCCTGGCGTCGCTGTACGACCTGGCCCTGCTGGGGTCGATGTACTCGATGTTCGCCGGTGTGGCGCAGGGCGCCGCGATGGTGGCGAGCGAGGGCGTTGCGGCGGCCGAGTTCGTGGCGATGGCCGGACCCTGGATCGACGCGATGCTCTCGGCCCTGCCGTACCACGCCGAGTACTACGACAGCGGCGACTACACCACCGAGGTACAGAGCCTGGACTTCAACAAGGCGGCCGTCGACACCATCGCCGAGGCCGCCCGCGACCAAGGCGTCGGCACCGACGTGGTCGCCGCCGTGCAGACCCTGATCGACCGCCAGGTGGCGGCCGGCCACGGCAAGGACGGCTTCGCCCGGATCTTCGAGAGCATCCGCCGCCCGATTCCCCCCGCCTGACCCGACACGGCACCGGCGGCCCGGCAGGCCGGTCGACACAGCGACCCCGGAAACACCCACCACGCCTGGCCCGACACGCCCGACCCACCACGCCCGATCCACCGCGTTCCGGCCACGCGGCGGGATCGGGCTTCGTCATGCCCGGCCGAGCCCGCTCCGGTCGACTCCGGCTCGGGCCCGACGCCCATGCCCCCTTCCAACCCGACACTCCCCTTGAATAGTTCACCAGGTTAAGTTACAACACGTAACGTAAATCCCGAGGAGCGCGCCCGTCCCCGAGACTCGCCGCCGGCACTCGCCCGCCCTGAATCGGCCGCGCCGATCCGGCATTCGTGATTCCGGCACAAGTAATAGGGAGAACAGCCCATGGCCGATCTGCTGGTACGCGGAGGAACCGTCGTGGACGGAACGGGGGCGGCCCCGATCCGAGCCGACGTGCGGATCACGGACGGGGTGATCGTCGAGGTCGCCCCCGACCTGGCCCCGAACGGCGGCACCGAGCGCGTCGTCGAGGCGGCCGGCGCCTACGTCGCCCCCGGCTTCATCGAGGCCCACACGCACGTCGACGGCGCCATGTGGTGGAACCCGGACCTGGACCCACTGCCCGCCTACGGCACCACCACGGTCGTCTTCGGCAACTGCGGCATGTCGGTCGCACCACTGCGGGAGAGCGCGCGCGGACCCGTGCTCGACCTGTTCTGCTTCCTCGAGGACCTCCCGCTCTCCGCCTTCCAGGACAAGGTGCCGTGGACATGGGAGCGCTGGCCGGAGTACAGCAGCGCGGTCAAGGGCCAAGCCGTCGCGGTCAACGTGGCCGGATTCGTCGGGCACCTGACCCTGCGCACCACGGTGATGGGCGCCGAGGCGTCCTGGTCGCGCGCGGCGACGCCGGAGGAGATCGCCGAGATGGCCGCACTGCTCGACGAGTCGTTGACTCATGGAGCAATCGGTTTGTCGACCAATGTGTTCGACAAGGACCGTTACCTCGAGCCGGTGCCGACCCGGCTGGCCGAGGACGACGAGTTCGAGGCGCTCGCCGACGTACTCGCCCGGCATCCCGGCGCGACGCTCCAGGTGATCACCCGGTTCAACGAGCCGGAGAGCATCGACGCCGATGTGGAGCGATTCGCCCGAATCTGCAAGCCGCGCGGGATCCGCGCCCAATGGACCGCCATCCCGTCCACCGTGCGTGAGGACTACCTGCGGGAACAGACCATCGCGCTGCATCGCCGGCTGCGCGCGGACGGCGTGGACTTCTGGCCCAATGTCCCGCATAAGCCGCTGGAGCCGTTCTTCAACTTCGAGCGCGCGCTCACCTTCCAGCGAGTGGCCGCCTGGAACCACTGGATCAACGGTCCGGCCGAGACCAAGCTCGCCACGCTGGCCGATCCGCAGTGGCGGGCGCAGGCCCGCGAGGACTGGGACAACCGGGTCTCGTCGTCGACATCTCGACTGGATCGCCCCGAGTCGCTGATCTTCGCGATCTCCGAGACCGGCCACGGCCCACTGGACATCTCGCTCAAGGAGTACGCGGACCGGGAGGGACTGCACATCTCCGACGCATTGGCCACCTGGATCGGCGACAACGGCATCCTGTCCTGCCTGCGCGGCATCCCCGACGCGTTCGACGAGCCGGTCGTGGCCGGCCTGTTCAACGAGCCGCACACGCTGACCAACATCAACGACTCCGGCGCGCACCTGCAGCTCTTCTGCGGTTCGGGCGAGAACGTGTACCTGCTCACCCGGTACGTGCGCGACACCGGCCTGATGCGGGTCGAGGAGGCGGTCCACAACCTGACCGGCAAGCTCGCGGGCTTCTTCGGCCTGGGCGACCGGGGCGTGATCGCGCCGGGCCTGGCCGGCGACCTGGTGGTGTTCGCGCTCGACGAGATCGAGGTGCGACCCGAGGAGAAGCGCTACGACAACCCGGACGGGTCGTGGCGGTTCACCCGGGGGCCGGCCGGCGTACGGGCCACCATCGTGCGCGGGGTGCCCACCGTGCTCGACGCCGAGCCCACCGGAGAGCGGCCGGGCACGATGGTGGGGCTCGTTTCGCGGCCCGACTGACGGAACGTCACACAAGCGCGCTTACCCTTGAGGTACGGCGGTGGGTTCACCGACCCACCGCCGTGTCACGTTTTTGTGACGATCCGCCCTAGGCGGTGTCATGCGACACGCGCCGACGGGACGCTACGGCCAACGTGATCGATGCCACGGACCGCGTACGGGGAGCGGACCTGGGGCCTCTTCACAGCAGGCATGCGCGGAGGGCAACCTTGTGGACACGGGCAACCGCTTCCACGGCCGAAAAAAGCTCGAACAGCGTCCGAATTGCGCTGTTTTGGGCGGGACCGGCACGCCAGGAGCGATCACCGCCGGAAGCGCGATGGCCCTCCGTCTAGGTAGCATCCGCCGAGTGCCGCCCGTTACCGACGGGCACGCCCCCCGACAAAGGTTCTCGATGAGTGACGATTCCCCCTCGCCGGCATCGGCGGGGTACGCGCAGAGGCAGCGGCCGCGCCTGGCCAAGGGAGCTTCTCCCTGGCTCGTGCCGACGGCTGTGACCGGCGCGTTGACCGGCTTGGCAGCACTGCGTAACCGGCGCTGGGCCTTCGCGGCCGTGCCGACGCTGGCGCTCACCGGTGGCATGCTGTGGTTCTTCCGTGACCCGGAGCGCACCATCCCCACCGATGGCGTGATCGCCTCGGCCGATGGTGTGGTCCAGAGCATCGACGCCTGGCCCGACGGCCGCACTCGGATCGCGACGTTCATGAGTCCGTTGAACGTGCACGTGAACCGTGCGCCGCTCGACGGCGTCGTGAAGTCCGTGGAGCACAAGGCCGGCGGGTACGTCCCGGCGTTCAACAAGGAAAGCGAGCACAACGAACGCGTTGTGTGGATCTTCGACACCGCGATCGGCGACGTGGAGCTGGTGCAGATCGCCGGCACCGTGGCGCGCCGGATCGTGCCGTACCTGGAGCCGGGTACCGAGGTCGCCTGCGGCGACCGGATCGGGCTGATCCGGTTCGGTTCGCGCGTGGACGTGTACCTGCCGCCGGGCGTCGAGCCCGCGGTGACCGTGGGACAACGGACAACGGCGGGAGAGACACGTCTTGACCGGGACTGATTACGACGATACGGCCGACCTGGAAGCCCCCGAACTGAACATTCTGGGCACCCCGGTCGAGGACGATCCGCAGGCGTGCCTGTCCGCGCGGATCTCGGTCGCGGACGTACTCACGCTGGGTAACGCGGCGAGTGGCTTCATGGCGATCTACTTCCTCGCCTGTTCGGTCATGGCGCAGCGCGGCGGCGACGTCGGTGTGTCGGCCGAGCGGAGCATGGCCGCGGCCGTGGTGCTGATGCTGATCGGCGCGCTGTGCGACCTGTGCGACGGCATGGTGGCGCGCAAGCTGCGGATGTCCTCGCTCGGCGCGCAGTTGGACAACCTCGCGGACGTGATCACGTTCGGCGTCGCACCGGCGTTCTTCGTGGTCACCTGGGCGGCCGTGCCGCTGAACACCGGGCAGGCGCCCGCAGCCGTCCTGGTGGCGCTGTCGGTGCTGATCGCGGGTGTACTGCGGCTGGCGAGATTCGCGACCACCCCGGGGCGTCCCGGGGTGTTCCAGGGCATGCCCATCCCGATGGCCGCGATGACGGTCGTCTCGATCGTGCTGCTCGACCTGCCGTTCACGCCCGCCGCGGTGCTGATCGTGGCCGTGTCCGGGCTCATGGTGAGCCGGATCGAGTACCCGAAGCCGCAGGGCAACATGGCGATCCTGGTGATGGCCGGCATCGGTCTGAGCATGAGCTGCCTGATCGCCTGGGCCGCCGACGCGCCGGGCAGCGAGTGGATGCTCAACATGGGCGCCACCACCCAGGTCACCCTGGCGCTGCTCGTCCCCGCGATGGCGATGGCCCGCAAGGGCGTCGAGCGCATCGGCCTGCGGATGATCCGTTAGCCGTACCGCGACGAACAACGCGAAGCGCCGTCACCCTCCGGGGTGGCGGCGCTTCGCGTTGTCGGCCGGCGATCCGCCCGGGGCGGTGCTATCTCAGCCGGTGCGCCAGCCCGGTGAACCGTTTGCCGGCCGAGACGGTACGCACCGCCTGGCCGAGCGCGCGCCGCGATCCGACCAGGACCACGAGTTGCTTGGCGCGGGTGATCGCGGTGTAGAGCAGATTGCGCTGGAGCATCATCCAGGCACCCATGGTGACCGGGACCACCACCGCCGGATACTCGCTGCCCTGTGAGCGGTGGATGGTGACCGCGTAGGCGTGCGACAACTCGTCGAGTTCGGCGAAGTCGTAGTCGACCTCCTCGTCCTCCTCGGTGCGCACCACGAGCTTCTGCTCCTCGGGGGAGAGTGCGATCACCACACCGCCGGTGCCGTTGAAGACGCCGTTCGCGCCCTTGTCGTAGTTGTTGCGGATCTGGGTGACCTTGTCGCCGACCCGGAACGTGCGCCCGCCGAAGCGCTTCTCCGGCAGGCCCTCGCGGGCGGGGGTCAGGGCCTGCTGGAGCAGCAGGTTGAGCGCGCCGGCGCCGGCCGGGCCCCGGTGCATCGGGGCGAGCACCTGGATGTCGCGGCGCGGGTCCAGGCCGAATCTGCGCGGGATGCGGCGGGCCACCACGTCCACGGTGAGGCCGGCCGCGTCCTCGGTCTCCTCGGCGGGGAAGAGGAAGAAGTCGGTCAGGCCGTCGGTGATCGGCGGCCGGCCGGCGTTGATCCGGTGCGCGTTGGTCACCACGCCGGACTGCTGGGCCTGGCGGAAGATCTGCGTCAGCCGGACCCGGGGCACCCGCTCGGCGGCGAGCAGGTCGCGCAGCACCTCGCCGGCTCCCACGCTGGGCAACTGGTCGACGTCGCCGACGAACAGCACGTGCGCGCCGGTCGGTATCGCCTTGATCAGCTTGTTGGCCAGCAGCAGGTCGAGCATCGAGGCCTCGTCGACCACGACCAGGTCCGCGTCCAGCGGCTTGTCCTGGTCGTAGGCCGCGTTGCCGCCCGGCTGGAGCTGCAACAGGCGGTGCACGGTGGCCGCCTCACACCCCGTCAACTCGGCCAACCGCTTGGCCGCCCGGCCGGTGGGCGCGGCCAGGATCACCTTGGCCCCGCGCGCACGGGCGAGTTCGACCACGGAGCGCACGGTGAAGCTCTTGCCGCAGCCGGGGCCGCCGGTGAGCACCGCGACCTTGCTGGTCAGCGCGAGCCGGACGGCCTGTTCCTGTTCGGCCGCCAGCGCGGTGCCGGTGCGGGCGCGCAGCCAGGCCAGCGCCCGGGTCCAGTCCAGTTCGGCGAACGCGGCCAGCCGGTCCTCACGCGCGCCCAGGAGGGCGCGCACCCGGCCCGCGAGCGAGAGTTCGGCGCGGTGGAAGGGCACCAGGTAGACCGCCTGGACGGGATCGCCCTGGGTGCCGGAGACGGTGACCGGCCCGGGCAGTTCCTCGCACACCACCCCGTCCTCGCCCACCAACTCGTTCAAACAGCGCACTACGAGGTCGGAGGGCACGTCCAGGATCTTCACCGCCTCGGCCACCAGGACGTCGGCGGGCAGGTAGCAGTGGCCGCTGTCCGAGCCCTCGGACAGCGTGTACTGCAATCCGGCCTTGATCCGCTGCGGCGCGTCGTGCGGTATCCCGACGGCCTTGGCGATCGCGTCGGCGGTCTTGAAGCCGATCCCCCACACGTCGGCGGCCAGCCGGTACGGCTCGGTGCGCACGACGGTGATCGACGCGTCGCCATACTCCTTGAAGATGCGCACGGCGGGTGACGTGGAGATGCCGATGCCCTGGAGGAAGACCATCACCTCCTTGATCGCCTTCTGCTCCTCCCACGCGGCGGCGATCAGCTTGGTCCGCTTGGGGCCCAGGCCGGGCACCTGGATGAGTTGCGTGGCGTCCTCGTCGATCACGTCGAGCGAGCGCACGCCGAAATGCTCGACGATCCGGTCGGCGGTCTTGGGGCCGATGCCCTTGATCAGTCCCGAGCCGAGGTAGCGCCGGATGCCCTGCACGGTGGCCGGCAGCACGGTGCTGAACGAATCGACCTGGAACTGCTTGCCGAACTGCGGGTGGCTGCCCCAGCGGCCGCGCATCCGGATCGACTCGCCCGGTTGGGCGCCGAGCAGCGCGCCGACCACGGTGAGCAGTTCGGTGCCGTGCCGGCCGGTGTCCACTCGGGCGACGGTCCAGCCGTTCTCGTCGTTCTGGTAGGTGATGCGCTCCAGAACGGCTTCGAGAACGGCCCCTCCCCCGGCCCCGCCATCGGCCCCGGGCGGCATGCCCGGCAACGTGCCTGTCATAGCGCCCGAGACTAGCCAACCGGGGTGACAGCAGAACTAGAACACGTTCTCTTTACGCTCGTCGACACCATTGACTGTGTCACATAACGGCGGTACGTTCCGAGGACTCCATGCTCCGAGCCGCAAGCTCCCGCAGCTCAAAGACCGTTAGGACACACGCATGCCCGTCATCAACGAGCAGGTCGAGATCGCTGCCGGCCCCGAGGCCGTGTGGGCGAAGCTGACCGACTACAGCGTCTTCGGCGAGTGGATGGTCCCGCACGTCGAGTTTCCGAACGGCGCCCCGGAGAAGCTCGAAGCCGGCGTGACGTACGACGAGAAGATGAAGCTGATGGGCTTCCCGGCGGACATCAAGTGGACGATCAAGGACGTCGAGGCGGGCAAGTCGCTGGCTCTGGACGGCAAGGGCCCGATGGGCGTCATCATGACCGAGGTCTTCATCGTCGAGGCCGCGGGCGAGGGCTCGGTGTTGCGGATCGAGTCCGAGGTCAAGGGCGGCGCGGTGCAGATGATGGCCGGCAAGGTCACCAAGGCCACCCAGGAGGCGCTGATCGAGTCGCTGGCGAAGTTCGCCGCGCTCGTCAAGTAACCCGCGCGCCGCGCGCGGCCGTCGCCGCCCACCCGGCGACGCCCCACGACGACCATCCCCCGGTGAGCACACCCGGGCGGATGGTCGTCGCGCGTACGGGGTGCGCCCGCTCGCCGCGTTCGCCTGGAACAATGGCGATCCGTCACCGAGCGCCGCGAACCCCTGGAGGAACCCGACGTGCCGTCGACTTCCGCCCACTTCCCGTGGGCCCTGCACCGGACCAGGCTCGACAACGGTCTGCGTGTGGTGGTCTGCCCCGACAGCACGGTGCCGCTCGCCGCGGTCAACCTCTGGTACGACGTGGGCTCGCGGCACGAGGTCGAGGGCAAGCACGGCTTCGCCCACCTCTTCGAGCACCTGATGTTCGAGGGTTCCGCGCACGTGGACAAGGGCGGTCACTTCGCCGCGATCGAGGGCTGCGGCGGCGACGGCATCAACGCGTCCACCAGCGCGGACCGCACGAACTATTACCAGACGGTGCCCTCGGGGCAGCTCGAACTCGCGCTGTGGCTCGAAGCCGACCGAATGGGCTCGCTCGCGCTGACCCAGGAGACCCTGGACAACCAGCGCGAGGTGGTCAAGAACGAGCGCAGGCAGCGCTACGACAACGTGCCCTACGGGACCTGGAGCGAGGAGATGATGGCCCTCGCCTACCCCGAGGGGCACCCGTACGCGACGTCCACGATCGGCTCGATGGCGGAGCTGGACAGCGCCGAACTCGCCGACTTCACCGCGTTCCACGAGACCTACTACGCGCCGGACAACGCGGTGCTGACCGTGGTCGGCGACGTGCGGCCCGAGCACGTGGTCGCCCTGGCCGAGCGGTACTTCGGCGGGATCGCCCCGCGCGGCTCGTTCCCGCAGCCCACCCCGGCGCCGCTGCCGCCCCGGTTCGGGACCGGCCGGCACGTGCGGGTGCACCGGGACGTGCCCGCGCCGCGCCTGTTCCTGTGCCACCGCGCGCCACGCTTCGGCAGCCCGGACGCGGCCGCCTCCAGCGTGCTCGCGACCGCCGTGGGCCGCGGCCGGGGCAGTCGGCTGTACCGCGAGTTGGTCACCGCGCGCAATCTGGCCCAGGCCTCCGGCGCGTTCCTGTCCGCGTGGGGCCACCTGCACTTCGAATCGGTGCTGATGGGCTCGTGCGCGCCCAGTGAGGGCGTCGAGCCGGGCGAGTTGCTCGACGCCTACGTCGCGGTCTGCGACCAGGTCGCCCGCGAGGGGGTGACCGAGGCCGAACTCGACCGGGTCCGGGCCGTGTTGTCCGGCGACTGGCTGCGCGAGCTGGCCACCGCGGGCGGCCGGGCCGACGCGATCGGCCGGTTCACCACCCGCTTCGGCGACGCGGAGTCGATCCGCGACCACCTCGACGAATTGCTCGCGGTCACCGCCGAGGACGTGCACCGGGTGGCCCGCGAACTGCTGCACCCGGACAACCGGATCGTGCTGGAGTTTCGGCCCGAGGCCGCCGAAGCCGGTGCCGACATCGACACGAACGAGCCGGAGGCCGCCGCATGAGCGAGCACGTCGCGACCCGCCACACCCTGGTCGCCGAGCGACCCGCCGGCGCGGACCCGCGCCCGTACCGCTTCCCGGAGGTGCGCCGGGTCGCGGTGGCCGGCGGCGAGGTGATCGGCGCGCACCTGCCCGGCCGCAGCCTGGCCTGGAGCAAACTGGTCATGGAGAGCGGCGCGCTGCACGAACCGGTCGGCCTGGACGGCCTGGCCCGGATCACCTGCTCGCTGCTCGACGAGGGCAGCCTGGACCGCGACGCGGACGCCTTCGGGCTCGCCATCGAGGCGCTGGGCGCGCAATGGCGGCTCGCGTGCGGCTGGGAGACCCAGGAGGTCGGCCTCGACCTGCCCGCCGATCGGCTCGGCGCGGGCCTGGACCTGATCGCCGAGGCGGTTCGCCGGCCGGCGTTCGCCGACGCGGACGTCGAGCGCTTCCTCGCCGACCACGTGCGCTCGATGAAGACCTCCTGGGCCCAGCCCGGCACCCGCGCCGGACTCGCCTTCCGTCGGGCCCTGTTCGGCGCCGACAGCCGCCTCGGCGGCCTGCTCGGCGGCACTCCCGACACGGCACAGGCGCTGGACGCGGAGGCGATCCGGGCCTTCCACGCGAGCCGGATGACCGCACCCGGCACCCTCGCGGTGGTCGGCGACCTGGACACGATCGACCTGGCCGCACTGGGCCGCACCGTCTTCGCGGGCGCCGGCGGCACCACCTCGCGTGCGGACCCGGCCACGTTCGCAGGCACCCCCTCGACCGAGCGGGCGATCGTGGTGGACCGCCCCGGCGCCGTGCAGTCGGTGCTCCGGATCGGGCACACCGCGGCCCCCCGCTCGACCCCGGACCTGATCGCCATCGAGTTGTTCGCCGACGTGCTCGGCGGCGCCTTCGGCTCCCGGCTCAACCACCTGCTGCGCGAGGTCAAGGGCTACACCTACGGCGCGCACGCGAGCTTCGGCCACGGGCGCCGCTCCGGTGCGTTCACGGTGTCCTCCTCCGTGCACACCGAGGTGACCGCCGCCGCGATCGTGGACGCGATCGGCGAGGTCCGCCGGATGCACGCCGACGGCGTCACGCCCGACGAACTCGCCGCCACCCGCGCCCACTCGCTCGGCAGCATGCCGATCAACCTGCAAACCCCCGCGGGCATCGGCGGCCGGCTGATCGAGGCGATCGTGCACGACCTGCCGGACGACCACGTCACCCGCGAGTACGCCGAGATCCTGGCCACGGACGCGGACGCGGTCAACCGCGCCGCCGGCACCCACCTGCGCCCCGACGAACTCGCGGTGGTCGTCGAGGGCGACGCCGCGCGCATCGTCCCGGACCTGCGCGCGGCGGGCTTCGACGTGGTGATGTCCCAGGTGTGACTCCCGGGCGGGCCGCCCCTCGCGCCCGCCCGCTCACCCCTCCGCGACGAAGACCTGGCGATAGCCGCTCCACATCGCCGGCCCCAGATCCTGCGGCACGTGCGGGGGGAGCGGCCACATCGGGCCGCTCACCTCGCACAGCACCACGTGCAGCCCCTCGCCCGCGTCGAACCAGCGCAGCCCCACCGCGCCGGGCGAGCGCAGCAGTTCGGCGACCGCCTCCTCGTGCAGCCAGCGCCCCATCGCGGTGCCCGAGCCGTGCGCGGTCAGGTGCAGCAATTTGTCGCCGGCCGGGAAGAGCCGGCCCGCCGACACGTTCGGCCAGCGCCGGATCTCCCGGCAGTCCAGACGCGACGAGGTGATCGCGCCGATCAGTTCGGGCGGCAGCGGGGTGCCCGCGGTGTCGTGCACGTCGCCACCGCCCGCGGCGGCGAGCACTCCGACGTGCTTGAGGTCGTACAGCGTCAGGTGGCGCGCGGCCGGCGGCCCCGCCTCGGCCTCACCGTTGCCGAACGCCCCGCACAACACGAAACGGCGGGCCCGACGGAAACCGGGCGTCCGCAACAGGTCGCCGTGGTGCCGGTCGCACCACGGGGAGAACGTCCCGTCCAGCGCCTCGGGCAGATCCGAGCGCAGGTGCAACAGGCCCACGCCGCTGGGGAATCCGTCCAGATCGAGACGCGGGATCGCGGGTCGCTCGGACATCGTTCGTGCCTCCCCCGGTGTCCTCACGTCCGGCCGGCCCTGACGCAGGCGGAAACTGACGGAGGGTCATCCATTTGTTACCCACCGGTCGGGGAAAGCATGTCCTCCTTGCCGAACATCCGGGCCGCCTCGCGCGCGCTCGGCGTGCCCGCGTCGGGATCGGCGCCGGCCGCGACCAACGCCGCGACCACGTCGCGCTCGCTCTTGAAGACGGCACCCGCGAGCGGGGTCTGGCCACGGTCGTTGGCCCGGTCCGGATCGGCGCCCCGGGCGAGCAACGCGCGTACCGCGTCGGCGTGTCCGTGATAGGCGGCGAGCATCAGCAGCGTGTCGCCCCGGTCGTTGGCCAGGTTCACCGGCAGGCCGGCGTCGACGTAGCCGCCGAGCGTCTCGGCGTCGCCGGTGCGCGCGGCCTCGAACAACCGCCCGGCCAGTTCCCGGATCCGCTCCTCGTCCTGCGCGGACGGCTGCTCCGGTTCCTGCTCGCTCATGACCTACCTCCGAGAACGTGACGCCGTGCGGATGTGGCGGTCGAGCCGACACCGGGCCCGACCGGTTCCGAACCTATCGGGTGGCGCGCCGCGGCAGCGGTCCCGCCCGCGCCGGCGGGCGTGTGAGAATCGGTCCAGTTGCGGCCCCGGATCCGAAGGAGACGGCTCTTGCGCCATCTGCACCATCTGGACCTCGACGCCTACTTCGCCCGCATCGGCTGGGCGGGCGAGCGGGCGCCCACGTGGGCCACGCTGCGCTCGCTGCACCTGGCGCACGTGGTCGGCATTCCGTTCGAGAACGTCGAGATCGTCCTGGGCGGGGTGCCCTCGTTGGCGCCGGCCGACCTGGAGGACAAGCTGGTCCGCCAGGGACGCGGTGGCTACTGCTTCGAGCACAACCTCCTGTTCGCCGGGGTGTTGGAGGCGCTGGGCTTCGGCGTCACCCGGTTGGCCGCGCGGGTGCGGATGGGCTCGGACGCGATCCGGCCGATGACCCACACGCTGCTCGCGGTCGAGGTGCCCGGCGAGGCGCACCCCTATATCGCCGACGTCGGGTTCGGCAGCGGCGGCCTGTTGGAGCCGCTGCCGCTGCTGCCGGGCGTGGCGAGTCCGCAGGGAGCCTGGCGGTTCCGGCTCGTGCGCGAGGACGATCTGTGGCTGCTGCAGACCGTGTACGGCGGACAGGGCTGGTTCACCGTGTACGCCTTCACCCTGGAGCGCCGCGAGTCGGTCGACTTCGAGGTGGCGAACTGGTACGCCGCGACGCACCCGAGCTCGCCGTTCCGGCATACCCTGCGAGTGCAGCGCAGCGGTCCGCACGAGCGCGCGTACATCGAGGACCGCCTGTTGACCGTGGTGCGCAGCGACGGCTCCCGAGAGGAGCGCGAGTTGAAGGACGACCACGAGGTACTTCGGCTCCTGGTCCACGACTTCGGCCTGTTGCTGCCCTGGGACACCGTGTTCCCCGCGCCGCCCGAGCGTGCGCGTCCACCCGCGCGACCAGAGGAGAGTTGAGGCAATGTCCTTCGACAAGCAGGTGCAGGTCACCGCCGAGCTGTACGACTACGTCCTCGACCACTCGATCGCACCGGACGAGGTCCAGCGCGGCGTGATCGAACGGACCAGGGAGATGGGCCGGTTCGCCGGCTTGCAGGTGCCCGCCGAACAGGGTGCGCTGTTGACCCTGCTCTCGGGTGTGGTCCGGCCGAAGGTCGCGGTCGAGGTCGGCACGTTCACCGGCTATTCCGCGCTGTGCATCGCCAAGGGCCTGGCCGAGGGCGGCCGACTGCTGTGCTGCGACGTGTCCGAGGAGTGGACCGCGATCGCCCGCGAGGCGTGGCGCGAGGCGGGCGTGGAGGACCGGATCGACCTGCGCATCGCGCCGGCGCTGGAGACGCTGGACGCGCTGCCCTCGCACCCGCACATCGACCTGGCGTTCCTGGACGCGAACAAGGACGGCTACATCTCCTACTGGGAGGCGCTGGTCCCGCGGATGCGCCCCAATGGCCTGCTGATCGTCGACAACGTGCTCTACAGCGGCCTGGTGCTCAAGCCGGGCGGCGACCCGACGCCGGAGGCCGTGCACGCCTTCAACGAACACGTGCGGGCCGACCCGAGGGTCGAGCCGGTGATGCTCCCGGTCGCGGACGGCGTCACGCTGGCCCGGGTGAAGGATCTGGACGAGTTGTGAGCGGCGCGCCGGACGGGCCGTCCTCGACCCGTCCGGCGCCCACGTGCCGGGCGCCCATCCACCGTACGCTCGGCCGTCGTGCCCTCAGCCCCCGTCGGCCAGGATCGCGCGCAACCGCTTCGCCTCGGTGACCGCGCGGGAGCTTCCCTTGCGGTCGGCCAGCGCGTCCAGCCCCGCGATCGACACCGCCCGCGCGCCGCCGCCCGCGGCGCTCTCCGCGGCCACCGCCAGCGCGTCCGCGAGGCCCGTGGTCTTGGTACCGGCGAGCAGGTCGGGCAGGAAGCCGCTCAACACGCCCCACACCGCCTCGCCCGCGCCGGCCCGGGACGCCTCGCGCAACGAGGCGACCACGCGCGTGGTCTTCAGACCCCGGGTACGGACCGCCTCGCCGATGTCGCGGCCCAGCCCGAGGGTGTCCCACGCGTCGCCCCTGGCCGCCAGGGTGACCAGCGCGTCCACTGCGGCGGTACGATCCTCGGCCGCCTGTGCGCCCAGCGCGTAGGCCAGCGCCAGCGAGATGCCGGATCCGAGCGGTCCGTGCGACTCGGCCAACGCGGGCAGGATCTCCGCGCCTCGGCAGGGCCCGTCGATCCCGCGCTGGGTCCGGATCGCCAGATGCGCGCCGAGCACGTCGCGGTCCCGGGGCAGCACGAGTGGCCAACAGTGCAGATCCGGCTCGGTGTTCTCGGACCATGCCGGCCTGCGGGCGGCGGCACCCGGGTCGGACAGGTCGTACATGGGCAGCGCGCTCTCGGGCACCGTGCCCTGCGGCCGCGTGTCGGGGTCACCGGGGGCGATCAGGGCCAGCGGGCCGTCGAAGTGCGTCCAGTCCCGGTCCCGATACGAGAACTCGCGGTGGATCCGGGCGAAGCGCCGGCGCTCGACGAACCCGGCCGGCGGACCGCCCGCGGCCAGCATTCGGGCCACCCGCAGGCCGGCGGGCGAGGTGAGCCGGCCGGCTCGGGCGAGCACCGCGGGGTCGATCTCGGCGGGCAGCCGCAGCAGTGCCTGGTCGACGTCGCGCCGCCAGGGGCTGTGCCCGGAGACCTCGTACCGTTCCAGGCCCGCCACGAGGGCCTCGGGGTCCACCAGGCCGGTGGCGTCGGCGATCTCGGCCAGGTGCGGGCCGCCGCGCGGCGTCCGCAGCCGGGTGCCCACCTCGTACAGGCGCGCGAGCAGGAAGCGCTGCACCGGTTCGAGTCGCTCGACGTCCACCCTGGAGCCGGGGATCAGGTCGTGGTCGGAGGCCTCGGTGCCCTTGCCGAACAGGCTGCGGAACCAGCCGGATCGGGAGCCGCCGTAACCGGTGGCGGCGGCCACCATCGCGCCGACCGCGCCCTGTACCTGATGGATGAACCACTGCTGTTCGATGATGTGCGCGTGCCGCTCGGTGAGCGGAAGCAGCGCGGTGTGCAACGCCTCGCGGTCGCGCTCGTGTTCGCGCAGCATCGCGGAGACGATCCGCTCCACCGCGAGTGGGTCGGTGTTGCGGCCACGCGGGCTCACCCACGGGTTGTCGGTGCGGGCGAACAACACCGCGAGTTCCTCGACCAGTTCCTCGAGCGAGCCGATCGGCGGCGGCAACTCGCGCACCGGCGGCGGCACGAGGGCGATCCCCCGGTCGGGCTCCACGACCGCGCTCTCGCCGACCAGCGCCGCCGCCTCCGGACGCAACGCGTCGCCGAGCAGCGACAGTTGCGCGCGCACCTCGTCGTAGACGAGAGCGGCCTGGTCGGCCGGGAGCTTGCCGACGTGTTTGGTGATCAGCGCGAGCGCGCGCTCCTGGAGGTCGACGGCGACCGACCCGAAAGCGGTGCCCGCGGTGGCCAGCAGCATTCCGGCGTGATCCGGGTGGCGCTTGATCGCCTGGCCCAGCCAGATGAGTTGGGTGCGGACGAGTTTCTTCTCGGTACGAAACAGCACGCTCCGGGCCGCCTCGGCGATGCGCTCCGGGTCCAGTCGGTCCGCCACGTCCAGCCGACGCAGCACGTCCTGGGCCAGGCCGGCCACCGGCGACGGCGCGTCCGGAAGCAGCCGCAGATAGGAGTCGACGCGGGCGGCGAGCTCGTCGTCGGTGGGCGCCATCGCGTCGTGCAGGCGGACGAATGCGCGCAGTGAGCCCGGGCGTTCGCCGCGCAGCAGGCGGGAGACGCAGCCGTCCAGGACGGTGTCCCGCTCGATCACCTTCGCGTCGGCGAGCTCGGCCAAGGTCGCGCCCCAGCCCGCGAACCCGGTCCGGCTCCAGGACTCGTGGTTCTCCAGGAGCTGTCCGACGCCGGGGACCTCGAACAGCGCAGGCAGCAGGTCGGTGAAGTAGGGGTCGGCGCGCAGCCGTTCCGCGAGCGCGGGTCCGGTGCCGAAGGTCTCCCGGCCCACCTTGTCCACCCAGCGGACCACGAAACCGGCCGTGGTCGGCGTGGGCAGGCCGCTTCCGCGCACCAGGGCGTCCACCACGTCCCAGTGGTTGCCCCAGGTGTCCACCGACATCCTCGTGGCGAGCCGGTTCACGATGTCCGGTATCCAGGCCGGGTCGCGCTCGGCCAGCAGCGTGTGGACGGCCTGTTCGCCGGTGTCCGGGCCCGAGGGCCAGGTCATGTCCTCGCGGGAGAGCCACTGGGCGATCCCGGCGGGTCCACCCAGGCACGCGACGCCCACGTAGCGCAGCGTGCGCAGGCCGCGCGAGGAGTTTCGGTGCGAGCGGACCGCCTCCTTGTATCGCGGCACCAGCTTGCGGCGCTCGGCCTCGGTGCGCCCGGCGAACAGGGCCACGATCGGCGCCGGAGCCCCGCCCGCACGGTCCTGTTCGACCAGGGCTGCCTCGACCCGCGCCCAGGTGAGCGGCTCGCGGGCCTGCGATGCGGCGCCGGTCGTCGGCTCGCTCCCGGTCGTCGGCTCGGTCATCGGTTCGCCTCCTGCGGTGCGGGCGCCGTCGCGGTCGGGTCGGTGTGCGCCCGCCCGCGCACGATCTGCGTGGCGAGCAGATGCTTGCAGGGTCCGCGTCCGCCCCGGTATTCGGCCCACCACCGGCACGTGCAACTGCCCGCCCCGGCCAACCGCAACCCGTAGGTGTGCTCGCCGCTGCGCACGGTGGCGCTCTCTCCGGTCCCGGTCAGCGTCACGGCGCCCGCCGCGACCAACGCGTGCGCGTCCCGCAGCCGCGGGTTCATCCGCTCGACGCTGCCGGTGTCGTAGGGCAGCTCGCGGTGGTAGTAGGTCGCCTCCGCGACGTCGTAGCCGATCCGGCCACCGGTGCCCAGGCGCACCAGCGCGGCCCGCACCCGCTCGGTGTCCAGCCCGGATCGTGCGGCCAACTCGCCGATCTCCACCCGGGGTTCCCAGGCCAGCAGGGCCGAGATCAGGTCGGCGTCCGCGGCGCCGGAGTCGACGGCCAGGCCGGTGAGCACCGCGCCCTCGCCGGAGAAGCCCCGGGCCGGGTCCGGGGAGAGCGTCAAGGTCAGTCGCATGCCCGGCAGTTCGATCTCCCACGCGGACGACACCGCGCTGCTGCGCGCGTGCACCGCGGGTCCGTACACGCGCAGCGCGAGGGCGTGTCGCAGCAGCCGGGTGAGCGCCTGGAGTCGGTCCGGCCCGGGCAGGCACACCGCGCCCGGCAGCGGGCGGGCGGTCAGCCGCAGCGAACGCCCGGCCGGGACCGCCCACAGCGCCTGCCGGGCGCCGCGCGGCAGGGCCCGCAGGAAGCGCACCGCCTCGCCCGCCGCGAGTTCGGCGCGCAGGTCGAACCCGCCCGAGATCACCTGGACTTCGGCGAATCCGCGCAGCCAGCGCTCGGGCAGCGGGACCTTCTTCTCCACGACCGGCCCGTCGAAGGTGGTCACCGTCACGTCGTCGGGCCCGACCGCCAGGTGCAGCGGATCCGCGCCGCCGACCTTCGCGAGCGCCTCGCGCAGCGGCGCGTTGACGTCCACGTTGGTGGTGCCGGTGCCGAACATCTCGCCGTCGATGCCGGCGGGCAGTACGTCCAGGCGCGCGTGCACGCCGCAGCACGCCGAGAACGACTCGAAGCGGAGCCGATCGCCGTTTCCGGTCACCACCGGGTCGAGCAGGCCCGGGCGCATCGGTTGGTGGTACCGCGCCGCCGCGACGTCGGCGACCGCGAGCAGCCCGCCCGCCGCCGCCTCCGGCGCGGTCAGGAAGCCGTCGAAGAAGCGCGGGAAGGGGGTCAGGCCGTGCGAACTCAGGCCGCCGCAGGTCTGCAGACCCAGCGAGCGTCCGCCGTCGACGGCGGCGAGCTCGGACGATCGCAAATAGGTGAAGGAGTGCACCGGGGAGGACATGTGGAAACCGTAGACACCGCGTCCGACAGCGGGAGTCGGGTCCGCTACGCGTCGTCACGGGCATCGACACCGCCCGGACGGGCGTACTTTCACCGCGCCTTCGGGACCGCCCCAAAGCCCTCGTGGACGGCTTCGGCGCGCCGCGTGCGGGTGCCTCGCGGGTCACCCACACGGCGGTGGATACGGCACGTGTCACGGATCGCGCGCGGAGCGTGCGTATCGGGCCGTTCGTTCGTCGGAAACATCCGGATTACCGGACAGTAGAGGGGGATTCGCGGTGCCACGGCATCGATTAGGTGGTATCACCTGTGCGAGCATGGGCGGCTGGGGCCCGGGGCCTGAACGTGACAAGCCGAACTGCGGCACACGGACGACTCGGGTGGGTGGTGGCACATCGTCAAGAGAGTGCTGTTGTAACCATGATCCGAGGACGCGTGGCAACGCGCCGGCATACTATGCGCTGGTCCATTCAGCCGGAGGTAGCAGATGCCCGCAACGCAGCCGGGGAGCGGCTCGACGGTTCGCCGTATTCTCCTCGGTTCCCAGCTTCGCCGTCTGCGCGAAGCGAAGGGGATTTCGCGGGAGGAGGCCGGTTACGAGATCCGGGCCTCCGAATCCAAGATCAGTCGAATGGAACTGGGGCGCGTCAGCTTCAAGGAGCGCGACGTGGCTGATCTCCTCACGATGTACGGCGTGGGCGACGAGACCGAGCGGGCCGCCCTCCTGGGCCTCGCGGCGGAGGCCAACGCCCAGGGCTGGTGGCACAACTACAACGACATCCTGCCGAGTTGGTTCCAGGTCTATGTGGGCCTGGAGGAGGCCGCCTCGGTGATCCGCACCTACGAGGTGCAGTTCGTGCCCGGCCTGCTCCAGACCGCGGAGTACGCGCGGGCCGTGGTGATCGCCGGGCAGCCGTCCGCGTCGGCGGCCGAGGTGGACCGCCGGGTGGGTCTGCGGATGCAGCGCCAGTCGATCCTGTACCGCGACAAGCCGCCCAGGCTGTGGGTCGTGCTGGACGAGGCGGCCCTGCGGCGCCCGATCGGCGGTCGGGACGTGATGCGCGATCAGGTCCGGCACCTGATCGAGATGGCCGCCCTGCCGAACGTCACGATCCAGATCATGCCGTTCCGGTTCGGCGCGCACGCCGCCGAGGGCGGCCCGTTCCTGTTGTTGCGGTTCCCGGAGAGCGACCTGCCCGACGTGGTCTACCTGGAACAGCTCACGAGCGCGCTGTATCTGGACAAGCGCGACGAGGTCGACGCGTACACCGAGGTCATGGACCGGCTCAGCGTGGACGGCATGCCGCCGGACAAGAGTGTGGACCTGCTGCAGCGGATCCTTAAGGAGAACTGAGGATTCCGCTTGTGAACGCCCTCGGGCGGCCCACCCGGGCGGAGCGTCCCGGGCGGGTTTTCACGCGAGCAGGTTGTCGAAGTCCCCGTCCTTGACCCCGAGGATGAGCGCCTCGATCTCGGCGCGCGTATAGATCAGCGCCGGCCCGTCGGGGTGGCGCGAATTGCGGACCGCGACGTCGCCGTCCGGCAACGCCGCCATTTCGACGCAATTGCCTTGCGAGTTGCTGCGGCGACTCTTCTGCCAGGTGACCCCGTCGAGCGCGGTCGCCGATACCCCGTTGTGCGTTGCCTGCATGACGCTTCTCCTGGACCTCTCGCCGAGCGACCCGACGGCGGTCGCCCGCCCCCCGGTTGCGGCACGTGTCGTTCCTTCGTCCCGGTCCGTCGCAATTTCTTCCAGAACCGGTCCGACTTACGCATGCACGTGCATCTGACCATGCATATGCAGCGTACAACGGTGATGATAGCGCAGCCCGACTTCACTCACACGGGAGGGCTCATGCATTCCTCAAGGTTTCAAAGGAAGCGTAAAAGCTGCTTAAGCGGCGAGGGACGAAACGGGCGTAAGAATGCAGAAAACCCGTCGAAGGATCGACGGGTAAACGCTTGGCACCCTAATTCGGTTGCCGCTTCCGAATGTGAATTAGAACTCTCCACAAAGCTGCAACGCGATCCCGCAACGCAATGCTGTTCGCAAGCTGCGGAACGTGTTTGTCAGGCCGGTATCTCGAACATCGCCCAGACGACCTTTCCGGTGCGTCGACCCATGCCGTCGAGCGGGAACCAGCCCCACGAATCACTGAAACAGCCGACCAGATACAGGCCCCGCCCGGACTCCTCGTCCTCGCCGCCGGCCTGGGTCTCCGGGAGGCTCTCACCGGGATCCTGGACCGCGCACATGACGCGCTCGCCCTTGCGCAGGAGCGCGAGTTGGATGTTGTGCGCCACGTCGGTCGCGTCGTCGCGGCCGGCGCCCAGTCCGTGGCACAGCGCGTTGGTGACGAGCTCGGACACGACCAGGGCGAGGTCGTCCTCCAGGCAGGCGGCGCCCCAGCCGGCGAGCACCGACTGGGTGAAGTCACGAGCGGCCTTGACCGACTCGCGGCGCGCGGCGAGGGCTTGTATCGCGATATCGGATGTTGGGCCCATATCCCCGGCCAGAGGCTCCATCCACTGAAACGTCGACGTCCGGAACCCTGCGGGACTCGCGACGGTCATCCGTGCCTCCGAGCGGGTACTGGTCCCCGGCCTGTTGGGAACGCCGCCAGAGGACTCGCCTCACAGAGCGTCCATGCACATGCGCGTGCACATGCACACACTTCATTATGAGGATGCCGACCCCAACTGCAAGACCGGATGCACGTGCATCGACGATTTCTGCGTCTGCACCGCGCCGATGCACGTGCATTTCGATCGACCAACGATCACTTTCCGTCCGGATCCCGGACATATCAGTGAACCGGTCTTTTCCTTCTTTTGGTCTTACCACAGGAATAATCCGGACATTCTACGCGCACGGCGGTCGGCCGACTCCCGACCGTGTGCGTTCGGGTGCTCAGACCGACGCGTCCGAGGGCTGCCGCGACGCGCCCACGCTCGGCTCGGCGGTGCCGTTGCCGCGTCCTGTGAACCCGGTCACCAGGGCCGAACCGGCGAGCAGGAACACCGCCAGACCCGGGCCGAACAGCAGCCACGGCATGACCGACACCTCGGTGTCCTTGTCCGGGATGCTGTCCGCGTTCTCGAAGGTGTCGATGTTCGCGCCGATGTTCTCCACGAGCGCGTCGAACTTGGCCAGGATGCGATCGGTCTCCACCAGCCCCTTGCCGACCTTGGGGTATTGCGTGGCCAACTCGGCGGTGAACTGCGGCACCGGCTTGCGCAGCAGCGCGGCCATCGACGGGATCGACTTCGTCTTCATCCCGACCGCCATCTTGCCCAGCGTGTCCAGGTCGTTGTGCGCCTGCTGGTAGCCGGCGTCGGTGAAGGTGGGCCGGAAGGCGGTGAACATCTTCTCGGACGCCTTGGTCTTGCCGATCACGCCGGTGGCGAAGACACCGATCACCATGCCGAGACCGACCACCGCCGCGAGCGCCAGACACACCGTGCTCAGCACCACCCTGGTGCCGACGAAGGAGAACAGCAGACCGCCCGCGCCGACCACGAGCAGCACGACGCCCGGGATCAGATAGAGGTACGTGACCGCGGTGTTGGGCGCGTGGGCCGTCGGAATGTCGTCGGCCTGGCGGAAGTTCCCGGCCTGCGCCTCCATCGTGCCCGCGAGCTTGTTGAACCGGGGCATGATCGTGGGCAGTTCCTTGAGGCCCTTGCCGACCTCGGGAGCGGTGACCCCCATCAGGTTGATCAACGCCGGCGTGGTGATCCCGGCCTGGCTCGCGAGACCGGGCAGCGTCTCCGCCTGGAGCTGCGCGAGCATCTCGTTCATCGTGACCAGGTCGGTCCGGCTCTGCGCGATCGCGGCCGGGGTGAAGGCGGGGCGGAAGTCATTGGTCAGATCGTCGACAGCCTGCGTCTTCTTCGGCAGGCCGGCGGCCAGCGGGAAGATGATCAGGGCCGCACCCAGCAGGGCGATCAGCACCAGCGCCACGTGGCGGTATGCACGCACAGCGGGTTCTCCCTTCGCTTTCCGTTATTCCTCGGATCGTATGGGTGATCATCGCGATCACCGGGGATCCGCACGGCGGAAAGCAACTGTTCTCGTTGTTTGTCACTCGGGCAGCCGATCTTCGCAAAGAGCAACCCGCCAGTCAGCTACTGGCAAGTAATGTCATGGGATCGAGATCTCCGGCACATCGGTCACTTCGACCGACGACGCCATGGATCGGTGTACCGACAGGGGCTAGCGTGCGCTCGCCGGCTCGTGCGAGCGGCGAGGTGTGAACGGAGGTCGCCGGTGGATCTTGAACCGACGGAGGATCAAAAGGCGGTACGGGCCGCTTTTTCGGAGTTCTTCACGGACCGATGCCCGATTTCCGTGGTCCGCGCGGCCGAGCCGCTGGGATTCGCGGCCGACCTGTGGCGACGATTGGCCGCGATGGGCGCGCCCGGGATGGCGCTGCCCGAACGGGTCGGCGGCGGCGGGGCCGGCCGTCTGGATCTGACCCCGGTGTTGCACGAGGCCGGCCGGGCACTGGCGCCGGTGCCGCTGAGCGGCCACCTGGCCGCGTCCCGGCTGTTGCTCGACACGCCGTGGTGCGCGGAGGCGGCCGAGGGCACGTTGATCGCGGCGCCCGCGCTGCGCCCCGCCGTGGACGGTGTGGCCCGCCTGGTCCCCGGCGGCGCTGTCGCGCACATCGTGGTGGCCCTGGACGAGGACGAACTGGTCGCCGTCCGCGGCGAGCCGCCGATGACCGCTCCGGTCAACCACGCCTGCGCCCCGCTGGCCGACCGGTACGTACGCGACGACCGGGGCGGGCGGGTGGTGCTGGCGGCCGGTGAGGAGGCCGCGCGGCGCTACGCGGCGCTGCGCCGCGAGTGGCAGTTGTATACGGCGGCCACGCTGGCCGGGCTGGCCGAGCGCGCGTTGGAGATCGCCGTGGCGTACACGCTGGAGCGCGAGCAGTTCGGCAAGCCGATCGGCGCGTTCCAGGCGGTCCAGCAGGGGTTGGCCGATCTGGTCGGGCCGCTGGACGGGATCCGGCTGCTGGCCGCGCGCGCCGCGTGGTGCGCCGACGAGGGCGATCCGGCCGAAGCCGCCCGGCTCGCCACGATGGCGTTCCTGGCCGCGACCGACGTGGCGCGCACCACCACGTATCGCGCGGTGCACTTCCACGGCGGATACGGGGTGACCCTCGAATACGACATCCAGCTCTACTTCCGGCGGGCCCGCGGCTGGCCGCTGGTCCTGGGTGATCCGGACGAGGAGTACCAACGCCTGGCCGACGACCTCTTCGGACCCGTGGGGAGCCTCTGATGGACTTCGAGCCCAAGGAATCGGTCGAGGAGTTCCGGCGGTGGATCCGGGCGTTCGTCGCGGAACACCTGACCGAGGAGATGATCGAGCGGGCCCGGCGCACCGGCACCTTCCACGACTGGGAGTTCCATCGCGCGCTGGCCGCGACCGGGGTGATCGCCGAGGGCATGGCCGGGCCCGGGCGAAGCACCGGTCGCGATCCGTTGGAGTTGTACGTCTTCTTCGACGAACTGGGGCTGGCCGACGCGCCGTTCTTCGGGTTGGCCAACACGATGCTGGTGGCGGGCATCGTCGAACAGATCGGCAGCGCGTTCCATCTGGCCGAGGTGCTGCCCCGATTCCACCGCGGCGAGGCGATCGCGGCACTGGGCTACAGCGAGCCGGGGTCGGGGTCGGACGTGGCCGCGGCGGCCACCCGCGCGGAGCGCATCCTGGGACACCCCGAGGACGAGCCGGTGTGGCTGGTGAACGGGCAGAAGATGTTCACCACGCTCGTGCACGAGGCCGGCTACGTGATCCTGCTGACCCGCACCGACCCGGACGTGGCCAAGCACCGCGGTCTGACCATGTTCCTGGTGCCGATGGACCTGCCGGGCATCTCCTTCCAGCCGGTGGAGACGATGGGCGGGGACCGCACCAACATCACCTACTTCACCGACGTCCGGGTGCCCGACCGCTGGCGGCTCGGCGAGGTCGACGGCGGGTGGGGCGTGATGAAGGTGGCGCTGGCCTACGAGCGCGGCGTGTTCGGCAACATGAACCAGGGCGTGTCGCTGCTGCGGCGGTTCACCCGTTGGGCGGCGGAGACCGGGGCGATGGACGACACCTCGGTGCGCAAGCGGCTCGCGCGGATCGCGATCGACAACGAGATCACCGCGCTGCTCGCGTTGCGCCCGGCGCTGATCGCGAGCGCGGGCGGGTTGCCGACGACCGAGGGTTCGATCGCCAAGCTGTACGCGAGCGAGTCGTACAACCGCGCCGCCGAGGCGTGCCTGGACATGGCCGGACCCGAGGGGCTGCTCGGCGAACCGGGGGACGCGTGGTTCGTCGACCACGCCGCACGGGACGCTCCGGTGACCACCATCTACGGCGGGACGAGCGAGATCCAGCGCAACAACATCGCCGAGCATCGCCTGGGACTGCCTCGGGCCCGGTAGCGGACCGGTCGGCGCCACCGGGTGGCGCCGACCGGTGACGCGCTGCCCGGTGTTTACGGATATGGCGGGCACGGATGGCGGGCGGCCGAACGGGTGGCCGGATCACCGGCCGCTTCATGGCAGACTTCGGCACCGTTCACACCGGTGAGCGAAACGGAGTTTCAGCCATGCGGCCGCTGCACGACGAGGACCCTTCGAACATTGGCGCCTACCGATTGGTGGGCCGCCTGGGTGAAGGGACCACGGCTCGTACCTATCTGGGTGCCGCGCACGACGACGCCCCCGTCGTCGTGCGGGTGATCCGGGCCGACCTCGGGCGTGATCCGGCGTTCCGGGCCCGGTTCGCCGAAGAGGTGGACGCCGCGCGGCGGTTGGCCGGGCCGGGCACGGCGATGATCCTGGACGCCGACGTCACCGGCCGTCAGCTCTGGTACGCCACCACCCACCTCGCGGGCCCGACGCTGGCCGAGACGGTCCGCCGGCACGGCCCGCTGCCCGGTCATTCGCTGCGCGTACTCGCCGGTGAACTGGCCGCGCTGCTCGGCCGGTTGCACGCGGTCGGGCTGTACCACGGGCGACTCGACCCCGGTGCGGTGCTGCTCGGCCCGGACGGCCCCCTGCTGCCGCAACTGGGGATCGCGCACGGGTCGACCGGCTCGTCGGTGACCGCCGACGGCGTGGTGATCGGCACCGTGCTCGACTCCCCCGGTTTCCGTTCGCCCGAGCAGGTACGGGATCTGAGCGTGGGTCCGCCGACCGACGTGTTCTCGCTCGGGTCCGTGCTCGCGTTCGCCGCGACCGGCACGGGGCCCTTCGATCACGGCGGCGCGGGTTCCGCCGCCGACCGGGTCGCCGAAGGCGATCCCGAACTCGGCGACGTGCCGGCGTCGTTGCGCAACCTGATCGCCGCCTGCCTGGTCAAGGACCCGACCCGACGCCCCGACCCCGAGGAGGTGGTCCGGGTCGCGGCCGGCACCCCGGGGCCGACCTGGCTGCCCTCGGCGACCGCCGCGTGGGTGGCCGAACGGGTGGCCAACCCGTGGGAGCCGCCCGAGCCGATGCCCGGCAGCGAGCCGTACGCGGCGGGCACCGTGCCCGCCCCACCGCCCGGCAGCGAGCCCGCGCCTCCCACGCCCGCCGAACCCGAGCCCGCGCCGGCCGAGGTCCCGGCCCCCTCGGCGGCGCCCGCCACACCCGAGCCCGCCACGCCGCCCACCCGGGAGCAGCCGCCTGCCCGCACCCGCCGGGCCGGCTCCCGGGCCAAGTCCCGCCGCGGTTTCCTGGCGGTCGCCGCCGGCGCCGCCGTGGTCGGCGGCGGCGCGGCGGCCTGGGCGCTCGGCGGGGGCGGCGACTCGTCGCCCAAGGCCACGCCGACGCAGCCGGCGCCACCGTCCAGTCCGGCCCGCCCGTCCGGCCCGAGCGCACCCGCCGCGGTCCAGGAACTCACCGTCTGGACCACCGAGAACCTGCTGCCCGCCGCGATGCTCGGCGACCTGGGCCTGGAGTTCGGCAAGAGCGGTTCCGGGGTGCGGCTGGGCAGCCGGCTCCAGCCGAAGGCCGGCTACACGCAGGCCCTGGAGCAGGCGCTGCGCGCCGGTCGCGGGCCCGACGTGTTCGAGTTGGACCTGCTCGCGTTGGCCCGGTTCAAGGCGGCCGACCTGATCATGGACCTGACTCCGCATCAGAGCCGGTTGGACGCGGGCACCTGGTTCCCCGCCGTACGCGCCTCGGCCACCTCCGCGGGCCGGCTCATGGCGCTGCCGCTGGCCGCGAACGTACCGGTGGTGCTGTACGACAAGGGGCTGTTCCAGGCCGGGCAGGTGGGTGTGCCCACCGACCGGGTGAGCTGGGTCGCGGACTTGGAGAAGCTGCGCCTGGCCAACGCGACCAACCCCGACTACCGGGCGCTGTACGTACCCGGTGGGGCCTGGCCGATCCTGGCCTCGTGCGTGTGGGAGGACGACGGCACGATCGCGGTCCAGGAGGGCGACGCGTGGCGCGGCACGCTCGACCTGCCGGGTTCGGTCGAGGGAGCCAGGTTCTTCCGGCACCTGCAGTCCTACGCCGCGGACGCGACCGGTGTGGGCAACGACGACCCGGCGGTCGCGGCCCGGGTCGCGAAGGGCAACATCGCGTCCGCGATCGCCGATTCCACGCTCTACGACGCCGTGGTGGCGGCGAATCCGGCGTTGCGCGCGGTGCTGGGCGCGTTCCCGATCCCGGGCCGCACCGCCGGCAAGCCGGCCGCGGTCGGGGTGCGCGGCACGGTGCTCGCGGTGAACGCCGCCAGTCTGTTCAAGGAGGCCGCGATCGATCTGCTGGCGCTGGTGGCCACCGAGCGCTGGCGCGCGCGGATCGCGGCCCAGGGTCGGTTGGTACCGGTGCGCACCGGTCTGGACCGGTCCGTGCCGCCGGACAACCCGATGATCCCGGCCTCGGTCACGGCGCTGCCCGTGGGCGGGCGGGCGTATCCGGGAGCCCCCGGGTGGTCCGAGCGCCCGCTGGCCGAATTGTCCCGGCAGACACTGGCCGGCAGTGATCCGCTGGCCGCGGCCGCGGCGGCGAACGCGATCGTGGCCCGCGAATTCGGGGTGACACCGGCCTGACGGATCTCGCGGGCGGTACCGGACGGCTCTCCCGGGTGGTTCCCCACGGATCCCCCGGGGGTTCCGACTGCCCCGGGCGGTTCCCAACGGATCTCCCCATCGGTGACGGAGAGTGCCCGGCCTAGGGTTTGCGCACGCCCCTGTCCCGCCAACTCGGAGGAGCCGCACCGTGCCGTCGTGGAACGACGACCCGCAGGCGTCATCGGAGGATGACCCGTCGGCCAACCCACCCCCTCGGCCCACGTACGCGCCGACGGCCGTGCCACCGCCCCCGCAGCACCCGGGCGGGCCGCCGCCGCAGTACCCGAACATGCCGCCGCCGGGTTGGGGTCCCACTCCGCCGCCGCCCGGCGGCGGTTCGTCCCGGCGCAAGGTGATCGTGGCCGGCTCGGTCGCGGCGGCCGTCGCGGCCGGTGGTGGTGTCGCCGCGTGGCTGCTCACCCGCGGCGACGACAAGACGGCCGCGCCGCCGGGGCCGGGGCCCGACCCGACCTCCGGGCCGCCCGCTCCCCCGGCCCCACCGGCCACCGCGGGGCCGCCCACCGCCGAAAGCGGCCCGTACACCCTCACGCTGTGGCTGGAGAAGCTGCTGACCGCGGGTGTCGACCAGGCCCGGACGAACACCGACCTGGCCGCCGCCCTGCTCAAGGCGGATCCGTACGGGACCGCCCGGGTCGAGGTCCAGGACACCATCGACGCCCGAAAACTGGACACCGCGATCGCGGCGGGCAACGGTCCCGACGTCTTCCAGGCGCAGACCCTGGGCCTGGCCCGTCGGGTCCGACGCGGTGATCTGCTCGACCTGACGCCGTATGCCGCCCGGTTGAACGTCGACGCCTGGCATCCCGCGGCCCGAGCCGCGTGTACGTTCGACGGCAAGCTGTACGCACTGCCGATGGACGTGTACGCGCCGGTGGTGGTCTACGACAAACGGCTGTGCGACCCGGCCGGGTTCGTGGTGCCGCGCACCCGCGACGAGTGGCTCGCCCAACTCGACAGGATCAAGGCCCACCACGCGGGCAACCCGAACATCGAGGCGCTGCATCTGGCCGGCAAGGCCTGGCAAACGCTCGCGGCCTGCCTGTTCGAGGACGGTTGCGAGATAGCCGTAGCCGCGAACGAGCGCTGGACGGGCCGGCTGGGCAGCCCGGCCGGTCGTGCGGGGGTCACCTTCTTCCGGCGGCTCCAGGCGTACTCCACCGCGGCCAAGGACGCCGAGGAGTTCCAGGACCCGGCGGGCTCGATCACCGCCGTGCTCGGGAGCGGCCGGGCGGCGATGATGATCCAGCCCGACTGGGTCTTCCCGTCCGTGCTGCGCACCGCGCCCGAGACGGCGCGCAACCTGGCCGCCTTCCCGATACCCGGCCGCGACCCGGGCCGGCCGGGAGCGGTCGGCGTGTGGGGCGGGGTGCTGGCGGTGTCGGCGAAGACCGCGCATCCGGCGGGGGCGGTCAATCTGCTCCGGGTGTTCGCCTCGGCGACCTGGCAGGAGCGCTGGGCGAACGAGAACGAGATGCCGCCCGCGCTGGCCGGCCTGACCACCACGTCCGGCACGGCGAACCCGATGCGGGCGGCCACCGTGGCGGCGCTGGCGCAGGGGCGGAAGTATCCGCAGGCGCCCGGCTGGTCGTCCGCCCCGCTCAAGACCCTCGCCGAGGACGTGCTGGCGAAGGGGGTCGACCCGGACACGGCCGGCAGGCGCGCGGACGCGATGATCGCCGCCACGTACGACAAGGACCTCCAGGTCTGATCGCGCGTCGGGCGCACGGGTCGCCCCGACCGTACGCGACGCCCCCCGCTTGATCGGAGCGTCGGGCGCCGGCCGCCGGCCCGACCGCGCCATCACCCACACGGCGCAAGAAATCCTCAAGCGTAAGCCCGCCGCGGCCACCCGCGGCGGGCTTCCCGCATTACCCACCCTCCGCATTCGAGCCGCCGCATACCGTCGGGTACTTCCCCTTTCGGGCGACCCGCGGTTTCCGGATTCGGCAGTACATGTCCGACCGCGGGGGTCGCTCTCCGAGCACACGAGGATGCGGTCCGCCATGTCCGGAAGTCCCGATCCCTCCCGGGCCGATCTGCTCCGCGGCAGCCTCCGGGCCGTCGCCCCCGCCGCGCACGATCTGGTCTCGCACTTCTACGCCCTGCTGTTCCTGCAACGCCCCGATCTGCGCGCCCTGTTCCCGCCGGCCATGAACCTGCAGCGCGACCGCCTGCTCGCCGCGCTGTTGCGATTGGGCGCGGGCAGCGACGAGCCGCACGAGTTGCGCCGCTTCCTGCGCCAGTTGGGCCGGGACCACCGCAAGTACGGCGTCCTCGACGAGCACTACCACGCGGTCGGCAGCGCGCTGATCGGCGCGCTGGCCCGCTACCTGGGCACCCGCTGGACAGCCGAGCTCCAGGCCGCCTGGCTGGAGGTCTACACGTGGGCGGCGGAGGTGATGATCGAGGCCGTCGCCGACGACGCCGAGGAGGCGCCGCCCTGGTGGGACGCGGTGATCACCGCACATGAACCGCGCGGGCGGGACATCGCGGTGCTCACCGTCCAGCCCGATCACCCGCTGCCCTACCACCCGGGCCAACACGTCACCGTGGAGACGCCGTGGTGGCCGAGGATATGGCGGCACTACTCGATCGCGAACGCCCCGCGCGTGGACGGCCGACTCGAACTGCACGTGCACGCGGTGCCGGCCGGCTGGGTGAGCAACGCGCTGGTACACCGCGCCCGGGTCGGCGACCACATCCGCCTGGGCCCCGCGCGCGGCGGTCTGGTGTTGCGCGGCGAGACCCTGCGCCGCACGTTGTGCGTGGCCTCCGGGACCGGCCTGGCACCGATCAAGGCGCTGGTCCAGCACATGGCGCAGCGCCAGTTGGCGAACCGCGCCCACGTGTTCATCGGCGCGAAGTACGGGGTGGACCTGTACGACCTGAACGCGCTGTCCGCGATGGCGGAGATGTACCCGTGGCTGAACGTGATCCCCGCGGTCACCCACGACCGCTCGTTCGCCGGCGACCAGGGCGCGCTGCCGGACGTGCTGGCCCGGTACGGCCACTGGCACGACCACGACGTGTTCGTCAGCGGATCCGCGGCCATGGTCCGGGCCACCACCCACCGGCTGACCGGCGAGCTGGGCGTGGCGCCGCAGCGCCTGCACACCGAGAGCCTGGACGGGATCGCCCAGGGCCCCCGGCTGCTCCAGGGGTGCTGAGCTGCGGACACGCGGCGGTGAGGGCGTAACGTACGGCCGACAGGGTCGTATCGAAACGGCCGGTTTCGAGCAGCAGGAGCGCCCGCATGGTGAGCAAGCCGCCCGTGGACGACGTCGGGGACGAGGGCTTGGTGGTCGGCCCGCCGAAGGAGTACGCGGCCGGTCTGCCGGCCGTCGCCTGGTCGCTGCGCCATGCCGGTCGCCAGATGGGGGTGCGGCGCAGCCTGCTGACCCTGGTCCAGGTCAACCAGAAGCAGGGCTTCGACTGTCCCGGGTGCGCGTGGCCGGAACCGGAGCACCGCAGCGTCGCCGAGTTCTGCGAGAACGGCGCGAAGGCGGTCGCCGAGGAGGCCACCGTGCGCCGGGTGGGCGCGGACTTCTTCGCCGCGCACCCGGTCGCCGAGCTGGCCGGGAAGTCGGACTACTGGCTGGGCCAGCAGGGCCGGCTGACCGAGCCGATGTACCTCGCCGAGGGCGCCTCGCACTACGCGCCCATCTCGTGGGAGGACGCCTTCGGGGTGGTCGCCGAGGAATTGGCGGCACTGGACTCGCCGGATCAGGCGGCGTTCTACACGTCGGGGCGCACCAGCAACGAGGCCGCGTTCGTGTACCAGCTGTTCGTGCGCGCGTTCGGCACGAACAACCTGCCGGACTGCTCCAACATGTGCCACGAGTCGAGCGGCTCGGCGCTGACCCAGACGCTCGGCGTGGGCAAGGGCAGCGTGTCGCTGGAGGATCTGTATCAGGCGGATCTGATCTTCGTGGTGGGCCAGAACCCGGGCACCAACCACCCCCGGATGTTGTCCGCGCTGGAGAAGGCCAAGCAGGCGGGCGCCTCGATCGTGGCGGTGAACCCGTTGCCCGAGGCCGGGCTGCTGCGGTTCAAGAATCCGCAGAAGGTCACCGGCGTGCTCGGGTCGGGCACACAACTGACCGACGAGTTCGCGCAGATCCGGGTGAACGGCGACCTCGCGCTGTTCCGGGCCCTGAACCGACTGCTCCTGGAGGCCGAGGACGCCGCGCCGGGCAGCGTGCTCGATCGCGCGTTCATCGACGAATACACGCACGGCTTCGAGGAGTTCGCGGCGGACGTACGGACCACGCCGTGGGACGACGTGCTGGAGGCGACCGGGCTGACCCGCGACGGGATCGAGCGCATCCATCGGCGGGTGCTCGACTCGCAACGGATCGTGGTGTGTTGGGCGATGGGCCTGACCCAGCACAAGAACTCCGTGCCGACCATCCGCGAGGTGGTCAACTTCCTGCTCCTGCGCGGCAATGTGGGTCGGCCGGGCGCGGGCGTGTGTCCGGTCCGCGGGCACAGCAACGTGCAGGGCGACCGGACGATGGGCATCTACGAGAAGCCCTCGCCGGCCTTTCTGGACGCGTTGGAGAAGGAGTTCGGCTTCGCCCCGCCGCGCGCCCACGGGCACGACGTGGTGGACGCGATCCGGGCGATGCGCGACGACGCGGTTCGGGTGTTCGTCGCGGTGGGCGGCAACTTCGTCTCCGCGACGCCGGACACGGCGGCCACCGAGGCCGCGTTGCGGGCGACCCGGCTCACCGTCCAGGTGTCCACCAAGCTCAACCGCTCGCACGCGGTCACCGGGCGGCGGGCGCTGATCCTGCCCACGCTCGGTCGCACCGAGCGGGACCAGTTCGTCACCGTCGAGGACTCGATGAGCGCTGTGCACATGTCGCGCGGCAAGCTGCCGCCGGCCTCCGCGCACCTGCGCTCCGAAGTGGCGATCGTGTGCGGGCTGGCCGAACGTGTGCTCGGCGACCGGGTATCGGTGCCCTGGCGCGACTTCGCCCGCGACTACGACCTGATCCGGGACCGGATCGAGCGGGTGATCCCGGGCTTCACCGACTTCAACCGCCGGGTGCGCGAGCCCGGCGGGTTCGTACTGCCGCACGGGCCGCGCGACCAGCGCAGGTTCCCGACCACGACCGGCAAGGCCAACTTCTCCCGCAACGACCTCGCGGTGCTGCGGGTGCCGGCGGGCCGGCTGATCCTGCAGACGGTGCGCTCGCACGACCAGTACAACACCACGATCTACGGACTCGACGACCGCTATCGCGGGATCAAGCAGGGCCGGCGGGTGGTCTTCGTGAACCCGGCCGACCTGGCCGAACTCGGCGTCGCGGACGGCTCCCTGGTCGATCTGGTCAGCGAGTGGCAGGACGGCACCGAACGCCGCGCGCCGTCGTTCAGGGTGGTGTCCTACGACACCGCGGCGGGTTGCTGCGCGGCCTACTTCCCGGAGACCAACGTGCTGGTGCCGCTGGACAGCACGGCGGACGAGAGCAACACACCGACCTCCAAGTCGATCGTGGTCCGTCTGGAGCCGCACACGCACTGAGCCTCGGCCGTGCTCGCGTGCCGAACGAGCGCCGGGCGGACCCGGGTCCGCCCGGCGCTCGCCGGCGCCGCGCCGGCTATCCCTGGAAGCGCGCCGCGAGCACGGCCGCCAGTCGGCGAGAGGCGAAGCCGGTGCCGTGCACGAAGCGGACCACCGGGCCGAAGGTGGCTGCCGCGGGCGGGCCGCTGACGTACAGACCCGGCACGGTGGTCTCGAACGCGGCGTCCAGTGCGGGCAGTCCGGCCACCGTGGCGATCCGCCGCCGCACGTGCGGCGCGAGGAAACCCAGCGCGGCCAGGTCGACCCGATAGCCGGTCGCCGCGAGCACGTGGTCGGCGTGCACCTCGCGCTGATAACCGGTGCGGTCCCGGAGCAACATCCGCGCCCGTCCGTCCGGCTCGCGGCGGGCCCCGACGACCCTCTGCGCGTCCCGGACCGGGACCCGCCCGTCCAGACGGTCCCGCAGCCACCACGCGGCCGAGGGCCCCAGGATGCGCCGGGCCAGGTCGACCCGCACACACGCGGGCAGCAGCCGGAACGCGGCCGGTCCGTGCGCCGCGGCGGCCACCGACCACCCCTCGCCCAGCGGCGAGTCCGGGGTCAGCCGCCGGATCCGCCCCGGCACGGGCGGTGTGCCGAACCGCACCCGGTCCGCCCGGCCGAACACGCGCACCCGCACGGCGCCGCCCTCGTGCAGCAACGCGGCGCTCTCCAGCGCCGATTGGCCCGAGCCGATCACCACGATGTCCCGGTCCGCGCCCAGTTCGGCCAGGTCCGGGTGCTCGGCGGGGTGCGAGACCAGGTCGGTGCCCAGGCGTTCGAGCACGGGCGGCACGTAGCGATGCGCGGCGAGCCCGGTGGCCAGCACGACGGCGTCCACCTCGACCTCGGTACCGTCCTCGCGGCCGAGCACGAAGCCGTGCCCGGCCGGTTCGAGGCCGGTGATCCGCACCCGCTCCACATCCGGCACGAGGCGATCGGCGAACCACCGACCGTAGGCCACGAAGGTCTCGCGCGGGACCGGCTGGTCACCCGTGGACGGCCGCTCGCCCCGGGCACGTTGGAAAGCGGCCAGGCCGTATCCGGGTCCGGGCGCGGAGATCGAGGACGCGTCGGGTCGGGATTTGAGCAGCATCCCGGCCGGCATGTGTCGCCGCCAACTCTCCATGGGTTCGCCGAACACTCGGGTGGTGACCCCGAGTCGGCGCAGGTGGGCGGCAAGCGAGAGGCCGTAGGGGCCGGCTCCGACGATGGCGACGGTCATGACGATGTCCTTCGGTGTTCGGTTTTCGGCATTTGTTCTCCGACCCTTTGTTCTTCGGCGTTCGGTACTCGGCGTTCGGTGCTCGGTGCTCGGTGCACGGCGCTTGACGTTCCGTACGAATTGTTGGCTTATTCGGTGAAAAGTCGGTTCGCGCTGCTAGAAAGGTCCGGACGGGGAGGCGACGACATGGGCGGGCGAGGGGTCGAGCTGGATCGTGCGGTGCCGGCCTTGCTGTTCAAGGTCGGCCGCTATCCGCTGCATCAAGGTTCGGTGGGCGCGGTGCGCTCGCTCGGCCGCGCGGGGGTGGCGGTGCACGCGGTGGTCGAGGACGCCTTCACCCCCACCGCGCTGTCCCGACATCTGCGCCGGCGGCATGTATGGCCCACGACCGGCCTGGAGGACCCGGCGGCGCTGATCGACCGGTTGTTGTGGATCGGACGCCGGTTGCCCGCCCGCGCGGTGCTGGTGCCCACCGACGACGAGGCCGCGCTGCTCGCCGCCGGCGCGCAGGACCGGCTCGCGGAGTGTTTCCTGCTGCCGAAAATCGACCCGGACCTGCCCGCCGACCTGGCGGACAAGCGCGGGCTGTACCGACGCTGCCTGGCCCACGAGGTGTCCGCGCCGGATACCCGCTTCCCCATCGATCGCGAGCAACTCCTCTTTCACGCAAGGGAGTTGGGGTACCCGGTGGTGGTCAAGAACCTGGCGCCGTGGGATCGACTGCGCGCCCCGGTGGTGCGGGGCACCACCCTCGTGCGCAGCGAGCGCGCCCTGCTCGCGTCGGTCCACGTGCCGCGCGGGGTGCTGTTGCAGGCGTACGTGCCGCGCGAGAGCGCGCAGGACTGGATCGTGCACCTGTACGCCGCGCCCGACGGCCGGTGCGCGCCGGTGTTCACCGGCCTCAAGCTGCGTTCCTGGCCGCCGCACGCAGGCGTGACCACGTACGCGCGGGCGTTGGCCAACCCGGGGCTGGCGCGCCGTTCCGCCCGGCTGTGTCGGGCAATCGGCTATCGCGGGCCGGCCGACCTGGACTGGCGGCTGGATCTGCGCGACGGGCGGTACAAGCTGGTCGACTTCAATCCGCGCGTGGGCGCCCAGTTCCGCATGTTCGAGACCGATCGCGGGCTGGACGTGGTGCGCGCGCTGCATCTGGACCTGACCGGACGGGCGATCCCGACGGGCGTCCAGCGCGAGGGCCGGCGCTACGTCGCGGAGCATCTCGACGCCGCGGCGTGGGTGGCCTACCGGGGTCGGGTCGGGGTGGCCCGGCCGCCCGGGTACCCGCCGGTCCGGGGAGGTCTGGAACCCGCGTGGCTGGCCTGGGACGACCCGCTGCCCGCCGCCGCGACGGCGGTCCGCGCGCTGGCCGCCGCCGTACGCCGGTGCGGGCACTGAGGGCGTCGGGTGCCGACGACGCGGTCGCGATGGATGCGGCGGGCCCGGCGCGCGCTCGCGCCGGCGCTCGCGGCCGTGCTGCTCGCGGCCTGCGGGCCCGGTCCGCCCGCCGGGCGTCGGCTGTTGTTCGCCGAGGACTTCACCGGCTCCGCGCCGGCCGCCGGGCGCTGGGTGACCTGCTACGACTGGAACGTGGACGGCTGCACGAACGCGGGCAACCACGAACAACAGTGGTACCGGCCCGAACAGGTGCGCGTCGGCGGCGGGCAGGCGGTGCTGAGCGCGGTGCGCCGGCCCACGCGCGGCGCGGACGGCACCGTGTACCCGTGGGCCTCGGGCATGTTGTCCACCGGGCGGCCGAGTTGGAACGGTCGCCCGCGCTTCACCTTCACCTACGGCCGGGTCGAGGCCGAGCTGCTGATGCCGCGCGAGCCGAACTCGTTCCCGGCGTTCTGGCTGATGCCCGCCTCCCGGTACACGCCGCCCGAGCTGGACGTGGTCGAACTGATCGGGCTCGACGGCCGGGCCCGGTCCACGGTGCACTGGCGGGGTGCGGACGGTCGTCCCGACGCGTGGGTGCACGAGTCGCCCGCACGCGACTGGTCCGACCGCTTCCACCACTTCGCGCTCGACTGGACGCCGGATCGGCTGACCTGGTGGATCGACGGTGAACAGGTGTTCACGGTGACCGATCCGGCACGGGTGCCCGACGAGCCGATGGAGGTGCTGTTCACGCTCGCGATGGGCTACCCGGACCCGGTGCCCGATCACGTGCGCACCGCCGAGTTGCGGATCCGATCGGTACGGGTGTGGGCGCGCTGAGCGTGAGCCGCACCGCGGCGGCGGGCCGGTCACCGGGTCACCGGGTCCGGCCGACCACCGGGTCGCGGTGTGCCTGCCAGGGGTCGGGGTGTCCGCGCCAGCGCGCCCGGGTCTGCCGCCAGGCCCGCCAGCCCAGCGTGGGCAGTCCGTCCCGGAACGGCGCGACCCGGGTGCCGGAGCCGGCCAGCCAGGCGTCCAGGCGGGCCGCGTCGGTGTCCGCGCGCACCAGCAGTCGGGAGATCCGCCAGGGGTCGTCCGCACGCGAGCTGTGCGCGTCGCGCACGGCCATCGCGGTGCGAAAGCCCGCGTGCCGGACCGCCTCGCGCACGGCGGCGTTGTTGTAACCGAACGGGTAGGCGAACGAGGTGATCGGGCGCTCGAGTTCGGTTTCGAGTCGCTCCCGCGAATCGGTGATCTCGCGGTGCATCTGCTCGATCGGCAGGGTGTCGAGCTCGCGGTGTGTGCAGCCGTGCGCGCCGATGGTCAGGCCCGGCGCGTCGACGATCCGGCGCAGGCCGTCCCAGGTGAGCATCGCGGCGGGCGGCAGCGGTGGCCGCAGGGTGGGCCACAGCGCGTCGGTGGTCACGTACAGCGTCGCGGGCAGGTTCCGCTCGACCAGTTGCGGCAGCGCGTACCGGGCGAAGTCGGCGTATCCGTCGTCGAAAGTGATCAGCACGCTGTGTCGGGGCAGGTCGCGTCCGCCGTGCAGGGCCTCGGTGAAGCGGTCCAGGCCCACCGGGACCCGGCCGCTGGCCAGCACCCGGTCGAGTTGCCGGCCGAACTCGCCCGGGCCGATCGTGAACGGCGCGATCCACGGCGGCGGATCGTCGCGCACGCAGTGGTAGAGCAGCACCGGAACCGCGGTCTCGGATCTCATCGGAATTCCCTTCGGGACGCGTGGGTGTACGCGACGGCGCGGATCAGCGCCGCGGTGGTGGTCAGGCCCGCGAGCGTGCCGAGCACGCGGGGAGCGGAGAAGGCACCGGCGAGCAGGTACGCCTCGGCGGTCAACGCCCCCAGCGCGGCGCTGCCGGCGACCGAGGTCACCGCCGTGGCGAGCGTGGTCGAACCGTCGCCGGCCACCGCGTAGCCGGGTCCGAGTGCGAGGAACGCGACCACCACGAGCACCCGCAGCGGGTGTTCGGCGGGCAGTTCCAGCGCCCCGAACGCGAGCCAGCCGGCCGCGGCGGGCAACACCGCGTGGATCGGGCGGGTCACCGGGCGGGGCCGCTTCGGACCGGGGCGCTTCGGACCGGCGCGGAGGACGGCGGCGCAACCTGCGGCGGCGGCGCGGCCTGCGGTGCCACGGCCCGCTGCGGCGTCGTGCCCGGGTCGATCCGGTAGATCACCGCGTCCCGGTCGCGCAGGAGCACCGTGAAGCGCGGCGCGGTGGAGAGCGTGTGGTCCATCCGGTCCAGCGCGCCGGCCGGCAGCAGTCCGGTCTGGTCGCACTCGGCCCGCTGCCCCGCGGTCAGGAACAGGTACGCGGTGCTGCCCGGGTACTCGTCGGCCAGCGCGGTCAACCCGGCGACCGGATCGCGGACGACGCCCTCGCGCAGGGCCGGGGTCTCCATCGCGAACCAACGGTGCTGCTGCCTCTCGTAGTCGGCGTAGGCGCCGGGGAAGTTGTTGGTCGCCGCGACGATCAGGTCGCCGGGCGCGGACACCGACGCCAGCCACCGCCGGGCCGCGATCTCGCCGTCGACGAAGTGGTTCTGCCGCTCCTTGCCGTAGTAGCCGAAGACGAATCCGGTGAGCAGCAGCGCGAACACCACCGGCAGCAGGACCGCGCGCGGACGCGGCCGGCCCCGGTCGCCGAACAGCGGCGCCAACCACGAGGCGATCAAAAACGCGACCGCCGGCAGCGCGAACAGGTAGACCCGGAAGATGATCTCGCCGCCGTACGCTCCGGCCGCCAGCAGCGGTAGCGGCGCGATCGCCAGCAGCGTGGCGGGCGAACGGCGCAGCCGCGGGCAGCGGATCAGCGCGGCGGCGGCGAGCAGCACGACCCCGGCGGTCAGCGCGCGGTCCACCCTGGCGACCAGCACCTGTCCCGGTTCGGCGGTGCCCAGATTCACCATCCCGGCGTGCGTGTTGGCCTGGAAGTCGCCGAACTGGGACCAGGAGGTGCCGAATTGCTCGAACAGGAAGGGCCGGGCGACGGTCAGGTCCCAGCCGAGCACGGCGACCGCGGTGAAGCCGAGCAGCGGCAACGCGACCGGGCGGTGCGCGCGGGAGCAGGCCAGCGCGCCGGCCGCGACCGCGAGCATCGGCGGGGTGAGTTGATGCGCCGTCACCACCGCGAGTACGAGCGGCGCACACAGTCCGAGGGTGACCGGCGGGCGCCGATCACGGTCCAGGACCAGCGCCAGAATCGTCACGTAGAGCACGAACGCGAAGGTCTGCGGCGCGAAATAGTCCTGACCGACCCACGCGGTGCCGAAGTAGATCCACACCGCCGCCCACAGGATCCGCCGATTGCGGGTGAACGTGCGGTACAGCAGGACCAACGGGCCGATCAGCAGCAGGTCGAAGGCGAGCGGCGACCACGCGGCCATGGTCAGCGCGTCCGGCGCGCCGATCGCCTCGACCGCCGCGGCGGCCTCGGCGAAGAAGCCCGGCCACTGGTGGTAGGGCGCCAACTCGCCCGCGTTCGGCAGGGTTTCACCGGTGCGCAGGAACTGGTCGACCACCTCGACGTGCTTCCAGGCCCACGCGTAGCGCAGGTGCTCGTAGAGCACGGCGGGCGTCGCGTGCAGCATGGTCACCAGGGCGCAGGTGTACAGCGCGTACCGCGGTGCCCGGGCGGCCCGATCGAGCAGCGTCGCCGCGAAGCCGGCCGTGAGCAGGGCAAGCGCGCACCAGTACAGGGTGGGCAGCACGTCCAGCAGGCCGAGACCGCCCATCCGCTCCACCGCGACGGGCATCCGCACCGCGAGCACCCACAGCAGTGCCGCGATCGGCAGCGCGAGCAGGCCGAACGCGCGGAAGGCGAGCGCCGGCGCGGTGGGTGGCGGGTCTTGGCCCAGTCCGCGCAGCCGCCCGGTCGCGTAGCCGAGCGCGGTGGTGAGCACACCCAGGACCAGGGCCGGGATGGTGGCCTTGGGCGGTGCGGCGTCCGGCGCGAACGGACGGACCAGGGCGCGCGGGATGGTCGAGGCCAGGTAGGAACGCTCGGACGCGAGCGCGGTGCCGGTGCCGGCGTGTCGGCTGACCGCCGCCTTGGACAGCCCTTCGGCCCAGCAACGCGCCCGGAAGTAGCGCCAGGTGGTGCGCGCGGCGGGAACACGGTGGCGGACCACGGCGGCCGGTTCGTAGCCGATCCTGCCACCGCGGTGCCGGGCCGCGGCGCGGATGCACAGCTCGGTCTCCTCGCAGCCCAGCGGGCGGGTACCGACCCGGCCCAGGTCGGTGCGGAAGCCGCCGACGCCGAGCAGGACGCTGCGCCGGAAGGACATGTTGGCGCCGATCAGGTTGCGCACCGGCGCGGCGTGTTCGGGCATGCCGCGATAGGTGCAGCCGACCACCCAGTCGAACTCGGCGGGGAACCAGGCCGGGCGTCCGGTGTCCCAGCTCGGCTGGATCCGGCCCCCGACGCCGAGCACGTTCGGGTCGGCGTAGCCGTCGAGCAGGCGCATCGTCCAGTCGGGTTCGGCCGTCGCGTCGTCGTCGAGGAAGGCCACGATGTCGCCGTGCGCGCCCTCGACGCCGGTGTTGCGGGCCCCGGAGAGGCCGCGCCGGCCCCGGTTGCGCAGCACGGTGACGTCGGGGAACTCGCGGGCCGCGCGGCCGGCGAGTTCGTGGCAGTGGTCGGCGACCAGGATGGTCTCGGCGGGTGGCTCGTCCTGGGCCCGGATCGAGGCGAGCGCCGCGGTCAGATCGTCCCAGCGGTCCATCGTGTAGGCGCAGACGATCACCGTCAGGGTGGGCCTTGGGGGTGTGCGGTCCGCCGGCGGGACGGCGTGGCGGGCGCTCGCCGCCCGGGCCCGGCGTACGGCCGCCTCCTCGGCCCGGATGGCGACCCAGGCCAGGCGCCTGGTCCGCGGTGGGGTCTCCGTCATGCGGGCCTCCCGGGAGTGGTGGGCAGCCAGACCCGGCGGGCGGTCAGCAGGGCGAGCGCGGTCGCGGTCTGCGCGGCCAGCCATGCGACGCCGGCGCCGAGTACGCCCAGGACGGGCAACAGGACCACGGTCAGGGTCAGTACGGCCGTCGCGAGGCCGGCCTGGATGGCGACCACGACACGCATCCGGCCGAGCACGCGGCATGCGCTGATCGCGGTGGACACCACCAGGTACGGGAGCGCGGACAGGGCCAGCAGTTGCAGGAGCGTGGACCCGTTCCGGGCGTAGCCCGGGCCGAACACACGCAGCACGAGCGGTGCTCCGACAACGAGAGCGGTGATCGCAAGCGCGAGCAGCGCTCCGGTATGCCGAAGCACCCGCCGACACCCGGCGGCCGGGCCGGCACTGTCGCCGGCCGCTTCGACCAACAGGGACGCGCCCATGTTGAGACTGATCAGGTAGAGCGTGTTGGTGACCACCCACGCGAGCGAGAAGTAGGCACTCTCCCGAGCGCCGGCATGCTCCAACACGATGATCGGCGGCAACGTGGTGGCGGCCGACCAGCACAACGTACCGAGGTAGTCGGACCCGGCGTAGCGCACGATCGAACGCCCGGACGGCACCCTGCCGCCCGCACCCGGGTCCGAAGCCGGGTCCGCGCCCGCTTCGCCGAACCCGGCTCCCGGCTCCGCCGGCTCGCGTCGCCGGGCCGGCAACAATCGCGCGAACAGCCAACCGTCCACCACGACCAGGGTGGTCACCAGTGCGAGCGTCCAGGAGATCAGGATCCCGAGGGTGGGCAGCAGGCCGGCCAACGCGGCGACGAATGCGATCTTGGCGATGGCGAAGCCGCTGTTCTTGCCCACCACCAGGCCCGGCCGGCGCAGTCCGGTGAGCGCGCCGTCCTGGAGCGCGAACAGCGCGTACGCCACGGTGGTCGCCACGAAGCAGCAGCCCGCCGCCGGTTCGCGCAGGAAGCCCAGGCCGGGCGCACACACCGGGATCAGCGCGAGGAAGCCCAGCCCCGCCACCAGCGTGGCGCCGAACGCGGCGGCGTAGGCGGCCCGGATCAGCGCGCGCCGGTCCCGGCCCGCCTGCGGCAGGAAGCGCACGAGTACGTTGCCCAGCCCGAGTTGGCCGAGCCCCGACAGCAACATGAGCGCGGACACGGCGGCATAGCTGCGGCCCACCGTCGCGTCGCCGTACCACCGGGTGGCCAGCGCCCAGTAACCCGCTCCGAACGCCGAGGTGACCAGCGAACCGACGGTCAGCACATGGCCGTTGCGCAGCAGCGGGTCCACCCTCGGGCGGATCGGCCGACGGAGTTGGGCCTGCGTCACCGGGCCCGCTCCGGGTGTTCCCACGGCGGGCGCACGCCATGCACGCGAACGCGCGCGTGCAGGTAGGCGAGCGGGCCGGCGGCCAGCGCGCGGCGCTCCAGCCCGGCCAGGCGGGCGGGCCAGGGGACTTCGGGACGGCCGGGCGCGCGGGTGCGGCTCAGTGCGTACCGCAGGCCGCCCGGCACCCGGCGGACGAGCGCGCCGAGGGCGCGGGGTTCGCGCAGTACGGCGGCGGTCAGGTAGGCGCCCAGGCCGGTGCCGTACCCGCGCACCTGGTGCACCACCGCGGCAGGATCGGTCCGGTGCCGGTGCCAGATCAGCGCGCCGGGTTCGTAGCCGATCCGGTGGCCGCGCACGATGGTGCGGAAGAACGCGAGCAGGTCGTCGCCGCCGCGCGCGGGTGTGCCGACCCCGGTCGCCGGATCGAAGCCGCCCATCGCGCGCAGCGTGTCGGCCCGAAAGGCCATGTTGGCGCCGGAGCCGAAGCGTCCGGCGGTGAACGGGAAGAGCGGGTCCGCCGGCGGCGCCTGGGCGTCGTACAGCACCGGGTCGAATCCCTTGGCGTAGCCCGCGTGGTGGTGCAGCATCAGCTGTGCGGGAGTGCGCAGTTCGGCGGGCAGGATCAGCCCGGTCACGCACGCGGGCCGGCCCGCTCGGGTGAAGCCGGCGACCAGGCCGGCCACCCAGCCGGGGTCGGCCAGGACGTCGTCGTCGGTGAACGCGAGCAGTTCGCCGGTGGCGGCGGCGATGCCGCGGTTGTGCGCGAGCGCCAGGCCGACACGGGGTTCGCGGACGTAGCGCACCAGGCCCGCGCAACCGCCGCGGACCACGCGCGCGGTGCGGTCGGTGGTGGGCGCGTTGTCCACCACGATCAGTTCGAGGTCGGGATAGGTCTGCCACAGCAGGGTGCGCAGGCACGCGGCGAGCAGTTCGGGCCGCTCCCGGGTCGCCACGATCACACTGACGCGCGGTGTCTCGCGGCGTCCGGGCGGTTCGGCGGCGTGGTCGGGCGCGGCGGGAGCACCGAATCGGGCGCCGGCCGCGGCGATCAGGCGATCCAGGGCCGCGCCGGGCACGTCGACACCCAAGGGGTCGGCCCCGCCCGGAACGCCCCCGGGCAGGTCGAGTTCCAGCAGGCCCACGGGTGTGCCGTGGTGCCGGACCAGCGCGAGCACCGCGCCGGCGGGGCAGTCGGCCGGCCGGCCGTCGGGAGTGCTCAGACGCGGCACGGCGCCGGCGGTCAGGTCGAGCACCCGCACGTGTACGAGATGCCTCGGGTCGGCGGGCCGTTGTCCGGGGTCGGCGGCCGAGCGGCGCGGTGCGGCCGGGCGCGGGATGAACACGGGGGTCGGCTCGGCGGCCGGCTCCGGATCGGACGTCGGATCGTTCCGCTCGGCCGGGCGCTGCCTCGGGATCAGCGGCAGCGGATTGGGGCCGGGCCGGCCGGGCTCCGGTTCGGGTCGCGGGGTCAAGCGTCCTCCCTCGGGCGGACCGGACGCGCGCCGCCGTGCTCACGCAGCACGGTGCGCAGCACGCGCTGTCCGTCGCGCAGTGCGTTGAGGTTGGATCGGCCGCTACGGCGCGGGAGTTCGAGGCTGGGCACCTCGGCGATGCGCAGCCCGGCACGAAGCGCGCGGACGATCATCTCGGCCTCGATCTCGAAGCCGGTCGAGCGCAGGTCGAGGTGCTCCAGAAAGCACCGCCGGAACGCGCAGAATCCGTAGCACAGATCGGTCAGTCGGTAGCCGTAGAGCCGGCTCACCAGCGCCATCAGCGCGTGGTTGCCCAGGCTGCGCAGCGTGGTCAGGTCGAGCGATCCGCCGCCGCCGACGAACCGGGAGCCCTTGACGAAGTCGTAGCCGTTGGTCAGGAAGTGCACGTAGTGCGGGATCTCCTGCGGCGACATGCTGCCGTCGGCGTCGATGGTGACGATGATGTCGCCGGTGGCGTGTCGGAATCCGGTCCGCAGCGCGCTGCCCTTGCCGGGGCCGGACTGTGGGATGACCCGGGCCGCGGGCAGATAGCGGCGGGTGATCAGCGAGGTGGCGTCGGTGGAGTCCCCGTCGATCAGCAGGACCTCGTCGACGCCTTCGGGTATCTGCTGGAGCACCCAGGGCAGGTTGCGCGCTTCGTTGCGGGCCGGCACGACCAGGCTGACCCGGTCGCGCGGCACCGGGTCCGGTACCGACTGCCCGGCGCGCAGCGGGGTGCCGCCGGGCAGTTCGGCGATCCGGGGCAACGGACGTGTCGCGTGTGCCGTGTGCGTCGTATCGTGCATGACCGGCCCCCTCCCGTCTGCCGCGCACCCCCGGGGGCACACGGCATCGGGCCGGCGAAACCGGCCCGAGATCGGTGACGCCGGGTGCCGATGGCACGACACCCGGTCATCGCTGATCGTGGTTGGGCGGCGAAAGCAGGGTCAATCGGACCGAAGATGCTTTGCCAAGACGTTACGGTTGGGCGTTTTTACCGTCGAATGCCAGTTCGGTGACCTTTTGCGGTTTTCCGACCCTTGTCCCCCTCGCCGTTCGGCGACTCTTCGCGCGTGTCGGGGTGTTGCCGCCCGCGATGGCGGGCGTCCGACACACCCGAACGGCAAGAGCCGATCAACACGAGCAGTCGCACGAGCAACATTCGCCGCATTCACAGCAGTTGCTACAGCAATCACAACCGTCGCAGCAGTCCCCGCAGTCGCACTTGTGGCAACACCCTTGTCGCTCCCGGCCGGTGCACGGATCCTCGAACGTCTCGCGGCAGCACCACTGGCACGTGCAGCACAGCCCGGCCCAGATCGCGCACGCGACGAACACGTTGTGGCCGCCGGGCGGCGGAGGCGGCGGGGTCGGACCACCGGGCGGACCCCACGGGCTGTTCGGGTCGTACGGGCTGCCGGGCGGCTGCTGATGCGGCGGTTGCGGGTAGGGCGGTTGCTGATTCGGCCACGAGCCCTCGGGTCGGGCGGCCAAGCGTCGTTCGGGCCGCTCGGAGTGCTTGGCGCAGCCGTTGCCGTGCTTGCCGCCGACCGAACACGACGGCGACTCGACCGGGAAGCCCGCGTGCCGGAAGGACCGGTCGATCGCCTCGTCGACCTCGTGTACCAGCAGCCGGTGGGCGAGCACGCCGTCGACGAAGTCGACCTCGGCCAGGGCGAGTCTGATCCCGGTGGCCGCGTCGCGACACAACCGGTGCGCCTCGTCCGGCCCGGTACCGGTGGCGAGCAGCGGGTTCCAGGCCCCGGCCGCGCGGTCGGCGTGGATGTCCTCCACCGCGTCGAGCAGGTGCGCGAGCCGACCGAACAACCGGCCCGCCTCGGCCAACGACTCGGCGTTGTCCGGCCGTTCGGCCAGCAGCGCGGTGTGCGCGAACGCGGCGGCGGTCGCGGTCTCGGTGGGCTCGGTCACGGTCAGCACGGACACGCCCGGCCCGGCCAGCGCCTCGACCTCGACCTGCCGGTCCACCGCCTCGACCATCACGGCCGTGTCGAAGCCCACGTCCGACGCGGCGTCCGCACCCTGGCGGGCCCAGCGCTCGGCGACCCGGCGCGCGCCGCCCGCCACCACGCGCCGCTTGTACACCCCGTCGCCGTCGTCGACGTGGTCGCGCATCTTCGCCGACGCGAGCACCAGCGACACCGCGCCGGCCAATCGGGCACCCTCGCCCATCGCGACCTCGGCCCGGCGCATCGCGCGCAGCGGGCACGGACCGGCCTTGCGTCGGCCCTCCGCCGCGGGTCGCGCGGACTGCCCCTCGACCAGGACCGAGATGATCAACCCGTCGTAGTTGGTGGCGATCCGCGCCGCCTGCCCGTGGTCGTCCCGCAACGCGAGACACATGCCGCACAGGTGCGCCATCCACTCGCTCTGCAACTTCTCCGTCAGTCGGTGCCGGCACGGCCGGATGATCCCGAACAACCCCTCGCCCCATTTCCCTGCGCCGTTCCGGTCCCCACAGGCGAATCAGCCTACTGATCACCCGTCAGCCCCGTTCGGGTTCCGGGCCGGGGTGGGGCCGGCCGGGCAACCCGCGGCCCCTTAGGATCCGCCGCGTGACTGCATCGATACTGGTCGTCTGTAGCGGGAACATCTGTCGCTCCCCCGTGGTCGAGGCGATGCTGCGGCACCGACTGACCGGCTCGGCGCTGTCGGCCGAGGTGTCCTCGGCGGGCACCATCGACTGGAATGCCCGGCCGATGGCGGACAACAGCACATTGGTGCTGGTCGAGCACGGGATCGACCCGGGTGCGCACCGCAGCCGCAAGCTCACCGTCGACCTGCTGCGTACCGCCGACGTGGTGATCGGTATGACGCGCGAACACCAGTGGGCCATCGAGGCGCTCGCCGCCGACGCCCTGCCGCGCGCCTTCCTGCTCGGCGAACTCGTCCGGTTGGGCGAGAAGTTCGGTCCACGCGGCGAACTGCCGCTCGCCGACTGGGTGGCCCGGGTGGACGACCTGCGACCGGCGAACCGGATGGCCCGACCCGCCGACGAACTCGACGACCCGATGGGCGAGCCGATCGAGTCGTTCCGGGTGATGGGCGCCCGGGCGGACGACCTCACCGGGCGGCTGGCCGAGCTGCTCGTGCGGTGATCCGCGCGCCGCGCGATCCCCAAGATCATTCGAACAAATGATCTTTCCTCGCGTCACCACAAGGCCCCCTGGGCACACCGACTCTTTGGCTGCCTCGTACACTCGCGGTCCCGCCGAGGGGATCGGCGGCACCGGGTGGGGGTGGACATGCGCGACGCGGAGCACGACCGGAATGACCGCGAGTACGGCGAGTACGGCGGATACGACGACTACGAAGACCGGCACGACCACGAGGACGGGGACCGGCGCAAACACGGCTGGGTGTTCCTGGTCCTGGCCCTGTTACTGGTGATCGGCACCGGTTACGGGGCCTACTCGTTCCTCCGGCAGGACGACCCGTCCTCGGCCTCCTCGGCGTCCGGATCGGCGTCCGCGTCGGCCGGCGCCGTCGAGCGCAGTCCACGCAACGCCGCACGACGCTTCCTCGGCGAGTGGCAGGCCGGCAACTGGACCGGCGCCGGCGCCCTCACCACCGACCCGACGGCGGCGGGCGCGGCGCTGGTGGGTCTGAACGACGGGCTCCGGGTGAGCGCTCGCCGGCTCACCGTGGGCGAGGCACAACCCGAACGGCCCGACAAAAGTGTGCCGGTGCCGTTCGAGGCACGGCTGACCCTGAACCACGCGGGCGAGTGGACCTACACCGGCACCCTCACCGTGGCCAGGACGCCGGGCGGGGGCCACCTGGTCGACTGGGCGCCGACCGCGCTGCATCCGGAGCTGACCGCGACCACCCGGCTCGAGTTCGTGCCCAACCAGGACGGTGTCGGCGGCGAGGTGCTGCGCGCGAAGGACGGCTCGGTGTTGTCGGCGGCGGAGAATCCCTCCCTCGCCGCGATCCGGACCGGCCTGGCGAGCAAGGCCCGGCCCGCCGAGCAGGCCGTGCCCGGCGGCACGGTGCTGTTGGTCGACGCGACCTCGAAGACCTCGCTCAAGCAGCTCGGCACGGTCGGCGAGGTGCAAACCGCGCCGCCCTCGGACGGTGGCGTGCGGACCACGCTGGACGCGAAGTTGCAGGCGGCGGCCGAGCGGGCGGTCAAGGGCGAGTCGCGGACCACCTCGCTCGCGGCGGTGCGGATCGGCACCGGCGAGATCCTCGCCGTCGCGAACAACCCGGCGGGCGGGCCGAACAACGCCTTCCTGGGCACCACCCCGCCCGGCTCGACGCTGAAGATCGTCACCGCGGCGACGCTGCTGAGCAAGGGCGTGGTCGGCCCGGACGACAAGGTCGGTTGTCCCGAGTCGGCGAACGCGGGCGGCATGCGGTTCACCAACTCCGAGGGTCGTTCGTTCCCCGAGGGCACCTTCAAGGTCGCGTTCGCGCAGTCCTGCAACACCACGATGGCGAACCTGTCGGCCAAGCTCAGCGGCGCGGACCTGTCCACCGTCGCGCACGACTGCTTCGGCATCGGCGGCGACTGGAAGACCGGGATCGTCTCGTTCGACGGCCGGGTGCCCGCCGCGTCGGACGACACCATGAAGGCAGCGAACATGATCGGCCAGGGCCAGGTGCAGATGAACCCGCTCACGATGGCCTCGGTGGTCGCCACCGCGAAGTCCGGCGCCTTCCGCCAGCCGCATCTGCTGCCGGACCAGGAGGGCCTGTGGCGGGCGCCGCGCGAGCTCTCGCCCGCGGTGAGCGGCCAACTGCGCACGCTGATGCGCTCGGTGGTCACCGAGGGCACCGCGCGCGACTCGCTCGGCGGGCTCGGCGGCGACGTGGGCGCGAAGACCGGTACCGCCGAGGTCGGCGGCGGCAAGCCGAACAACGGCTGGATGGTCGCCTACCGGGGCGACATCGCGGTCGCGGTCTGGGTCGAGGGCGGCATCACCGGCGGCCGGTCGGCCGGGCCGATCGTGAAGTCGTTCCTGGGTGCGACGGGCTGAGCGGCCGTAGTCCATCATGGGCAGCGTGACCGAACACGATCTTGCCGACGAGGGCCCTGGCCGGGCCGAGACCTTCCTCGACCTGCTGCGCCTGGAGCAGATCGAGGAGAACATCTTCCGGGGCTGGTGCCACGCCGGCGCGCCGCTGCGCGCCTTCGGCGGCCAGGTCGCCGCACAGGCCCTGGTGGCGGCGGGCCGCACGGTGGTCCCGGACCGACACGTGCACTCGTTGCACAGCTACTTCCTGCGGCCCGGCAGCACCACCGCGCCGATCGTGTACCAGGTCGACCGGGTCCGGGACGGGCGCTCGTTCGCGACCCGGCGCGTGACCGGTGTACAGCACGGCGCGGCGATCTTCACCCTTTCGGCGTCCTTCAAGGTGGCCGAGGAGACCCCGGAGCACCGCCGCGCGATGCCGGACGTGCCGCTCCCGGAGGACCTGCCGGACCCGTACGAGAAGTTGTCCGCCGAGGAGCGCGCGCACTACGAGGAGTCGCAGACCCGGCTGCTGATGGACCTGCGCTTCGTCCCGGAGGACAAGTCGCCGGGCACCCACATCGTCGACGGCATCCCGCACCAGCGGGTGTGGATGCGCGCCGCCAAGCAGTTGCCGGACGACCCGCTGCTGCACGTGTGCGGACTGACCTACATGTCCGACCTGACCCTGGCCGGCACCGCGGCCCGGCCGTACATCACGAATCCGGCCAAGCTCCAGATGGCCTCGCTGGACCACGCGGTGTGGTTCCTGCGCCCGTTCCGCGCCGACGAGTGGCTGCTGTTCGCCCAGGCCTCGCCGTCCGCCCAGGACGCGCGCGGGCTGGCCATGGGCGAGTTCTACAACCACGACGGCGTACTGGTGGCCTCGGTCGTCCAGGAAGCGGTGATCCGCCAGCGGTAGCGGCACGGGTCGGTCACGGCGGCGTGGGTTTTCCGGCCGGGCCGCGGTTCGGCCGGGTGAGCGCGTCCACGCCCAGTCGCGCGCCCGCGCGGACCCCGCCCACCCGGCCGAGCTCGCGCAGCGCGTACAGCAGCACCGCGATGTCGTCGATCAGGATCGGGTCGGGCAGCAGGTCCACCGGGCTGATCGCGTAGATCAGCGCACCGAGGAACAGCGCCCGGTCGCGCGTGGTCGCCTCCGGCCCCCGCACCAGCCGCCAGGTCCGCAGCAGCCTGCGGACCAACACGACCACGATCACGAGCGTCACGACGAAGACGACCGCCGCGACGCCGAGCACGATCCACACCCAGGTGTCCACGTGGGTCGTCTGCCCCGTCAGGCGCCGCCCACCCAGACCGTCTTCGCGTTGCAGAACTCGCGGATTCCCTCCCGGGCGAGTTCGCGCCCGTACCCGCTGGTCTTGATCCCGCCGAAGGGCAGCTCGGGGTAGGACGTGACCATGCCGTTCACGAACACCGCGCCGGCCTCCAACTCGGCCGCGCAACGCTCCTGTTCGGCCTCGTCCTCGGTCCAGGCGTTGGCCCCGAGGCCGAACGGGGTCGCGTTGGCGAGGTCGATCGCCTCGTCCAGGTCGGCGACCCGGTACAGCCCGGCGACCGGGCCGAACACCTCCTCGCGGTACATCCGCATGTTCGGGGTGAGCTCGGCGACCACGGTCGGCGGGTAATACCAGCCGGGACCGGCCGGCCGCTCGCCGCCGCACAACACCCGCGCACCCTTGGCCTTGGCGTCCTCTACCTGGGCGCTGACATCGAGTACGCCCTGCTCCTGGGCGAGCGGGCCCACGTCGGTGCCCTCGGCGGTCGGGTCGCCGACCCGCAGCGCGGCCATGTGCGCGGTGAAGGCCTCGGCGAACGCGTCGTACACGTCGGTGTGCACGATGAACCGTTTGGCCGCGATGCAGCTCTGCCCGTTGTTCTGGGTGCGCGCCTTGGTGGCGGTCTTCGCGGCGGCCTCGATGTCGGCGGAGGGCAGCACCAGGAACGGGTCCGAGCCGCCCAGTTCGAGCACCGTCTTCTTCAGCTCGCGGCCGGCGATCGCCGCGATCGAGCGACCGGCACCCTCGCTGCCGGTCAGCGTCGCGGCCACCACACGCGGATCGGACAACACCCGCTCGACCAGCTTGGACCCGATCAACAGGGTCTGGAAGGCACCCTCGGGGAAGCCGGCCCGGGTGAACAGCTCGCCCATGTACAGCGCGGTCCGCGGCACGTTCGACGCGTGCTTGAGCAGGCCGGTGTTGCCCGCCATCAGCGCGGGCGCGGCGAAGCGCATGGCCTGCCAGAGCGGGAAGTTCCACGGCATCACGGCCAGCACCGGACCGAGCGGCTCGTAGCGTACGTACGCCCGCCGTGCCCCGACCGCGCCGGCGTCGGCCGGCTCGTCGGCCAGGAACCCCGCCGCCCGCTCGGCGTAGAACCGACACAGCCGGGCGCACTTGACCACCTCCGCCTCGGCGGCGGCGAGCGTCTTGCCCATCTCCGCGGTCATCACCGCCGCGACGTCGGACTTCTCCGCGTCGAGCAGGTCCGCGGCCCGACGCATGGCCGCGGCGCGCACGTCGTACGAATCCCGCCGATGCGCCCGGAACACCTCGTCGGACCGCGCCACGCGCGCCTCGATCTCGCGTTCACCCAGCTCGGCGAACTCCTCGAGCGTCTCCCCGGTCGCCGGATTGACGGACGCGATGGCCATGAGAGCCTCCAGATACGGCGGATGCGAAAGGCGAGGGCGGCGCACGCCGAACCCGATCGGCGCGCCCCCGCTCGACCCGTTACCCACAGCGCACCGGCTGACACAACACCCCGTTCGGCCCGGTGCGCCCGCCGCTTGTCACCGCGGCCTGGCAGCATGCCCGCCATGAAGGAACAAGCCATCCCGATCCTGCGCGTGGCCGACGCGGCCGAGTCCGTCACCTGGTACGCCCGGCTGGGCTTCGTCCGGGAATGGGAACACCGCTTCGAACCCGATCTCCCCGCCTTCGTCGACATCGCCAGGGGCGATGTGCACCTCTTCCTCAGCGAGCACACCGGCGACGCGACGCCGGACACGCTGGTCTACCTCCGGGTCGCCGACATCGACGAGGTGGCCCGGGAATTCGGCGTCCCGGTCGAGGAGGCGCCGTGGGCCCGGGAGGTTCACCTGAGCGACCCGGACGGCAATCGGCTGCGGTTGGGCACGCCGAAGGAGGAGTGAGGCCGACCCGGAAGCCGAGCGGGTCAGTCGGCCGATCTACCGACGAGTAGCTTGATCCGGCCGCTGTCGACATGCCCGGCGAGGGTGCCGAGATGCCGACGCTGGGATTCGTCGATGCGCAGCCAGGTCAGGGCCGGAAGGTCGATCAGGGGGGTCAGGTCGGTCACGGGGGCCCTGGAGACGCCCACGTAGGCGAGGTGTGGCAGGCCGGCCAGCGGGGTCAGATCCGACACACCGGATCCGTCGGCGAACACCTGCCTCAGAGCGGGCAACCCGCTCAGCGGGCCCAGTTCGGTGACCGGAGCGCCCATGATGTCGAGGCAGTCGAGATCGGGGTGCCTCACCAGCGCGGACAGGTCGGTGATCCGCGTGCCGCCCAGGTTGAGACCGCGCAGCCGCGGAAGGCCGGGCAGGGACCGAAGATCCTCCAGTTGCTCGTCGGTGAAGTCGAGATGCGTGAGCCACGGACACAGATCCCACGCGCTCGGCTGGGACAGGTGCTCCACGCCGAGCCACAACCGGTGCACCCCTGGCAGTTCCGCCAACGGTCGCAGGTCCGTGACGCGCGTGCCGTTGATGCCCAGGAAATCGAGCCGCGGCAAGGCGGCGAGGGCTCGGGACGGAATCTCCGTCGTCTCGGCGGGCAGCAGGATGGTTCTGACATCGGTCCTGCCCGCCATCGCCTCCAGGCCCCGCAGGTCGGGAACCCGAACGCAGCAATCCCCGAAGTCCACGTGCTTCAGCACCGATTCGTAGTAGCCCTGCCGGTCGGTCAGCCCACTCCACGCCCCGAGCAGAGCCAGCCGGATCCCGGGTGGCTCCCGATCACGAAAGCAGCTCAGCAGGGGGATCGTGGCGTCCCCGGCGATCTTGGTCACCGTACGAACGATGTGGCGCGCCTCCTCGTCCGTGACCCGCCGGCCCCGCACCAGGTCCGCGAGCAGGTCCAGGACGAACTCCCCCACACCCGCCAGATTCTCCGCGCCCTCCCAGTCTCGCGGGGGCAACAGCCGGGACGTCTCGACCCGGAACCGCTCCGCCCGCTCGGGATCCACCATCGCCGCCGTCGACACACACGCCGCGCCCAGCAGCCACAACCGATCGCGGTGCACCGGGTCCGCCTCCGCCCGCGCGATCAGGCCGTCCAGCAACTCCCGCTGCCGGGACGGGTCGTCCTGGGTTCGGCCGACCGCCATGATCAACACGTCGTGGTAGAGCGGATCGTGCGCGTGGTTGATCAGGTGGTCCAGGTGTTCGGCCCGGACGATCTCCAGTGCCGCCAGGTAGTCCTGGAAGCTCGCGTGGCCGAACTCGAAGACACCGAGCTCGGGTTCCTGGAGCAGCCCGCTCCGGGCGACCAGACTCGCCAGGACCTCCTCGGCCGTGTACGGCGGTTCGACGGTCTGCCGAAACCTGGCCAGTACGTCGGCCACGCACGCCGTCGCGACCCGTTGGGTGATCGATCGGCGGCCGTTGAGCGTCATCCACATCGCCAGGGCGGCCAGCACCTTCTCCGCCTGGGTCGGCTGGAGCCGGACCCGACTCGTGCCGATCCGCCGGGCCCGTTCGCGACCACCCAGCAGCATCGCCATGGCCGAGCGGTACAACTCGGTGCGGCCCTCCGGGAGGGCCTGGTCCGCGTACCGATGCAGCGCGCACATCAGCGCGCACAGCAGGGGGTTGGTCCCGAGCCGGGCCAGGTCCCGGCGGCTGTCCAGGGTGTGCTTGAGCCGCTCGGCACACTCGGCCAGTTCGTCGGGTTCACCGAGTTGGGCCCGATGCCAGCGGTCCACGAACAGCGCGACCTGCGCGCTCGACATGGCTTGGAGCTCCCCCGCGACAAAGCCCGCCCGGCGCAGTCGCCGATGCCGCCGCTCGGACAACACCCTCGGTCGCGAGGTCACCACGTAGGCCGCGTCGGGGTAGTCCACGCACAACTGTTCCAGCCAGTCCAGCGCGTCCGCCCGGTGCCCCTCGGGCAGTTCGTCCACGCCGTCGACGAAGACCACCGCCCGCCCGTCGCGCATCCGGCGCGCCGCCCAGCCCGTGGGCTGCTCGCCGCCGAGCGTGGACCCGGAGGCGTCGACGAAGTCGGCCGGCGCGGGCAACACCAGTCGATCGTCCGCGACCATGGCGCGCAGCTTCAGCAGGAACGGCACCCGGCCGGTCCAGGAGGCCAGTCGGGCGGGCAGATCCCCCGAGGCCACGTGCACGGCGAGCCGGCGCAGCAGCGTGCTCTTGCCGGATCCCGCCGGGCCCTCGATCACCATGCGATCGCTGCGCGCGAGGGCGTCCTCCAACAGGCTGCGCGCGGTGTCCGCCTGCGCGCCGTCGTCGTCCCAACGCCGCCGGGGCTCGCGACGGGTCTGCACGACCAGGCTCACGTAGGCCGTGGTCAGCTCGTACGTACTGTCCTGGGGGTCGAGTTCGGTGACCCCGAACAGCCGGGCCTGATCCAGCCTGACCCGCAGACCCGCGCGGTAGCGCCGGTCGAACGTGTCGTCGACGTCCTCCTCCGCCGGTACCCGGCGCAGCAACTCCGCCTGACCGACCGCCTGTTCCAGCACGGTACGGGCCAGGAACTCGGGCTGCTTGGTGAAGAAGTCCACGATGTGCGTACAACACTCGCCCAGAAGCGCGTCGTACAGCGGCGTCCCGGACTGCGCCGACCCCCGCGCGCGGGCGGCCAACCGCGACCGCAGCACGCTCGAGTCCAGGCCCGCGGCCTGGACGTCGTCCATGGTGACCGCGTCGCCGAGCGTGGCCACCACCGCCGCGACGATCAGTTCGCCGTCCGCCGGTTCCAGTCTGGCGAAGTCCTTTTCCACATCGGTCAGTCGCCGGGTCAGGGTGCGCGTCAGTCGTTCCACGTCGCCGGCGCCGACCTCGCGGCGTACCCGGCGGCGCGCGACTCGCCCACCCATCCGAACCGGTGCTTCGACCAGTCGCGCGCCCGGGGGCGCCGAGGTCAGTCGCCGCAGTGTGCTCGTGATCGCCGTCGCCAACAGGCGTCCCTGTACCGGATCCACCACTCGTCCCGCCTCCCGAGCCGACCGGATACTCGAGTATGTCGCGATCGGCGATGATCGAGTGGGGATATGCGATCAGACCGGCCGAGACGGTGCCCGATCGTGCTCGGACGATCCGGGGTCGACGTCCGGCTCCGCTCGTGATCGGTCCCGGTCCCCCGCCAAGACCCCCCTGGCCAGTTCCGCCAGCCCGCGCTTGATCCGCTCCACCGAGATGCCCAGTTCGCGCTGTCGCCGGTACACCTCCGGTGCCAGCGGCGCGAGCAGCATGTCGGCGAGCGCCTCGGGGTCCGCGCGCTCCGCCGCCAGGATCCGCACGTGCGTGTACCAGAAGCCGTACGCGCCGGTCCGGTAGCGCGCGCTGCCCGTCTCCGCGCCCAGGAGCAGGTGCACGTGCCGCTCCAGTAGGTCCACCATCGCCGCGTAGAAGGCCGCCAGGCGCTCGGCCGGATCGTTCTCGTCCGGGCCCAACGGCGGTGCGCCGCGCAGGATTCGGTGTTGCAGCGCGTGTTCGTGCTCGTCCAGCAGGGCGCGCGCGATCGAGGCCCGGTCGGGATAGCGGCGATACAGCGTGCCGCGGCCGATGCCCGCCGCCTTGGCGATGTCCTCCATGGTGACCTCGGCCGGATCGCCGGCCGCGAACAGTTCCTCGGCCGCGGCCAGGACCCGGGCCCGGTTCCGGGCGGCGTCCGCACGCTCCCGGGGCCGAGCCGCACCGTCCGCGGCGACCGGGAGGCCCGTGAGCAAGTCGGTGCGTTTCGTCATGATCCCCACCCTAATAGCAAGTGGACAGCATGTCCACTTAGCTGTTACGGTCCCCTCACTGAAGCGGACGACCCGTCCACTTAACCCTCGGGAGCAACCATGCCGCACCTTCTCCACCTCGACTCCAGCGCCCGTGCCGACTCCTTCTCCCGGACCCTGGGCGCGGCATTCGCCGACGCGTGGCGGAGCGCCCGGCCGGACGCCGAGTACACCCACCGCGACCTGACCGCGCGCCCGGTGCCGCCGATCGACCAGGCCTGGACCGAGATCTGCGACACGATGTTGCGCGAGGGCATCACCGAGATCGCCGACTACCCGCGAGCGGTCCGCACCCCCGAGCAGCGCAAGGCGTGGGACGTGGTCGAGCCGCTGCTGGCCGAACTGGTCGCGGCGGACGTCGTGCTGATCGGCGCGCCGATGTACAACTTCGGCGTTCCCGCCCAGCTCAAGAGCTGGATCGATCAGGTCACCTTCCCCAAGATGTCGCTCGCGCCGCGTCGATTCGTGGTCGCCTCGGCCCGCGGCGGCTCGTACCTGCCGGGCACCCCCCGGGCGCCGTTCGACCACCAGACGCGCTACCTCGTCGACTTCTTCACCGGGCACTACGCGATCTCGGACGCGATCGTGCTCGGTACCGAACTGACCAACTCGCTCGTGGACCCGGCGCTCGCCGAACGCCGGGACCTGCACCTGTCCTCGCACGCGGACGCGCTCACCCGCGCCACCGAGCTCGGACGCTCACTCGTGGAGGGGTACTGATGGCCTGGTTGATCCTGCTCGGAGCCGGCCTCGTCGAGGTCGTGTGGTCGCAGAGCATCAAGCCCACCGAGGGATTCACCAAGCCGGTGCCGACGGTGATCTGCTTCGTGCTCGGCGCGACGGCCGTCTACCTGCTGTCGGTCGCGATGCGCGACCTGCCGGTGGGTACGGCGTACGCGGCGTTCACCGGGATCGGCACCGTCGGCGCGATCACGCTGGGCATCACCGTTCAGCACGACGCGCTCAGCGCCGGACGCATCGCGGCGCTCGCGCTGATCGTGGGCGGCCTGGTGCTGGCCCGGCTGACCTCGACCGGGTGAGCCGCGACCGCGCCGGCGGGCCGACGAAGCGGGGCCGGGCCGAACGGGTAAAGCGCGAGCGCGCGTTGCTCCTCGAGTGCGCGCGGATGCGGGAGCGAGCCCACATCGCGGACGCCGGGCCTGATCCGCCGCTGACCGGGCCGATCGCGGGCGCGGGTCGGTGGGTCGACCAGTCGCGCGGGCTCGCTGCGGCGGGCCCGCGCGCTCGGTAACCTCGGAGGCGTCCGGCCCGGGTCGGATCCGCGAACCGGAGGAGTGCGCATGTCGGTGACCCTCGCGAAGGGTGGCAACTGCCCGTTGGCGGTGGCCGCCGTGCTGGTGGAGGTCTCCTCCCAGGCGTCCGTGGACGTCTCGGCACTTCTGCTCGCCGGGTCCGGAAAGGTGCGCTCGGACGCCGACTTCGTCTTCTACAACCAGCCGACCGGGCCCGGCGTCCGGCTCCGGTCGGGTGAGCCGGGGCGACCCGCGGCGGTGCAGGTGGACACCGCGGCGGTGCCCGCGGACGTGCAGACCATCGTGGTGGCGCTGAGCCTGGACGGCGGTCCCGGCGCTCCGGCCACCTTCGGCGGGACGGTGCCGCCCGCCGTGACCGTGCGCGACACAGCCGGCGAGGCGCTGGTCACCTTCACGCCGAACGGGTTGGGCCGGGAGACCGCGCTGGTGCTGCTGGAGTTGTACCGGCGCGGCGGCGCGTGGAAGGTGCGCGCGGTCGGCCAGGGCTACGCCAACGGACTCGCCGGCATCGCCACCGACTTCGGTGTCGCCGTCGACGACGAGCCGACCCCTGCGCCCGGACCGGTCGGCGCACCGACCCGGCCGCACCCGCGGCCCCAACCGCAGGCCCCGTCGCCGGCGGACACGCCGCCTCCGACCCAGGCCACGACGCGTCCCCCGGCCCCGACGTCCGAGGCCCCTCCGACGACGGCGACGCCGACCGCCCCGCTGTTGCCGCACGAGCCGCCCAGGCCCGCCCCGATCCCGCCGCCGATCCCCCGCCGCCCGGTGACCGTGCAGCCCACCCCGGCTCCGGCACCCGCCCCGCCTCTGCCGCCGCCCCCGCCCCCAGCCCCGGCCCCGACGCCTGCTCCGACCGCGGCGAGCACCGCCCCGCTCCCGGTCGGCGGAACCCGAACGGGCGGCCCGATCAACCTCGACAAGGGCCGGGTCAGCCTGCGCAAGGATCAGACAGTCTCGCTGGTCAAGACCGATGCGCCGCCGTTGACCCGGATCCGGATGGGCCTGGGCTGGGATCCGGCGAAGGCCGGAAGCAGCATCGACCTCGACGCGTCCTGCATCGCGTTCGACGCGCAGGGCAAGAAGGTCGTGACCGTGTGGTTCATGAAGCTGTCCGGCCTCGACGGCGCGATCGCGCACTCCGGCGACAACCTGACCGGCGAGGGCGAGGGCGACGACGAGTCGATCGTGGTTTGGCTCGACGCGCTCCCGGCCCGGGTCACCGGGCTCGTGTTCACCGTGAACTCGTTCCTGGGGCAGAAGTTCACCGAGGTCTCCCACGCCTTCTGTCGCCTGGTCGACGACACCACCAACGCCGAGTTGGTCCGCTTCGAGCTGTCCGCCACCGAGCCGCGCACGGCCGTACTGATGTGCAAGCTGGTTCGCGAGGGCCCGGCGTGGTCGATGACGGCGCTCGGGCGCTTCGCCGACGGGCGCACGGTGAACAAGCTGGTGAACCCGGCCCGCGAGGCGCTCGGGCACTGATCGAGGCTCGGTGGTCCACGAACGCGGACGGACGGGCCGCCGCCCACCCGCGCGGGATCACGGGCAGTGCTCGCCGTACTTGACCACGCCCACGTCCACCGAGTCCGAGACGGGTGCTCCCTGGGCCGGCCGCTGGGTGCACACCAGCCAGTGCGTCTCGATCAGCACCAGCCGACTCCCGCCCAGGTCCCGCGCCTTGACGTGCGTGTCACCGCGCAGGGCCCGGCGCACGACGGTGAGGCTGCGGCCGTTCAGGTCGGGCATCCGGCCGTCGACCACCTCGGGTTCGGCGGTCGGCGCGGTAGCGGCCGGGCACTTCTCGTCGTGTCGGACCACGTCCAGGTCGACCCGGAGTCCGGTGGCCAGCGGCCCCGGCCCGGGACTTTGGTCGCACACCTTCCAGTTGCTGAAGACGAACTGCCGGCGCCCGCGACCGCCCGCGTCGTGCGAGGCGACGAACCGGTAGCCGGCCCGCCGGGCGCCGTCCCACGCCTGTTGGAAGTCGGCGCCGACCAGGTCGGGCAGCACATGTTTGGGCACCGACGACGGCTTCGCCGGCAGAGTCGTCGACCGGGCCGGCGCCGACTCGGCGGGCGCCGCCGCCGTGGCCGCGACACGCGCGCCCTCGGCCGGCGTCGAACCGGTGCGCTCCGCACGGTCCCGATGAACCAGCCCGACGATCACCAGCACCGCGACGACCGCACAGATCACCCCGAGCCGCTGCCTCGGGTTGCGCCACCACGTCATCCCCCCACGATGCGGCCGAACGCGGCGAAATGGGAGCGATTCGCCCGCCGATCACCTGTTCGTGTGGTCTACACCCGATTCCGGAAACGCCTCACGGACCGCGAACTCGGTCGCCTGACGCACTATCTCGGCCCGCGAGGGGCCGGGCGCGCCGATCACGATCCGGGTGGCCAGCCCGTCCAGCAGCGCGTGCAGGCGCAGCACGTACCCGTCCGGGTCCGGGTGCGGCCCGATCATCGCGCGCAGGTCCGCCATCCACGGCCCCTCGATCTCCGTGCTCGCGGCCAGCACCTCCGGGTCGCCGAGCGAGCGCGTCCACACCTCCAGCCACAACGTCCAGCGCGAGTCGGCGCGCTCGTCGGGCAGGTAGAGGTCGATGTAGCCGGCGAGCCGTTCGGCGACGGAGAGGTCGGGCGCCGTCAGCAGCGCCCGCCGGCGCTCCGCGAAGCCCAGCTCGCTCCAGCGCAGCGTCTCCACGAGCAGTTGTTCCTTGGACCCGAAGTAGTACGCGACGTGGCCGCCGCTGATTCCGATCCGCTTGCCCAGGCCCGCCATGGTCAGTGCGGCCAGGCCGTGCTCGGCGATCGCGTCCATCGCGGCCTGGAGCACCACCTCCCTGGGCTGTTCCAGCCGCTTGCGCCGTGTCCCCGCCATGCTCAGCACCCCTGGTTCGTTCGATGGCGGACCTCGCCTGCCGCCATGTTAGAACGTCGTTCAATACCGCGTCCGGCGAACCGGCGCCGCCATACTGGCGGAAGGCAGCGCCCACCCCGACGAGAGGACCCAACCGTGGCACCCCAGCCGCTCACCGACGCCGAACTGACCAAGGCCCTCGCCGATCTCCCGGGCTGGCGGGTCGTGGACGGCGAGTTGACCGCGACCTACACGTGCGCCCGCGCGGACGTGCCCGCCTTCTACGCGACCGTCGCCGCCTCCGAGGACCAGGCGAACCACCACGCCCGGATCACCATTCTGTACGGCACCCTGTCCTTCGCCTTGACCACCCACGACGCGGGCGACCGGATCACCGCCCTCGACGTCGAGTTCGCCACCCGCGTGGCATCCTTCGCCGCCGCCCACGGGGCCGCCCTCAAGGACTGAGCGGGCGCGGGCGCCGTGCAGCGGGGCCCGCGGACGGCGGGCTTGGCGCGGGGCCGAGGGCCGCGACCGGGCGGTGGGCCACGCAGGCTTCACGCGGCGCTTTCCGGCCGTTCATCAAGACGACCGGAGCGGCGCCTAGCCTCCGAGCATGAGCACCGACGCATCGGCGTCCCATCCCGTCTCGACCACCGTTCGCGGTTGGCTCCTCCCGTTCGCCGGCGCCGGATCGGCCGGGTGGCTGATCGGGACGTACGCGATCCGCGCCGCCGCGCAGGGTTCGTGCGACGACTTCGGGCGACGCGGCTGCACGGGTGACGACTTCGGCCCATCGCTGGTCGGCCTGGCCGGTCTGGTGCTGCTGCTCGTCCTGATAGCCGGCGCGGTCGCGGCCACGGCCGGACGCCGCGGGATACCCGCGTTCGCCGGCTCCCTGGTGTTCGCGGGCACGATCGCGGTACTGGCCGCGCTCGTCGAACCGACGTCCGACGCCGGTTGGTACGTGCCGACCGCGACCGCCGCCGCCCTCGCCGTCCTGCTGCTCGCCCTCGCCGCGTTCGGCGCGGGCGAGCGGGGCACGGCACCGGCTCCCGCGTCGAACGCCGCCGGGCCGGCGGGGTCGGCCGAGCCGCTCACCGGCGCCGAGCCGCCCGGCCCCGGATCCCACGGCACCGCGTCGACCGAGCACCGCTGACCACGCACAGGCTTTACGACACCACCACCCGGGGGCGAAGGCGGCGGGGCGACGACGTCGCCCCGCCGCCTTCGCTCACACCTTCGGCTGCTGCTGCGTGATGCAGTGGATGCCGCCGCCATTGGCGAAGATGTCGCGGGCGTCGACCGGTTCGATGGTGCGGCCGGGGAAGAGCTTGCCGAAGGTCGCGGCGTTCTCCTCGTCGCGCGGGTCGTCGAAGGCGCACAGGACCACCGCGCCGTTGGCGACGTAGTGGTTGATGTAGCTGAAGTCGACCCAGTCGTCGTGCGCTTCGAGCACGGTCGGCGCCGGGATCTCGACCACTTCGAGCGGACGGCCGTGCGCGTCGGTGGAGGCGCGCAGCAGCGCCACGTTCTCCTTGCCGACCTCGTGGTCCGGGTGCGCCGGGTCGGGCTGCACATGCGCGAGGACCAGGCCCGGGCGGGCGAACGACGCGACGATGTCGATGTGCCCCCGGGTGCCGTACAGCCCGTAGTCGCGGGTCAGACCGCGCGGCAGCCAGATCACCTTGCGCACGCCGAGGAACGCCTTCAGTTCGTCCTCGACCTGCTCCTTGGTCCACCCGGGGTTGCGGCCCTCGTCGAGTTGCACGGTCTCGGTGATCAACACCGTGCCCTCGCCGTCGACATGGATGCCGCCCCCCTCGTTGACCATCCGCGACGCGTAGCGCCGGGCGCCGGACGCCTCGATCACGTGCTCGGCGATGTCCCGGTCATGCTCCCACGAGGCCCACTCCTGCGCCCCCCAACCGTTGAACACCCAGTCGGCGGCGGCAAGTTCGCCCTGCGGCCCGGTCAGGAAGGTGGGGCCGATGTCGCGCATCCACGCGTCGTCCAGCGGCCGCTCCAGCACGGTCAACGGCCGATGCACGTACCGCGCGACGGTGTCCGACTCGCCCAGATCGGTGATCAGCGTCACCGGCTCGTAGCGGGAGATCGTCTCGGCCACCCGGCCCCACGCGGTCCGCGCCGTGTGCAGGTCCTCCTCGCCGAAGGTCTCGTTACGGCTGGGCCAGGCCATCCAGGTGCGCTCGTGCGGCACCCATTCGGCGGGCATCGAGAAGCCGTCTGCGGCCGGGGTGTTGGTCATCGGGAAATCCTTCGGGAAATCGGGTCCCACCATGGATCCACGAACGGATCCGCGGCGGGGCCGCGGGAACAACGGATCATCGTCGCCGGGCCGATACCGCGCGTGCCGCGCACGGCCGCTCGGCGGCGCCGGGTCGGCATCGGGTCGCCGCCCGGTCCGGCAACACGCCGGTCACGCCGAGGACCGAGTGCCCGGCCTCGATCGCGGCGGCCGACCGGGCACCATCCCGGGCCGCCTCGCACACGGTCTCCGCGATCGGCGCGGCGGCCTCGGGCACGTTAGGCCGCAGCTCCCGGGCCCGCCGCGCCCGAGCCGGCCCGGCGGCCGTGAAGATCGGCAACCGGTCCCGCTCGGTGGGCGTCCTCCGCATGCGTTCCTCCGTATTGAATGGCGTTCAAATCGCATTGAACGCCATTCAATACCGACTGTCAACGCCCCGGCGGGTGTCGGGCGACCCGTTCCCACGCCGGGCCCGCAGCCCTCGGCGCGGCTCGCTCAGCGGGCCAGGCGCGCCGCCAGACCGTCCAGGAGCAGCCGCAGCCCGGTCTCGAATCCGCGCTCGTCGAGCGTCTTCGGATCGCTCGCGGCCAGCGAATCGGCGAGCGAGGGATACTCGGCCCGGTAGTCCTCGACCGGCCGGACGAAGCCCTCGACGTAGGTCTCGATCACCGACCCGACCACGAGGTAGTCCAGCGCCGCGGACACCTCGGCCGCCTCGGCCGGGCCCAGACCGATCCGGACCAGGGTGCGGGCGGTGGCGTCGTACGCGGCCAGCGCCTGCTCGGTGGACACCGGCCGGCGGGCGATCACCGGCAGCGCCTCGGGATGGCGCAGGTAGGCCGCCCGGTAGCCTCGGGCGAACGCGGTGATGCCGACCCTCCAGTCGGGATCCTCCAGCGGCGCGCGGTCGATCTCCCGGGTTATCACCACGGTGATCGCGTCGAGGAGCTCCTCCTTGGACGCCACGTGGTTGTACAGCGAGGGCCCCTGGACGTCCAGCCGGGTGGCCAGGGCCCGCATGGTCAGCGCGCCCATTCCCTTCTCGTCCACCAAGTCGACCGCGGCCCTGGCGATCAGTTCGCGATCGAGTTTGGGGCGGCTGGGTCGACCCATCGTGCGTTCACCTCGTGCCGTTCGCGAGCACCGCCGTCGGTCACTCTGCGTTGCCAACCTAGCTCGAAGTCACCTCTTCCCCTACACCCGGTCGAAGGTTAGGGTCCTCAAACTAACTAAGTAAGTTTTAACGTCCCCGTTGCGAGGTCCCGATGAACCACGGCACTTCTCGCCCACCGACGCCCGCCGTGTCGGTGTCGCCCACATCGACCCCGGTGGTCGACCACGACGCCGAACAACTCGGCGCATTGGGCTACGAACAGGAGCTCAAGCGCAGTCTCGGCGTGCTGGGCAACCTCGCCATCGGCTTCGCCACCGTCTCCCCCGTCGTGGGCCTGTACGCCGTCGCGCAGGTGGGCACCACCATCGCGGGCCCCGCATGGGTGTGGGTGCTGCCGATCTGCCTGCTCGGCCAGGCGCTGCTGATGTGTGTGTACTCCGAGCTGGCCTCGCAGTATCCGATCGCGGGCGGCGCCTACCAGTGGGCCCGTCGCCTGGTCGGTCCCACGTACGCGTGGCTCGCGGGCTGGGTGGGCATGTGCGCGGTCGTGTTCGCCAACACCACGATCGTCTATCTGGGCGCGCCGTGGTTCTTCGCGCTCTTCGACGCCCATCCCACGCCGGGCCGAATCGTCGTGGTGGCCGCGATCTTCCTGCTGTGTTGTACCGCGATCAACGCCTTCGGCATCGATGTGCTGCGCTGGGTGCTCGCGGCCGGCATCGCGGCGGAGGCGCTCGCCTCGCTCGGGGTGGGTCTGGCCCTGCTGCTGCTCTTCCGGGAGAACGGCTTCGGCATCCTCACCGACACGATGGGCGCCGAGGCGCTCTCGGGCGGCTCGACCTTCTCCGCGATGCTCGCCGCGCTCGCGGTCGGCGGCTGGGCGTTCTTCGGCTTCGACGCGTGCGTGTCCTCCTCCGAGGAGACCAAGGACGCCGCCCGGCACGTGCCGAAGGCGATCTGGTGGACCCTGATCAGCGTCGGCGGCCTGGTCGTGCTGAACGCCGTCGCCGCCGAACTGGCCCACCCCGACCCCGCGAAGGTGGTCGCGGGAGAGGACCTGGACCCGGTCACCACCGCCGTGGTGAACTCGTTCGGCTCCTGGTCGGCCAAGCCGTTCGTGGTCGTGGTGATCATCGCGTTCATCGCGTGCGCGCTCGCTTCCCAGGCCGCCGCCGCACGCTCGGTCTACTCGGTCTCCCGGGACGGTGTGTTGCCCGGATCCCGGGCGCTGCGCGTGGTGAGCAAGCGGCAGGCGCCCATCGGCGCGCTGGTGATCACCGCCGCGATCAGTTGCCTGGCGCTGCTGCTGGCGCTGAACAGCGCCGCGATCGGCAGCCTGATCACCTTCGGCAGCGCAGCGATGTACCTCCAGTTCCTGTTGATCGCGTTGGCCGCGCTGATCGCCCGGCTGCGCGGGTCCTGGACGCCCGGCGGCCTGGTCCGGTTCGGCCGCTGGGGCACCCCGCTGAACGTGCTCGCGGTCGCCTGGCTGGCCTTCGAGTTCGTCAACATCGCGTGGCCGCGCGAGATCCTCGCCCCGCCCGGCGCACCGGCCTACCAGGTCTGGGCCGCCGTGCTCGGCATCGTCGTCGTGGTCGGCACCGGAGTGGTGTACCTGCTGGTCGCCCGCCCGCAGGACAAGGTGCGGGTGAGCGAGAGCTTCGCCGACCGCGGCGCCGACGAACCGACCCCGATTCCGCAGAGGAGCACCGTATGACCGCCGCGGACCTGGTGATCCTGGACGCACGCGTGCTGACCATGGATCCCACCGCACCCACCACCGACGCGCTCGCCGCGCGGGACGGGCGGATCGTCGCCCTGGGCGCCGACGCGCGCGCGCTGATCGGACCGCGCACCGACGTGATCCACGCGCCCGGGAACACCGTCACCCCCGGGCTGACGGACTGTCATCAACACCCGGTGCTGGGTGCGGACACCACCCGCGGCGCGAACCTGGTCGGCGCGCTCACCCTGGAGGAGACCCGGCGCCGACTCACCGAACAGGCCGCGCTGTGCGGACCGGACGACTGGGTGATCGGTTTCGGCGGCGAGTACGCGGCGTTCGCCGGCCGCGCCATCCACCGCGACCTGATCGACGACGCCGTGGGCGGTCGACCGGCGTTCGTGTGGATGTCGGACAGCCACACCGCGCTGCTGAGCACGGCCGCGCTGCGGATCGCCGGACTGACCGGCCCCCGCGAGTTCGCCGACCGCAGCGAGATCGTCTGCGACGAGCGCGGCCCCACCGGCGAGTTGCACGAGATGACCGCGTGCTTCCTGGGCTACCAGGCGGTACCGCCCATGCCGCGCACCGAACTCCTGACGCGGGTACAGAAGTTGTTCGCCGAGCAGAACCGACACGGGGTCACCGGCGTGCATGTCCTGGACGACGGGCCACGCACCGCCGACACCCTGGCCGGGCTGAACGACGAACAACGGCTGACCATGCGCGTGCGATTGGCGCCGTGGTGCCCACCCGGCGATGTGGACAACCTCACCGACCGGATCGGCGAACTGCGCTCCCTGGACGGCCTGGTGCGCCTCGCCGCGGTCAAGTTCTTCGCCGACGGCGCGATCGACGGCGGCGGCGCGTGGCTGCACGAGCCGGACTGCTGCGGCCAGTCGCACAGATCGCAGTGGAAGGACTTCGACCGGTACGCCGACGCGGTCGAGATCGCCGCCCGCGCCGGGCTGCCCGCCTGGACGCACGCGATCGGCGACCGCGCGGTGTCCCGGGCGCTGGACGTGTACGCCGAGCACGGCGCGCCGTTCGGCACCCGACACCGGATCGAGCACGCCGAGGTGCTGAGCGACGCCGACGTGCCGCGCTTCGCCGCGCTCGACGTGGTCGCCTCGATGCAGCCGACGCACATGGACTGGTCACTGCCGGACGGATCGGACAACTGGTCGCGCCGGGTGGGCCCGGAACGGGCCGAACGGGCTTGGCGCTACGCCGACATCCTGGCCGCCGGTGGCCATGTCGCGCTCGGCTCGGACTGGCCGGTCGCCGCGTTCGACCCCAGGCGCACGCTGGGCGGCGCGCAATTGCGCCGTCCGACGGGCGAGCCCGACCGCGCGGCGTACGGAGCCTCGGTCGGCATCTCGGCCCGGCAGGCCCTGGCCGGCTACACGACCGAGGCGGCCTACGCGGCGGGCGAGGAAGCGGTGGCCGGTCGGATCGCGGTGGGCTGCCACGCCGAGCTGACCATGTTCGGCGGCGACCCGCTCACCTGTGCCCCGGACGATCTGCCGGAGTTGCCGGTGACCGCGACGGTGGTCGCGGGACGGGTCGTGCATCGGCTCTAGGCCCTGCCCGGCGGATCTTGGTGGATCGGGCCGCGTCGTGAGCGCAGCGAGGAGCCCGAAGGGCGGATGCCGTGCATCGGCGTGCCGGAGAAGCAGCCGCATAGGGGTTCCATTCGGCTGCTTCTCCGGCGCGGCGAGGCCCGGTGCCAGGGTCCGGCGGACCCACCAGGATCCGCCGGACAGGACCTGGGCCCCTCCGGCGGACAGGGGCCGGCCGTATTGCCCACGGCGATCGCCGCCGCGACCGGCTGCCCGACATCGGGCCGGGTCGCGGCGGCTCGGCGCCGCGTGCGCCGTGCTCAGTCCCCGACCGCCCGCAACATGTCCGGGAGCGCGCGCATGTCGTCGAAGAGCACCGCGCCCGAGTCCGCCAGTCGATCCGCCCGGGTCAACCCGCCGACATAGCCGAATGCCCGCATCCCGGCCGCGCGGGCCGCCCGTACGCCGTAGGCGCTGTCCTCGATCACCACGCACCGGGCCGGATCCGCACCCATCTCCCGGGCCGCGTGCAGGAACAGGTCGGGCGCGGGCTTGCCCTCGGCGACGTCGTCCGCGCTGAACACCCGCCCCTCGAAGTGGCCGTGCAGCCCGACCAGCTTCAGGTTCCGCTCGACGCCGCCGCGCGGGCCGTTCGAGGCCACGCAACGTGGTTCCGGTATCTGCTCCAGTGCCGTGAAGATGCCGTCCACGGCGGTCAGTTCGGCGTCGAAGGCGGCCCGGTACAGGTGCCGGAACTCCTGGTGCCAGTTCGGGTCGAGGCGCCGGCCGAGGCGCTCCTCGACCAGTTCCGTGTGCCGCTCGCGCGAGCACCCCACGAAGTGCTCGACGATCTCCTCCTCGGTGAACGCGCAGCCCAGCGCGCCCAGCACCCGGGCGTCCACCCGAACCGCGATGCGTTCGCTGTCCACGAGCACGCCGTCACAATCGAAGATCACCAGATCGAACCCGGTCTGTGTCATACCGGGCAGCCTACGAAAGACCGATGCGGGCGGGCGGCGGCGGCGGACGGGATCACTCGGCGACTACGCGGTGACTACGCGCTCGGCTTCGCCTCGGGGAAGAATTCCGCGCCCTGGACGTAGGCCATCGCGGCGACGAACTCCGGGTCCACGAGCCGCCGTTCGATCTCCTCGGGGGTGACGTCCTCGATCCGGGCCTGAATCCACCACAGGTTGCCGAACGGGTCGCGGACCCGCCCGACCCGGTCGCCGAAGAACAGGTGCGTCACGTCCGTGACCGACGTGCCGCCGGCCGCCACCGCGCGACGGTGCACCTCGTCGGCGTCCTCGACGTAGAGTCGCAGGAACGAGGGCGGCGCGGGAGTCGCGGGATCGATGTCGAACATCATCACGATCGCGTCGCCGATCTTGATCTCAACGTGGCCGATCCGGCCGTCCGCGCCGACGAACCGGGAGCCCGGCACTTCCTCGGCACCGAACGCGACACTCAGGTAGTCGATCAACGCGGCCGTGTCGTGCGACAGGATCCACGGGGTGACGGTGGTGTAGCCGTCGGGAACGGTCTTGACGGTCATCGCGATGCCTCCGAAAGACGAGCGGGTGCGGGGGACCCCGGGGCGGGGAGCCGGGCGGCGCCGTGTGGTGCGCGCCGTCCTGCTGTCTTCGACGCTATTCGGCATATAGGTCGGATCCTGTCCTGAAGGGCCGGCATTCTCGAACCATGACCGCCGCCACCCCGGCCCGCCTGCTCGGGCTGCTGTCCCTGCTCCAGACGCCGCGCGAGTGGCCCGGGAGCGAACTGTCCACCCGCCTCGGGGTGAGTCCGCGCACCATCCGGCGCGATATCGAGCGCCTGCGCGAGCTGGGCTATCCCGTCGAGGCCACCCGGGGCACGGACGGCGGCTATCGGCTGGTCGCGGGCACCGCGATGCCGCCGCTGCTGCTCGACGACGAGGAGGCGGTGGCGATCGCGGTCGGCCTGCGCACGGCGGCCGGGAGCGCGGTGGCCGGGATCGAGGAGGCGTGCGTTCGGGCGCTGGCCAAGCTCGAACAGGTGTTGCCGTCCCGGCTGCGCGGGCGGGTGCGGGCGGTGTCCGGCGCCACCGTGCCGCTGGCGATGCCGGGGCCGACGGTGGACCCCGAGACGCTCGCCGTGCTCGCGGGCACCATCGCGCGGCACGAGAAGGTGCGCTTTCGCTACCGCGCGGCCGACGGCCGGGAGAGCGCGCGGCTGATCGAGCCGAACGCGCTGGTGCCGGCCGGGCGCCGCTGGTACCTCGTCGGTTACGACGCCGACCGCGCCGACTGGCGCACGTTCCGGGTGGACCGGGTGCGTGAGCCGCGTCCCACCGGTGCCCGGTGTCCGGAGCGCGCCCTGCCCGATCCGGACGCCGCCGCCTACGTGGCACGCACCCTGCACACCTCGGAGCCGGTCCACCGAGCCGACGTCACGCTGTACGCGCCGGTCGATCAGGTCACCGTGCGACTCGGCGACACCCTGACCGGCACCACCGAGGACGGCACCCCACGCCTGCGTCCGCTCGACGCCGACAGGTGCCGATTGACCGGCTACGTCGACACGCTCGACTGGCTCGCGTTCCGACTCTCCATGCTCGGCTGTGAGTTCGAGGTGCACGACCCGCCCGAGTTGCGCGAGCACCTGCGCGCGTTGGGCGGGAGGGTCACCCGCGCGGCGGGCGACCCTCCCGAGTGAACCCACCCGACGACCCTCCCGGGTGAACCCACCCGAAACCATCCGCCCGGATGCTCACCGACCCTCGAACGGCCAATCCCCGCTGTCCAGTTCGCGGCGCTGGTAGGCCGCCACGATCTCCTTCTCGGCCGCGTCCCGCCCCTCCCAGTGCGAGCCCTCCACCGATTTGCCGCGTTCCAGGTCCTTGTAGACCTCGAAGAAGTGGGCGATCTCGTTGAGCTGGAACGGTGGAACGTCGCCGATGTCCTGTATCGGGTGTCTGCGCGGGTCCCGAGCGGGCACGCACAGCACCTTCTCGTCCGGGCCCTTCTCGTCGGTCATCACGAACATGCCGATCGCGCGACAGCGGATCAGGCAACCGGGAAAGGTCGGCTCGTCCAGCAACACGAGCACATCGAGCGGGCCGCCGTCGCCGCCCAGCGTGCGATGCACGAATCCGTAGTCGGCGGGATAGGCGGTGGACGTGAACAACATGCGGTCGAGCCTGATGCGTCCCGTGCGGCGGTCCATCTCGTACTTGTTCCGACTGCCCGCGGGAATCTCCACGACGACGTCGAACTCCACGACGGCTCCTTAACGGCCTATGGATCAAGACCCGATATGCGCGGCATTCCGTATTCCTGACGTACCGTCGAGGACTTTCCCACGTCACCGGGCCGTTACGCACGTGAAGCACGGGACAACCGGGCCATCGGCATCCCTCGACCACCCGATCGCCCCGACCCTTGACTCGGTCAACTAAGTAAGGTTTCCTGTCCATCGACCCACCGCATTCCCGCCCCGCCTCCGCACACCCCATCAGGAGCAGCCGTGATCCGGATCGAGGACGCCGACCGCGTCAGGACCATCACCCTCGACCGCCCCGAAGCGCTCAACGCGTTCAACGAGGCGCTGTACGACGCGACCGCCGAGGCGCTGATCGACGCGGCGGCCGATCCCACCGTCGCCGTGGTGGTGCTGACCGGTGCCGGGCGGGCCTTCTCGGCGGGCACCGACCTGATCGAGATGGCGCAGCACAACAGCGGCACCAAGGTCAGGGGCAAGCACGGATTCGGCGGCATGGTCGATCGGCTCCAGGCGTTCCCCAAGCCGTTGCTGATCGCCGTCAACGGCCTCGGGCTGGGCATCGGGGCGACCGTCCTGGGCTTCGCCGACCTCGCGTTCATGGCCGACACCGCGCGGTTGAAGTGCCCGTTCACCTCGCTCGCGGTGGCTCCCGAGGCGGCGAGCAGTGTGACCTTCCCGGAGCTGCTCGGTCGGCAGAACGCAATGTGGGCACTGCTGAGCAGCGAGTGGCTGAGCGCCGCGGAGTGTCTGGAGATGGGCCTGGTGTTCAAGGTCTGCCCGGCCGACGAGCTGCTCGACGTGACAATGCGGCACGCGCGGATCCTGGCCGCCAAGTCGATTTCCTCGCTGATCGAGTGCAAGCGGGTGGTGCTCGCGGGGCTCGGCGACCGGATCGTCGATGCCCGCCGACGCGAGGACGCGGCGTTCGGGCGGCTGCTCGGCAAGCCCGCCAACATCGAGGCGCTGACCGCCTTCGCCGAGCGGCGCGAACCCGACTTCGCGGCGATCGACGCGCGCGAGGGCTGAGCACGCGACGCGGTGCCCGGCTCGGGCCCGGGCCGGGAGAGCCCGGGTGAAGCCGGGTCACCCGCCGTCCACCCGGGCTCGAACATCCCTGGGTTGTCCCGGTTTGCCGGACGCCTCCGGAACTGCGGAATACTGTCTGCTCCGCACGACCTCCAGTCCCCAGGATCAGCGCCACCCATGAGCAGCCCACACACCCCAGGCAGCGCCGCCGACACCGCCCCCGGCGGGTCCGAGACCGGCTCCGGCACCGACCCCGGCGGCGAGGGCACCCACCACCTCGGTCACACCCTCAAGCCCCGGCACATGACCATGCTCGCGCTCGGCGGCGCGATCGGGGCGGGGCTGTTCGTCAGCACCGGTGCGGGCATCCACACCGCCGGCCCGGGCATCCTGATCTCCTACGCGCTCGCCTCGGTGCTGGTGTTGCTGGTGATGCGGATGCTCGGCGAGATGGCGGCGGCGGTGCCGCGCAGCGGGTCGTTCTCCGAGTACGCGGGAGCCGCGTTCGGGCGGTGGGCCGGCTTCACCGTCGGGTGGCTGTACTGGTGGATGGTCACCATCGTGCTGGCCGTCGAGGCCTCCGGCGCCGCCGCCATCGCGCACGGCTGGCTGCCGGGCGTTCCGATCTGGGTGTTCTCGCTGGTGATCATGCTCGTGTTCACCGGCGCGAACCTGCTCACGGTGCGCTCGTTCGGCGAGTCCGAGTTCTGGTTCGCGACGGTCAAGATCCTGGCCATCGTCGGCTTCCTGGTGCTCGGCGTGCTGGCGATCCTGGGGTGGCTGCCGGACACCGACGCGCCGGGCCTGGCCAACCTCACCGGCAACGGCGGCTTCCTGCCCAACGGCTGGGACGGGGTGATCACCGGCCTGCTCGCGGTCGCGTTCTCGTTCGGCGGTCTGGAGATCGTCACGATCGCCGCCGCCGAGTCGGACGACCCGGCACGCAACGTGGCCCGCGCGGTGCGCACCGCGGTGTGGCGGATCCTGCTCTTCTACATCGGCTCGGTGGCGATCATCGCGACGCTGCTGCCGTGGGATTCCGACCGGCTCGGCAGCCCGTACGTCTCCGTCCTGGAGGACATCGGTGTCCCCGGTGCCGCGCATGTGATGGACGTGGTGGTCTTCACCGCGCTGCTGTCCGCGCTCAACTCGATGTTGTACGGCGCCTCCCGGATGGCGTTCTCGCTGTCCCGGCGCGGCGAGGGGCCCCGGCGGTTGTCCCGGGTGGCGGGCAACGGGGTGCCCAGGACGGCCGTGCTGGCCTCCTCGGCGTTCGGGTTCGTGGCGGCGCTGCTCAACGTGTGGTGGCCCGAGCAGGTGTTCAAGCACCTGCTGAACTCGGTCGGCGCGATGTTGCTCTTCGTCTGGTTCGCCATCGCCGCGTCGCAACTGGTGCTGCGCCGCCGGATCGAGCGCGAGGACCCGGATCGGCTGCTGGTCCGGATGTGGGGTTTCCCGTACCTGACCTGGTTCGTGATGCTGGCCCTCGCGGCGGTGTCGATCCTGATGCTCTTCGACCACACCGCCCGCCCGCAGTTGCTCTCCTCGGTCGTCGTGGTGGCCGTCGTCCTGGCCTTCGCCCTGGTCCGCGAGGCCCGCCGCCGCGACCTGCGCAGGCGCGCGAACACGCGGTTCTGACCCGACCCGGGCGGGCGAAGCCCCACCCTAGAGCCCGGCGCGGGCCAGCGCCCGGAGTTGTTCGCTCGTCGGGCACCAGTTGGATCGCATCTCGTCGGTCGGCCATCCCGCCAGGCTCGCGCTCGCGGCGAAGTTGGACTGGAGGTAGCCCAACAGCGTGCGCCGCGGGTCCTCGGCCACCCGGACCACGTCGTAGTCGAGGGTCGATCGCGAGCCGTCCGGCAGCCAGAGCGCCTCGCGCGGCGAGAGCGGTTGCTTCTCGACGCCGTCCGGCTTGGGCGCGGCGTACGAGTAGTAGGCCGGGTGCGGCACGTTCGGGTCGCCGGCCCAGAAACCGAACGAGATCACCTCGTGCGAGTACGCCTCCGCGGTGACCGGGTCCACGCCGCGCATCGGCGGCTCGACCCGCTTGCCGGAGAACCGGGTCAGCGCGAGGTCGAACGAGTGCCAGAAGAGCTGTACGGGCGAGGTCTTCCCGTCGAACCAGCCCATGAACTCCTCGAACACGTCCGCCGACCAGGTCAGGATCCGCCAAAACCGCCACGCGTACTCCGCCTGGTAGGTCGCGTGCTCGGTGTCCTCGCGGAACGGCACGGTCAGGTGCGGGACGCCGAACGGTCGCTCCAGCAGCGGCACGTCGATGCCCAACTCGGCCAGCACCCCATGCACCGCGACGTCGAACTCGGTCACGCTCAACCCGTCCACGAGCGCGATCTCGCGCACGTCGCCGCGATCGGTCCGAAAGACCACGCGGTGGTCGATGAAGTCGAACGCGATGTCGAAGGCGACGCCGGCCACGGTCAGCCGGCGGGTGGTGAAGCCGCGCGCGTCCACCGTGAAGGTGATGTTCCACCAGTGGTTCTGCGGGTGGCTCGCGGCGAGCTTGACCTTGCCGACGATCTGCGCGAACAGATGCAGCGTGTCGAGGGTGTGCACCCACGCGTCGTACGGGAGTTCGGGAAGCCGGGGCGGGTCGGCCGGCCCGGTGGCCTGCGCGGGATTGCTCGAAGGGGTGCCCATGAGCCGATTCTCGCCCCTGCGGGCCCACTCCGTCCCGTTTTGCTCCGCCGTCCGGGCCGGCCGGGGCAATTGTGCGCCACCCCCCGAGCGGGTGAGCACGGCCGGAGCGTACCCTGCGTGCGACAACATCCCAACCACCTGTACAGGGGTACTCGTGCGCGTTGTCGTCGCCGGAGCCGGCATCGGTGGGCTGGCCACCGCCCTGAGTCTGCACGCGGCGGGGATCGCCGACGTGAGTGTGTACGAGGCGGTCGAGGAGATCCGCCCGCTCGGCGTCGGGATCCAACTACTCCCCGACGCGGTGCGAGAACTGGCCGAACTCGGCCTGTACGACGACGTCGCCGAGATCTCGGTGCCGATCGACGAGTCGGTCCACCACGACCGGCTCGGCGAGCGGGTCCGCTCCGAGCCGCTCGGGTCGGCCGCCGGGCGCGCGTGGCCGCGGCTGTCGGTCCACCGCGGCGAGTTGCAGATGCTCCTGCTGCGCGCCCAACTCGCCTGGCTGGGCGCCGAGTCGCTGCGCACCGGCCTGCGGCTGAGCGGCTACGCGCAGACCGCGGACGGGGTCACCGTCGAGTTCACCGACGGTGCGGGCGAGACCGTCACCGATGTGGCCGACGTGCTGATCGCCGCGGACGGGATCGACTCGGCGGGCCGCTCGCTGATGTACCCGAGCGAGGCGCCGCCGGCACCCGGCGGCCGGGTGCTGTGGCGCGGTGTGACGCCCGCGGCGACCCTGCACACCGGTCACACGATGGTCACCGTGGAGGACGGCGGGCGCACGTTCGTCGCGTATCCGCTGCGGGCGGCCGAGGGTGATCGCCCCGCGCTGCTGAACTGGATCGCCGGCCACCCCTCGGCGGGCCCGCAGGCGGGGCCCGGCGACTGGAGTCGGGCGGCCGAACTCGACACCATCCCGGCCCACTTCACGGACTGGGACTTCCCCTGGCTGGACGTGCCCGCGGTGATCGCGGACGCGGACGTCGCGTACGAGTACCCGATGATCGACCGGGTGCCGCTGCCGAGTTGGTCCGACGGGCGGGTCACGCTGCTCGGCGACGCCGCGCACGCCGGCTTCCCGATCGACGGCGTCGGCGGCGACGGGGCCTCCCGGGCGATCGTGGACGCGCGCGTGCTGGCCCGCGAACTGGCCGCGCACACCGATCCGGTCGACGCACTCGCCGGCTACGAGGAGCGGTGCCGCCGGGCGACCGGTACCGATGTCCCGGTGCCGGGTGGGAGTTGAGCGGGCCGTCGCTCATCGAAAGGAGTCCGGGCGGGCCTTCGCCCGCCGGAGGTCGACCGGCGTCGAGCGGGCCGGCGGTCGTCGACCGGGCGCCGGCCGGGGTCGAGCCGATCGCCGCTCGACCCCCGCCCGGCGCGCGTCGGGTCACGACAGCAGGACGACCTTGCCGACCGTCTGCCGACCGGCCAGCGCGGTGTGCGCGGCGGCCGCCTCCGCCAGCGCGAACGTGGTGACCGCGGGCCGCAGTTCACCGGCGGCGGCGGCCGCGAGCGCGGACTCGGCCAGGGCCTTGAAGCCACCCGGACGGTTGGCCATTCGCGGACCCAACGGGTTCTCCACGGCCACCCCGGCGGCCGCGGCGCGCGTGTCCAGATCGGCGATGGCATCGCCCGAGGACCAGCCGAACGTCACGAGTCGGCCGCCCTTCGCGAGCAGGTCGAGCGCGTCCCCGCCGATCTCGCCGCCGACGCTCTCCAGGACCACCGTCACCGGCCGTCCGGCGAGTTCCTCGCGTACGCTCGCGGCCCAGTCGGCGGCGGTGTAGTCCACCGCGATGTCGGCGCCGGACGCACGCGCGGCCTCGACCTTGGCGGCCCCGCCGGCCGCCCCCACCACGAGCGCGCCGAGCCCGTGCGCGGCCTGGACCAGCAGCGTGCCCAGACCGCCCGCCGCGGCGGTGACCAGCACCACGTCCTCGGCGGTGATCGCGGCAACGTCCAGGATGCCCAGCGCGGTGCGCCCGGTTCCCACCATCGCCACCGCGATCTCGGCCGGTACCCCGTCCGGCAGCGGCAGCAGCGCCTGGTCGTCGATGATCGCGAACTCCGCGTAGCCGCCGTTCCGGTTGCCCAGATGGGCCACCACCCGCCGGCCGACCAGGGCCGGATCCACCCCGGCACCCACCACGTCCACCGTGCCGGCCACCTCGCGGCCGAGGATGACGGGCAACTCCGGCTGCGGGAAAGGGCCTTGGGTACGTCCCGAGCGCAGCATCACGTCGACCAGGTGGACTCCCGCGGCGGCCACCGCGATCCGCACCTCCCCCGGCCCCGGTTGCGGAGTCGCGACCTCCTCGTACCGCAGGTTCTCGGCCGGACCGAACTCGTTCAGGCGAATCGCGCGCATCGGACACTCCGGGGTTTGCTGGGACGACGGACAACGACGACGGGACGACGACCCGACGGGCCGGCCGATCCGGCGTGGTTGCCGCGCCGAATCGGGTGCGAACAGTCTCGAACCTCAAGTCGACTTCATGTCAAGCGACACGTCCGCGAATGCACCGAACGATCATCGCCCGATCGACCGTCGAGCCGTACGGTGGGTGCGTGTTCGATGCCGAGGAAGCCGCCGCCGCACTCGTCGCCACGCTCGCCGCGCTGGGCACACCGGAGCGGGCCGGGGCGGAGAAGGCGTATCTGAAGAGCGATCTCGACTTCCTCGGCGTCACCGTGCCGGTGCTGCGCAAGACGGTCACCGCGACGGCCCGCGCCCGCCCGGAACCGACCCGGACCGAACTCCTCGCCTGGGTCGCCGCGTTGTGGCTTCGGCCGGTACACGAGAGCCGGTTCGCCGCGATCGAGCTGCTGCGGCTCCACCTGCACGTGCTCACCCGCGCCGATCTGCCGCTCGTCGAGCGACTGATCCGCGAATCGGCGGGCTGGGTGTACGTGGACACCCTCGCGGAGAAGGTGGCCGGCGTACTGATGGGGCGAGATCCCGCGGACTTCGCCACCGCCGACGCGTGGGCCGCCGACGGGGACTTCTGGGTCCGCCGGGCGGCGCTGCTGAGCCTGCTCCCGGGCATCCGCGCGGGCGCTCCCGACCTGGTCCGGTTCGATCGCTACGCGGACGCGATGCTGGACGAGCGGGAGTTCTTCATCCGCAAGGCGATCGGCTGGCTGCTCCGGGAGATCGCCAAGCGGGATCCGGCGTACGTGATCGCCTGGACCACCGCACATCGGGCCCGGATGTCCGGGGTGACGCTGCGCGAGGCGATCCGCCGGCTGCCCGCCGCCGACGCGGCCCGGTTGCGCGCCGGCTGAGCGTTCGGCCCGCGCACGCGCGGCACCGCGGGTCGGCGCAGACCGGCGCCGACCCGGCCGCCGTCCGGCACGGCAGGATGTCTCGATGACGACTCATCTGGTGGCCATGGGCGGCGGCGGTTTCTCGATGAACGACGGGGCCTCCGCGCTCGACCGATACGTGCTCGAACTGGCGGGTCGGGCCCGTCCGAACGTGTGCTTCGTACCGACCGCCTCCGGCGACGCGGACGGCTACGTCGACCGCTTTCGGCACGCGTTCGAGCGGCTCGACTGTAGAGCCGGGCACCTGAGCCTGTTCCGGCGCACCGGCGCCGACCTCGCGGACGAACTCGCCGACCAGGACGTGATCTACGTCGGCGGCGGCTCCACCGCGAACCTGCTCGCCCTGTGGCGTCTGCACGGCCTCGACACCGCGCTCGCGGCCCGGGCCGCCGCGGGCGACCTGGTGGTGTGCGGTCTCAGCGCGGGCGCGCTGTGCTGGTTCGAGGGTGGCATCACCGACTCGTACGGACCGACGCTGCGCCCGCTCGCGGACGGCCTGGGCTGGGCACGGGGCAGCGTCTGTCCGCACTACGACGGCGAGGCCGAGCGCCGCCCGGCGTACCACGCGGCCATCGCGGCGGGTCTGCTCGCGGCGGGCCACGCACTGGACGACGGCGCCGCGATCCACCTCGTGGACGGCCGGGTGCACACCTTCGTCGCCGAGCGGCCGGACGCGCACGCGTATCGGGTCGAGCCCGGTCCCGACGGTGTCCACGAGTCGGCACTGCCGATGACCAGGCTCCGCGCATGACCGGCACGGCGGCGGGCGTGGCGGGTGTGACGGACGGGTGTAGCGGGTGCGGCGGGGCGGTGAACGCCTCTCGGGAGTGCGTTCGTACGCGGGGCGCCCCCGCCGCGCGCGGGGGTCGCCGATCAGGGGGCGCGGGTCAGGACTCGCTGCCCGTGTCTCTGGCCAGGAGGTCCTCGATCCCCTCGCGGCGGAGCAGCACGCGGCTTCGGCCGTCGCGGACCGCGACCACCGGCGGCCGGCCGACCAGGTTGTAGGTCGAGGCCATCGACTGCTGGTACGCGCCGGCGGCCGGCATCGCGAGCAGGTCGCCGGGGTGTACGTCCTCGGGCAGTTCGACGTCGGCCGCCAACACGTCGCCCGACTCGCAGTAGCGGCCCACGACGGTGACCCGCCGGGTGCCCGCCGCGCCGGGACGGCCGACCAGGCGCACGGTGGTGCGGGCGCCGTACAGGGCCGGTCTCGGGTTGTCCGCCATGCCGCCGTCCACCGCGACGAACACCCGGTGCGCGGTGCGCTTGACCACAAGCACCCGATACAGGGCCACGCCCGCCGGACCGGTGATCGCCCGGCCGGGCTCGACGATCAGTCGCGGTACCGGCAGGTCGTACAGCGCGCATCGGCGGTTCAGTTGCCGGCGCACGTCGTCCGCGAACGCCTCGATGTCCAACGGATGTTCACCGCCGCGGTAGGCGATGCCGTGGCCGCCGCCCAGGTTCAGTTCGGGCAGCACTATCCCGTGCCGGTCGCGCAGCCCGGCCAGGAACTCGACGAGTGTGGCGACGGCGGCCAGCCAGGGCCGCACCGAACCGATCTGCGAGCCCAAATGGCAGTGCAGTCCGGTCGGTTCCAGGTGCGGCTGGGCCATCGCGCGCAGCACCGCGTCCTCCGCGTCGCCCCGCGCGATGGACAGGCCGAACTTCTGGTCCTCGCCGCCGGTCCGGATCGCGTGGTGCGCGCCGGCCTCGATCCCCGGCACCACGCGCACCATCACCCGTTGCCGCTGTCGAGGTGCCACCAGCGCGGCCAACCCGGCGATCTCGGCCGGGTTGTCCAGCACGATCCGGCCCACGCCCAGGCGCAGCGCCGCACGCAGTTCGTCCGCCGACTTGGCGTTGCCGTGCAGGATGATCCACTCGCCGGGCATCCCGGCCAGGGTGGCGAGGGCCAACTCGCCCGCCGAGCACACATCGAGCCCGAAGCCCTCCTCGCGCAGCCAGCCGACCAGGCCGCGGCACAGGAACGCCTTTGCGGCGTAGGCGATCTCGACCCCGGGCAGCGCGCGGCGGTAGGCCCGGCAGGTGTCCCGCACGTGTTGTTCGTCCAGTACGTACAGCGGTGTCCCGAACCGCTCCGCGAGTTCGGCCGAGGTCAGGCCACCGATCGTGAGGTCCCCGGCGTGCTCCCGCGTCGAACGCGGCCACACGGCCGCGTCCGATACCGGCTCCGCAAGCGTGACGGACATGGCAACTCCCTTGTACACGAGCATTGGTGACGGCAGATCAGCCGAGCAGGGACAGCACCACGAGGAGCACCGCGACGACGGCGGTGCGCAGCCCACCGAGCGGTTGCGGATCCCGGACGGATCGGGACGCCCCTGATACCCGGGAGGGCCCGACGCCCGGCGCGAGTCCGCCGGCGCTCCGGCCGAGGGACGGCCGAGTGGGCGAGACCGCCCGCGCGGGAGCGAGCCCGGCGGCGGCCGGCGGGCGTGCCGCCCCGGCGGCCGAGGCCCGGTCGATCGCGACGGGCACGACGGCCGCACCGACCACCCCGGGCGTACCGACCACACCGCTCATACCGGTCGCACCGGTCGCACCGACAGCGCCGTCCGCCGCCGAGTCCCGAGCAACCGCCCCGCCCACCGGCTCCTGGTGCCGCACCGGCGGCGCCGAGAGTCCCGGATCGACCAGCATGCGCTCGCCCCCGACCTCGTCGGCGAGCGAGCGCACCGCGCCCGCCCCGAGTCGGATCCACTCCTGATCGGCGCCCAGCACCGCCCGCAACCGCGCCACCGACGTGAACGCGACCACCACCCGGGCGCCCAGCGGATCCCGGCACAGCCGGACCACCCTGGCCCCGTCCACCGACCGCACCGGCACGATCAACACACGCCGAGCGGTGGTCGCGGAAGCGGGTTCCTCATCGGTGATCAACACATCCGACACGACAGCCTCCGAAGTCCGGCCCCGCAGCCGACCGCGGGTCCCGACTCCGACGCTACGACCGCGCATACCGGGCAACCCCGCCCCTACCGCGCCCTTGATCATCCGCGGGCCGTTGTTGACGCCCTCCTGACGCGCGCGGACGCAATCCCCGGAATCAGCCCGACCTCGCCCGACCGAGAGCCCCGTTTCCCCCGAGCCCGCAGGTCCCCGCTCCCGGCCCTACTCCGCCCCCGACCAGGCCCACCTCGTCGTCGCCACCAGCGGGTCCCCCGGCCGCACCAGGCGGGCCGCAGGGCCCGCCAGGCCGTTCGGCGGCCCCGTCTGGGGCTCGACGCACACGTGGGCCTGCGGCAGGTCGTACACCACCGTGTAGTCGCAGTCCGAGGTCATCCGCAGCCGCAGCGCGCCGGGCCACTCCAGCGTCGCGTCCACCCCACCGGGCGTCCCGTAGCAGTCGTCCCGAGGCCCCGGCAGCGGGGGTATCCGGCGCCCGGTGGGCAAGTAGTCGGCGCCGCGCTCCTCCTGCCACTCGGGGGTGAAGGACAACTCCAGCGGCCCGCCGACGCCCAGTCGCCGCCGAAACCACGGGTGCCACCCGGCCTGCGCCGGAAACGTCGCGGTCTCGGACTCGATCCGCAGCACCGTGACCAGCCCGTCGGGCGTCAGCGTGAAGGTCTGCTCGACCCGGCCCGCGAACGGCCACGGGTCGGTCAGCGCGAACTCGAAGACCGCCGACGCGGCATCCCCCGCGATCTGCTTCCACGCGCCGCGATAGCCGAGTCCGTGCAGCGCGTGCGGCGCCGCGTCCGCCGGGAACTCGTGTATCGCGCCGTCGAATTCGAACCGGGCCCCGCCCATCCGGCCGACCCACGGCACCATCGGATAGCTGCCCCACTCCGCGGGCCGCTCGCCCTCGGTCCGCAGCAGTTCGAGCCCGCGCACCCGCAACGAGCCGAGCCGGCACCCGGCGTCCGGCAGAATCAGCGCCTCGGCGCCTTCGGAACGCAACCACACTTCGCCGTCGATCATGGTCGGCAGATTACGCGTAGCGCTCCCGAAGCTGCTTCTTGAGCACCTTTCCGGACGGATTCCGCGGCAGTGCCGAGACGATCTCGATACGCTCCGGGAACTTCTGCCGCATCACTTCCCGAGTGCCCAGGAAATCCCGCAGAGTACGCAGATCAGGTGGAATCGACGGATCGCTCGGCACGATCACCGCGCACACCATTTCGCCGCGTTCGGAATCCGGCAGACCGATCACGGTGACCTCGGCGACGGCCGGATGCGCGTCCAGCAGGTCCTCGACCTCCTTGGCGCTGATCGTCTCGCCCTTGCGCAGGATGACGTCCTTGAGACGCCCGGTGACGTACACGTTGCCGTGCTCGTCCACTCGGCCCAGGTCACCGGTACGCACCCGCCCGGCCTCGTCGAACGCCTCGGCGTCCAGGCGCGCGTCCACGTACCCGCGCATCACCTGCGGCCCGCGCACCCGCAGTTCGCCCTCCGCGCCGACCGGCACCGGCAGCCCGTCCGGCCCGACCACGGTGACCTCGACTCCGCGGGTGGGCCGGCCCTCGGCCCGGGCCAACGCGTCGTCCGGGTCGTCCGGGCCCGCCATGGTCAGGATCGGCGCCTCGGTCATCCCCCAACCGGCCAGCACGCCCGCGCCTCCCAGTTCGCGCTTGATCGCCTCGTGCAGCCCGGGTGGCTTGGGCGCACCGCCGCCGGGACAACTGCGCAGCTGCGGGAAGAGCGGGTCGCCGGCGGGCCGGCGGCGCTGCGCGGCCAGCCACGCCTGATGGAAGACGGTGCCCGCGCCGGCCAGCGTGACCCGCTCGCGGCGCAGCAGGTCGGGCGTCTCCTCGGGGTGGAAGGCTTCGGTCAGGATCATCGTGACGCCGTGCGTGAGGGCCGCGGTCAGCCAGGTCGTACAGCCGCCGATGTGCGCGAACGGGAAGACCAGCGCGACCCTGTCCCCCTCGCGCGCGCCGATCCGGTCCGCCATGCCGACACCCGCGGCCATGATGCTCGCGTCGGTGTGCCGGGCGCCCTTGGGGTCGGCGGTGGTCCCGGAGGTGTAGAAGTACCAGCGCACCGGGGCGTCCTCGGGCGTGCCGGGCACCGGCGGCGCGGGCGGCAGGTGGGCCGGATCGCCGGTGGGCAACGGGCCGTCCAGGATCAGCAGTTCCAGACCGGGCACCCGGTCGCGCACCCGACGGGCCAGTTCCGGATAGTCGTACCCGCGCCACGCCGGCGGCACGATCAGCATCGAGGCGCCGGTCTGTCGGGTGACGAAGGCGAGTTCGCGTTCGCGGTGGATCGGCATCATCGGGTTCTGCACGACGCCGAGCCGGGACAGCGCGCCGACCAGGACCACGGATTCGAGCCGGGTGGGCAACTGCCAGGTGACCGTGTCGCCCGGGCCCAGTCCCTGGGTGTGCAGGAACGCCGCGAAGGCCTCGGCCGCGTCGCGGAATTCCCGGTGGGTCAGCCGCCGACCGTGCTCGTCGACCAGCAGTTCGCCGTCGGGCGTTCGGGCCGCCCGCGCCTCGATGGCCGCCCAGAGGCTCGTGTGTGTCACCGTCGTGCCCTCCTCGCCCCGCCCGGCCCGTGCCCGGCCGGCATCGCCGCGCCCGTCCCGCATACCTATCAGGAACGGTCGCGACCCGACAGGGTGATCAACACCGGGCCCGACGGGGTGGGCGCGCCCACCCCCGTGCCGATCGCGCACGGCACAGGACTCACCGGTCGGAAAAGTCCGACGCGGCACGCGCGAGCGCGAGGCTCACAGATACAGGAAGTGCGGTGACACCACGATCACCGAGGGCACCAGCAGCGCCGCCGCCGTCAGCAGCCGCAGTCCCGCGGAGGCGACCGGTGCGCCCACGCGGACGCCCGCGACGGCCACCTCGGGGTGCGCGGTCGCCTGGGCCTGGTGCACGGCCAGTTCCTCCTGGCGCTGCTGCGGCCACGCGAAGCACGGGCAGAACGGCCCGCCTGCCTGCCCCGGCCCGGACAGCTTGACGATCGCCCGGCGCAGGTTGACCCGCGCGATCGAGCCGCGTACGTCCGCGTCCGCCGCCTTCTCCGACAGTTCCGCCGCGTGGTCGGCCCACTCGCCGAAGAAGCGCACCATCGGGTAGGCGTCGGCGAGCGTGTCCGCGCAGACCATCCACTGCGCGTCCCGCCGGCGCAGGTGCCCGGCCATGTGGGTCAGCACCGCGTTCAGTTCCTCCGGGCGGAGCAGGTCCAGGGCGCGGGTGGTGGCCTCGACGCGCGGCGGCCGGGACGGCAGCAGCACCAGGCGCGGCGCGTCGTCCTCGACGATCACCAGGCGCGGCCGGCCGCCTGCCTCCTCGTCCAGCAGTGGGGCGCAGTTCTCCAGCCGGTCCAGTTGTACGCGCAACGCGCGCCGGTAGTCGCGGGTCGCGCCCGCGCCCCGGCGCCAGCCGAACCCGACGATCAGCAGCGCCAGCAAGGCGACGACGATCTGCACGACCAGCGGCACGTGCGGCATGCCGATCCGGGGGGCGAAGCCGGCCGCGCGCATCGGGGCCAGCCACAGGTCGGGCGTGTAGACCGGCACGGCCAGCGCGAACGACGCCAGGACACCACCGGCCGCGGCCCGCCACGCGCGTTGTACGTGGCGCGGACCGAAGCCGCTGCGTTCGGCCCGGCGCAGGACGCGAGGCGCGGTCACCAGAATGGCCGCCGCGAAAGCCGTCAGCACAAGTCCGTACAACACGTCCTCGCCGTCCCTTTCTCGCCTCGTCGCTCCCGTGACCCGTTCGGCCCTGCAACGGTTCTAGGCGCCAAGTGGTTTCCGCGTCCAGGAGACAGGCCACATCGGGCGGGTGATTTATTCGGCCGACACCAACCACCCGGTGGTATTGCGGACCCGCGCGGACCCGGGTCGAATCGGCGGGAAAACCGAATCGAATCGCATCGTCCCATCTCCACGCGCGTAATTTCGAACCGACAGGAGTGCCTTCATGCACGAGTTCTCGCGTTCCGCTGTGATCGCCGCCACACCGGACAAGGTCTGGGCGGTCATCGGCGACTTCGGCGCCCTCGGCGACTGGCACCCGGTGGTACCGCCGAGCACGATCGAGGGCGGCGGCGACGCCAACACCCCGGGCGCGGTGCGGGCGTTCGCGATCGACGGCGAAGTGCTCTCGCGCGAGGAACTGATCAGCCACGACGCGGACGCGCACCGGATGACCTACCGACTGATCCAGGTCCCGCTCGCGGTGTCGAACTACGTGGGCACGCTCGCGGTGCACCCGCACCCGGACGGCAGCGAGGTGGTCTGGTCGGCCGCCTACGAGGGCGAGGCGGACGTGGTGGAGACCGTCGACGCGGTCTTCGCCGAGGGCACCTACGGCGTCGGCCTGGCCGCCCTGCGGGAGCGCTTCGCGTAGCGCCGCTCCGGGGCGGGTTCCGGCCGCGAACCGCCTCGGGTGCCCCGACCGGGCGTCGGGAGCGCCCGGGGCGGCGTCACCCCCGGGTCCGGCCGGGCGCCCGCGCACCGTCGTGACCGACCCTGCCCCGGTTGCCGGCGATCACGGCGACGGACTCCGTCCGATCGGCACCGAGTGCACGATCGTGTCACTGCCCGTGTCCACGATCGACGCGACGACGACGTCCCCCGATCCCGCGTTGAGGACCACGGCGCGGGTTCCGCCCGAAGTGACCTGGACCGCCGCGGCGTTCGGCGTGTCGACGCTCCCGATCGGCTCGCGGGTGGCCGGGTCCACGATCCGCAGGTCCCGTGCGCCGTCGGGCACCACGTACAGCCGGGAGCCGTCCGGGGAGACCGCGACGTCGGTGGCGCCGCCCTCGATCGTGATCGTGCCCAGGCAGCGCAGCGTGGCCGCGTCGAGGATGTACACGCCGCCGGCGCCGGCCACGTACACGCTCGCGCCGTCCGGCGAGCACACCACCGCCCGGGGCGCCTTCGCCGTGCCCACGACCGTGGCGCCGGTGTCCGGGTCGAGCACGGTGACCAGGTCCTCGGCGAAGCCGGCCAGGTAGAGCCGGTCACCGTCGGGAGCCGGCGTCACCGACGTGGCCGGGTGCGGCACCGGGAGGCTGCGCACCACCGTGTTCAGCGTGGGGCTGAGCACCTCGACGGTATTCGACGCGAAGCCGTGGTCGGCGGGCGGACAGGAGGCGAAGTACACGGCGGCGCCGTCGGGGGCCGCGACCGGCGAGCGCGGCCAGGCCGCGGCGATCCGGCCCAGCACCACCGGCGTCTCGGTGTCGATCACGGTGATCACGCCCCGCTCCGGGGAGGTGACGTACACGGATCCGCCGGCGACCGCGGGCGGCCCGAGCGCACCGGGAACGTCGATGGTCGCCACCGCCGTGCCGGTGACCACGTCCAGGACGGTGACCGTGTCGGACCCGTTGTCGGTGACGTACGACCGGAGCGTCTCGGTCGGCGGCGGTCCGCCGGGTATCGCGGTCGACTGGGCCATGGCATGCCTCCGGAGGCGTCGGGACGATCCATCGGGTGAGTGCGGTGGCGCTCGGAACAGACCAACAGCACCGGGACGCGCTGTCAATGGACGGATACGTGCAGCTACCGTGGACCGTCCACGCGTATCGCATGGTGAGACGATCGCCGTATGCTTCGGCCACCCCGATCGATCTTGAGGTGACGACCATGCATCGCAGCGACACGGACCACGCCGCGGCCGCGCTCGGTATCGACCTGCCCGTCCTCGAAGCCGTCCAGCGCCGCATCCTGTGGCTCGCGACACGCATCGTCGACTCCGCCAACCACGACCGGCCGAACGCGGACGGCATCAAGGTCGGCGGCCACCAGGCGTCCTCCGCGTCCTTGGTGTCCGCGATGACCGCGCTGTGGTTCGCCCACCTCGACGGCCCGGACCGGATCAGCGTCAAACCGCACGCGTCCCCGGTCTTCCACGCGATCCAGTACCTGCTCGGCAACCTGGACCGGTCCTACCTGACCACGCTGCGCGCCAAGGGCGGGCTCCAGTCGTACCCCTCCCGGACGAAGGACCCGGACCGCGAATGGGTGGACTTCTCCACCGGTTCGGTCGGGCTGGGCGCCGCCGCGCCGTTGTTCGGCGCCGCCGCCCGGCGCTACGTGGACGCGCACTTCGGAGCGCGCCCGGCGTCCCGCTTCGTCGCGCTGCTGGGCGACGCCGAGTTGGACGAGGGCAACATCTGGGAGGCCATCGCCGACCCGGCCACCCAGGGCCTGGGCAACGTGATGTGGCTGGTCGACTTCAACCGGCAGTCGCTGGACCGGGTCGTGCCCGGAGTGCGGATCGACCAGTGGCGCGGCCAGTTCGAGGCGGCCGGCTGGCATGTGGTCGAGGTGAAGTACGGCCGCCGGCTCCAGGCCGCGTTCGACCGGCCCGGCGGCGCGCCGCTCAAGGCGTGGATCGACGCGATGCCCAACGAGCAGTACCAGGCCCTGTTCGGCCTCGCCGACGCGGACGTGCGCGCGCACTTCCTGGACGGCGCGCCGGCCGACGTCGCGGACACCGTCGCCGACGTGCCGGACGCGGAGCTGCACGCGCTGGTCACCGATCTGGGCGGGCACGACATCGCCGCGCTGCTGGACGCCTACCGGCGCTGCGACGAGGTCACCGACCGACCCAGCGTGGTGTTCGCGTACACCGTCAAGGGCTGGGGGCTGCCGCTGGCGGGCAACCCGCGCAACCACTCCGCGCTGCTGAGCACCGAGCAGGTGGCCACGCTGCGCGCCGAGCACGGGCTGAGCGAGCGCACCGAGTGGGACCGCTTCGACGCCGCCACGCCCGAGGGCATCCTGGCCGGGCAGCGCCGCGAGCACCTGTCCCGCGCACCCCGGCCGGGCCCGCTCGGCGTCCCGGTCGCCGCCTCGACGAATCAGCGAATGAGCAAGCCGGTGTCCACCCAGGAGACCTTCGGCCGGGTCCTGGTCGACCTCTCCCGCGACCCGGCGCTGGCGCCGTACCTGGTGACCACCGCCCCCGACGTGGCCACCTCGACCAACCTGGCCGGTTTCATCAACCGCACCGGGGTGTTCGCGCCCACCGAGCGCCGCGCGTGGTCCGGCGAGGGCGCGCTGAAGTGGATCGAGGGCCCCGGCGGGCAGCACATCGAGCTGGGCATCTCCGAGATGAACCTGTTCCTGCTGCTGGAACAGCTCGGCCTGGCGGGCGACCTGTCCGGCCAGCCGCTGATCCCGATCGGCACCGTCTACGACCCGTTCGTGTGCCGCGGCCTGGACGCGTTCATCCACGCCGTGTACTCCGGCTCGCGGTTCATCGTGGCCGGCACCCCCTCGGGCGTCACGCTCGCTCCCGAGGGCGGCGCGCACCAGTCCACGATCACCGCGTCGATCGGGCTCGAACTGCCCGGCACCACGCTGATCGAACCCGCCTACGGCACCGCGCTGGACTGGCTGCTGTGCGACGCGGTGGGCCGGATCGCCGGCGGTCCGGACCACGGCGTCGAACCGGACAACGGCGCCTACTACTTCCGGCTGACCACCCGCCCGATCGACCAGGCGCCGTTCGAGGCCGCGCGAACCCGGCTCGGCGACGCGCTGCTGCGCCGCCAGGTGCTCGCCGGCGCGTATCGCCTCCTGGACGCGCCCGACCTGCCCGGCGCACCGACCGTGTACCTGGCCGCCTCCGGCGCCGTGTTGCCCGAAGTGCTGACCGCCGCACACGAGTTGCGCGACGAGGGGATCGCCGCGCACGTCGTGGACATCACCTCGGCCGACCGGCTCTACAGCGCGTGGCAGCGCACCCTGCGCCAGGGGGTGCGCACCGCGACCACGCCGTCCGCGCCGGGCGCGCTGCGCACCGCGTTCCCGCACCGGGCCCCCGTGGTCACCGTGCACGACTCGTCCTCGCACACGCTCGCCTGGCTCGGCTCGGCGCTCGGCGTGCCGAGCGTGCCGCTGGGCGTGGACCAGTTCGGCCAGACCGGCCGGATCGAGGACCTGTACGAACTGCACGACCTGCTGCCCGGTTCGATCGTCAACGCGGCGCTCGCGGCGCTCTCGCTGGCCTGAGCGCGAGCCCCCGCCGACCCGTCATCGGGACGGGACACGCGAGGGGCGGGCCCGGTGCGTCCGGACCCGCCCCTCGGCGTGTGCTCAGCGTGCGGCGAGCGCCGCGAGCGGCTCCCGGACCGGGTCGAGCACCGCGCTCAACCACGCGGTGTGCTCGTGCCCGGCCAACCACCCGTCCAGATCGGCGAGCGGCACGAACGCGACGTCGTCGACCTCCTCCGGGTTGAGGCCGAGTTCGCCGCCGACCATGCCGACGAAGAGGTGGTTGTACTCCTTCTCGACCAGGCCCGAGACCTCGTCGGTGACGTCGTAGGTCACCAGGCCGGCCGGTTCGAGCACGGTGGGCTTGACGCCGAGTTCCTCGGTCAGTCTGCGCAGCACCGCGTCCCGGGGCTCCTCACCGGGGAACGGGTGGCTGCAACACGTGTTGGACCACCGGCCCGGCGAGTGGTACTTCGTCAGCGCCCGGCGCTGCATCAGCACCCGGCCCTCGTCGTCGAGGAGGAAGACCGAGAACGCGCGGTGCAGCAGACCCGGCGGCTGATGAGCCTCCAGCTTCTCCGCGAGGCCGATCGTGTTCCCCTGTGGGTCCACCAACTCGACCATGACCCGACCGTCCGGCTGCTCCTGCGCCATGTGCTCTCCCTGCTGTTCGGCCTTGCCTGCACAGTATCCGGCGGGCGAGTCACGGATCGTCGATACCGCGCCGGCGCCCGCTACATCGTTGTCTGTACGCCGGGATCCGCCCTGCCGACGATCCCCGGGCGGCGCGCGCGAGAGAGGCTGGTGGGGTCCGTTCGCCGGCGCCTCGACCCCCTCGGGGTGCGCGCTCGGCCCACTCCGAGGAGGAGATCGCCGTGGTCGTCGCCATGATCGTGGTCTGCGAGGTGGGCTTCTGGGTGCTGATCGCCCTGGGCCTGCTGAGCCGCTACGCGCTGCGCCGCCGCCGGCTGAGCAACGTGTTCCTGTTCAGCACACCGCTCCTGGAGCTGATCCTGCTCGTGGTCGCCGTGGTGGACCTGCGCGGCGGCGCCACCGCCGGCGCGCGGCACGGGATCGCCGCGTTGTACATCGGCAGCACCGTGATGTTCGGCCATCGGGCGATCCGCTGGGTGGACCAGCGGGTGGGCTATCACTTTCTCGGCGGGCCGTTGCCGTGGCGACCGCCGACGCACGGCGTGGAGCGGATCCGCTACGAGGTGACCGAGTTCGCCCGGATGGTGGGCGCGATGGCGATCGCCGCCGCGCTGGTCGGCCTGCTGATCCTGATCACCGGCGACGCGGATCGCAGCGAGGCGCTGGTCGGCACCTTCGGCATGCTCGGCGCGATCACCGCGATCTCCCTGGTGATCGCGGTGGTGGGCGCGGTCTCGGCGGTCGGCAAGCCGCCCAAGCCCAAGCCGGCGCCGCGCCGGCTGCGCGATCGGGTGTCCGCCTGACGCTGCCGAGGAGGCCGGCACCGCCGGCCCATGCCCGCGGGAAGCTCGCGGCCCCGGAACACGTGGGAGGTGTTCCGGGGCCGACGTGCCGTGGCGGGCGGTTCAGCCCAGCATCGCGCCGGCCAGGTTCGGGGCGCCGCCGACCCGGGCGGTCGGGTCCTGGCAGTCGTCGCCCGGCGGGGTGTGCGGCGGCGGCGGGAGCTCCGGCGGACAGTCGTCGGTCGGCGGGGCGTGGTGCGGCGGCTGAGCGGGGTGACCCTGGTGCCCGGGGGGCATCGGGGTGGCGTGGTCCATGCCGTCCCCGTTCAGGCAGGTGTTGCCGAACGTGGGGTTCAGCGCCGCGATGATGTTGACGCTGTTGCCGCAGATGTTGACCGGAACGTGCACCGGCACCTGGACGTTGTTCCCGGAGAGCACGCCGGGCGAGTCCACGGCGGCGCCGTCCGCATCGGCCGACGCGAACGCCTGGCCCCCCATCGCAACCGAACCGCCGAGAATGGCGGCGGTGACGACCGCACCCTTGGTGAGCTTGTTCACTGGTAGTTATTCCCATCGATCGATAGACGGTGGAACCGAAGTTCCGGGACGTCCAACGCGTGGGCGGGGTACCGGTGACGGGGGGCGCGCGAACTTCCCCCGTTAGTAGCAACCCGCGCGTGACGAAACGTCAGACGGCGCTACCGAAGGGGGATTTCGGGCAGTGCAGGCAATCGACTCAACGAGCCCGTCGGAGGTTGATCACGCGCGGGCGATTGCCTCGTGATGGTGAATCACTTCGGCGACCAGGAAGTTGAGGAACTTCTCCGCGAAGTCGGGGTCCAGCTTGGCGCTCTCGGCCAGCGCGCGCAGACGGCGGATCTGTACCGCCTCGCGGGCCGGGTCGGCCGGCGGCAGCTTGTGCTCGGCCTTGAGCACGCCCACCCGCTGGGTGCACTTGAATCGCTCGGCGAGCAAGTGGATCAGGGCCGCGTCGATGTTGTCGATGCTGTCCCGCAGGTCGAGCAGCTCGGCGGGCTTGCCGGGCGCCTCGCCCGACGTTTCGTCAGTGGTTCCGTTGGCCATAACGGGTGACCCTACCCGGCGACCTCGCACGAGCGGACGGACGGCGTTCGAGCACCCCGGGCGCGACCCGCCGCACACCCGTCGTGCTTGCCCCGTCCAGCACTCAAAGGAAATATCACCACCTGTCATCTCTCGTTCTGCCAGGTGTCACATCGCCACCTGCGGGGGACCCTCTGAGTACGGCTCGCGCCGTCGGCTGTCCCTGCCGCGACGCCCGGGCCGTTCGGCGGTGCTCGAGGGATGCGGCCGGGGCTGCAGTAGGGGGCGAACGACATGATGGAGGAAGTGCGTCTAACGCCGAGCGAGCGGCGGATGCTGGAGGAGATCGAGTACGAACTGCGCAAGGACCAGGAGCTGGACCTGGCGCTTCGTACCATGCGTCCTTCCCGCAACCGCAGGCGGACCGGCGCGCGCGGCCGTGTCGTTCCGGGCGCGGGCTCGATGCCGGCCTCGAAGCGGGCCCGCCGCAGGATGCGTCGGCCGACGCTCTCCGGCACATGGCACGTGCTGCTGCTGGTGGTGCTGTTCGCGGCGGTGTTCGCGGCACTGGCCACCACGTCCGGCGTCTACCTGGTGGTGATCGCCTTCGCGCTGATCATCATGGGCTGCACCACCACGCTGGTGTGGTTGTGCGTGACCTTCCTGTTGCGCCGCGGCGGCGACAAGACCTGATCGCGCCCCGATCGACGCGGGCCGCGGTCGCCGCGGCCGGTGGTCAGCGTGCCCGGTGGTCGCGACCGCCGGCCGCGCGACCCGGGCCGCGCCCGCGCGCCGCGACCATCAGCGTGCCTGCGGGCGCCGCGACGCCGAGCAGGAGCGCGGCGTCCAACGCGCCCATCCCGCCCTGGCCGATCGAGTAGAACACCAGCGCGAGCGACGCGAACATGCACATCAGCACGGCCGCGGTCATCCGCTCGGCACGGCGCCCCCGGGTGAGCAACCACAGGCAGCCGAGAGCGCCGACGGACAACGTGACCAATGCGGCGATAGCGGTGGTGGTCATCGCGCCTCCTCGTCGTGCTGCCTGCGACCCCGACGGGCCCTGTCCCAACGATTACCCGAGGTGATCGCGTCGATGCCGCGACCCCCACCGGAATCGAATCCTAACCGCCGCCTACCCCCAGGGGGTATAAGGTTCCCGGCATGACACTTCTCGCACCCTCGTGCGGCGGCGCCGCGCACGTCGAACTGATCCGACGCCTGGGCACCGCGACCGTTCGAGTGACGCTCACCGCCCGGCGCTGCCGCCGCGCCTGCTCGCGCCACCGTGCGTAACACCTCCGTTACGCTCGCGTCGAAAGCCGGAAACGGCCGCGCGGTTCACTCCGGGCGACATCGGTTCCGGTAGCGGGACCGGCCACCCTCGACTCAGGTGACGGCGCGAGATGACGACACGAGACCGTACGACCGCGTTTCGGCGCACCGGCCGACCGGCAGCCGCGGGGGTGACCCGGTGAGGCCGGGCACTCCGGCGGCCGATGTGGTGATCGTCGGGGCCGGTCCCGAGGGCATGGCGATCGCGTACGCGTTCACCCGGCGCGGTGTGCGCGACGTGATCGTGTGCGCGGCGGGTGCCGGCGGTTCGGGCCCGCCCGGGTCGACCGGCGACCCGGGACCCGGCGGAGGTGCCGTGCACTGCTCCGCCACGGTGCCCGCGCTGGCGGCGATGGCCTGGGCGGGCACCCACCTGTTCGAGGACGCGACCGACGTGCTCGGCGAGGATGTCGGGTACCGCCGGTGCGGTCGGCTCGTCGGCGTGACCGCCGCCGATCTCGGCGCCCTGGACGCGGGCATCGCGATGCGCCGCGCGCTCGGGATCGACGTCGCGCGGGTGGCCGCGGACGCGGTCGCGGCACGGTGGCCGGAGCTCGCCGTCCGGGACTTCGCCGCCTTCGCGCACGAGCCGCGCGGCGGGTACGCCGACACCAGGCGCACCGCGCGCGCCTTCGCCCGGGCGGCCCGCCACGGCGGCGCCGCGATCCTGCCGTGCGCGCCGGTGGTGAGCGTGTCGGCGACCCGGGACCGGATCACCGGGGTTCGGCTGAGCGACGGCCGCGAGGTGGCCACCGGCACGGTCGTGGTGGCCGCGGGCGCCGACTCGCCCGCGTTCGTGGAGCCGCTGGGGGTGACCCTGCCGGTGCGCGCCGCCCGCGAGTTCGCGGTCCGGGTGCGGGTGGGCCGGGCCGTCGACGAGCGGCCGGTCCTGGTGGATCTGCCGCACCGGCGCTACCTGCGCCCGGACGGCCCGGGGCAACTACTGCTCGGCGCGCTCGACCCGGCCGCGGACGCGTTCGACGACGAGCTCACCGCGCGCGCCGCGGCACATCTCGCCGCCCGCCTCCCCGGCTTTCGCGAGATCGCGCCGGTGGCCGCGTTCGGCACCCGGCACGACGCCGGGCCCGACCACCTGCCGCTGATCGGATCGGTGGGCCCCGACGGGCTGTTCGTCGCGGCCGGGTGCGGCGAGCACGGGCTGGGCATCGTGCCCGCGGTGGGCACGCTGGTGGCCGACCTGCTGTGCGACGGGGCCAGCGGCCGACCGGACATCCCGGGCGCCGACTTCCACCCCGACCGGTTCGCCGCCCGCACCCGGTCACCGGGAACGCGCAGGCCGCCGGCGGCGCGCCCGCCCGATCCGGCGGACGAGTCCGGCCGGGGGGACGCGTTCGTCCAGGGGACCGGTCCGGGTCGACGTGCCGACTCCGAGCGCGAGTTCGCCCCCGGCCGGCACGCCGACTCCCGCCGAGGGCTCGGGCCGGCCGGGGGACTCGGCTCCGATCGGAGGCTCGCCTTCGATCAGGAGCTCGTCTTCGATCAAAGGTTCGTCTTCGATCAAGGGCCCGCCTTCGAAGAAGGGTTCGGCTCGGACCAAGGGCTCGGCGCCGATCGGGGGTTCAGCTCCGATCAGGCGTGAAGAACGGCAGCACCCGCTCCTCCCCCGTGGTCCGCAGGTCCACCCGCACCCGCATCCCCGAGTGGATCTCGGCCGGTTCCACCTCGACCAGGTTGGTGAGCATGCGATAGCCCTCGTCCAGGTCCACGATCGCCACCGCGTAGGGATCGCCGAGTTCGCGCGCGGCGGGCCGGCTCACCACGGTCCAGCTGTACACACTGCCGCGCCCGGCACTGGTGGCCCAGTGCAGCGCGCGCGACGAGCAGCCCCGACACATCTCGGTGGGGGTGAAGTTCGCCGCCTCGCACGCGCCACAGCGCTGATAGCGCAACTCCCCCGACTCCGGGGGCATTCGCATCGACGCGGCAGGAGTCACGGGTACACCGATCTGCGGTCCCAACACGGGTGTCACGGCCTTTCCGTTCCGAACGTACTTCGTCGAGCCCGTCGGCGTTCGAGGACGAGCGTTGGCTGCATGCTCGCGCACCAAGTGCGCGGTTGCCGAATCGGTCGCACACGCGTTCGCCGACGGAAAGGTGCCAGGTGGGGAGAGGACGTCGACAGGACTTCTCGGCCAAGTCGGGGACAGGGCTTGCGTGATTGGCGCAGGATGGGTAGCGCAAGTGATCCGCCACGGCGCGTAATCGTTCCGCGCGGGCTCGGGGTGGGACGCACGGCAGAAAGGTTGCGCGATGACGGCACCACGCACGGCACCGAACCCGGGTGACCTGGGCCGCGAGAACACACAAAACATGGTGTCCGGGACGGAGCCCATGCCCCTCGTCGAGCGCGACTTCCTGCAACGCGAAATCCGCGACCGGTTGGCGGCGGTGCGCGAGACCGGCGAGGGTCGGGTCACGGTGGTCACCGGCCAGGCCGGCATGGGCAAGTCGGCCATACTCGCGTGGGCCAGGCGCACCGCCGAGGCCGAGGGCTTCACCACGCTGCACGTGACGGGGTACGACCTGGAGAAGGTCCGGGTCTACGGTCTGGTGAAGCGACTGTTCCGGGATCTGCACAACCTGGACAAGGCGAGCCAAAAGCAACGACTCGGCGAGTGGTACGGAATCCTCGGACCGATCTTCGGCATGAGTCCGCGTCAGCCCGGGGAGTCGCCGGACCCGGAGAACGTGCTGTCCGCCCTCGACGCCGTACTCCGCGGCTACGTGCAGGAGTACGCGCCGCTGATCATGGTCATCGACGACGTGCACTGGGCCGACCCGTCGTCGATGGGGTGGCTCGCGCAATTCGCGATGAAGGTGCGCGACTTCCCGGTCCTGATGGTGGTGTCCTATCGCCCGGACGAGTACGACGCGGCGCTGGAGGGCTCGCTGCGCACGCTCGACGCCGTCGCGGGCCGCGCCGCCACCAAACTGACCGCGCTGAGCGCGGCGAGCACCGCGGCCGTGATCCGGCACCGCTTTCCCGACGCGCGGGTCGACGACGCGTTCGCCGAGCACTGCCACCGCTACTGCGGCGGCGAACCGCAGATCCTGCGGGAACTGTTGCGGTTCGTCGAGTCGTCCGGGATCGAACCGGTCGAGGCCGCGCTGCCCCGACACGGCGCCGCCATGGAACAGCACGCCGCCCAGGCCTACGCCGAGCAGCACTTCAAGGAGCGTTTCGGCAAGCTCGATCCGGCCTCCCGACAACTGGCGCTGGCCGCCGCGATCCTGACGCCACACGTGACGATCGACCGCGCGGTCGAGCTCACCGGATTGACCCATTCGGCCATCGTCACCGCCGCGGATGATCTGTACAAGCAGGAGATTCTCACCTGGGTCCCCGACAGCCCCTCGAACCTGGCTTTCACCCACCCGCTGGTGCGACTCGCGGTCTACCGCTTCTGCTTCGAACCGAACGAGCGCTGCGCGATGCACGCGAAGACGGCCCGGATGTTGCGCGCGGACCGCTTCTCCGCGCAGACCGCCGCGACGCACGCGCTGAAAATGGTCGGGCTCAAGGACGAGTGGGCCGCGAACATCATGGTGGAGGCGGCCCGCGAGTGCCTGGCCTCCGGTGTCCCGGAGGCGGGCGTGACCTACCTCGAACACGCGCTGGCCGAGCTCGCGCCCCGGCACATGCACGCCAGGCTGCACTACAACATCGGCCGCGCGCTGTTCGTCAACGATCCCCCGGCCAGCCTCGAACCGCTGACCAAGGCGCTCGCGGAGTCCGGCGAACCAGGGACGGACCTGCACACCAACATCGTCGTCGAGCTCGGCCGCTCGCTCGCGTTCAGTGGTCACCTGCCCAAGAGCATCAAGCTCCTGGAGCGGGAGATCGAGATCACCCCGATCGGCAAACGCCCCAGGCTTTACGCCGACCTGTTCATGTGGGCCGCCTTCTGGGAGGACGACACCGCCTTCGCCTCGCGGGCCCACAACCTGCAGCGGCTGACCGTGCGACTGAACACCGAGGGCGCCACCACCCGGACGAACTACTCGCTGTTCGCCCTGGTCGCGTGGTACGGCGTGCTCACCGGACGACGACTCCAGACCACCACCAAGTTCGCCCGCGCGGCACTGGGACCGGAGGATCCGAACAAGGAGCGTCCCGGATTCAGTTGGGTCGAGGACGGTTGGGGCTTCGAGATCCCGATGGTGCTCACCCTGACCTTCATCTACTGCGACCTGTTCAAGGAGGCCCACGAACTCCTCGAGAGCGGCATGGCCGAGCTGCGCGACAACGGACGCCAACGTGCGCACCTGTCCTACGGCCACGCCTTCCGGGCGATGTTGTACTACCGGATGGGCAGGCTCAAGGAGGCTCGTGAGCAGGCCGAGACCGGCCTGGACATGGCTCTCAAACTCGGCGAGGAGACACCCTCGAAGTGGTACGCGGCGGGGGTGCTGATCCAGACCCTGATCGCGCTGGGCGACCTCGACGAGGCCGAGCGGCAGGCGCGGAGGATCGGCTTCGACGATCCCGCACGCGCCAATCAGGCCGCCCGCGTGTTGCCGGTCCCCACCATCGTGCTCGCCGAGTTGCGGATCGCCCAGGGCAGGCACGAGGAAGTGATCCAGCCGCTGACCGAGCTCGGCGAACGGCTGCGCGCACGCGGCATGGACAACCCCGCGTGGTGCCCGTGGGGCCTGCTGCTCGCCGAGGCGTTGAACGCCGAGGGCCCGCGGCAGAACAAGAAGCTGGCCCAGGAGGTGGCCAGGCAGGCCGTCGCCCGTGCCGACACCTTCTACGCGCCGGTGGCCGCGGGCCAGGCCAAGCGGGTGGCCGGGATCATCGAGGACAACGTCAACGCGCAACAGGCGCTGTGGGACGCGGCGGTCGCGCTGGAGGGCGTCGGCGCCAACTACGAGTACGCCAAGGCGCTGCTCGCGTACGGCGACCGGCTGCGCAAGGACGGCCACAAGCCGGACGCGATCGGCGAGTTGGAACGGGCCCGGGACACCGCCATGGCCTGTGGCGCGATCCCGTTGCAGACCCGGGCCGCGGAGATGGTCGAGGCGCTGGTCGGCGGCACCGCGCTGCCGCCGGTCGACCACGGGCGCGCCGAGGCGGACGAGTGGGTCGACGAGTACACCGGCGGCTACAGCCCGTTCGGCATCCCGCATCGCGGCGAGGCCCGACCGGAGACGGACGGCGATCGTTCCGAGACCTGGCCGTTCCGCGAGGGCCCGACCCGACGACCCGAGCCGGAGTAGCCGCGCGCGGGGGCGTCGGACGAAAGAAAAGCGGATCGGGACGCGGGCCGACCGGCGATGGGCGTCGGCCCCGACCCCCGGTACGGTAGCGGGGTGATCGACACTGCTGATTCCTCCACCGTTGGTGCCGTCGCCGCAGGTCTCGCGACGATCGCTGCCGACGGCACCGTCCTGGACACCTGGTACCCCGCGCCCGAGCTGACCGCGGGCGACGCCGACGGCAAGGCCGAGACCGTACGCCTGTCCGCCGACGAGGCGATCGAGGCGCTCGGCGCCGACGCCGCCGCCGGCCTGGGCGCCGACGCGGTGCGCGGGGTCGAGGTCGTCGCCGTGCGCACGGTGATCGCGTCGCTGGCCGCCGCGCCGGTGGACACCCACGACGCGTACCTGCGCCTGCACCTGCTCAGCCACCGCCTGGTCCGCCCGCACGGGCAGAGCCTGGAAGGTCTGTTCGGCGTGCTGCCGAATGTCGTGTGGACCAACCTGGGCGCGGTCCCGGTCGACGGCGTGGACGCCGCCCGGCTGCGTGCCCGGGCCGCGCGGGTTCCGTTCGAGGTGGCCGGCGTGGACAAGTTCCCCCGGATGACCGAGTTCGTGGTGCCGAGCGGCGTGCGGATCGCCGACACCACCCGGGTCCGCCTGGGCGCGCACCTGGCGCCCGGCACGACCGTGATGCACGAGGGCTTCTGCAACTTCAACGCCGGCACGCTGGGCGCCTCGATGGTCGAGGGCCGGATCAGCGCGGGTGTCGTGGTGGGCGACCACAGCGACGTCGGCGGCGGCTCCTCGATCATGGGCACGCTGTCCGGCGGCGGCAAGGAGACCATCTCGGTCGGCGAGCGCTGCCTGCTCGGCGCCAACGCGGGCATCGGCATCTCGCTCGGCGACGACTGCGTGGTCGAGGCGGGCTGCTACATCACCGCCGGCACCCGGGTCACCACGCCGGACGGCAAGGTGGTCAAGGCCGCCGAGCTCTCCGGCCGGGACGGCCTGCTGTTCCGCCGCAACTCGGTCACCGGCACGATCGAGGCGATCGCCCGGACCAAGTCGTGGGGCGCGCTGAACGAGGAACTGCACAAGAACGACTGACCGGGCCCGACCCGGCACGACTGCCCGGGCACGGCACGCGAGCGGGCCGGCGAATCACCGCCGGCCCGCTCGCGGGTGCTCACTCCTCGACCAGGTCGGCCTGCTTGGCCCCGGTGGCCACCGCGCGGATCACCTTGCCGGTCGGCGTCCGGGGCAGCGGTTCGTCGCGCAGTTCCCAGTACGCGGGCACCTTGAAGTGCGCCAGGCGCTCCGCGACATAGGCACCGAGTCGTTCGGCGGTGAGCGTCGCGCCCCGGGCCGGCACCACGATCGCCTTGACCTCCTCGCCCCATTCCGGGTGCGGTACGCCGACCACCACCGACTCGGCCACCTCGGGGTGCGCGTCCAGGCAGTGTTCGATCTCTGCCGGGTAGACGTTCTCCCCGCCGCGCAGGATCAGGTCGCTGCGTCGGGTGGCCAGGTAGAGCCGGCCCTCGCGGGTGTAGCCGAGGTCGCCGGTGCGCAGCCGACGATCCGGCGTGAGCGCCTTCGCGGTGGCTTCGTCGTTGCGCCAGTAGCCGCGCATCACCAGCGGGCTGCGGATCCACAACTCGCCCTCGACGCCGTCCGGTTGCCGGGTGCCGTCCTGGTCGTGCACCGTCACCTCCACGGTCGGCACCGCCACCCCGATCGCACCCGGCTCGCCCTCCAGTTGCCGGACGCCCGCGGTGGTGGCCACGCCGCCGGACTCGGTCAGCCCGTACCCGACGCCGAACGCGCCCTTCGCGTTCGGGAACACCTCCTGGAGCCGGCGCACCAGTTCGGGCGAGAAGGCCGCGCTGCCGCCGCCCAACCGGGTGATCGAGGACAGGTCGTACTTCGGCGTGTCCGGGTGGTTGGCGACCCGCCAGCCCAGCGTGGGCACCAGCGACCACGTGGTGCAGCGCTCGCGTTCGATCAGTTCGAGCAGGGCCGGTACCTCGAACCGGCCGCTGTAGAGCACCATGGTCTGCCCGCCGGCCAGCGCCGCCACCGCGCCCGCGAGCAGGCCCGAGACGTGGAAGAACGGGCTGTTCACCAGCCACCGCCCGGGCGGCGCCTGGGCGAGCACCTCGGCGGGCACGTGTGCGGTCGCCCGGGCGGCCAGCAGCGCCTGGAGGTTCTGCATTCCGACCACGTTGCGGTGGGTCAGCACGGCACCCTTGGGCCGCCCGGTGGTGCCGGAGGTGTACAGGATCAGCGCCGGGTCGTCCTCGTCGGCCGCGCCGGGCGGCAGTTCGGCGGCGGGCGCGTACGCCGCCAGGGCGGCGCAGTCGGCCTCGATCTCCACCACGGGTACACCCAGGCTCCGCGCGGCCTCCGACGCGCCGCCCAGCCGCTCCAGGCGGCGTCGGTCGGCCACCAGCAGCTTGGGCGCGCAGTCCCGGACGCCGTAGCGGATCTCGTCGGCGGCCCACCATCCGTTCATTCCGACGGTGATCGCGCCCAGCGCCGCGGTGGCCTGAAACACCGTCAGCCATTCCGGCCGGTTGGCCGCCAGGATCGCGACCCGGTCGCCCGGGCCGATCCCGTAGCGCTCGCGCAGCGCGAGCGCGGTGGAGGCGATGTCGCGCACGTGTTCGGCGAAGCCGATCCGCCGGTCCTCGTACACGAGAAACTCGCGATCGCCGAACCGAGCGGCCCGCTCGACGAACGCGGTGAGCGACCGGGGCCGATCGGCCAGCACCCGCATCGGAACGCCCAGAACGTCCTCCTCGACCAGCGCGAACGGACCGCCCGGGGCGGTCATGGCGGCAAGAGCGTCATCGGGCACGGCGGAACTGATGGTGGCCATGGGCCGGACCCTAGAACTCCTTGATCGAGTCATTCAAGTGATCCACGATGTGATCTGACACGTGTTCAGGTAACAAACGAGATGGGCAACCCCACCCACCCACCCCAGGCGCGTCAGCGCCCCCGACCCAGTCCCACCCCCGTGATCGACGCGCGAAGCGCGGAGAGCGGCGGAGCCGCAAGCGGGGGCTTCGTGCCCCGGAGCGAAGCGGAGGGACACGAAGCCCCGAGCGAGGCACCGCTTTTTCTTGGAGGAGCGAAGCGGGGGAAAGAAAAAGCG
>NZ_JBITJP010000018.1:0-234205 GCF_044460165.1 Embleya sp. NPDC050154
CCCCACCGAACCCACCCGACGTCACGCTCGTCGGACCGACCCGCACCACCCCAACCCGCCGCAGAAAGACCTAAAACACCGGTATTGGGCCTAGCCGCGCGCCTCCAGCAGCGGCACCAGTTGCTCCGCCGACGTCATCGAGCCGTGCACGCCGGTGAGGCGGGATTCGCCCGGTTCGCGGCGGGAGGCGACCACCGCGATGTCGCCGAAGGCCGCCGCGACGATGTCACCGACGCGGGCACGGACCCGGTCCTCGACGACCGGGCCGAACCAGCCGGACTCGATCGCCTCCTCCCCGGTGACCACCCACATCTGGTCGCCGAGCATGTCGTCCCAGATCGCGTGCACGTCCCTGGTCGCACCCGGGCGCGTGTAGACGTGCCGCGCGCGGGACTCGCCGCCCAAAAGGGCGACGCCGGCGGACAGGGCGGGGTCGGTGTCCACGTCGATCCGCTGCTCGGGCGCCACGTCGACCATGCCGTGGTCGGCGGTCACGTACAGGACCGAGTCGGCGGGCAGCCCCTCGGCCATCGCCCGCGCGACGCCGTCGATCCGGCGCAGCTCGGCGCGCCATTCGGGCGAGTCGACGCCCATACCGTGGCCGCAGCGGTCGAGTTCGCTCGCGTAGGTGTACACCAGCACAGGCCCCGGTTGGGCGAGTTGTTTGTGCACGCCCTTGACCCTGGGCGCGCCGAATTCGGCGCCGATGTAGCGACCGCCGCCCAGCACCGCCCTGGTCAGCGGCGTGTGTTCGAACATGCCGTCGTTGACCTGCGCGACGGTGATCCCGGCGGCGGCGGCCCGCTCGAGCAGGCTCGGGTACGGCTGCCAGTCCCGCGGACGGATGTCGTCGACCCACCGCAGTTGGTTCATCAGCCGGTTCTCGCCGGGCACCGCCACCGAGTAGCCGACCAGGCCGTGTACGCCCGGGGTGAGCCCGGTGCCGAACGACGCGAGGCTGGTCGCGGTGGTCGCCGGGAAGCCGGCCGTCAGGGGCCGGCCGCTGCCCGCGAACGACGTCTCCAGGAGCGAGTGCAGGTACGGCGCCTCGACCGGATGCTCGCGCAGCAGGTCCCAGCCCAGGCCGTCGATCAGGAACACGCACGCGGCGCGCGCGGGCGCGAGGCCGAGCGTGTTCTCCTCTCCGCGCATGCCGAGGGAGGCGGCTATCGAGGGCATCAGGTCGGACAACGCCCCGGTCCCGTAGCGAGGCAACGGGACCGGGGGTTGTTCGTCGAGCCAGACGGAGGCACTCACTGGTTGATGCCGGCCACTGCCTCGGACAGCGCGCGGGCGAACGTGAGGGTGCGCTCCACCGCTTCCGGACCGTCGGCGGCCTCGCTGACCCGCAGCGAGAGGTCGTCGGCGGTCAACGAGCCGGTGTAGCCGTGGTCGACCTCACAGTTCGGGTCGGCACACCCGGCCGGTTCGAGGTCGATCCGGCCGACCGCGCCCCACCCGATGGTGAGCACGGCCTCGCGGGGCGGGGCTCCCGGAACGTATTCGGCGGGGTTGCCCACGACGCGACTGACCACGACCGACTCGAGGCGGTCGATCCGAACGGTCTCGGTGGACGTCGTCGCGTAGGGAGTGGGCGACGTGTCGTCGGGTGCGTGTTCGTCGGTGTGGCTGACCAGGAAACGGCCTGGCGTGAGCACCAGAACGGTGATGTGGCGGCGGACCTCATTGGAATCGAACGTGGTCTCCTGGTGCACCAGGAAAGCGTCGACCGGCTCGGTGCCGATCGTGGACTCGACCGCGTCGGCAACGAGGCTCGGGTAGTAACCGCTGCGCTCGATGGCCGTGCGCAGCCCCTGGGTCGAGGTGGTGGTCTTAGCCATACCCCCCATCCTGGCACCTCCAAGGGCACACGTGCGCCATCCGCCCCGTTCGAAGGTGGGGTTGCGCACCTGCCGTTGCCAAATGGTGACGGTTTGTCGATGTAATGACAGGACCGAACGGGTGAGGTGGATGCGCACTGTTGGTGCGACATCTACGGATCGCCACCGTGCGCCTTCCGTGCGCCCTCCCGGTGGAGGCCCCGGCGGGGTTGACTCGTCTCCTGAGAGGACCGGCGGGGCAACAGGGACGCGCCGTCGACACGGTGGCACCGACGGAACTCTCGCGACACTCGCGTCCTCGAGGGAGGGAGCGAGTGACACCGCCTCACCGCCGGGGACACTCGGGGAAACGACCGGCGCGGGGCGGCCTGGTCCGGACAGCGTCGAACGGCATGAATTGCGCGGCCATGTGGAGGGCAGGCGCGGAGGGGCATGCCGCGGAGCGGATCCGGCCTGGAGCCGCCGCCGTACGTAGGTGCCACAGCTCGGGGTGGCATGTGAGTACGGCGGCGGTTCCGCATCTCCGGACGGCTTCCGCCGGGATCAGCCGGGATCAGCCGGGATCGGCGCGCCGCTCGACGTGCCACGGCGCCGGCTACGGTCGGGACAGCGACCTGGGGCCGAGGTCGGTGCGGGCCGGCGGGCGGGACAGTCGGATCTGCGCGCCGAGCACGTGCGCGCCCTCCGCCGCCACGATCACCGGGTTCAGTTCGATGGACGTGACCTGGGGCAGGTCGTCGGCCAATCGGGACAGCCGCGACAGCACGTCCTCCAGGGCCGGCACGTCCACCGGGCGCGCGCCCCGGTAGCCGAACAACATCGGCGCCGCCCGCACCTCGCGGACCAGATCCGCCACGTCCTGATCGGTGGCGGGCACCAGTCGGTAGGCCGCGTCGCCCAGCAGCTCGGTGGCCGGGCCGGCCAGTCCGAAGGACAACACCGCGCCGAACGACTCGTCGTAGGTGAGCCCGAGCACGGTGGCGATCCCGTGCGGCGCCATCGGCTGCACCACCAGCCGGGCCTGGTCCGGGCCGCCCAGGCGGGTGGTCATCTCCCGGAACACCCGGCGCAGTCCCGCCTCCGCGCCGATGTCCAGACGTACCCCGTCCACGTCCACGCGGTGCCGCAGGTGTTCGGCGATGGTCTTGAGCGCGACCGGGTAGCCCAGTTCGGTCGCCGCGCGGACCGCCGCGTCCTCGCTGTCCACCCGCACCGCGGGCAGCAGTTCGACGCCGTAGCAGGCCAGCAGGTCGGCGGCGTCCGCCGGGGACAGGCCCACCGCGTCCGCGGCGCCGAGTCGGGCGCGGACCAGCGCGCGGGCCTGATCGGTGCGTACCTCGGGGTGTTCGGGCACCGATCCGGTGGGTCGCCGGCGCCACGCGGCGTAGCGCACCACCTCGGCGAGCGCGCGGACCGCGTTCTCCGGGGCCGGATAGGAGGGCACCGAGCCGAGCGCGGGCACACCGTCCGCGTCCAGCCGGCGCAGTTGTGTGGGCAGCCCCTCGTGCGCGAGGTAGGTGGTCAGCAGCGGCTTGCCGATCTGTGCCGCGTGCCCGGCCATCTCCGCGATCACGCTCGCCACCTCGTCGCCGGAGGTGGTCAGCGGCGGGATGAACACGGTGATCACCGCGTCCGTCTCGGCGCAGGCCAGCGCGTCGGCGAGCGCGTCGCGGAAGTCGTCGGCGGTCGCGGAGGTGGTCAGGTCGACCGGGCGCCGGGGCCGCAGGCCCGCGCTCGCGCACGCGTCCTGGGTGAGCAGGCCCAGCGAGTCGGAGTTGCCGATGATCGCGATCCGGTCGCCGGCGGGCAACGGTTGGTAGGCGAGCAGTTGGCCCACGTCGAACAGTTCGGCGACGGTGGGCACCCGGATCACGCCCGCCTGGCGGAACAGCGCGTCGACCGCCGAGTCGGGCAGTGTCAACGCGCGGGTGACGTGCCCGAGCGGGACGCCCTGGCTGTGCCGCCCGGACTTGACCGCGACCACCGGCTTGGCCCGGGAGACCCGGCGGGCGAGCCGGGTGAACTTGCGCGGGTTGCCGATCGATTCCAGGTGCAGGAGCACCACGTCGGTGGCCGGGTCGTCCTCCCAGTACTGCAACAGGTCGTTGCCGGAGACGTCGGCGCGGTTGCCCGCCGACACGAAGGTGGAGAGCCCGATCCCGCGGCCCACGGTGGACTCCAGGATCGCGATGCCCAGTGCGCCCGACTGGGCGAACATGCCCACCCGGCCGCGGCGCGGCATCCGTGGCGACAGGCTCGCGTTGACCCGCAGGTCCGGGTCGGTGTTCAGCACGCCGAGGCAGTTGGGTCCGATCACCCGCATCCCACGCCGGCGCGCGGCGCGGACCAGGCGCCGCTGCCGTTCGCGGCCCTCGGGACCGGTCTCGGCGAAACCGGAGGACACCACGACCAGACCGTGCACCCCCTTGCGCCCGCACTGTTCGACCACCTGCTGCACCGCGTCCGCCGGGACCGCCACCAGCGCCAGGTCCACTCCCCCGGGGATGTCCAGCACCGAGGCGTAGGTCGGCACGCCGTCGATCGGCTCGCTGCCCGCCTTCGGGTTGACCGCGTACACCTCGCCGGTGAACTCGCCCGAGCGCAGGTTGGCCAGGAGCGTGTTGCCGACCGTGCCCTCGCGCCGGCTGGCGCCGATCACCGCGACCGAGCGCGGGGTGAGCAGTCGGGCGATCGAGCGTGCCTCGGCGCGGTGTTCACGCCCGAGCATGACCCCGAGCGAGGTCTCGGTGGGCGCGAGTTCCAGGGTGAGCCGGACCACGCCGTCCTCGAACGCGGACTGCTGCGTGTAGCCGGCCTCGGTGAACACCGTGACCATGCGACGGTTGGAGGGCAGCACGTCGGCCACGAAGCGTCGGATGCCGCGCTCGCGGGCGACCGCGGCGATGTGTTCGAGCAGGACCGACGCCACGCCCCGGCCCTGCTGGTCGTCCTGGACCAGGAAGGCCACCTCGGCGGTGGAGGAGCGGCCCTGCGGGCCGGTGCGCACCGCGCGTCCGTCCGGGCCGATCCGGTCGTAGCGCACGATCGCGACCATCTCGTCGCCGACGAACAGGCCCAGGCCGACCCGGTCGACCCAGTCGTGCGTGGTGAAATGCCGCACGTCGCGGTCGGACAGCCGGGGGTAGGGCGTGAAGAAGCGCAGGTACTTCGACTCGGCGGAGACGCGCGCGTAGAAGTCGACGAGGCGACCGGCGTCGTCCGGACCGACGGGACGCACGTGGGCGGTGGCGCCGTCGCGCAGCACGACGTCGGCCTCCCAGTGCTCGGGCGGCTTCGGCGACGGACCTGCGGTGTCGGTGGGCTCCACGTTTGCGAGGCTAGCCCCTGCGACGCGTCGCCGGCGGATTCGAGCCGCCCCGACTCGGTGAGTGTCCGGCGCGCCTGATAGACCATCAGATACCGTGCCCGGTCTCGCCGCAGGAGGTAACCCATGTCCGCTCAGGGCCTGTCCGCCGCTTTCCCCGTCGCCGACATGGCCGCGGCGGTGCGGTTCATGACCGCGGTGCTCGGCGCGGAACCGACCTTCGTCGACGGCGAACGCTGGGCGCAGTTCGACGTGAACGGCGGCCGACTGGCGCTGGCCGGCACCGACCGCGAGGGCGAGTCGGCCTCGGTCATGGTCAAGGTGGCCGACCTGGAGGCGGCCCTGGCGCCGCTGCGCGAGGGCGGGTTCACCGTGGGCGAGTCGGTCGAGGGACCGCACGAGGTGCGGGTTCAGGTGACCGGGCCCGACGGATGGGCCGCCGTGTTGTACCAACCGCGACGCTGACCACGGGTCGCGACGGGACGGCGGATAGCCATGATCATCGGAGTGTCCGAGCGCCGGGGCGAGGCCGAACCCACGCGTCCCGGCGCGTATGCCCCGCCGCTGCCGCTCGCGCCCGGTAGCGTCCTACCGGTGAACGGCTTGCGGATCCTGCCGGAGGTCGCGGACGCGCTCGCCGCCGGCCGACCCGTGGTCGCCCTGGAGAGCACGATCATCGCGCACGGGCTGCCGCGCCCGGACAACCTGCGGATCGCCCGCGAGATCGAGGGACGGGTCCGGGCCGCGGGCGCGGTCCCGGCGACGATCGCGCTCGTGCACGGCCGACCGTCGATCGGGTTGGACGCCGAGACGCTCGAGTTCGTCGCCATGTCCCGGGACGTGCTCAAGGCCGGGATGCGCGACCTGGCCCTGGTCGCCGCCCGGGGCGGGCACGCCGCGACCACCGTGGGCGCGACCGCGCACCTGGCGCATCAGGCGGGCATCCGGGTGTTCGCCACCGGCGGCCTGGGCGGGGTGCATCGCGAGGCGCGGGAGAGCTGGGACGAGTCGGCGGATCTGATCGCGCTGACCCGCTGCGGGCTCACCGTGGTGTGCTCGGGGGTCAAGTCGATCCTGGACGTGGGCGCGACGCTGGAGCGGCTGGAGTCGCTCAACGTGCCGGTGATGGGTTTCGGTACGCACGCGTTCCCGGGGTTCTACCTGGCCGACTCCGGCCACCGGCTGGAGTGGCGGGTGGACACCGCGGACGAGGTGGCCGACGTCGTGCGCGCGCACGAGGCGCTCGGCCTGGGGCGGAACGCCCTCGTGGTGGCGAATCCGGTGCCGCGGGCCGATCAGGTGGACCCGGACCTGCACGATCGGGTGTTGCGTCGGGCGCTGACCGCGCTGGCCGACAGCGGGATCCGCGGCAAGGCGGTCACCCCGTTCCTCCTGGACGTCTTCCACCGCGAGACCGGCGGCGCGAGCCTGAACGCCAACATCGCCCTCATCCTCAACAACGCCGACCTGGCCGCCCGCATCGCGCAGGCCCTGACCATCGCCTGAGCGGCCCGATCGGGGCGCCGGCACCGCCGACTCCGGGCCGATGCCGGCCGGGTGGGGCGCCCGTCGCGGGAGCGTGCTCCTACCACCGTCCGGCGTCGATCTGCGACGTCGTGACCGCCGCCGGCCGGGCCGTACGGACGGTGGAGCTCATCCGCAGGTGCAACACGCAGGCCACCGCCGCGTGCGGGTCCCCCGCCGAGCCGCCCTTCGCGGCGAACGGCAGCCCGTCGTACGGCCCTCCAACCAGTCGCCCGGCCGGCACCAGCGGTTGCACCTCGGTCTCCACCGCGAGCCCGTCCGCGCCCAGCGCGATGCACACCGCGCCCGCGATGTCCCCGCCCGTCGCGTACACCCCCGCGAACGGCGCGGCGGCCAGCGCGCGCCCGACCGCCTCGCCGAGCAGCACCGGAAGCCGGGCGGAGACCACCGGATCGGCCCGGTCCGGGACCAGGGTGCGGATCCCGGCCAGGGGTGTGCCGGTGCGGGCCAGCGCCACCAGGTCGGCCGCGACCCGGACCGGATCGGGCGCGTCGCCCACCTCCAGCCACCGCGCGCCCAGTCGGCGCCGGGTCCAGGCGATCTGCTCGCGGCCGAGCGGGCTGAGGCTGCCCGCGACGCCGAGCACGGGTCGACCGGTGGGCACCGTGCCCAGCGCGCTCGCCAGCGCCGCGCCGAACGGCCCGGGATCCACCGGCAGCCAGCGCGACTCCCCCGCGAGCGCGCCGGTCGCCGCCGCCAGTGCGAGCGTCTCCACATCGGCGTCGGTGACCGCGTCGCAGACCAGCACCCGGGCGGCCGGATCGCACAGGGCCCGGACCAGGCCGGGCGGGTCGCCGCGCACGACGTCGAGCGGGACGTGCGCGATCGCCCGATCGATCGTGTCGAACGCCTCGATCACGGCCGCGGACGTCACCGGGCCGAACCCGTCGCGGGCGACTTCGCCGTCCGCGATCGGGACGCCGTGCGCGTGCGCGACACCGGCCTCGACGGGCCGGCCGGCATCGGGACGGGCCGGCACCACCAACGCGCGCACCGGCGGCCCGGGACGGGCGTCGAGCACGTGCAGCAGCGCGCCGGTCTCCGCGCCGGGATTGCCGCGCAGTGTGCCGTCCATGCGCTTGCCCACCAGCGGCGCGTCCGGGAACACCGACGCGCCCGCGACCACCCGCCGCGCGGCCTGCACCCCGGGCAGGTGCCGGGTGGCCAGATCGAACACGAGTACCTCCGGCGCGCCGGCGCACGCCCGAGGTGGACCGCCGGTGACCAGCGTGCGCATCCCCCGCCGGGCGAAGCGCACCGCGGTGGCATTGGCGCCCGTGAGGTCGTCGGCGAGGACGAGCACGCGCGGGCCGGATCGCCCCGTACTGTCTGTCAATTACGGTCCCGAATGTCGGATCAAGATCATCTTTGTACGCTTGTTTCCGTAGCCTCTCGGAGTCTTGCGGCCCGGCGCCGCGACGGTCAACGTGAGGAGCCCGGAGCCGGTCGTTGACCGCTCGAACGGGTGATGCGAGGGTGCGTTCCTGCACCGATGCAGCGGTGCTGCGGTAAGGCGACACCGCACGACAGACGGAGGAATTCGGCGATGACGGGTGCGACCGAGGCGTTTCGCGCAGCGCGCGACTTCCTGCTCGAACACCGCGAGGACCAGCCCACCGCGTGCCGGGACTTCCCGCGACCCGAGCCGACCGAATTCAACTGGGCGCTCGACTGGTTCGACCCGAACGCGCGCGGAAACGACGCCACCGCGCTGTGGATCGTGGCCGAGGACGGCACCGACACCAAGGTCTCCTTCGACGAACTGGCCCGGCGCTCCGACCGGGTCGCGTCGTGGTTGCGGGCGCGCGGGGTGCGGCGCGGCGACCGGGTGTTGCTGGTACTGGGCAACCGGGTCGAGTTGTGGGAGGCGATGCTGGCCGCGATGAAGCTCGGCGCGGTGATCATCCCGGCCACCACGATGCTCGCGCCCGCCGATCTGACCGACCGGGTCACCCGCGGCGACGTCGCGCACGTGATCGCCGAGTCGGCGGTGACCCCGGGCTTCGCCGAGGTGCCCGGCGACTGGACCCGGATCGCGGTGGGCGAACCGAGCCCCGGCTGGCTCGCGTTCGCCGACGCGCACGACTCACAGGGCGCGGACGAGGCGTTCGTGCCGGACGGGCCGACCGCCGCGACCGACCCGCTGCTGCTGTACTTCACCTCCGGCACCACCGCGCAGCCCAAGCTGGTGGGCCACACCCAGGCGAGCTATCCGATCGGGCACCTGTCCACGATGTACTGGCTGGGCCTGCGGCCGGGCGACGTGCACCTGAACATCTCCTCGCCCGGCTGGGCCAAGCACGCCTGGAGCAATTTCTTCGCTCCCTGGAATGCCGGTGCCACGATCCTGATCGTGCGTCAGGAGCGATTCGCCGCACGCCCGTTGCTGGACACGATGGTGCGTTGTGGGGCGACCTCGTTCTGCGCGCCGCCGACCGTGTGGCGGATGCTGGTCCAGGAGGACCTCGGCGCGTGGCGCACCGCGCTGCGCGAGGTGATCGGCGCGGGCGAGCCGCTCAACCCGGAGGTCATCGAACAGGTGCGGACCGCCTGGGGATTGACCATCCGGGACGGCTTCGGCCAGACCGAGACCACCGCGCAGATCGGCAACGCGCCCGGACAGCAGGTCCGGCCGGGCTCGATGGGCCGGCCGCTGCCCGGGTACACCGTCGCCCTGCTCGACCCGATCTCCGGCGAGGTGGTCACCGGCGAGGGCGCCGAGGGCGAGATCTGCCTCGAACTCGCGGCACGCCCGCTGGGTCTGATGACCGGTTACCTCGACGACCCGGAGCGCACGGCCGAGTCGATGCGCGACGGTTTCTACCACACGGGCGACGTCGGCACCCGGGACGCGGACGGCTACATCACCTATGTGGGCCGCTCCGACGACGTGTTCAAGGCGTCCGACTACCGCATCTCGCCGTTCGAGCTGGAGAGTGTGCTGATCGAGCACGACGCGGTGGCCGAGGCCGCGGTGGTGCCCTCGCCGGATCCGGTGCGGCTCGCGGTGCCGAAGGCGTACGTGGTGCTCGCCGCCGGGCACGAGCCCACCCGTGAGACCGCGCTGTCCGTGCTGCGGCACGCGCGCGAGGTGCTCTCGCCGTACAAGCGGATCCGCCGGATCGAGTTCGCGGAGTTGCCCAAGACCATCTCGGGCAAGATCCGCCGGGTCGAACTGCGGGGTCGCGAGCGCGAGTTGCACGAGGGCGACTTGGCCGGACGGGGCGCGCTGGAGTGGTTCGAGGAGGACTTCCCGGAGCTCAAGGGCTGACCGGACCGGGGCCGGGCCGCCACAGGCCCGGCCCCGGAACGCGCTCAGATCTTGTCGGCGACGATCTTGGCGATCGCGATGTGCTGCGTACGCGGGAGGCCCTTCGCCGCGGGCGCGAGGGACACGTGCGCCTCGACCATCAGGTCGGTGCCGCGCGGCTTGACGAAGTAGACCTCGGGCACCGAGGGCGCCGGATAGGCGCCGTCCCCGGCCACGTACAGCGTCGGGAACGCGCCGAGATCGGTGATCGGCTTCCCGTACTTGGACGCGTCGTTCTTGGCCGCCACGCTCTCCGCCGTGCCGGAGAGCCTGCTGCTCTGGGTGAAGTACTGCACGGTCAGCAGCGACGAGTCGCCCGGGCCGTAGTAGCGGCAGCTATGCAGCGTGGGGTCGTTCTTGGTGCGCGGAACCTCGCTGCCCAGCACACCCTTGAGCTCGGCGGGCGTGAGCAGGTTGCAGAAGTCCTTGGCGCCGACATCGACGGTGCCGCCGGGCTTGCCGGTCGCCGGCGCGGTTGCGGGCGCGGTGCCCTTGCCCCCGCCGGGCTGCGTGGCCGGCGCGCCGCTCGCGCCGCCGGTCGAGCCGCCGCCCGCCTGGGGCGCGGCCGTGGCCGGGTCCTTCTTCTTGTCGTCGTCGCCCTTGACCTTGTCGACCAGACCGCATCCGCTGGACAGCGTGATGACGGATGCGGCGATCAACAGGCCCGGTACGGCAGGCTTACGCAGGTACAACGTGGTTCTCCATCCCCGTGGGGCGACCGGCGCCTCCTCCACCCCCGTGGATACGTGACGGAACGTCACGACGGCGCGGATCGCTCGATGTCGCCGATGCGTGTGTGCGGCAGAGCGAGGCTAATGCACGAAATGGATGACCGCTGAAGTGCCGCGGGAGCGATACGGTGACGACCGTGACGACTACGCCGAGTGAATCCGACGGGCTCGTACGCACCGCGACGTTCGGTTGGGGCGGGGCCCGGGCCGCGCTGGGCGTGGTCGCGCTGCTCGACCCGGTGCGGGTGTCCCGACCGTGGATCGGCGACGACGCGGAGCGCACCGGCGCGCTGGTCTTCGCCCGCGCGCTCGGCGGACGCGACCTCGCGCTCGGCGCCGGCGCGATGTTCGCGGCGGGCCGCGGCGAACCGATCCGCGCCTGGGCGCTGGCGGGCTCCGCCGCCGACCTCGGCGACACGCTCATCACCTGCGCGTACCGCGGGAGGCTGCCGCGCGGACGGCGGGCCTTCATCGCGGGCCTGGCCGGGGGCTCGGCCGTGCTCGGCGTGGCCCTGGCCCTCGCCGAGCGGGGCAGGGACCGCCGGGGCCTGTCCTAGGAACGCGGTGGCGGGGCGGTCCGCATCGGGTGCGGGCCGGGCCGATGCCCGACCCGCACCCGATGCGCCTACGCGGCCACCTCGCTCGCCAGGCGGCGCTTGTTCCAGTACGCGACGATCTCCAGAAGCACTCCGGCGGCCACCGCGAGGCCGACCGCGGTCCACGGCATCCGCGTACCGACCAGCTTGAGTTCGAAGAAGTCCTGGAGCCATGGCACCGAGATCACCGTGGCGAACCCGGCACCCATCACCAGCACCAGCGCTATCCGCCACCACGTGTACGGACGGGCGATGATCGCGAGCACCCACAGGCCGACCAGGAACAGCGTCAGCGTCGCGATCGACGTCTCGGCCGTACGGGTGGCGTCCGTCGCGCCGTAGTACGAGCGGGCCAGCAGGTACGCGGTGAAGGTCGCCGTGCCGGCGATCACCCCGGAGGGGCCCGAGTAGCGCAGCACCCGCTTGACGAAGCCGGGACGGGCGCGTTCCTTGTTCGGCGCCAGGGCCAGGAAGAACGCCGGGGTACCGATGGTGAACCAGGCCAGCAGGGTCAGGTGCCGGGGCAGGAACGGGTAGGGCACGTTGGCGATCACGACCAGGATGGCCAGCAGCACCGAGTAGGCGGTCTTGGTCAGGAACAGGTTGGAGACCCGCTCGATGTTGCCGATCACCCGGCGGCCCTCGCCGACCACCGACGGCAGCGTCGCGAAGCTGTTGTCCAGCAGCACGATCTGCGCGACGCCCTTGGTGGCCTCGCTGCCCGAGCCCATCGACACACCGATGTCGGCGTCCTTGAGCGCGAGTACGTCGTTGACGCCGTCGCCGGTCATCGCCACGTTGTGCCCGCGCGACTGGAGGGCGGCGACCATGTCCCGCTTCTGCTGCGGGGTGACCCGGCCGAAGACCGTGTTGGCCTCCAGCACGTCCGCCAGCTCGTTCTGATCGGTGGGCAGCGTGCGCGCGTCCACCGGGTGTTCGGCGCCCTTGATGCCGAGCTTGGCGGCCACCGCGCCGACCGAGATCGCGTTGTCGCCGGAGATCACCTTGGCCGCCACGCCCTGATCGGCGAAGTAGTCCAACGTCGCGCCGGCGTCGTGCCGCAACCGCTGCTCCAGCACCACCAGCGCGGCGGGCGTCACGTCGGCGCCGTCCGGGCCGCCGACGAGGGCGTCCACGGTGTCCGCGAGCGGGGCGTCGGTGCGGACCAGCATCAACACCCGCAGGCCCTGTCCGCCCAGCCGTTCGGCGTCGGCGAGCAGTTCGCCGTGTGCCTGCGTGGTCACCAGCACCTCGGGGGCGCCGATCAACCACGTGGCGCGGGCACCGGCCACCTCGAACGTCGCGCCGCTGTACTTGCGCGCGGACGAGAACGGCACGCTCTCCACCGAGGTCCAGCCGTGCTCGGCCGGGCACTCGTCGATGATCGCGGCCAGGCTCGCGTTCGGGCGCGGCTCGGTGGTGCCGAGCGCGCCGAGCGCGGAGCGCACCGGCAGGCCCTCGGCCAGCTCGCGCACCTCGGCGACGTTCATGCCGCCCTCGGTGAGCGTGCCGGTCTTGTCCAGGCAGACCACGTCGACCCGGGCCAGACCCTCGATCGCGGGCAACTCCTGGACCAGGCACTGCTTGCGACCCAGACGCACCACACCGACGGCGAACGCCAGCGAGGTGAGCAGCACCAGGCCCTCGGGGACCATCGGCACGATGCCCGCGATCATCCGGGTGACGGCCTCGCGCCAGGTGGTGTCCTCCAGCCGGTACTGGCTGATGATCAGCGCGATCGAGGCCGGGAACAGGATCCAGGTGACGTACTTGAGGATCGTGCTGATCCCGTTGCGCAGTTCCGAGGCCACCAGCGTGAACTTGCTGGCCTCCTCCATGAGCTGCGCGGCGTACGCCTCGCGACCCACCCGGGTCGCGGTGAACGCGCCGTTGCCGGCCACCACGAAGCTGCCGGACATCACCGGGTCGCCCGGGCGCTTGATCACCGGGTCGGCCTCGCCGGTGAGCAGCGACTCGTCGATCTCGAGGTTGTCGGCCTCGACGACCACGCCGTCCACCGCTGCCTTGTCGCCCGCGCCCAGCTCGATCACGTCGTCGAGCACGAGGTCCGAGGGGGACAGCGCGACGGCCCGCCCGTCCCGGCGCACCACCGGCTTGGACTCGCCGATCACCGCGAGCCGGTCCAGGGTGCGCTTGGCGCGCATCTCCTGGATGATCCCGATTCCGGTGTTGGCGATGATCACGAAACCGAACAGGCCGTCCTTGACCGACCCGACGGACAGGATGATCAGCCACAACACGCCGATGACGGCGTTGAACCGGGTGAAGACGTTCGCCTTGACGATCTCGGACGTCGAGCGACTGGAGCGCACGGGAACGTCGTTGACGTCGCCCCTGGCGACCCGTTCCGCGACGTCCGCGGCGGTCAGTCCGACGCCGAGCGGCACGGGGGCATCGCCTTGTTTCCCGTCGGGTCCGTCGACCGGCGGAATGGCTGTCGTCTCTCCGGGCCCGGCGCCCGGCAACGGCTGAGTCATGGGTCTACGTTAAGTGCCCCGGGAGATCGCGGTTGGCGGTGGGCCGCCCGTTGGGATCCGCCCACCGCCGCACGCGCCTATTCGACGACCGTGACCGGTCCGATTTCGAGTGCTTCCAGCGGCTCGCGGATCTTGTCCGCGTCGCCCACCAGGACCACCACGAGGTGCTCGGGGTCGAACGCGGCGGACGCCGACGCGGCGGCGTCCTTGGTGGCCACGTCGGCCAGCCGCAGGTAGAGCTCCGGCAGGTAGTCGTCCGGGAGCCGCTCGGCGGCCATGTCCGCGAGCGAGTCGCACACCGCGCGCGGCGTCACGTACTTCAGCGGCGCGACGCCCACGATGCTCTGCACCGCCGCGTCCCGCTCGACGTCCTCCAGGCCCTCGGCGGCCAGCGTGCGCAGCACGGTGACCAGGTCCGCGACGGCCGGCCCGGTGACGTCGGTCTCCACCGAGCCGTGGATCGCCAGCAGCGAGCCCACCGGCAACGACTGGTTGCCCGCGCGCACGCCGTAGGTGTAGCCCTTCTCCTCGCGCAGCACCCGGTCCAGGCGCGAGGTGAGCGTGCCGCCCAGGCAGTACGTACCGATGGTCAGGGCCGGCCACGAGGCGTCCTCGCGGCCCGGTCCGGTGCGCCCGACCAGCAGTTGCGTCTGCACGCTGCCCGGCCGGTGCACGATCAGCACCCGGGCGTGGTCGTCGGCGAGCACGGGGGCCGGTCGCGAGGGCTCGGCCGGCTCCGCGTGCCAGGTGCCGATCGTGCGCTCCAGCACACCGGTGACGTCCACGCCCTCGAAGTCGCCGACCACGACCAGGGTGGCGGTCTGCGGACGCACGTGCGCCGTGAAGAAGTCCCACACGGCCGTGCGGTCCACCCGCGCGACGCTCTCCGAGGTGCCGGCGCGCGGCCGGGACAGTCGCACCGAGGGGTCGAACAGCGTCGCGCTCAGCGCGAGCGCCGCCCGCCGGGGCGGACTGGCCAGCTCGTGCACGATCTCGTCCAGCCGCTGGCGCACCAGCCGGTCCACCTCGTCCGCCGGGAACGCCGGCGCCCGGACCGCGTCCGCGAGCAACCCCAGCGCCCGCTCCAGGCGCGAGGCCGGCACATCCAGCGCGACCCGCACGCCCGGATGATCGGCGTCGGTGTCGATCGTCGCGCCGCAGCGCTCCAACTCGGCGGCGAACTCCTCGGCGCCCATCTTGTCGGTGCCCTCGGTGAGCGCGCGCGCCATGATGGTCGCGACGCCCTCGCGCTCGGTCGGCTCGGCGGCCAGCGGCGAGTCGAGCACCAGCTCGACCGCCACCACCTTCTGGCCGGGTCGGTCCACGCGCAGCACCGCGAGGCCGTTGCCCAGCACCGAGCGCTCGGGCGCGGGGAAGGTCCACTCGCGGGCCGGGCCCGCGCCGGGGCGCGGGTGGAACACCATCTCGCCGGTCTGGGTCACGCGACCTGCTCCTCGTTCTCGTCCGCGTCGTCGGTCGGTTCGTACACGAGCACCGCACGGTTGTCCGGCACCAGGCGCTCGGCGGCGACCGCCCGCACCTCCTCGGCCGTGATGTCCAGCAGCCGGTCCAGCGCGGTGAACGCCAGGTTCGCGTCGCCGAACAACGTCGCGTAGCGGCACAGTTCGTCCGCCCGGCCGCCGGCCGTGGCCATCGTGTCCAGGTAGGCCCGCTCCAACTGGGCCTGCGCACGTTCGAGTTCGGCCGGGGTCGGACCCTCGGCCGCGAACCGCGCGAACTCCTCGGCCAGCGCCGCGTCGATCGCCCCGACCGCGCCCGACCCGGACGCCTTGACGTCCAACATCGCCACCGACGCGGTGCCGGACAGGCGCATCAGGCCCACCCCGGCGTAGATCGCCAGCTCGTCGTGCCGCACCAGCCGGGTGTTCAGCCGCGAACTCTCCCCCTCGCCGAGCACGGTCAGCGCGATGTCCGCCGCGTCCGCGCCCCGGGTGCCGTCGGCCGGCATCCGGTAGGCGGCCATCAGGGCCGGCGAGGGCACCTCCTCGTGCACCGTCTCGCGCACCTCGGCGCCCAGGACCGGCGGCAGCGTGCCGTCCGCGGGCACCGGCTTGCCGTCATGCGCGGGGATGGTGCCGAAGTACTTCTCCACCCAGGCCAGCGTCTGCTCGGGATCCACGTCGCCGACGATCGCGAGCACCGCGTTGTTGGGCGCGTAGTAGGTCCGGAAGAACGCCTGGCAGTCCGCGAGCGAGGTGGCGTCCAGGTCGGCCATCGAGCCGATCGGCATGTGGTGGTACGGGTGGCCCTCGGGGAAGGCCATCGCCACCAGCCGCTCCCACGCGGTGCCGTAGGGCACGTTGTCGTAGCGCTGCCGGCGCTCGTTCTTGACCACGTCGCGCTGGTTGTCCAAGCTCTCCTCGGTCAGCGCCTTCAGCAGCCCGCCCATGCGGTCCGCCTCCAGCCACAGCGCGAGTTCCAACTGGTGCGCGGGCATGGTCTCGTAGTAGTTCGTGCGCTCGAAGCTGGTGGTGCCGTTGAGCGAACCGCCCGCTGACTGCACGAACTCGAAGTGCTCGTTGCCGTGCACGTTGGCCGAACCCTGGAACATCAGGTGCTCGAAGAGGTGCGCGAGGCCGGTCCGCCCGGGCCGTTCATGCCGTGAGCCCACGTCGTACCAGAGGCAGACGGCGGCCACGGGGTCGACGTGGTCCTCCGAGAGCACCACGCGGAGCCCGTTGCCGAGGGTGTGCGTGGTCGCGGTGAACCCCAACGATGCAGTCGCCGGTCCTGCCATATGCCCAACCGTCCTCTCCTGGAGAGTGACCGCCGCGCCGGCGGCCACCCTCACCCTAACGACGCGCGGTGCCCGTTCGACTCCCGCTTTCGGGCTGTTCGCGATCGGCGAAGCCCGCCCGCGGACGACTACTGCTGATAGCCCTCCACCTCGCGCGCCGGCCGCGCCGCGGCCGTCGCCGGGTCCCCGCCGGCGTCCCGCAATGCCTGACGCTGCCTCAGCAGGTCCCAGCACTGGTCGAGTTCGGCCTCCACCTCGGCCAACCGGGCATGCTCCTCACCGGACGAGATCACGCCTTGCGCAAGTTGGTCCCGCAGGGCACGCTCCTGCTCGACCATGTCGGTGATGCGTTCGCGGATCTGCTTGTCGTCCATCGGGAAACCCTTCGTTCTTCCTGCTCGGACGGCGGCCGGAGAGTGCGGCACAACCGTGGGCCAAGAGGCTGTCCTTCCCTCCTCGCACGGCCCTCAAGCACGCTGTCACCCGGGTCGATGCACTCACATGTCGCACCGGCGCGTCACAATGGGCACGCCGTGCGGGCCGTCCCCGGCCGCGCCGCCCTCGGGCGGACACGGGAGACACGGCCCGGCGCCGGCCCGAAGAAGCAAAGGAGCAACGCCGCGCATGGCCCGCCGTAGTACGAAAACTTCCGGTCCGCAGCCACCGGACGACTTCGAGGAACGCATCCTCGACATCGATGTCGTCGACGAGATGCAGGGCTCCTTCCTGGAGTACGCCTACTCGGTCATCTACTCGCGGGCACTGCCGGACGCCCGCGACGGGCTCAAGCCCGTGCATCGCCGCATCCTGTACCAAGCCGCCGAGATGGGCCTGCGCCCGGACCGGGGGTACGTCAAGTGCGCCCGCGTCGTGGGCGAGGTGATGGGCAAGCTGCACCCGCACGGTGACGGCCCCATCTACGACACCCTGGTGCGCATGGCGCAGCCGTTCTCGATGCGCCTGCCGCTGATCGACGGCCACGGGAACTTCGGCTCGCTCGGCGGCGACGACCCGCCCGCCGCGATGCGATACACCGAGTCCCGGCTGTCCTCGGCCGCGATGCTGATGGTCGACTCGATCGACGAGGACGTCGTCGACTTCGGCCCCAACTACGACGGCCAGGAACAGGAACCGGGCGTCCTGCCCGCCGCGTTCCCGAACCTGCTCGTCAACGGGGCGTCCGGGATCGCGGTCGGCATGGCGACCAACATGCCGCCGCACAACCTGGTCGAGGTGGTCGCCGCCGCGCGTCACCTGATCCGACACCCCACCGCCACACTCGACGACCTGATGCGCCACGTCCCCGGCCCCGACCTGCCCACCGGCGGTCGGATCGTGGGCCTGGGCGGGGTCCGCGACGCGTACGAGAAGGGCCGCGGCACCTTCAAGATCCGCGCCACCGCGACGGTCGAGTCGGTCACCGCGCGCCGCAAGGGCATCGTGGTCACCGAGTTGCCGTACAACGTCGGCCCGGAGCGGGTGATCGCCAAGATCAAGGAGTTGGTGCAGGCCAAGAAGGTCCAGGGCATCGCGGACCTGAAGGACCTCACCGACCGCTCGCACGGCCTGCGTCTGGTCATCGAGATCAAGAACGGGTTCAACCCCGAGGCGATCCTCCAGCAGCTCTACAAGCTGACGCCGATGGAGGAGACCTTCGGCATCAACAACGTCGCGCTGGTCGACGGCCAGCCGCTCACGCTGGGCCTGAAGGAACTGCTCCAGGTCTACGTGGACCACCGCTTCGAGGTGGTCCGCCGGCGCAGCGAGTTCCGGCGCCGCAAGCGCCAGGAGCGCCTGCACCTGGTCGACGGCCTGCTCGTCGCGCTGATCGACATCGACCGCGTGATCGAGCTGATCCGCTCGAGCGACAACTCGGCGCAGGCCAAGGAACGTCTGATGGAGACGTTCTCGCTCTCCGACATCCAGGCGTCCTACATCCTGGACACCCCGCTGCGCCGGCTCACCCGGTTCGACCGGATCGAACTGGAGGCCGAGCAGGAGCGCTTGCGCGCCGAGATCGCCGAACTGACCACCATCCTGGAGGACGACAAGCTGCTCCGGAAGGTGGTCTCGGACGAATTGGCCGCGGTGTCCAAGAAGTACGGCACGCCGCGCCGCACGGTCCTGCTCGAATCGGCGGACGTGCCCGCCGCGGCCGTTCCGCTCCAGGTCACCGACGCGCCGTGCACCGTGCTGCTGTCCTCGACCGGCCTGCTCGCCCGCACCTCCACCGGCGGCCCGCTGCCGCCCGAGGGGGCCAGATCCAAACACGATCTGGTGGTGTCCTCGGTCGCGGCCACCGTGCGCGGCGAGGTCGGCGCGGTCACCAGCACCGGCCGGCTGCTTCGGATCAACGTGGTCGACCTGCCCTCGCTGCCGGAGACCGCGACCGCGCCGAACCTGGCCGGCGGCGCACCGCTGTCCGAGTTCGTCTCGCTGGAGTCGAACGAGCGACTGGTGTGCCTGACCACCCTGTCCGCCGACTCCCCCGGGCTCGCGCTCGGCACCGCGCAGGGGGTGGTCAAGCGGGTCGTGCCGGACTATCCGGCGAACAAGGACGACCTGGAGGTGATCACGCTGCGCGAGGGCGACGCCATCGTCGGCGCGGTCGAGTTGCGCACCGGCGAGGAGGACCTGGTCTTCATCACCGACGACGCCCAGTTGTTGCGTTTCCAGGCCTCGATGGTGCGCCCGCAGGGCCGCCCGGCGGGCGGCATGGCCGGGATCAAGCTCGGCACCGGACAGTCCGTGCTCTCGTTCACCGCGGTGGATCCGGGCGCCGACGCGATGGTGGTCACGGTCGCCGCCTACAGCGGGGACGCGCTGTTCGGCTCGGAGTACGGCACCTGCAAGGTCACCCCGTTCGCCGAGTATCCGCGCAAGGGTCGAGCCACCGGCGGGGTGCGCTGCCAGCGCTTCCTCAAGGGCGAGACCACGCTGCGCCTGGCCTGGGCGGGCCGGGCACCGATCCGCGGCTCGGACGCGAAGGGAGCGCCGGTCGAACTGCCCGCCCCGGATCCGCGCCGGGACGGCTCCGGCACGCCACTGGTCAAGCATGTCGAGGTGGTCGGCGGCCCTCCGGGCACCGTCTGAGCCGGCCCCGCACACCGAGACCCCCGCGGCGTCCCTCGCCGCGGGGGTCTCGTCCCGTTCGATCGCCGGCCGAGCCGGCCTCGTTCGTCAGCGCGCGGCGAACTCCTCCAGGAGCTCGATCGAGCGCGTGTACTTGTGCCGCAACCGCACCTGCGTCGCCGCGTCGAGTTGCCCGAGTCGGGCCTCGGAGCGGTTGTCCGCGATGTCCGCCCGCTTGACCACGAGCGCGATCGGGTCCGCCGCCGCGCGCTCGATGCTGACCTCCAGCGGTTCGCCGGGCAGCTTGGACAGCGCGATCACCGCGGCCACCACCCGCTCCGGCACACCGGCGGCGCGCAGATCGTCCGCACCCACCGGTGTGTCCTCGATCACGTCGTGCAGGACCGCCGCCATCTGCGTGTACGTGCCCTCGACCTGCCGCATCACCCGCAGCGGGTGCGTGATGTACGGGTGACCACCCTTGTCCAACTGACCGTCGTGCGCGGCCCTGGCGAGCGCCACCGCGTCGTCCAACGTGAAGCCGGCTATCGCCGCTCTCCCGTCGGGCCGTCCCTGGGGCATGGCCGCCTCCCATCGTTACCGTGTGCAACAACCGTACCGGGATCATCGGATCCGGGCGCTCGGGGCGGGGCCGATCGGGCCGATCGGCAAGTGAAAGCTATACGGTGCACAGTCGTGGAAACCTGCGTCTTTCTTTCGCACGAACTCGCCGAGCCGATGGCCGGCACCGCTCCGACCACGCGCGGCTGGCTGCTGGTCGAGCACCCCGGACCGTGGGCCGCGAAGGCCCTGACCGGCAGTCGCGGGCTCGACGACGGGGTGGGCCGGCAGCTGGACGAGCGCGCCGGCAGGGCCGGTTTCCGCGCCGCCCTCATCCGCCGACCGGACCAGGCGGGCCGGCGACCGGACGAGGCGAACCCCCGGGCCGACGACGCGGGCGGCCCGGCCGACGCGGGCACCGCCTCCGACGGACCGCGGACCGTCTTCCTGGCCTGGACCGAGCCCGGCGGCACCTGGCTGCGCCGGTTGCGGGTGGCCGGCGCCGCCGACCTGCTCACGCTCGACCTCGCCGCGCTGGCCGGACCGGCCGAGCCCGCACTGGGCGAACCGGTCGCCGAGCCGCTGATCCTGGTCTGCACGAACGGCAAGCGCGACCGGTGCTGCGCGGTCGAGGGCCGCCCGCTGGCCGCCGCGCTCGCCGCGAGCCTCCCCGAGGCCGCCTGGGAGGTCACCCACCTGGGTGGGCACCGATTCGCCCCGACCGCCATCGTGCTGCCCCAGGGCTACCTGTACGGCCGCCTGGACCCCACCTCGGCCCGCGCCGTGATCGCCGCCGCGCGCCGCGGCGAGATGTTGCCGGACCGGTGCCGGGGCCGGGCCACCTACTCCCGGGCCGGTCAGGCCGCCGAGCTCGCGGTCCGCACGGACTGCGGCGAGCGCCGGGCCGACGCGCTGTCGGTGTACGACGAGCGGGCCGAGGACGACGGCGGGTGGACCGTGCGGGTCGACCACACCGACGGCCGCACCTGGACCGTCGCGGTGGACGCACGCCGGGAGGCCCCCGCCCGGCCGGAGAGTTGCGGCAAGGACGAGGGCCTCCCGACCAGCATGCGGGCCCGGCTGTTGACGCACCGTCAGTAGGCGCCCGCCCCGGTCAGCGAACGGACCTCCATCTCGGCGTACTTGGCGGCGTCCGCCTCCTCGTCCGAGCGCAGCGTGCCGATCCAGCCGCACAGGAAGCCGATCGGGATCGACACGATTCCCGGGTTCTCCAACGGGAACCAGTGGAAGTCGATCCCGGTCACCAGCGGCGTCTTGCCGCCGGAGACCACCGGCGAGAACAACACGAGCACCAGCGCCGAGCCGAGCCCGCCGTAGATCGCCCACACCGTGCCGTTGGTGTTGAACCGCCGCCAGAACAGCGTGTACAGCAGCGTGGGCAGGTTCGCCGACGCGGCGACCGCGAAGGCGAGCGCGACCAGGAACGCGACGTTGAGCTTCTGCGCGGACAGGCTCAGCCCGATCGCGATCCCGCCGATCACGATCGCCGAGATCCGGGCGGCCCGCAGTTCGCTCTTCTCGTCGGTCGCCTCCTTGCGGATCACGTTCGTGTACAGGTCGTGCGCGAAGGACGCCGAGGAGGCCAGGGTCAGCCCGGCCACCACGGCCAGGATGGTCGCGAACGCGACCGCCGCGATCACCGCGAGCAGCACTACGCCGCCGAACGTGTCCGGCCCGCCGCCGAGTTCCTCCGCGAGCAGCGGCAGCGCGGTGTTGCCCGCCGCGTTCGACTTGCGGATCTTGTCCGACCCGAGCACCGCCGCGGCGCCGAACCCGAGCACGATGGTGAGCAGGTAGAACGTGCCGATCAGCGCGATCGCCCACATCACCGAGTGCCGCGCGGCCCGCGCGGTGGGCACCGTGTAGAAGCGCACCAGGATGTGCGGAAGTCCAGCGGTGCCCAGCACCAGCGCGATGGCCAGGCTGATGAAGTCCAGCCGACTGGTCAGGTTCTTGCCGTACTTCAGACCCGGCTCGAGGAACTGCTGTCCGTGGCCGCTGGTGTGCGCGGCGGTGTCCAGCAACTCGTCGGGGTCGAAGTGGAAACGCAGCAGGACCAGGAACGTCATCAGGATCGCGCCGCCGAGCAGCAGCACCGCCTTGACGATCTGGATCCAGGTGGTGCCCTTCATCCCGCCGAAGGTCACGTAGACCACCATCAGCGCGCCCACGCCGACGATCGTCCAGGTCTGCGCCGAGCCGCCGCTGTCCCCGAGCAACAGCGCGACCAGCGTGCCCGCGCCGACCATCTGCGCGATCAGGTAGAAGATCGAGACCACGATCGTCGCGGCGCCCGCCGCGGTCCGCACCGGCTTGCGGCTCATCCGGAACGCGACCACGTCGGCCATCGTGAACCGCCCGCAGTTGCGCACGAGTTCGGCCACCAGCATGAGCACGACCAGCCACGCGACCAGGAAGCCGATCGAGTACAGGAAGCCGTCGTAGCCGAACAGCGCGATCAGTCCGGCGATGCCCAGGAACGACGCCGCCGACATGTAGTCGCCCGCGATCGCCAGCCCGTTCTGGGAGGCGGAGAACTCCCGCCCGCCGGCGTAGAAGTCGTTGGCCGTGCGGTTGTTCCGGCTGGCCCACACGGTGATGCCCAGCGTGATCACCACGAAGACCACGAACAACAGGCCGGTCAGGCCGCGGTGGCCGCCGGCCACCGCGAGGTACGCACCGTTCACCGGAACATCTCCTGGGTCTCCCAGCGCAGGTTGAGCGCCGCCCGGTCACGCTTGCCGCGCGCGTTGCGGGCGTACGACCACGTGATCAGGAAGGTGCTCGCGAACTGGAGCAGACCGAAGGCCAGCGCGACGTTGAACGCGCCCAGGATCCGGTGCGCCATGAAGTCGCGCGCGAACGTGGACGCGAACACGTAGAGCAGGTACCACCCGAGAAACGCGAGCGACATCGGGAAGACGAAGTCTCGATAGCGCCGCCGGATCTCCTGGAACTCGGGGCTCGCCTGCACCCGCAGGTAGATGTCCGCGCGCGGATCCGGCTCCGGGTCGCCGATCGGCACACCCCGGGTGGGTGTGGGTCGGTACGAACTGGTCGTCACCGTAGCTCTCCTCGTCGATCGCCGAACCGCGCGGCTGTGTCCCGACTCCGAGCGCCCTGGACAGGCGTTCGACGGGACCGGTTTTCAGCATGGTCAGCGGGCGCGGGCCGCACGGCCAGGTTCTGCACAATTCACCTGTACGGATGAACCGCCGGCACGGCCGCACTCCTGGCTCCGCCATGCGTCGTGGAATCGCTTGGCCAACGAGATCCCGCGCCCCGCCGACACGGGAGACCGGCCGGTCACACGCCAATGAGTGACATTCGTCCTTCTATCGCAGATATACGGACCGTTTGGCCCTGATGTCCTGACCATGAAAAAACGCCGGACCGGAGGGACGAATCCCTCCGGCCCGGCGTATGCCCGGGTGTCCGGTTCGCTCAGACGTCGATCCGCGAGCGGTCGAGCAGCGACGCGGAGTTGGTGATGAACTCCTTGCGCGGCGCCACCTCGTTGCCCATCAGCAGGTCGAACACGCGCTCGGCCGCCTCGAGGTCGCCGAGGTTGATCCGGCGCAGCGTGCGGTGCCGGGGATCGACCGTGGTCTCCGCGAGCTGATCGGCGTCCATCTCGCCCAGACCCTTGTACCGCTGGATCGGGTCCTTCCAGGCGATGCCCTTGCGCTGGTACTCCAGCAGCGTGCGCTTCAGCTCGGCGTCCGAGTACGTGTAGACGTACTTCTCCTGGCCCTTCTTGGGCCGGGACAGCTCGATCCGGTGCAGCGGCGGGACCGCGGCGAAGACCCGGCCGGACTCGACCATCGGACGCATGTAGCGCTGGAAGAGGGTGAGCAGCAGGCAGCGGATGTGCGACCCGTCGACGTCGGCGTCCGCCATGAAGATGATCTTGCCGTAGCGGGCCTGGTCGATGTCGAAGGTGCGCCCCGAGCCCGCACCTATGACCTGGATGATCGCGGCGCACTCGGCGTTCTTGAGCATGTCCGAGACGGACGCCTTCTGCACGTTCAGGATCTTGCCGCGGATCGGCAGCAGGGCCTGGAACTCCGAGTTGCGGGCGAGCTTGGCGGTGCCGAGCGCGGAGTCGCCCTCGACGATGAACAACTCGCTGCGGTCCACGTCGTCACTGCGGCAGTCGGCCAGCTTGGCCGGCAGCGCCGAGGTCTCCAGGGCCGTCTTGCGCCGCTGGGCCTCCTTGTGCTGCCGCGCGGCGATCCGGGTGCGGGCCGCCGAGACGACCTTCTCCAGGACGGCGCGGGACTGCGCCTTGTGGTCGCGCGCGGTGGAGGTCAGGAACGCCTTGAGTTCCTTGGCCACCACGTTCTGCACGATCCGCGCGGCGGCCGAGGTGCCCAGCACCTCCTTGGTCTGACCCTCGAACTGCGGCTCGGCCAGCCGCACGGTGACCACGGCGGTCAGACCCTCGGTCGCGTCGTCCTTGGTGATGTCGTCCTCGGCCACGCGCAGCAGCTTGGTCGAGCGCAGCACGTCGTTGACCGTACGCCGGAGCGCCTGGTCGAACCCGGCGACGTGGGTGCCGCCCTTGGGCGTGGCGATGATGTTGACGAAGGAGCGCAGGGTCGAGTCGTATCCCGTACCCCAACGCAGCGCCACGTCCACACCCAGTTCGCGCTGCACCTCGGTGGGCACCATGTGGCCCTGCTCGTCGAGCACCGGCACGGTTTCCTTGAACGTGCCGGAGCCGGTGAAGCGCAACACGTCGCAGAGCGCGCGGTCGGGAGCGAGGTATTCACAGAACTCGCTGATCCCGCCGGAGTAGTGAAATACCTGTTCGTCCGCTTCGCCCGGATTCGCACCATTACGCTCGTCGCGAACAACGATCGTGAGTCCGGGCACCAAAAACGCGGTCTGCCGGGCTCGCGAGTGGAGCTGCTCCAGGTCGAGCGCGGCGTCCTTGAGGAAGATCTGCCGGTCCGCCCAGTAGCGGACCCGGGTCCCGGACTTGGCCTTGGAGATCTTCTTGATCTTGCGCAGTCCGTTACCGGCGCTGAACGGAGCGTCCGCGCCGAGGGTGGCGAACTCGCCGGGCACGCCGCGGCGGAACGAGATGGCGTGGGTGTGCCCGCTCCGGTCCACCTCGACGTCGAGTCGGGCGGACAGGGCGTTGACCACAGAGGCGCCGACGCCGTGCAGGCCGCCGGACGCGGCGTAGGAACCGCCGCCGAACTTGCCGCCTGCGTGCAGCTTGGTCATGACGACCTCGACACCGGACAGGCCGGTCTTGGGCTCCACGTCGACGGGGATACCGCGACCGTTGTCCCGAACCTCCACCGAGCCGTCCGCGTGCAGGAGCACCTCGATCCGGTCTCCGAAGCCCCCGAGGGCCTCGTCCACCGAGTTGTCGATGATCTCCCACAGACAGTGCATCAGGCCCCGACTGTCGGTGGAGCCGATGTACATGCCGGGCCGCTTGCGGACCGCGTCAAGACCCTCGAGAACGAGGAGATGCCGCGCGGTGTAGTTCGAGTGGTCGGGCTCGCCCGCCAGGAGCGCGGTGGACTGCGCGGTCGTCTGGGCGGTCACGCGGTGCAACTCCTCGCATGTAGTCGCGTAGTCGGATCGCCGCGAACGCGTCGATCCGTGCGGCGCGTCGGCGGTGCTCCGAGCCCGCGAAAACGGGCCCTGTGATCACCTTCGTCGCGCCGGAGAGCAAGGCTACCGGGGCCGGAAGACAGCCCGGCGACGGCTCGCCGCCGCATCCTAGCCGGCATCCGAACACATCTTCGACCACCCGATCGGGTGGCCGGCATGAACCGTACGCGCACAGGGCACGTCCTATGCACAAGGAATGAGTTGCAGAAGGGGTGTGCCGAGAAGCTGTTGAACATGACACGATCACCCCGGGAACGTTCGAGGCTGATTTGATGTTGGACATCGATGAAGGCTTCGTCGAGTAGAGAAGAGGCGACGTGAATTCGGTTCTGACACCCGCCAGTCCGTTGACGGCCGCCGACCGTTGTGATCGGTGCGGCGCCCAGGCATACCTTCGGGTAGTCCTTTCCAGCGGCGGCGAACTGCTGTTCTGTGCGCACCACGCCCGTAAGTTCGAGCCTGAGCTTCGGAAGGTGGCCGTGGAGATACAGGACGAGACCGACCGCCTCACGGCGGTCCCCGTTACCGCACCGGACGACGACAACTGACCAGACAGCCGACCCTCTGAGATCCCGACGAGCAGACATCGCGCCGATGGCGGCCACCGCGAGGTGGCCGCCATCGGCGTCTGTCGTCGTCACCCGCGAGGGCGGTCGGCGCCCTCGCGGTCCGTGATATCCCTCACAATCCGGCGGCATCCCGGATGTCCCGGGCGAACGCGGCGACCCGGGTGTACACGCCCGGTTTACCCGCCAACGCGCATCCCTCACCCCACGAGACGATCCCGGCGATCCGACCCGCCACCAGAAGCGGCCCGCCGCTGTCGGCGCTGCACGCGTCCTTGCCGCCCAGTCGCTCACCAGCGCACACCATCGCGGCGGCGTCATAGCTCCCGAATCGTCCGCCGGGGTACGCCGTGCGACAGGTCGCGTCGGACACCAGCGGCACGGTGACCTGGCGCAGTGTCGAGGAGTAGTCGCCTCGACCCGTGGTGTCACCCCAGCCCACCACGGTCGACGCGGTCCCGCTCGCGTAGACGTCCGCGTCCTGTTCCACCATCGACGCGACGCCCGTGCCGAGCGGCTCGTCGAGGGTGAGCACCGCCCAGTCGCCGGAGATCAGGCTCGGATCGAAGTTCGGGTTCACGTACACCTCGCCGACCACCACCTCGCGGCCCTGTTTGGTGCGCAGATCGGTCCGACCCTGGATCACCTTCAGATCCGCGCGGTCCTCCCGCTTGCCGTTCGCGTCGTACATGCAGTGCGCGGCCGTCAGCACCTTGGTCGGCGCGATCAGCGTGCCGCCGCAGAACTGCCCCGATCGCGCGGAGCCGTACTCGGCGCGACTGGAGAGGGCCACGGCGAACGGATAGGTCGCGGTGTCCGCGGGGCTGCCGCCGACCACCGCGCGCGGGGGCCCCGAGGGCGAGGCCGCCGTCAGGACCGCCGCCAGGGCGACCGCGGCGAGCGCGGCCATCGATCCTCGTGTGTACCGCCGGAAACTGCTGCGTCTGTTCCGCTCGGGCGCTCGCACCATCATGGGGAACCTCTCGCCGGCTACCGTCAGGTAGAAGCCGGTGCCCCAGCGTGGCTCTCCGGAATCCTCACTCCGGGCGAACGGGTGATTTCACTCGGAAACGCACACACGAAGGCCCCGGATGGTGTATCCGGGGCCGGTGACCTCCACGCACGGTGCGGCGATCCCGCTCAGTCGAGGTAGTCGCGCAGCACCTGGGAGCGGGACGGGTGGCGCAGCTTGGACATCGTCTTCGACTCGATCTGGCGGATTCGCTCACGGGTGACCCCGTAGACCTTGCCGATCTCGTCGAGCGTCTTGGGCTGACCGTCGGTGAGCCCGAAGCGCATCGACACCACGCCCGCCTCACGCTCGGAGAGGGTGTCGAGCACCGAGTGCAACTGCTCCTGGAGCAGCGTGAAGCTGACCGCGTCGGCGGGGACCACGGCCTCGGAGTCCTCGATCAGGTCGCCGAACTCGCTGTCGCCGTCCTCGCCGAGGGGGGTGTGCAGGGAGATCGGCTCGCGGCCGTACTTCTGCACCTCGATGACCTTCTCCGGGGTCATGTCGAGTTCCTTGGCCAGTTCCTCCGGAGTGGGCTCGCGGCCCAGGTCCTGGAGCATCTGGCGCTGCACGCGGGCCAGCTTGTTGATCACCTCGACCATGTGCACCGGGATGCGGATGGTCCGCGCCTGGTCGGCCATGGCCCGGGTGATCGCCTGGCGAATCCACCAGGTGGCGTACGTGGAGAACTTGTAGCCCTTGGTGTAGTCGAACTTCTCCACGGCGCGGATCAGACCCAGGTTGCCCTCCTGGATCAGGTCCAGGAAGAGCATGCCGCGACCGGTGTAGCGCTTGGCGAGCGAGACCACCAGGCGCAGGTTCGCCTCCAGGAGGTGGTTCTTGGCCCGGCGGCCGTCCTCGGCGATGATCTCCAGTTCCATCCGGAGTTTGGGGGGCAACTTGTCGCCGGAGCCCAGCTTGTCCTCGGCGAACAGGCCGGCCTCGATCCGCTTGGCGAGGTTGACCTCCTGCTCGGCGTTGAGCAGCGGGACCTTGCCGATCTGCTTGAGGTAGTCCTTGACCGGGTCGGCGGTCGCGCCCGCCGCGGCGACCTGCTGCGCGGGGGCGTCGTCCTCGTCGTCGGAGAGGATGAAGCCCTTGCTCTCCGGCTCGTCGGGCACCGCGTCCTCGACCACGACCTCGGACTCGTCCGGCAACTCCTCGGCGTCCGCGTCGGGTTCACCGGCCTTGCCGGCCGTCTTCTTCGCGGCGGCCTTCTTCGGCGCGGCCTTCTTGGCGGTGCCGGCGGCGGCGGTCTTCTTCGCGGCGCTCTTGCGCGGCGCGGCGGGCGCCGCCGGGGCGGCCTGGGCGACGGCGGTCGGCGCGGGGCTCTCGTCGGGCGTGACCGGTTCCGCGTCCGCCATCACGGTGACCGCGGTGGAGGCGCGGTTGGAGACGACGGTCTTGGTCGCGGTGCGCTTGGCGGCACTCTTGGCCGCCACGCTCTTGCGGGTGCGCTTGGGCGCCGCCGAGTCCGCGGCACTGACCATGATGGTCACACCCTCCTGGTCGAGGACCTGGTTGAGGCTGCGCAGGACGTTCTTCCACTGGGTGGCCGGAATCTGGTCGGCCTCGAACGCCTGGCGCACCTCGTCGCTGGCGATGTACCCCTGGGCCTCACCCCGCTCGATCAACGACTTCACGTTGACGAATTCGGCGATCTCGGGCGGGAGCGAACGGGATGTGCTGGCCGACACAAACAACCTCTCGACGATCTGGACGGCGTCACGGCCTGGTGAACAGGCAGGCGCCGCCAAGCGAACGACACTCGGGCGGACAGCGTGGTTCCGGCAAACCGGTTGCACTCGAAAGTCAGCGCATCGGCTTGTTTTGCTATTCCCGAACGGCTGCCACCTTCGTACTCATCGGGCCAGGCGGAGAAGTGTTACGCACCCATTCGGTGGCGCAGCTCACACGATTCCCTCTTGCGGCGCGCGCCACACCCTGTGTGAGGGATCCGACTCATACGTCCCCGGTGATCCGCACCCCCAGGATGGTCACATCGTCGTCCCGGTCCCGGTCGCCGAGCAGTCCGTCCAGGATGCTCGTCAACAGCGCCTCCAGGCCCCCGTTGGCCCCCCGGGCGACCTCCACGAGGTCGTCCAGGCCCTCGTCGATGCCGCGTCCGCGGGTCTCCACGAGACCGTCCGAGAAGCCGATCAGGATGTCTCCCGGATCCAGTCGGATGGTGTGCTGCGTCCGATGTTCGGCGACTCCCAGCGGCGTCGACTCCTCGCCGATCTCGACGAGTTTGGCCTTGCCGTCGGCGGAGACGACCACCACCGGCAGGTGCCCCGCGTCGGCGAGGACGAGCAGCCCGGTCGCAGGGTCGATCACGGCGTACACCAGCGTGGTGAGCGACTCGTCGTCCTCCGTCGCGGTGAACAGCCGGTCCAGGCCGGTGAGTACGGCGGCGGGCTCGGGGTCGGTGAAGGCGAGCGCGCGCAGCGCCGAGCGGACCCGGCCCATGCCGGCCGCCGCGGTCAGGCCCTTGCCGATCACGTCGCCGACCACGATCGCCACCCGCTTGTCGGGCAGTTGGAACACGTCGTACCAGTCGCCGCCGACCTCGAAGTCGGGCGCCCCGGGCAGATAGCGGTAGCCGAACTCGACGCCGCGCACCGCGGGTAACCGCTCGGGCAGCAGGCTGCGCTGCAGGGCGACGGCCGTGCGGTGCTCGCGTTCGTAGAGCCGGGAGCGCTCGATGGCGAGCGCGCACTGCCCGGCGAACGCCTCGAGGAAGATCCGGTCGTCCGGGTCGAACGCGCGTCCGTCGTCGAAGGTGTAGCGCAGCACGCCCAGCGGCGCGCCGGAGCCGACCAGCGGCAGGATCACCCGGGAGGCGCCGGGACCGTGGTGGGAGACGTACCGGGCGATCCCGTCGGTCACCGCGGCGACCAGGTCCGCCGACCAGTGCGCGGGCAGGCCGCGCCGGCGGGTGACGGTGCGCTGCGCCGGCACGTTCGGCCATGGGTACACCGGCGCCGTCTCGTCCAGCAGATACGCCTCCGAGCGGGCCGCGGCGATGCCGATGCCGAGTTCGCCGACCGCCTCCTCCACCTCGGGCACCCGGAGCGTGCCGGCGATCCGCGCGGTCATCGCCTGGAGCCTGGCGGTGCGCCACTGGCTGGAGCGCAGCAGGTCCTCGCAGCGCCGCTGCTCGGTGATGTCGCGCACCACCAAAAGCACGCCGAGCACCGGTCCGGTGTCCTCGACCGGGTCACGCACCGGCAACCACTGCGACTCGTACGCCCGTTCGCGTGCGTCGCCGCGACTGGAACCGACCCGGTCGGCGGGATCGCCGTGGTCGCGGCTCACGTGTGTCTCGACGTACGGTTCGCCGCGGGTGAGCACCCGGGTCATCGTCGCCTCGATCCGGCGCGCGCGGGCCGGCGGGTAGACCTCGCCGGGACGTCGGCCGAGCAGGTCCTCGACCGAGAGCCCGGCCAGCCGGGCGAGCGCGCCGCTGACCCGCCGACAGTGCAACCGCCGGTCGTAGAACGCGAATGCCGTCGATCCCTGGCTGGTCAAGGTGGCCAGCAGCGCCGCGTCGAGCACAGCGGGCCGCTCGCATCCGACCTTGTCGTCGTTCATTGCCTCACAACCCCACCTGTTGGCAACTCCGAGCCGGCGAGTCAGATATCGAGAGTACGCACGCGAACCCCCTCACCGGGAGGATTGGCCTGAACTCTCCGTACGTCGCCAAATCGGGCGGGTCGGACATACGCGCGCCCCTTCGTCGACCCGTACGACGGGCCGGCGAAGGGGCGATGCGTGCGTGTCCTCGGTTCCGGCAGGCACTGCGCCCTCGGCCGCCGATCAGCCCTCGCGGGGAGCGGGGAACTGGCGGTCCACCTCGGGATGTACGGCCAGCAGCGAGCGCATGGCGGCCTCGGCACTCTCGCCGTCGCCGGCGGCGACCGCGTCGACCAGGCGCGCGTGCAGCGCCACGGACGCCTCGGACAGGTGCTCGCAGCCGGCCACGTGGCCACCGGACACCTGGAGCGCGGCGGCCAGGATGCCGGCGAGGTGATCGAGCATGCGGTTGCCCGCGACCTGGAGCAGCAGGCCGTGGAACTCCGCGTCGGCGCGGCTGAAGGTCAGCGGGTCGGGCTGGGCGACCGCTCGCTGCATGATCTCCACGACGTCGGCGAGCCGGCGGACGATCTCGGGGTGGTTGCGGCACGCGGCCATGTGCGCGGCCAGCGGTTCGATGCCCCAGCGCAGTTCGAAGAGTTCGCGGCGCTGCGAGTCGCGTTGCGGGCCGCACGCGCGCCACTCGATCACGTCGGGGTCGAGCAGGTTCCAGTCGCTCACCGGGCGCACCCGTGTGCCGACGTTGGGCCGGGCGCTGACCAGGCCCTTGGCCTCCAGGACCCGGAGCGATTCGCGCACCACGGTCCGGGAGACCTCGAAGCGCTGGCCGATCTCCTCGGGCACCAGCGGGCGTTCGGCGCCCACCTCGCCCGCGACGATCATCTGGCCGAGTTGCTGGACGAGTTGGCCGTGCAGGCCGCGGCCTCGGCCGACGCCGGGTTTGCGCACGGCACGGGCCGGTTCGAGGTCGGGTCCGTCCCACACGTACGGCCGGCGGGACATCGGGTCGGTGCCGGCGGCGCCCGGCTCGCCGGCGCGGAACGCGTCGGCCGAGCCGCTCGCCGGGGCGTGGGTCATTGTCTGATGGGCAGCGATACTCACGCTCTCCATCTCGGCCTCGAACGGGTCGGGCTTGAGCAGCAAACCCGCTCTCGGCTGAAAAACACACGAAAGGGTGATCTACCTTGCGGGTCGATCGTCCGAAAGTGTGACGTCCGTCCGGAGCGCTCAGGCCCGGCGACGCACGAAGGTGATCAGCGCGAGCACGGTGACCACGAGGGTGACGCCGGCCAGCACCGCGCCACCCGTCACCGGCGACAGCCCGCCACCGTCGGAGACGACGAGCATGCGGTCGGCGGCGCGGAACGGGAGGTAGCGCACGAGGTCCCGATACGACTCCGGGACTCCGGCCTCGATCGCCGCCGCGATCAGTCGTTCGGCCCCGGCGGGCAGCGCCGCGGCGGCGACCGCGATCAGCGCGGTGCCGCGCGAGAGGGTACCGATCGCCAGGCCCAACACGGCGGCGAGCAGCACGTAGGCGACGAATCCGGCCAGGATCCGGGGTGCGGGTGCCTCGATCGCCGCGCGGTCGGGGAAGGCGGGGCCGAACACGGCGCGGGCCGTGCCGACGCTCGCGCCCACCGCCAGAGCCGCGAGCACGACGGCCGCGAGCGCGGTGCCGACCACCTTGGCCAGGAACACCCGACCGCGTCGGGGCAACGCGAGCAGCAATGTCGGCAGCGCGTCCCGCCGTTGCTCGCGCGCGCAGGCGAGCGCCGTCATCAGCATGATCGCCGGGACCAGCACCGGCGTTCGGCCCGGACCCGCGGTAACCAGGTGGGCCACCTCGCCGGAGCCGATCGGGACGGCGCCGGCCTGGCGGGCCGCCACCCAGGTCGCGCCCGCGCCGAGCGCGAGCAGGCCCAGCAGGCCCCACCAGGTGGCGCGCAGGGTGCGGGCCCGCGTGAGTTCGTATCGGATCGCGCTCATGCGCTTCTCACCTCGTCGGTCTGCTCGGCGCGCCCGGCGGAGCGCCAGGTGCGGGCGAATCGGCGCCTGGGCGGCAGTGCGGCGGCGGGCTCGCCGGAATCCGGCTCGATCCCGACGCCGGCACCGACGCCTCCACCGGCGCCGACCCCGTCGGCGATCGTGTCCATTCGGCGCGAGTGTGCCGCGCCGTCCGGCGCGGCCTGCGGGTCGGCGCGACGGTCGATGTCGTGGTCGGCTTCCTGGGCGAAGCCGCGGTCGAGGCCCTGGTGCGGCTCGGTCGAGGCGGCGCACGCGGCGCCGGGGCCGGCTTCCGGCGCGGCGTACGCTCGTGGGTCGGCGCGCCGGGGTTCGGCCGGAGCCGCCGCCTGGGCCTGCCGCGTCGGCCGGGGTTCCGGGTGTCCCGGCAGGGCGGGGTGGGGCTCGGCCGGTGACGGTTGTGTCGGTCCGGGTTGGGTCGGTCCGGGTTGCGTCGGTCCGGGCCGGGGCGATCCCGGCTCGGCTTCGAGGTCGACGCGGCCGTCGACAAGAGGTGGCGGGTCGGGCCGGGTCAGGGGTTCCAGGAGTACCGTCGCCGTGGTCGTCGCCGGGTTCACCCCCGCCACACGGGTGGGGTCGGCGCCGGGGACGGCGAGTTCCTCGGTGGGCCGGTCCGCCGAGACGGTCTCGACCGGCGGCTCGACACCGGCCCCGTCGACGTCGGCGTCGGCGTCGGTCCGGACGCGCTCGCGCCGCTTGGTGATCACGTCGATGAACGCGTCGCCCACCCCGGGCTCGCGTTCGGCCAACTCGTGCAGCAGGATCCCGCCGCGGAAGGCGATCTCGCCGACTCGGGCCCGGTCGGCGCCGAGCACGGTGAGCGTGGTGCCGCCGGGGCGGGTGGTGTGCACACCCTCGGCCCGCAGCAGCGCGGACAACCGGGCGACCTGCGGAGTGCGCACGGACACTCCCTCCCGCACGCCGCGGCGCAGGAAGTCGGTCGCCGACTCGTCCGCGACCAGGCGACCTCGACTGATCACCAGGACCCGGTCGGCGCACCGCGCGGTCTCGGCCAGGATGTGCCCCGCGACCAGGACGGTGCGGCCCTCCGCCGCGTAGGCGCGCAGGAAGTCGCGCAACCAGCGCAGCCCCTGCGGGTCCAGGCCGGTCGCGGGTTCGTCCAGGATCAGCGTGCCCGGGTCGCCGAGCAGGGCCGAGGCCAGCGCGAGTCGGCCGAGCGCCCCCGCCGAGAGCACCCTGGTCCGGGCCCCGGCCACCGGGGTCAGCCCGACCAGGTCGAGCACCTCGTCCACCCGGCGGGACGGGATCCGGCCGGCCGACGCGAGCATCGCCAGGTGCGCGCGCACCCGCCGGCCCGGATGTGCCCCGCCGGCCCCCACACATGCGCCGACCTCGGTGCCGGGTCGGCGCAGCCCGCGGTAGCGCCGACCGTCGTACCGGGTCTCGCCCCCGCCGCGTTCGAGATCGAGCATCAGCCGCAGCGCGGTCGACTTGCCCGCGCCGTTGGGCCCGAGCAGTGCCGTGACCCTGCCGGGGAGTACGTCGAAGGACAGGTCGTCGACGGCCACGATGCCGCCGTATCTCTTGGTCAGCGCACGTGCCTGGATCATCGCCATCGCCATCGCTCCTCGTCACCCCGGCTACGGGAGATCTATGGATCTTTGGCAACATATCTGCGAAACCACAATTTTCCCGGCATTTACTTGCATATCGGCGAGCTGCGGAAAAGTCCGCCGAACCTGGACAGGCTGCCGGGTCCTGGAGGACCATCGAGATACCGCCGAGTACCGCCTCTGGAGGTCGGCATGTCTCTTCCCGATCCGGGCGTCCTGGACGCCGTCCGCCGCAGGCGGGGCGACCTCGACGACGCGTTGTTGATCGTCCGTGACGGTCTGGTCGCCGACCAGGCGGGCCCGCGTCGGGTGGCCGCGTTGTGCGCGGGGCTGCGGCAGTTGCGGGCCGATCTGTACGAACACGTCGCGGCCACCGAAGGCCCCGGCGGCCTCTACGAGGAGGTGCGTCACGCGGATCCCCGGTTCGGACCCGCGGTGTGGCGACTGCGGGGCGAGCACGCCCGGCTGGGTGTGCTCCTCGACGACCTGGTCGCGGGGATCGCTCAGGGCGCGCAGGACACCGGGGGCTGGCCGGCGCTGCGCCCGCGTGTGGTGGAGTTGCTCGCGCTGCTCGGCCGACACCGCAGCCGCGACGCGCAACTCGCCTACGACGCGGTCGGGCTCGACCTGGGCGGCCAGGGTTGAACGAGCCGGGGCCGAACGAAATCGTGGGATGAACGCGTCAGTGGCGCGAGGGCGGATCGGGCCCGTCCGGTCAGGCCTCGGGGCGCAACATCGGCGGGTTGAGCTTCTCCGCGGAGCCGCGGCGGAACAGTTGGGCCGGCCGGCCGCCCTGGCGGGTGGTGGTGCCACCGGTGGGGACCAGGAAGTCGGGGGTGCCGGTGACCTTGCGGTGGAAGTTGCGCGGATCCAGAGCCACGCCCCACACCGCCTCGTAGACCCGACGCAGCTCGCCGACGGTGAACTCCTCGGGGCAGAACGCGGCGGCCAGCGAGGAGTATTCGATTTTGGAGCGGGCCCGTTCGACGCCGTCCTCCAGGATCCGTCCGTGGTCGAACGCGAGCCGGCTGCCGTCGCCGAGCAGTTCGCCGACCGAGGACCAGCGCGCGCCGGCCGCGTCGCCGCCGGGGCGCGGGGCGGGCAGATCCGGGGCCAGCACCAGGTAGGCGACGCTGACCACGCGCATCCGGGGGTCGCGACCGGGGTCGCCGAAGGTGGCGAGCTGCTCCAAGTGCACCGGCAGTCGGTCCAGGCCGGTCTCCTCGGCGAGTTCGCGTGCCGCGGCGGCCTCCAGGCCCTCGCCCTCGCGCACGAAACCGCCCGGCAGTGCCCACGCGCCCTGGAACGGCGGCTCGCCCCGGCGGATGGTCAAGGCGCTCAGGGCGTGCTCGCGCACCGTGAGGACCACGAGATCCACGGTGACTCCGAAGGGCGGAAAGATCGAGGTCTCGGAGCGCGGCATGGGGCGATCCTAGTGCCCGGAGGGCACTAGCTGTCTGGCTGACGATAAAACGGATTCCGGAAGGTCGGCACACCGCGCGCAGGCGGGTGGTGGCGTCGCGTCACCGGGCGGGCCGGTTCAGATCGCCAGTTGCATGCCCGCCGCCGCCTCCTCCACGATCGCCTGCCCGGCCCGGTTGACCCGGACCGTGAACGGCTCGCCGCCGACCCGCAGATCGCGCAGTTCGAGTTCGCCGACGTCCAGCGCGCCGGCGGGCCGCACGGTGATCCGGCCCGCCGGCGCGTCCGGGCGGATCCCGGCGAAGGCCACCAGGACCGGCAGGATCGCTCCGGCCGCGCGCGCCAGCGGGCGACACGCCAGAGGGTGCGCCACCGGAGCGTGGCCGTCCACGCGCTGTTCGCCCGCGTGCATCTCCGGCAGCCGGTACTGGAACCACGGCGCGGCGTGCAGCAGGCCGGCGAACAGCCGCTGTGCGGCGTCGAGATGGCCCGCCTCGGCCAGCCCCGCGGCAGCCACGCAGGTGTCGTGGGTACGCACCACGCCGCCCAGGGTGCCGAGCGGGTGGTAGCCCGGGGTCCGGGCCGAGGTGGCCCGCAGCCCCCATCCGCAGTCCAGGTCGGGCGCGGTCAGGCGCTGGGCCACCGCCCGGTTCCCGGTGTCGTCCAGGATGCCGCTGCCGGGCAGGTGGGCCATCGCGGACGAGGCCACGGTGATCGGTCGGCCGGTGGGATCCAGCGCCGCGGCGTAGAACTCCCCCGCCGCGTCCTCCGCCCGAAACGCCTTGCGGAAGGCGACGCCGAGGTGCTCCGCCCGCTCGCGCAGCGCGCCGCCGCCCGGCAGGTCGTACGCGTCCAGCAGAGCCGCGCCGTGCCACGCGGCCTGGTAGGTCTGGGCCTGGAGTTCGCACGGCGCGGGTCCCTCGGGACCGAGTCGCACGAAATCGCCGGGTCGCTCGCCCAGCGTGCGCGACAGGTGCCCGAGCGCGCGGACGAGCGCGGGCAACAGCGCGGTGGTCTCGGCGGCCGGCAACCCCCAGCGCCAGGCCTCGCCGAAGAGCGTGACGAACAGCGCGGTCGAGCCCGCGCAGTCGTAGCGTGGCCGCTCGCCGACCCGGCCCAGAAAGTGCGGGATCCGCCCGGGCTCCTCGCCGTCGCGCGGTTGCGAGCGCACCCCTTGGCGCGCGGCCAGCAACCGCAGCACGCCGCTCGCGAAGCGGGTGCCCAGCGGCAGCAACATCCGGGCGGTCCACAGCGCGTCGCGCCCCGTGGGGGCCAGTTGCCACGGCGCGCCGGCGGTGGGCATCGGCGCGGTCGGCAGATCGGAATCGGGAACCACGAGCAGTGCCCGCAGGTCGCGCAGCCCCTGCTCGACCCAGGCCGCGACCCGCACGTCGTCGCAGCGCACCCGGGGTTCGGTCCACGGCGGTTGCCCCACGAAGGCGCGTGGACCGGGTCGGCCGGGTGCCGGCTCGGCGATCACCCGCAGTTCGACCGCCCACGAGCGGGCCGGCTCCAGGTCCACCTCCCAGCGCAGCGTCGCGGTGGCGGCCAGCGCGGTGTCCGGCGCGGGCTCGGCACTCGCCCGCACGGTCATTCCGTCCGGCGCGCTCCACCCCAGGCCGGCCGCGGCCACCCGGGCGGGCAACTCGACCGATCGATGTCCGGCCCGCAGCGCGGCGAGCGGGATCAGGTCGGTGCCCAGGGCCAGTTCGACCGGGAAGCACAACGCGCGGCGGCCGGTGTTGCGCACCACGAGCCGCTCGCGGCCGTCGGCGTACCGGGTGCGCTCGACCACCAGCGCGGGGTCGGGTGTGCCGTCCGCGGCGAACCGGCGCATCGCGAGGTAGCGCACCGCACCCGCCGCGACCACGTGCCCGGACAGCGGTTCGGGTTCGATACCGCCGATCGTGAGCACGTTGCGCGAGAGCGTGCGCCGCCCGTCGTGGTAGATGCCCGACACGCCCTGCCCGCGCAGTTGTCCGTCGCGCCCACTGATCGCCATGCCGGGCGCGTCCACACAGACGAGTGCGTCGTGCGCGACGGGGTGGGGAATCGTGCTCACGGTCACCGCTCTCGTCTCCCGCTTCTCTCGTGGGTCTCGCGCGGGGTCGGGACCCGGACCACCCGCACCGGAGTCGGCGGCACGCCGGATGGCCCGCGGCTCCCGACGTCGACCGGCCGGTCGACACGTTGCCCCCGGCCCCCCAACGGTCACGGCGCCCGGTTGGTCACGGCATCGCGGAAGATCCTTCGGCGCACCTCGGCGGCGCTCAGCGGACTGTTGATCGCCGAGTGCAGCAGTCGCGCCATCGTGTATCCGGTGTCCGCCCGCAGCGCGCCGGTCACCGCGACCCGGGCCAGCACACCGTCTCCGATCGTCCAGGCCGCCCACGCGGCGAGGGTGAGCGGCGGCGCGGAGGCGGGCGCGAAGGCCCGACGGGCAAGCGCCGTCCACAGCGCGAGGAGCGCCTGGTCGTCGGCGTCGCCCGACTGCTCGCCGTGCCAGGCCATCGCCTCGTCGCGCACCCGCGCATCGCCCAACCCGAGCACCAGCCGCGCCGCCTCCGCCGGTTCGATCGTGGTGTCGCCGGCCCGGAACCGGGCCCGGTGACCGGTCAACGCGGTCAGCGTGCGCTCCGGCGAGTATGCCTTCGGATCGCTTCGCACACTCGTGTACGCCCGCATCATCAACTCGCGCATCGCGTACTCCGGCGGGCGGAAGCGGCGCACCAGTTCGGCCAGCGAGACCGGCTCGGGCAGGCCCGCCCAGACCGCCGTCGCGGCCACCGTCGAGTCGCGCCCGGTCCGCAGCGGGGTGCCCTCGGACGGGCAGCAGTCGGCGTCCGTACAGCCGTAGGACCACCAGCGCTCGGCGGTCACGCACACCGCCTCGCGCACCTCGATCGTGTGGCGGGCGCAGGCCCGGGCGATCGCCGTGTGCAACGGCCGCAACCGCTCGACGGCCGGCGCCGGCCCGGCCTCGCCCGCTGCAGCCGACCCCGCCGGCTGCGCGCCATCCGCGTATATCGCCACGGCCACACCCCGCGCGCCGGTGCGCGCCAGCAGCCGCGCAAAGTGGTCGGCGGCCTGCTCGAAGTCGGCGGGCGGCGGCAGGTCGTGCCGCAGCACCGGTCCGACCCGACTGCGCTCACCGGGCAGGATGCCGAGCAGCACAACGCTGTCGGTGGGCCGCACCCCGATCAGATAGGGCACGGCCTCCACCAGATCGGCGGGCGAGCGCACCCGCAGGACGGACTGCGGGGACATCACCACGAAGGGCGTGCGGTCGAAGCCATCGGTGTCGTTCATACGGCGAGCCTGCGCCGGCTGCCGACCCGATTCCGGCACACACCGGCCGACTGTGCATGAATCAGCTGTTGTGGATACCGGTCTTGACAAAACAGGCCACCGAAGCCCAGCCGATCTCACGGTCAAGGCCGGAGGACAGCAGGCGCAGACGAGGCGGCAGGCAACCGTGCGGTCCGACGACGGCGCCCTCCTTACCGCGCCCGCGCCCCGCCCGGAACCCGCCCACACATCGCCGCCGGCCCCCGCAACGGCGCGAAGACCTCCGCCTGCGCGGTCAGTGCCCGGTACTCCTCGTCGGCCAGTTCGATCTCCGCCGCCGCCACGTTGTGCTCCAACTGCTCGATCGTGGACGCCCCAGGAATGGCCACCACCGGGCCCCGATGCAGCGTCCACGCCAACGCGATCTGCGCGGGCGTCGCGTCGTGCCCGACCGCCACCTCGCGCAGCAACTCCAGCAGCGGGCCTGCCCGGCGCAGGTTCTCCGGCCGAAACAGCGTGCTGCGCGCGCGGAACCCGGTCGGCCGGTTGTACTCGTCGTAGCGCGACCCGAGCAGTCCCCGGGCCAGCGGGGTGTGCGCGATCACCAGGCGCCGATTGCGCTCGGCCCACGGCACCAGATCGCGCAGCGGTCCGGGCGCCGCGAGGCTGAACTCGACCTGGTCGGAGAGCACCCGCCGGCCCAGCGCGTGCTCCGCCCGGCGCCACCGGGCGAGGTCGTGATTGCTCACCCCGACCTCGTCGACCACCTTCTCGTCCTGCAACGCGCCCAGCGCACTCATGACCGTGTCCATCGACACCAGTGGGTTGGCGACGTGGACCTGGTAGAGCGGGATCCGGTCCAGACCCAACCGGGCCATGCTGCGATACGCCCGGCCGCGCACCACCGGGGTCACCGGCAACACGGGCACGAACTTGGTGGCCACCACGACCCGGTCCGCGTCCGCCCCCAGCGCCTCGCCCAGGATGCGTTCGCCGCGCCCGAGCCCGTAGATCTCGGCCGTGTCGAACAGGGTCACCCCCAGTTCGAGGGCACGGCCGACCAGCGCGTGGGCGGTCACCGACGCGTACGCGTCGCCGTAGCCCCACGCCCGGGAGCCGAACTGCCACGTGCCCAGTCCGATCCGACTCACCCGCGGGAATCCGTCCACTTCGAGGTAGCGCACGTCGCGCCTCCGTCGCCGTAGGGGTTTCGGTCCCTTCCACCATCGCGCGCCCGGCGCGCCCGGCCAAGGTCCCGACCCGGGCCCGCCGGCGGCGGTAGCCGATACGTTTATGCACAAACCACCTCCGCTTCCTTTTCGCGATGTCGCCGATGGCGGCTACAAAGGGAGGCATGACCGAGGACCGCTCCACCACCCCCGACGCCCGCCTCGACACCACGACGGACCTGCGCGCCCGCGCCGACGCCGTGCTGCGGGACCTGGCCGGCGGCGACGCGCGGCTGCGCGAGGACCAGTGGCGGGCGGTCGAGGCCCTGGTCGCGCACCACCGCCGCGTGCTGGTGGTGCAGCGCACCGGCTGGGGCAAGTCCGCGGTCTACTTCGTGGCCACCGCACTGCTGCGCGAGCTCGGTGCGGGACCGACCGTGATCGTCTCGCCGCTGCTGGCACTGATGCGCAACCAGGTCGACGCCGCCGCCCGCGCCGGGATCCGGGCCCGCACCATCAACTCGGCCAACGTCGACGACTGGGACGCGGTGCAGGCCGAGGTGGCCGAGGGCAGCGTGGACGTGCTCCTGGTCAGCCCCGAGCGGTTGAACAACCCCGACTTCCGCGACACCGTGCTGCCCAAGCTGGCCGCCACGACCGGCCTGCTCGTGGTGGACGAGGCGCACTGCGTGTCCGACTGGGGGCACGACTTCCGCCCGGACTACCGCCGGCTGCGCACCCTCCTGGAGGAATTGCCCACCGGCGTCCCGGTCCTGGCCACCACCGCGACCGCCAACGCGCGGGTGAGCGCCGACGTGGCCGAGCAGCTCGACCCCGCGGGTGACGCGCTGGTACTGCGCGGCACCCTCGACCGGGAGAGCCTCTCGCTCGGCGTGCTGCGGCTGCCCGACCCGGCCGACCGGCTGGCCTGGCTGGACACCCACCTGCCCGAGCTGCCGGGCTCGGGCATCGTCTACACACTCACCGTCGCGGCGGCCGAGGAGGTCACCGCGTTCCTGCGCTCGCGCGGACACGCCGTCGCGTCCTACTCGGGCCGCACCGAGGACGCCGAGCGCCGGGTCGCCGAGGCCGACCTGCTGGCCAACCGGGTCAAGGCGCTGGTGGCCACCTCCGCGCTCGGCATGGGCTTCGACAAGGGCGACCTGGGCTTCGTCGTGCACCTGGGCGCCCCGCAGTCGCCGATCGCCTACTACCAGCAGATCGGCCGCGCCGGACGTGCCGTCGACCGGGCCGACGTACTGCTGCTGCCCGGGCGCGAGGACGAGGCGATCTGGCGCTACTTCGGCTCGCTCGGCTTCCCCGCCCGCGAGCAGGTCGAGCGCACCCTCGCCGCGCTGACCGGCGCCGGCCGCCCACTGTCCACACAGGCCCTGGAACCGCTCGTGGACCTGCGCCGCAACCGCTTGGAGTTGATGCTCAAGGTGCTCGACGTGGACGGCGCGGTCAAGCGCGTCCGCGGCGGCTGGATCGCGACCGGCCGCCCGTGGGAGTACGACGCCGAGCGCTACGCACGAGTGGCCGCGGCCCGCGAGCACGAACAGCAGTCCATGCGCGACTACCAGGCCGACGGCACCTGTCGGATGGAGTTCCTGCGCCGCTGCCTGGACGACCCGGGCGCCGCCCCGTGCGGGCGCTGCGACGCGTGCGCGGGGCCGCGGCACGACGCGCGGGTGGACCCCGCCTCGCTGGACGCGGCCCGCGCGGCGCTCGGCCGGCCGGGCGTCGAGGTGGAGGCGCGCCGGATGTGGCCCACCGGCATGGCGGTCGCCGGCGTCGAACTCAAGGGCCGCATCCCCGACGGCGAACAGGCCGCGGCCGGCCGGGCGCTCGGCCGCTCCTCGGACATCGGCTGGGGCAACCGGCTGCGCCCGATCCTGGCCCCCGGCGCCCCCGACGGGCCGATTCCGGACGCGGCGTTCGACGCCGTCGTCCAGGTGCTGGCCGCGTGGGGCTGGCAGCGCCGGCCCGGCGGCGTGGTGACCATCGCCTCGCACACCCGCGGCGCGCTGATCGACAGCCTCGGCGAACGCCTGGCCGCGGTCGGCAGGCTGCCCTGGCTCGGCCGGGTCGAGTACGCCCCCGGGGCGGGCGGCCCGGCGCCGCGCAGCAACAGCGCACAGCGCCTGCGCTCGATCGCGGACGCGTTCGTGCTGCCCGACGAGCTCGCCGAGCGGGTGGCCGCGCTCAACGCCCCGGTCCTGCTGGTGGACGACCGCACCGACACCGGGTGGACGCTCACCGTGGTGGCCCGGCTGCTGCGCCGGGCCGGCGCCGTCCAGGTGTTGCCCCTGGTGCTCACGATGGAGGGGTGACTTCGCGCCGGCGGACCCCGAGCGGTCACGCGCACGTACCGAATGATCACCTGTACGTGTTGCCGAGTTCGCGGGCCTCACGCAAGAATCGACAAGGCGTTCTCTTCACATTCCCGTGCGGGCCCCGTCGGCGCCGCTCCGCCGCGAGCAACCCGTAGTCGGAGTGTGCGCCCGCTCTCCGTTCCGGACGGAAGGAGGACCGTGCACATCGCCACCACTGCCGCCGCCGCGCCCACTCGCACCGGCGCCGCGACCGCCGGCCCGTCCCGCTGGCTGGACCCCGAATCCTGGCGTGCGCGCGGGATCCCGCTGCTGCGCGACCCCCGAACGCTGATCAAACGGTTGTACGACCTGCACCGGCCGGTCGCCCGCACGGCGGTGGTAGCCGTCCTGGATCGGTCCGAACGCCCGGTGGCCAGCGCCTCCTTCGCCTTCGGCGAGGGGCGCACCGACGGCTGGCGGTGCCGCAACATGATCCTGGCGAACCTGCGCCTGATCGTCCCGGACGACCTGCGCCGGGGCACCCCGACACACACGACGGTGTTGGCGATCCACCGCGAGGGCGCGCGCGAGTGGGAGGCGGACGACGGCCGCTGGATGTGGGGGCTGCACGACGCGTGCGTGCTGCACGGGCTGCGCTGCGGCGCGTTCGCGGTGGTCGCGCGGGACGGCTGGCAGTTGGTGGCCGACGGGCGTTCCGGGCGCACCCCGGCGCTGCGCACGGGCCGCGACGGCGGTCCCGGCGGCAGTACGCCGATCAGGGCAGCGGGCATCGCCCCGGCCCGCCCCGCGGCTGGACTGCCGCACGTGCGTTACCTGCCGGAGGCGGGGCCCGCTCCCCTGGTCCGACCTTCCGCGTCCTGACGGACGCGTCCGATCAGGCGGTGAGGCCGCGCGCCGCGAGCCAGTCGACCAGATCGGTCGTGACCGTCAACGCGTGGTCCTGGACGAGCTCCGGGCTCTGTAGCCGAGTGCGCAGATGTTGCGCGTGGAACGGCTTTATCCCGGCGATCAACTTGCGCACCCCGAACACGTTGCAGAACGCCCGGTCGTCACCGGCCGAGAAGGCGCGGTCCCATTCCTGGCGTTCGGCCCCGATCAGGGTGATGTAGGCGTACCGGTTGAGATAGCCCGACAACATGTCGATGACGGTGCTACAGGCCCGGTACTGCTGTATTTTCAGCCGGTCCTCCTGGTCGCTGAGGAACCGGTCAAGGAGCTGCGCGATCGACGGCGATTCCGACATGGCAACGAACCGTAGCCGACCTTGGCGATTCGCGGGGCAGGGGGCCCGAGTTCGACCGGACCGGATACGGACGGGCCCCCTGCGTGCTACGACGTGCTATGCGACACCGGTGAGCGCCCGCACGCGCTCGATGTCGCCGCAGACCGTCACCGACGCCCCGGCGGTCAGCGCCGCGGTCAGGATCTTCGCGGCGTCGCCCTGGTCGGCGAATCCGTTGACCACGACGACGACCGCGGCCCGGCGCAGCGGACGCGAGGCGGGCAGCGACGCGTAGAAGACGTCCTTGCCCTCGTCGTACTGGCGCCAGTACTGCGCCGCGCCGAAGGTCTCCTCGTGCTGCTGCCACGGGTGCGGTCCACCCGTGGTCAGCACCAGGATCGACCCGGGCTCGGTGCCGGCCTCCAGGAGCGCGTCCACCGCGTCGTCTGCGGCGTCGAAGACGTTCTCCTCGGTCGCGGGGACCAGCGTGACGCGCGGCGCGGCCGGGGCGGGCCTCGCGGGCTTGCCGGGCTTCGTCGGGCCGGGTCCCGTGGCCGCGGTCGCCTGACGCGGCACGGCGGGCTTGGGCGGGCCCGGCTTCGGGCCCGGCCGAGGTCCGGGCTTGGGCACCGCGCCGGACGGGCGCGGCACGGACGGGGTTTCGGGTGCGGACTTGGCGTCCGCGGTGTTTTCGGCAGTCACCGGATTCACAGTCATGTCTGGGGAAGGCTCGGTTCGTTCGTGGCGGTACCGGGATGCCCGGCGGTGAGGAGACGCGGGGAGGGATCGGTGGAGTCCCGTTCCCCGGAGAACACGCGCGGCATGGTGGCAGTCCTATCAAAGCCGCGCGGGGCGTGCCCACCCAGGGTGCTCCTGGGGTGTGGCCCGGGCGTACGACGGCGCATCCTACGATGCCCCGTCAGCTCGGCCGGATCAATCGTCCACCACCACCCCGTGCTCGATCACCAAAGCTGCCAGGCCCTCCGCATAGCCCTGGCCGACCGAGCGCAGGCGCCAGGAGTCGCCGCGCCGATAGACCTCGGCCAGGATCATGACGGTCTCATCGCCTCCGCTCAACCGGAATTCGGCGAGTCGGCGGCAGGTCACAGGGTCGACGATACCGACGGTCACGGGTACCTGGGCGAAGGTGGTGCCACTCGTGGCGTCCAGCGCGAGCGCGACCAGGACTCGACTGCGGCCCGGAGGCAGCGTGGTGACGTCGATCTCGACCGAATCGGAGCCCGGTTCCACGTCGTTGGTGGTCCCGGTCTGCAACTTGCCGGCCAACCGCACGGCGCCGCTGGCGTGCACCGGTTGGTTGAAGAACACCAGGTCGCCGTCGTCACCCACTCGGCGGTCGTCGTCCAACACCAGGGCCACCGTGTCGCCGTCCGCCTGACCGGGCGCCCACCACGCCGCCTCGATCCGCACCGTGCCCGCGAACGGGCCCAGGTCCTCGATCGTGACGGCCTGGCCCCGGGTCAGCGCGCGCGGTGGCGCGTCCGCGGGCCGGGGCGGCACGACGGGCCGCGGCGGAACCGGCTCGGGCGTGGACGCGGGCGTCGACTCGGCGGCGGCCGGCGGCCGGTCCCGGACCGGCGGCACCGTCGGCATCGGCTGTGGCGGCGTCTCCGGGCCCGGCACCGGCGGCGGCGTGGTCGGCTGGGTGTCGTGCGTCGCCGGCACCTCGGGCGGCGGCGGGAGCACGTCCGGGACGGTGGCCTGGAGCACCTCGGCGGCCGAGGCTCCGGGCGCCACCGGCAGATCGGCGGCGGTCGGCGGCGGCGGGATGCTCGGCAGCGTGGCCCCGGTGCCCGGCACCGGAGCGGGCGTGGTGGCGGAGGCGGACCCGGACACCGGCGTGGCCGGCGTGGACTGCGCCTCGGTGACCTCGAACGCCTCGGTCGGCGCGAACGCCTCCGTGGGCGTGAACGCCTCGGTCGGCGCGGCGGCTTCGCCCGCGGTGAAGGCCTCGGTCGGCGCGAATGCCTCGGTCGGCAGCACGTCCGAGACGCCGTCCACGGGCGTGTCGTAGGGCCGGTAGGGACTGGGTGCGAAGGATGCGGCGGCCGGCGCCGAGGTGCCCGGCCGGGGCAGCAGGAAGCCACTGGTGGTGCGCGGCGCCCTGGGCACGGCGTGCGCGAGCGAGGCGGCGGCCACCTGGGAGGCCGCGTCTGCCGCGCTGCTGCGCCCACGCTCGAGGTCGGCGAGCAGCGCCAGGAACACCGGCTCGATCAGGACCCGGATGCCGCGCTGGCGCGCCCAGTAGGTCCGGTCCGCGGATTCGTCCGGGTCGGCCACCACGAGCACGTCCACCCGATCGTGGATGCCGGACGCCACGGACAGGTCGGCGCGGGCCATCCGGCGTTCCAACTCGCCCCGGGTGATCGCGAGATAGCCGTGGAAGAGCACCGCCAGACCCGACTCCAGCGGGCGCCCGCGGGCCAGGATGCGCGGCCCGCCGCGACCCTGCTCGACCGTGGATCGGGCCATCCCGACGATCTCGTCCAGCGCGATGCGCGGGATGCCCAACTGCGCGGCGACCCGGGTCAGGTCGGCCCGCTCCTCGCGGTCGACCGGTCCGGCCGCGACCATGGAAGCGGCCAGCGCGGTCACGTACAGCCGGTCCAGGTCCTTGCGCTGTTCCTCGGAAATACCCAGGGACACCGCGAGTTCGGCCAGGTCGATGGCCTCCTGCGGGGTGATCACCCGGTCCTCCAGGGCCGCGTCGAGCACCGCGAGGTAGCTGTCCGGTCCCTCGCCCACACCGGTCGGCGGACCGTACGCGCGGGCCTTCTCCAGGTACGACACCGCGTCCCGGCGGCGCACCTGCTCGGCCTCCTCACGCGCCCGACGGGCCATGTGCGCGTCGTCGCGGGTGAACACCCGCGACAAATCGGCGCTGCGGCGCGGCCAGTTCAGCGAGGCCGCCACGGTCCGGGCCTGCTGCCAGTGCCGGGCCTCGCCCGCGCCCTGGCGCAGGTAGTGCTCCAGCAGCCGCGCGGTGCCCATCGCCTTGGCCGCGGCGCCGTGCCCACTGTCCACCGGCACCTCGGCCGCCTCGCAGCACGCGAGCAGCGTGAAGCGCGGCGCCTCGGGCAGGTGGTGCGGCGCCTCGCGCATCGTGCACAGGGTGGTCAGCGGCGGCACGGTGGGCCGGCCCCGGCGTTGGAACTCGCGCTCGACGAAGCCGATGTCGAAGCGCGCGTTGTGCGCGACCACGACCCGTTGCCGGAACAGGTTCACCAACCACGGCGCGACCTCGGCGAACGTCGGGGCGCTGACCACGTCGTCGTCGAACAGGCCGTGCGCCTGGAAGTCGCCGGCCGGACCCTGCGGGTCGAGCAGGGTCGTGAAGAACTCGGTCACGCGTCCGTCGAGATCGCATTGCGCGACCGCGATCTCGATGATGCGATGTCGATGCGGGGACAAACCCGTCGTCTCCACGGCCACCACCGAGTAGCCGGGGCATGCGAGGCGATCACCGATGCGCACAGTCACCCCCCAATGATGATGTGCCCGATGCGGCCTCCTTCAGTCGCATCCCGGCAAGCCCGACCTGCGGCGCGCGCGTCCACGGTACGCGCTCGCGACCGATGCGGGGTACGGCGCGACCGATCGGGCGTACCGTACCGCTGGTGACGTCGCGTCAGATATGACGCAGGGTCAGGACGTACTCTCCGAGGGCTGCGGCGTACCGACCTTGATGCCCTTGAGCACCGTGTCGAGCGTGGCCTTGTCCGGTGCCGAGGCGGAGATCTCCATCTTGAGCAGCACGCACGGGTATTCGCCGTCCGCGTTCTTCGCGTCGATCACCACCGCCTGTGCCCAGGCGGTGTCCGAGTCCAGGCTCAGGTCCTCGGGCTTGCCGCTGACCTTGGCCCGCAGCACGTAGCCCGGGTGACCGTCCACCGTGATCGGTTTGTCCAGTTCCATGGTTTCCACCTTGATTTTGCCCTTGCTTCCGGTCACCTCCTTCTTCAGGTCGGCGATCACTTCGTCCAAGGAGTCGGCCTTGTGGGTCACCAGCTCCAGGCCGGCCCGATAGCACTTGCGCTCGGCCTGCAGCTTCGTCTCGGCTCCGGACCCGCTGCGGGTCGCCGACTTGCTGGGACAGGGGCGCTCCACCGCCTGGTCCGCGGGCGCGTCGTCGGGGTCGGGGGCGACCCAGCCCTTGAACCTGGGCACGGTGAGTCCGGTGGTGGGGTCGGTGACCGTGCCGTCCGTGGCCGCCGACTTACCGCCGGAGCCGCCGTCGTCCCCGCTCAGGACCACGATCAGCGCGGCGATGATGCCGCCCACCACGACCAGCGCCAGCGCGGTCAGGCCGATCGCCTTGCCGCGACCGGGCCGGACGGCGCCCGGCGGCGGGCCCATCGGCTGGTAGCCGCCGGGGTATCCGCCCTGGGGGTAGCCCGCCTGCATCGCGGCCGGCGGGGCGCCGACCGGCGGCGGCGGGATCTCGCCCTGCGCGCGGGCCCGGGTCGAGGCGGTCCACTGCGCGCCGTCCCACCAGCGCTCGGAACCGGGCGAGGACGGGTCTTCGTACCAGCCGGGAGGAATCGAGGCAGTCACCCGCGTGACGCTACAACCGGCCCGTGCGGCGCACGAGCGTCCCCCGGCAAATGTGACCGTTCGGAAACCGACGCCGATCAGCCCAGGTCGAAGCCGAGTTGGCCGTCGTCGACGAGCTCGACCCGGGGTCGCTTGAGGTGTCGCCACGCGGGCAGGTCGTCCCAGTACGCCCAGGACATCCGGTGGTGCGGCGTGGGGCCGTACTCGGCCAGCGCGGCGCGGTGCACCGGCGCCGGGTAGCCGGCGTTGCCGGCGAAGCCGTACTCGGGGTACCCCTCGCCGATCCCGGCCATCATGCCGTCGCGGTGCACCTTGGCGAGCACCGAGGCGGCCGCGACGCTGACGCACGACTGGTCGCCCTTGATCACACAGCGCACCGACCACGGCGCGCCGAGGAAGTCGTGCTTGCCGTCGAGCACGATCGCGTCCGGACGCACCGGCAGCGCGGTCAGCGCGCGTTCGGCGGCCAGCCGCAGCGCGGCGGTCATCCCGAGCGTGTCGATCTCCTCGGGGTCCGCGGTCCCGAACGCGTACGCGCGCACCCACGGGTCGACCGCGGCGGCGACCTCCTCGCGGCGGCGCACGGTGAGCAGCTTGGAGTCGGTGAGCCCGGCCGGCGGCACGGACAGGTCGGTGATCGCCGCCGCGACCAGCACCGGGCCCGCCCACGCGCCGCGCCCGACCTCGTCCACCCCGGCGATCACCTGCGCGCCCCGGGTGATCAGTTCGCGCTCGACGTCGTAGGTCGGCGGCGCGATGCGACCGGCGGGCTTGCGCGGCCCGACGACCTTCTTGCCGGCAACCTTCTTCGCGGCGACCGTCTTCGCGGCAACCTTCTTTGCGACGACCTTCTTCGCGGCAACCTTCTTGCCTGCGGCCTTCCTCGCCGCGAGCTTCCCGGGTGCCGCTCGCGTCCCCGGTGCCGCCGGCTCGCCGGCGACGATGCGCGCGGCGGCAGCCGTCCCTTCGACGATTTGCCGCGTGGTGGTCGTGTGCGCGGAGCCCGGATCGGCGTCGATCCCGGGTACGTCCGCGTGCTCGGTGCTCGACTCGTTCACCCCACCACCGTAGGTCAACGATCAGCGCCTGCCGACCACCGTCTCCCGCTCGCCGACGGCGATCGACACCGGCGGTCGGGGCTCGTAGTGGGTCGAGACGCCCGCCGCCGCCAAGCGCTCGCGCAGCGCCCTGGCCCCGGCCGACCCGGCGAGCGCGGCCTCGGCCGAGGCAATCGGGTCCAGTTCGGCGCCGAGGTGGTCGGTGACGGTGTCGGTGCCGGTCCAGGTCGGCCGCAGCCGGCCGCGCCCGGACTCGACCCACGCGCGGGCGAGCAGCGCGGCCAGCGCGTCGGCGGCGCCCTCGCCGTGCGCGGCGATCAGTTCGTCCCCCCGGCCCTCGACCAGCAGCCCCAGCACGCCGCCCAGGGTCACCGGGTACTCCACGCCCGCACGCCGCGCGGAGATCCCGAGCGCGGCCGCCCGACGGGCCTGGGCGAAGCCGACCACGTGCTCCAGGTACGCCTCCTCGGCCAGCTTGACCATGCCGTCCAACGCCGCGAACCCGCGCGGGCCCAGGTGCCCGTCGTCGTCGGTGACCAGCAGGTACGGGTGTACGTGCGCGAGCAGGCGAACCGGCTCGACCAGCAGCGTGCCGCCGGCCAGGTCGGTGCCGCCGGGGGTGCCCCGGCCGTCCGACGGCCGCGCGCGCAGCCGTTCGATCCGCGCCGCCGTCGCCGCGTCGGGCGCCGACTCGGCATCGCCGCGGGCGGCCCGGAAGGCCCGGAAGCCGGCGATCGGATCGCCGGGCACACAGCCCGCCTCGATCCCCAAAGTCACCAGGTCGTCCCGGAATCGGCCCCAGTCCGCCCGGACCGCCGCGAGTTCGCCCAGCGCGTCCGTCACCGCCGCGGTGCCGTACGCGCGGGCCGCGGCCTGGTCCGCCGCGCGCTCCTCGAAACGCACCACGGGTGCGCACACCCGCTGGTAGAGCGCCGCGTAGCCGGCCGCCGCGCGACCTCGGCGACCGCGCCCGTCGAGTGCCTCGGCCAGCCCGACCACCGCGTCCACCCCGTGGCACGCGATCCGGTCCGCGAGCGGCGGACGGCGCCGGCGACCGTGTCCGAGCGCGTGCGCGATCACCACCCGCAGCCGCCGGCCGGTCAGCACGTACGGCAGCGCGGTGCCCAGCACCAGATGACGGTGCAGCCAGGTCCCGGGGCGGCGAACCGCCCGCACCTCGCAACCCGCGCCGCCGGTCAGCACGATCCCGTCCGGCACCGGCACCCGCAGATCGGCGGCCACGTCCCGAACCAGTTCCCACAACACCGGCTGCGCCTCGGCGTCCACCGCGAGCCCGGCCGGAAGCCGGCGCGGTCCGGTGAGCTCCACCAGCAGCGCCACCAGCGCGACCGCGCCGAGCGCCCACAACACGGCGGCGCCCGAGGTGAAGAACCGCCCGTGGTCGACGATCGCGCCGACCACGAACGTCACGAACAGGAGCGGCAGCGCGAGCACGACGTACAGCACGCCCAGGAGCACCACTCCGGCGAGTGCGCGAAGCCCCGTCCCTGCGCCCATGGATCCCCCTCTAAGCGATGACTCACCCGTTCGAGGACGACCCTAGGGCCTGCCTCTCGGCAACCGCCGGATCCCGTCGCGATCCGGCCGCACCGGCCGGGGTATCCGATCCGGGCACCGGGTCCGGGTCGCCGCGTCGCCGGCGCGAAGCCCCGGTCGCGGGTCCGCCCGAGTCGCCCGAGTGCACGTCGCCGGCCCCGGATCGCCTGCTCAGGGCAGCAGCGGCTCCAGCAGCCGGTGCGGCACCCGCATCGCGCGGGTGACCGCGTCGTCGCGGTGCAGCAGGTCGGCGCCGGGGCCCGGGGCCACCTCGGTCTCGCCCGGGGTGACCATCGCCGCGCAGACCGCGCAGACCCCGTTCGGGTCCACCGTCCCGCCGCAGCCTCGGTGCCGGAAGATTCGGCAGACCACCCCGTTCTGCACGTGCTTCTCGCCCCAGCGGGCCATCGTGCGGATGATCGGCCACAGGTCGACGCCGCGTTCGGTGAGTACGTACTCGTCCCGCGGCGGGGACTCCTGGTAGCGGCGCTTGTCGAGCACCCCCGCGTCGACCAGCGTCTGCAACCGGCCCGAGAGCACCGCCCGCGGGATGTCCAGATGGGCGAGGAAATCGCTGTAGCGCCGGACGCCGTAGAACGCGTCCCGCACGATCAGCAGCGTCCAGCGCTCGCCGACGAGTTCCAGGGTGCGAGCGAGCGCACAGTCCTGCTGCCCGTAGTCCTTGCCCAAAGCCATACGAGCACTTTAACCCCGGGTCGGTTCATTCACCGAACCATCAAGTGCTACGTTCTCCGGGCAGCGTTGGTTCATTCAACGAACCGACTCGGCCAGGAGTCACGATCCGGGGAGCACCGCCATGTCCATCGCCACATCCACCGCACCGCGCACCGCGTACCGGCCATCCGCACCCGTCGCCGGCGGCGGCTCGCCCGGCGCGACCGTCCCGGTGGTGGCCCTGGGCACGCTGCTGCTGCTGGCCACCTACACGATGCCGATCGCGATCGTGCCGGACACCGTGCGCGACCTGCACGCGGGCCCCGGCGGCCCGGCCTGGATCCTCAGCGCGATCGGCCTGGGCCTGTCCGCGGCCCTGCTGATCACCGGCAGCCTCGCCGACGACTTCGGTCGCCGCCGGGTCTTCACCGCGGGCACGCTCGGCCTCGCGCTGGCCTCGGCGCTGACCGCACTGGCCCCCTCACTGCCGCTGTACGTGGTCGGACGCGCCCTCCAAGGCGTCGCGGGCGCGGCGATCATGTCCGCCGGGCTCGGCCTGCTGGCCCACAACCACCACGGCGCCGCGCGCGGCCGGGCGATGGCCGCGTACGGCTCCTCGATCGGCGCGGGCATGGTGGTCGGGCCGCTGATCGGCGCCGGACTGGCACTGGCACACCGCTCCGCGCCCTACTGGTTCACCGTCGTCGCCGCCCTCGCGGTGGCCGCGGTCGCCCGACGGATGCCCGAATCGCGCGCCGAGCACCCGCGCCGGCCGGACGTGTGGGGCACGCTGACCCTGGGTCCGGGTCTGATCGCGCTGACCGCCGCGCTGATCGAGGGCCGGCAGGGTTGGCAACGACCGGTCGTCGACACGCTGATGGTGATCGCCGTGCTCCTGCTCGCGGGCTACGTCGCGACCGCCCTGCGCGGCCGGGCGCCGATGCTGGACCTGCGCATGTTCGCCCGGCCCGCGTTCGCCGTCGCCACCTTCGGCGCGCTGATCACGGGCGTCGCGGTGATCGCCATCGCCGCCTTCCTGGGCACCGTCTTCCAGGGCACCCTGGGCCTGAGCGGCCTGGGCGCCGCGCTCCTGCTCGGCCTGTGGTCGGCCGCCGCCGCGCTCACCTCGTTCGCGTTCGGCCGGGTGCACGTGCTGCCCGACGCCCGACACCGCTTCGCCGCGGGCCTGCTCGTCGCCGCCGTCGGCTTTCTGGGCCTGTACGGCCTCACCCCCGCCGACTCGTGGTCGCGCGCGGTACCGGGCCTGCTGGTCGGCGGCTTCGGCGTGGGCCTGGTCAACACCGCGCTGGCCCGCCTCGCGGTGGAGAGCGTGCCGGCCGAGCGGGCGAGCATGGGCTCCGGCGCCAACAGCACCGCGCGCTACATGGGCGCCTCGATCGGCGCGGCGCTGGTGGTCGCCCTGGTCGACGCGGGCGGCATGGACCTGGCGATCCTGGTCGCGGTCGGCCTGGCCGTACTCGGCGCCCTCGTCACCCTCACTCTTCGCCAAAGCGAATAAACCCACAAAAGCACCTATCCCGGACACCCGCCGGCGACGTCGAGCGCCGCGTCTGGAAAACTCGGGTCATGTGACGAGCGATGTGCAGAGCCCAACGACGGAACGACCCGCAGCGCCGGCGGGTCGCCGTCGTTTTCGGGCACTCGGGAACGCGATAGTCGAACGTCCGTACCTGATCACCGCCGGCCTGATCGGCCTGATCATCGTCACCGGCGTGAACGGCCCCGACTGGCCGGCGCAGTACTTCCGGACCTGGCTGATCCGCGACCACGGCACCTACCTGTGGAACAACCAGTGGTACGGCGGCCACCTGCTGCCGGGCTACAGCATCCTCGCGCCGGTGATCGCCTCCAAGATCGGCACCGCGACGCTGACCGCGCTGTCCTGCGTGACGTCCGCGTGGGCCTGGGACAAGCTCCGGGTCGGCGCGAACGAGTTCGCCCGCCAGGTGGGGAGCTGCTGGTTCGCGGTGATGTGCAGCGTCGACTACCTGATCGGCCGCACGCCGTTCGCGCTCGGTGTCGCCGCGGGCATGCTCGCGATACTGGCCGCCCGCCGCCGGCACCCGCTCTGGGCCGGCTTCGCCGCCCTCCTGTGCGGCCTCTCCAGCCCGCTGTCCGGCGCGTTCTTGATGCTGGTCGCGCTCGCCTGGGTGCCCAGGGAGCGGGTCTGGCCGACCCGACTGTGCTTCTCCCCCGCCGCGATCGGCCTGGTCGCCGCGCTCGCGTTCCCCAACGAGGGGATGTTCCCCTTCCCGTGGTGGCGGTTCCTGCCGATCCTGGCGTTCGCCGCGGTCGGCCTGCTGATACTGCCCAAGGAGCAGCAGAGCGCCCGGCGATTCCTGTGGTTGTACGCGGCGACCGCGGTGATCTTCTTCTTCGTGCCGACCTCGCTCGGCGGCAACCTGGCCCGGCTCGGCGAGCTGACCGCGGGGCCCCTGATGGCGGTCGTGCTGCTCTCGGTCGGCCGGCGCCGGCTGGTGGTGCTGCTGGCCCTGCCGCTGCTGGTCTGGCAGTTCCAGTCCGCCGCGCTGGCCATCACGCACGACATCAAGGACTCGCCCGGCGAGAAGCCGCAGTACTACACGGGCATGCTCGAATTCCTGCAGAAGAACAACACCCACCCCGTGGGTCGGGTGGAGATCCCGTTCACCCGCGGGCACTGGGAGTCGGTGTTCGTCGCCGAGAAGATGCCCCTGGCCCGGGGCTGGGAGCGTCAACTGGACCGCAACTACAACGCGGTGCTCTACCAGAAGGACCTCACGCTCCAGGAGTACCGCGACTGGATCGACGACACGGGCGTGCGCTTCGTGGCGCTGCCGGACATCCCGATCGACCCCTCGGCGATTCCCGAGGCGGACCTGATCCGCAACGGCATTCCGTGGCTCAAGCCGGTCTACACGGACGGGCACTGGAAGATCTGGGAGGTGGAGAACGCGACGCCGATCGTGATAGGGCCGGGCGAACTGACCGAGCTGACGCCCAGCCGGTTCTCCTTCGACGCGCACACGGCCGGCACGTTCGTGGTCAAGATCCACCCGACGTTCTGGGTGACCCCCGACCGACCCGAGATCGTGATCAAGTCGACCGCGGACGAGTGGAGCGAGATCACCGTCGATCGGCCGGGCCCGGTCACGGTGTCCGCGCGCGACGCCAAACTCTTCAAGGGCATGGGCGGCAAACCCTGATCGCACCCTGATCCGGTGCCGCACCCGCGGACCGGTCCCGGGGCGGTCCGCGCGGACCGCCCCGCCGGCTCACGGCCTCGGCGGCGCCGCCGGGTCCAAGCCGCCCACCCACTTGGGCGTCGGGGCCCGCCACGCCTTCGCCTGGCCGAGCAGGTCCGCGCTGTCCCGCGCGACCAGCAGGGTCGAGCGCAGCTCCGGCTTGAGGAAGCCGTTCGCGGTCATCGTGTCCAGCGCGTCCAGGAGCGGGCGCCAGAAGTCGCCCACCTCCAGCAGCGCGACCGGTTTGGCGTGGATCGCCAGGTGTTGCCAGGTCCACACCTCGAACAGTTCCTCCAGCGTGCCCGCGCCGCCGGGCAGCGCGACGAAGGCGTCCGCCCGGTCCGCCATCGCCGCCTTGCGCTCGTGCATGGTCTCGGTGATCAGCAGCTCGGTCAGGCTCCGGTGCGCGATCTCGCGCTCCACCAGCGAGCGCGGCATCACCCCGATCACCTCGCCGCCCGCCGCCAGGCACGCGTCCGCGACCGCGCCCATCAGACCCACGTGCCCGCCGCCGAAGACGATCCCGACGCCGGCCTCGGCGAGCCCACGACCGAGCTCGACCGCCGCCTCCCGGAACCCGGGCGAGGCACCCGACGCCGATCCCGCGAAAACCGCTACCCGCATGCCAGGCTCCCTGCGTTGCAGACCACCGAAGTGGTGTGTACCGAAATGGTTCGGTACGCAGTCTGCCAACCCGGCCCCGACACGCCGAGCCCGAATCCCGACACGAATCCGAGCCCGAACCCGAGCCGCGGACGCCGAGCGCCGGCCTCGGACCCGGCGGCGGACCACTCGCGCAAGCGTGTACCGCGAGGTCTCCGAGTCGGTGCCGAATCGATGGCGAATCGAGTCGATGAATCGCCTCTCTCGCGATATGGCGCCAGTACAGTCCCGGCATAGGCGGGCAAATTCGGCCAACGTCGGTGGTGGTCACGCAACCCGACGTTGACGGGAAGACCCCCCGCCACGGCAGAATGCCCGCGTGCCCGCCACCGAGCGCCCTGCCTCGGACATCCCGTTCGAGCGGCTGTTTCCCGATCTCGACGACCATGGCCGTGAACGCCTGGTCGCCGCCGCTCAAGCGCTCGATCTGCGCCGCTCCCTCGACGATCCCGCGCGCTGGTTCTGGAACGAACCGGACCCGCTGAGTCCCGAGCCCGAGCCCGAGCCGTCCCCGCACATCCTGGGCACCGCGCTGCTGCTGTACGAGGCCGACGGCGACTGGCTGGAACTGGGCCTGGACGTGTGGCAACTGGACGGCCCGTTCGTCAGCGTCACCGCCACCGTCGAGGTCGCGTGCTGGTGCGACACCGATCACAACATGCACGCGGTGCAGCGCGCCGAGTGGCCGGCATCCACCGCGCAGGCGTTCCTGGAGGCGTTCCACACCGCCGCGCTCTCGGTGATCCGCCGGATCGAGGGCCCGCGCGACCCGCGCGACCTGCGCGCCCGTGCGGGGCTGCCCAACCCGCCCGAGCCCCCCGAGGATGACCCGTCCGGCCCCCCGCCGGACCCCTCGTCCGGCCCCGTGGTCTGAGCCGGCGTTTCATCCGAACGAAGGATTTTTTCGCACCGCACCGGTGATTCCACGGTGGACATTGCGCCATGGCACGCCATACATCGGACAATCCGGTGTCCTACCTCAGTGCCCACCTGCACCTCATCGGCCCCGATCTGAAAAACTAGGCCGTCATGACACATGCTCTGGACGGCCGCATACCCCTCGGGGAGCCCACGTCGGATGCGGGCGGCACCGCTCGCCGCACCCGGCGGCGGCACCTGCGCGGGGTCCTGATCGCCGTCGCCGAGCATCCCTACGTGATCACCCTGGCCCTGGTCGGCCTGCTGACCGTGCTGGGCATCAACGGCGCCGACTGGCCCGCGCAGATCTTCCGTGCCTGGCTGGTGCGCGACCACGGCGCCGTGCTGTGGAACAACCAGTGGTACGGCGGACACCTGCTGCCCGGCTACAGCGTGATCACCCCGATCCTGGCCGGCGGGATCGGCACCCGCCTGCTCACCGCGATCTCCTGCGTCGCCGCGGCGTGGGCGTTCTCCCGGCTGCGGCTGGGCCGCGGCGACCTGGCCCGGCGGGTGGGCAGTTGTTGGTTCGCGGTGATAGTCAGCATCGAGTACCTGATCGGGCGGACCCCGTTCGTGCTCGGCGTCGCCGCCGGGCTGATGGCGATCCTGGGTGCCCGCTCCGGGCATCGCGCGTGGGCGGCGGTCGCGGCCGGGTTCTGCGGCCTGGCCAGTCCGCTGGCCGCCGCGTTCCTGCTGATGATCGCGCTCGCCTGGGTACCCGCCGAGCGGGTGTGGGCGACCCGGTTCAGCCTCGCCCCGGCCGTGATCGGCCTGGTGATGTCCCTGATCTTCCCCGGCGGCGGCGACTTCTCCTTCCCGCTGTGGCGGTTCGCCGCGATCCTGGGCTTCGCCGGAGTGGGCCTGGCCCTGGTCCCGCGCACCGAGGTCAGCGCGCGCCGCTTCCTGTGGTTGTACGCGCTGTCCTCCACCGTGCTGTTCATGATCCCCAGCGCGGTCGGCGGCAACGCGGCCCGGCTCGGCGAGTTGTGCGCCGGCCCGCTGATGGCCGTGGTGCTGCTCTCGCTCGGCCGCCGGCGCCTGGTGGTGCTGCTCGCCATCCCGCTGCTGGCCTGGCAGTTCTCCTCGGCCGGCAAGGCGGTGGCGTTCAACAACCAGGACAGCACCGGCAAGAAGGCCGGCTACTACACCGGCATGCTCGACTTCCTGGAACGCGCCAACCTGCCGGTGGGCCGGATCGAGATCCCGTTCACGCGCGGCCACTGGGAGACGGTCTACGTCGCCGAGCACATGCCGCTCGCCCGCGGCTGGGAGCGCCAACTCGACCGCGCGCACAACACGGTGCTGTACGGCCCCACCCTGGACGAGGGCCAGTACCACGCGTGGGTGCGCGAGACCGGCGTGCGCTTCATCGCGTTGCCCGACGTGCCGCTGGACCCCTCCGCCAAGCGCGAGGCGGAGATCCTGCGCGCCGGCGCCGACTGGCTGGTGCCGGTGTGGTCCGACCCGCACTGGGTGATCTGGGAGGTGGCCGACCCGGTTCCGCTGCTGGACGGCCCCGGTCAGCTCGTGGACATCTCGCCCAGTGGCTTCACCCTGCTCGCCCAGCAGGCGGGCACCTTCACCGTGCGCATCCACCGCACGAGCTGGTTCGTCGCGGACAAACCCAACACGAGCATCGGCGAGACCGAGGACGGCTGGACCGAGATCACCGTCACCGAGCCCGGCGAGGTCACCATCAAGGCGAAGGCGTCGGCCGTTCTGCCGTGACCGGGCCGGTAGGGTGATTCGGGTTCATGCCCTGGTGGAAAGGTAAGCAAACCGATGGCCGAGCACCACGACCACTCCAGCCACGATCACCACGATCACGAAGAAGGCCGGATCTTTGTGATGGGCCGCCCGGTGGACGCGTACCCCGCCATGGCGCCCGAGGCCGCCCGCGGCAAGGTCCTGCGCGTCACCGTGGTCGGCGAGGACGTCCTGCACCGACCCTGCGCCGAGATCACCGAGTTCGGCACGGAAGAGCTGAACACGCTGATCGACGACATGTTCCTGACCATGTACGTCGCCGACGGCGTGGGTCTGGCCGCGAACCAGGTCGACGTCGGCATCCGGCTGTTCGTGTACGACTGCGTCGACGAGGACGGCCACCGGCACGTCGGCCACCTGATCAACCCGGTCCTGGACGAACTGCCCGCGACCGAGCGGCACCTGGAGGAGGCGGGCGAGGGCTGCCTGTCCGTCCCCGGCCCGCACGAGGACCTGGCCCGCCCCGACCGCGCGATCGCGCGCGGGGTGGACAAGGACGGCAACCCGCTGGTGATCGAGGGCGAGGGCTACTTCGCCCGCTGCCTCCAGCACGAGACCGACCACCTCAACGGCTACCTGTACATCGACCGCCTCTCCAAGCGCGAGCGCAAGAACGTGCTCAAGGAGATGGAGTCGATGCGCGACGAGGTCTTCGCCAAGCGCGACGCCAAGGCCAAGCAGCTCGCCGGCTGACCCACCGCGGCCGACCGGCCCTTCGCGGGCGACCGCGACGGACACCGCACACCGCACGAGCAACACCGAAAGGGGCGGGGAACCGGTATCACCGGTTCCCCGCCCCTTTCAGGCGTTCACCTCACCGACCTCGAGGTCAGCTGCAGCCGCTGGTCGAGCCGCATCCCTCGCACACGTAGCAGCTGCCGGCCGGGCGCATCTTGATCCCGCAGGAGAAGCACAGCGGGGCGTCCGCGCTGCGGCCCTGGCGGGCCTCCAGCAGTTCGGTCGAGGAGTGCACCGCGGCGGGGACCGGCTTGAGGTCCGGGGCCTTGAGCGCGGCGTCCACCGGCGCGGACTGCGCGAGCGTGCGCATGTCCTCGGCGGCGGCCGGCTCGTCCGGCTCGTAGGAGCCGGTCTCCAGGTGCCGGGTGCGCTCCGCGGCGGAGTGGATGCCCAGCGCCGAGCGGGTCTCGAACGGCAGGTGGTCCAGCGCCAGCCGGCGGAAGATGTAGTCGACGATCGACTGCGCCATCCGCACGTCCGGGTCGTCGGTCAGCCCGGCCGGCTCGAAGCGCATGTTGGTGAACTTGGAGACGTAGGTCTCCAGCGGCACGCCGTACTGCAGGCCCACCGAGACCGCGATCGAGAAGGCGTCCATCATGCCCGCCAGGGTCGAGCCCTGCTTGGACATCTTCAGGAAGACCTCGCCGAGGCCGTCGTCCGGGTAGGAGTTGGCGGTCATGTAGCCCTCGGCGCCACCCACCGAGAAGGACGTGGTGATGCCGGGACGACCCTTGGGCAGGCGCTTGCGCACCGGGCGGTACTCGACGACCTTCTCCACCACGGTGGCCGCGGTCGACTTGCCGTCGTCCGCCTTGCCCTTGTTCTCGCCCTTGCCGGCCGAGAGCGGCTGGCCGACCTTGCAGTTGTCGCGGTAGATCGCCAGCGCCTTGATGCCGAGCTTCCAGCCCTGGAAGTAGATCTCCTCGATCTCCTCGACGGTGGCGTCCTCGGACATGTTGACCGTCTTGGAGATCGCGCCGGAGATCCACGGCTGGATCGCCGCCATCATCCGTACGTGACCCATCGGCGAGATGGTGCGCTCACCCATCGCGCAGTCGAACACCTCGTAGTGCTCGAGCTTGAGGCCGGGCGCGTCCACCACGTGGCCGTGCTCGGCGATGTGCTCGATGATCGCCTCGACCTGCTCGGGCTGGTAGCCCAGCCGGCCCAGCGCCCGGGCCACCGTGCCGTTGACGATCTGCATCGAGCCGCCGCCGACCAGCTTCTTGAACTTCACCAGCGCCAGGTCGGGCTCGACACCGGTGGTGTCGCAGTCCATCATCAGGCCGATCGTGCCGGTCGGGGCCAGCACCGAGGCCTGCGCGTTGCGGAAGCCGTTCTTGTCGCCGAGCTTGGCGACGTCCTTCCACGCCTTGGTCGCCAGGTCCCACACGGGGGTGTCCAGGTCGTCCATGCGCTTGCCGGCGTCGTTGGCCTCGGCGTGCAGGCGCATGACGCGCTTGTGCGGCTCGGCGTTGCGGGCGTAGCCGTCGTACGGACCGACGATGCCGGCGAGTTCGGCGGAGCGCTTGTACGCGGTGCCGGTCATCAGCGAGGAGATCGCGCCGGCCAGCGCACGGCCGCCGTCGCTGTCGTACGCGTGCCCGGTCGCCATCAGCAGCGCGCCCAGGTTGGCGTAGCCGATGCCCAACTGGCGGAAGGCGCGGGTGGTCTCGCCGATCTTCTCGGTCGGGAAGTCGGCGAAGCAGATCGAGATGTCCATCGCGGTGATGACCAGCTCGACGACCTTGGCGAACCTGACCGCGTCGAACGTGTCGTCCTCGCGCAGGAACTTCATCAGGTTCAGCGACGCGAGGTTGCAGGACGAGTTGTCCAGGTGCATGTACTCCGAGCACGGGTTGGACGCGGTGATCCGGCCCGACTCGGGGCACGTGTGCCACTTGTTGATCTCGTCGTCGTACTGGATGCCCGGGTCGGCGCAGGCCCACGCCGCCTCGGCCATCTTGCGGAACAGCGCCTTGGCGTCGACCGTCTCCAGCACGTCGCCGGTGAGCCGGGCGCGCAGGCCGAACTCCTTGCCCTGCTCGACCGCGTTCATGAACTCGTCCGAGACGCGGACCGAGTTGTTCGCGTTCTGGTATTGCACCGACGCGATGTCGGCGCCACCGAGGTCCATGTCGAAGCCCGCGTCGCGCAGCGCGCGGATCTTCTCCTCCTCCTTGACCTTGGTGTCGATGAAGTCCTCGATGTCGGGGTGGTCGACGTCGAGCACGACCATCTTGGCCGCGCGGCGGGTCGCGCCGCCCGACTTGATCGTCCCGGCCGAGGCGTCCGCGCCGCGCATGAAGGAGACCGGGCCCGAGGCGTTGCCGCCGGAGGTGAGCAGTTCCTTGCTGGAGCGGATCCGGGAGAGGTTCAGGCCGGCGCCCGAGCCGCCCTTGAAGATCAGGCCCTCTTCCTTGTACCAGTCCAGGATCGAGTCCATCGAGTCGTCGACCGACAGGATGAAGCACGCGCTGACCTGTTGCTTCTGCGTGGTGCCGACGTTGAACCAGACCGGCGAGTTGAAGCTGAAGATCTGGTGCAGGAGGGCGTGCGCCAACTCGTGCTCGAAGATCTCCGCGTCGGCGGGGCCGGCGAAGTAGCCGTTCTCCTCACCGGACTTGCGGTAGGTCTTGACGACCCGGTCGATCAGCTGCTTCAGGCTCCACTCGCGCTGCGGCGTGCCCACCGCACCGCGGAAGTACTTGCTCGTGACGATGTTGACCGCGTTCACCGACCAGGAGTCGGGGAACTCGACGCCGCGCTGCTCGAAGTTGATCGAGCCGTCGCGCCAGTTGGTCATGACGACGTCACGACGCTCCCAGACCACCTCGTCGTACGGGTGGACGCCGGGGGTCGTGTACACGCGCTCGATCCGCAGGCCCTTGCCGGGTCGTGACCGGCCGGAACCGCGTGCTGAGCCGCTCGTCGTCTCTGTCATGCCGTCTCCTCTTTTGAACAACGCCGTGGGCAGGCGGAAACGTCCCGGGGGATGTCCGCCGACCGGTCGGGTGGTCCGTCGTTCGTGTGCTACCGAAATTGATTTCTGGTGATCGCGATCAGTCCGAGGCGGGACTGTCCGCCGCGTCCACGGGCACCGCGGGCTCCGCGCGACCGGCGCGCAGCAGCGCGACCTCGGCCTCGAAGTCCTCCAGGGACTCGAAGGCCCGGTACACGGACGCGAACCGCAGGTAGGCGACCTCGTCGAGCTCCCGCAGCGGGCCCAATATGGTCAGGCCCACGTCGTGGGTGGTCAACTCGGCGCAGCCGGTGGCTCGTACCGCCTCCTCGACCCGCTGGCCGAGCAGGGCCAGCGCGTCGCCGGTGACCGGGCGGCCCTGGCACGCCTTGCGCACCCCGGCGATGACCTTGTCCCGGCTGAAGGGTTCGGTGACGCCGCTGCGCTTGATCACCGTGAGCGAGGCGGTCTCGATCGTGGTGAAGCGCCGTCCGCAGTCGGGACACGAGCGACGACGCCTGATCGCGGCGCCGTCGTCGGTGGTCCGGCTGTCCACGACGCGGCTGTCCGCTCGCCGACAGAAGGGGCAGTGCATGCGGTTCCCTCTCCCCCTCGTTGAGACGCAGGTCGTCCGTGTTGCTCATGCGCGCCGCGCGCGGTATGGCGAAGCGTGCCCGGGTTGTTGCCGCGCCCTCGCCCCGGGGTCTCCGCGTGGGGCCCGTCCGGTGCGCTCCGGGAATATGGTATATACGGCAACCACAACTTGTGGGTTCCTTTAGCGACCTCGACCACAAGATGTAGTGGCTACGGTAGACCGCGACCCCGAGCGCTGCAAGCCGACGCGCAGACACTCGGAGAGCCCGTGGTGACCTCTCGTCATCCCCGCAGGTCACCGCCCGACGTCCGGCGAAAATTAACCCGGCCGGCCGCGTGTCGTGGCACACGAGCCACGGATGCCACATATCGGGCAGTCGAAACGAGCGTTTTCCCCGAGCCGAATTCGAATGTATGTACGATTACTACAGCGGGAACCGAATGATCGCCACTGGATTGGCCTAAATTCACTCGAACGTGTGTTTGGCGCAACCTTTCGAACCCGACTACCGTTCTCCACGTGCGAGCAATCCGTCGAAAGGGCCAGCCGTGACCGGAGAAGCCACCGGAGCCATCCACCCCGGAATCCGCACCGAAAGTCTCCCCGTGAAACACCCGCACAGCACCACCGTGCCGCCTCCGGCGCCCGCCCCGGGCACCGAGAACGGGCAGGTCCAGGGTGGTTCGACGCGGCGTCCGGCGGGGGGGCTGACGCCGCGCCAGACCCGTGTCCTGGAAGTGATCCGCTCCTCCGTGGAGACACGCGGATATCCGCCGAGCATGCGCGAGATCGGCGAGGCGGTCGGCCTGTCGAGCACTTCTTCCGTCGCGCATCAACTGATGGCCCTGGAACGCAAGGGCTATTTGCGCCGTGATCCGCATCGCCCGCGCGCCTATGAGGTGCGTTCGCCGGACGGCGGTCGCCCGCTCGCGCCGGCCGGGCCGCACGCCGAACGCGGTGCGCAGGCCGCGTCCTACGTGCCGGTGGTCGGTCGGATCGCGGCCGGTGGCCCGATCCTGGCCGAGCAGTCCATCGAGGACGTGTTCGCGCTGCCGCGCCAGCTCGTCGGCGACGGCGACGTGTTCCTGCTCAAGGTGAGCGGCGACTCGATGATCGAGGCCGCGATCATGGACGGCGACTACGTCGCGGTGCGCCGCCAGCCGGTCGCCGAGAACGGCGACATCGTCGCCGCCATGATCGACGGCGAGGCCACCGTCAAGCGTCTGCGGCACCGGGACGGGCACCGCTGGCTGATGCCGCACAACCCCGCCTACGAGCCCATTCCCGGAGACGAGGCGACCATCCTGGGCCGCGTGGTGGCCGTCATGCGACGGGTCTGAGATGACCGGGGACATCGACATACCGGCAGCGGGCGGTCGTACGGCGAGAGTTCGCCGTACGACCGCCCGTCTCGCGTTCGCGACACGGTGACGCTTCAGGCGCTGTCGTCCTTGTCGATCGCGGCCAGCGAGCGGCGCACCTGATTGCGGTCCTCGGTGTACCACAGCGGCGGCATCGAGGACCGGAAGAACCCGCTGTAACGGGCGGTGGCCAGCCGCGGATCGAGCACCGCCACCACGCCCCGGTCGTCCATCGCCCGGATCAGCCGGCCGGCGCCCTGCGCCATCAGCAGCGCGGCGTGCGTGGCCGACACCGCCATGAAGCCGTTGCCGCCGTTCTCCTGCACCGACTGCGCCCGCGCGCTCATCAGCGGGTCGTCCGGACGCGGGAACGGGATGCGGTCCATGACCACGAGTTGGCAGGACGGCCCGGGCACGTCCACGCCCTGCCACAACGACAGCGTGCCGAACAGGCACGTGCGCGGCTCGGCCGCGAATCGCCGCAACAGCTCCGCCAGCGAGTCGTCGCCCTGGCACAGGATCGGCATCTCGAGCCGCTCGCGCAGCGCCTCGGTGGCCGCCTCCGCGCCGCGCCGCGAGGAGAACAGGCCCAGCGCCCGCCCGCCGGCCGCCTCGATCAGCTCGGCGAGCTCGTCCAGGGTGTCCACGCTCATCCCGTCCCGGCCCGGCGGCGGCAGATGCCGCGCGACGTAGAGGATGCCCTGCCGGGGGTAGTCGAACGGCGAGCCCACGTCCAGGCAGCGCCACGCCGCCAGGTCCGCGTCGGTATCCGGGTCCGCGTCCTCGTCCGGCTCCTCGCCGTCCCCCGGATGCACCGCGACCTCGGTGGGCACCGGCGCGGGCTCGTCGGTGAGCAGCCCCTCGGCGGTCAGCCCCAGACTGCCCGCCACGCCGCGGAAGTCACCGCCGAGCTTGAGCGTGGCCGAGGTGAGCACCACGGTGCGGTCGCCGAACAGCGCCTCGCGCAGCAGCCCGGCCACCGCGATCGGCGCCACTCGCAGACAGGCGCCGGTGCGCTCGTTGCGCTCCAGCCAGATCACGTCGTGCGGCGAGCCCTTGAGGATGCGCTCGCAGGTGTCGTGGATGTGCTCGACGCCGGCCAGCGCCTGCCGCCGGGCCGCGTCCTCGTTGCTCAGCGACTTGTCCCGGACCTCGCCCAGCGAGGTGATCACGCCCCGGCTCGCGTCGCGCAGCGCGGACACCGTCCAGCCCAGATCCGGGTCCACCTCGCGCAGTCGGCCGGGCTCGCGCCCCTCCATGGTCTTCTTGAACGCCTCCGAGGCGGCGTCCAGGTTGTCCACCGCGCCCTCGTTGGCCAGCTTGCCCGCGCGGCGCGCGGCGCGGTCCACCGCGCTCAGGCTCAGCTCGGCGGTGGCCACCCCGGTGGCCCGGCCGGCGAACTCGTGCGCCTCGTCCACGATCAACAACTCGTGCTCGGGCAGCACCGGCGCGTCCTCCAACGCGTCGATGGCGAGCAGCGCGTGGTTGGTGACCACGATGTCGGCCTGCTTGGCCCGCTCCCGCGCGGCCTCGGCGAAGCAGTCGTCGCCGTACGGGCAGCGCGAGGCGCCCAGGCACTCGCGCGAGGACACCGACACCTGGGCCCAGGCCCGGTCGTTGACGCCCGGGCTCAGGTCGTCGCGATCGCCGGTCTCGGTGTCGTCGGCCCACTCGCGCAGCCGGACCACGTCCTGGCCCAGCCTGCTCGTGGGCGCCGGGTCGAAGAGCACCTCGCCCTCGTCCGGCGGACCGTCGTGCAGCCGGTGCAGGCACAGGTAGTTGCCGCGGCCCTTGAGCGTGGCGAAGGTCGGCGAGCGGCGCAACATCGGCCGCAGCGCCTCGACCGTGCGCGGCAGGTCGCGCTCGACCAGTTGACGCTGGAGCGCGAGCGTCGCGGTGGCGACCACGACCTTGCGCCGCGCGGCGAGCGCGGGCACCAGGTAGGCCAGGGACTTGCCGGTGCCGGTACCCGCCTGGACCAGGAGGTGTTCGGCGCGGGCCACCGCGCCGGAGACGGCCTCGGCCATGGACACTTGTCCGGGCCGCTCCGCTCCGCCGACGGCGGCAACGGCGGCGTGCAGGAGTTCGGTCAGTTCGGGACGGTCGGAGTCGCTCATCGGGCGACAAGCCTAGATGCTCCGACCGACATCGCCGACCGCGCGGCCCGCTTCGTCCGGCTTCTCCCGCGAGGTCGTGTCCCGGTGTCGGGCCCGCCCGGACCCGGGTCAGCCGAGCTTGGCGAGCACGGCCTTGGACATGCCCTCCTGGCCGAGCGCGTTGGGGTGCACCTGGGCGCCGGGCGACTCGGGCTTGATGCCCTCGATCCACTTGGTGCCGACCGGCCGGCACACGTCGTGGCCGGCCGAGCCGGCGTAGGTGTCCACGTACTCCGCGCCCTGCTTGGCCGCCTCCTTGGCGATCATGTCGTTCAGCGCCGGCACCACCTTGCGCAGGTAGGGCAGGTCGCCCTCGGCGACCGGGACCTGGGCGGGGCACGAGGGACCGCTCTCCGGCAGGATCGTGGGATAGCCCACGACCAGGATCCGGGCCTTGGGCGAGCGCTCCTTGATCCCGGCGATGGTGGCGGCGATCTTCGGCGCGGTGTCCGCGATCCGCTTGGCCAGCTCGTCGTTGCCGCCGCCGGCGTACTTGTCGGTGCACGGCTGGGTCGAGGTGGTGCTGCGGCTCTGGATCACGCACGTCGTGACGATCTCGGAGAAGCCGATGTCGTTGCCGCCGATGCCCAGGGTCACCAGCGCGGTGTCCGGGCGCAGCGCGTCGAACTGCGGCGGCGGCGAGCCCTGGGTCTGCTGACCCGCCGTCATGTCCGGGGTCCTGGCGCCGCCGCAGGTGACGTCGACGAAGCCGGCGATGTTCTTCTGCTTGGCCACCAGGTGCGCGTAGTTGCTCTCCGAGCGGCTGCACCCGGGCGGCGCGGTGGGCACGATCACGGGTATCTTCACGCCCGCCGCGTACGAATCGCCGAGCGCGACATAGGTGGCCCCGCTCGCGGCAACCGGCAGCGCGCTCGGCGCGGTGCCCTTGTCCGCCGCCGGCACGCCGGCCTTCTTGTCGGCGGACGCCGCCTTGTCGTCGGAGTCGTCCGAGCAAGCGGACAGCGCGACGAGCGCCGTCAGCGCGGCCAGACCCGCGATCGCCCTGCGAGTTGTGCGCACGTGCGCTCCCCTCCGTCGTGCCGGCTCCCGTTACCCGTCGGTAGGTCCCGGTCCGGTGAGACTAGGGTTTCCCGCGCGCGGTTTCCAGCATCCGCCGGTCACGAGCCGGTGCGGGTTTCAGTCCAGCTTGATCGTCTCGCGCCGCTGACCGGCCCCCGGGCGCCGGGACGCGGGCAGGTCCTCCAGCATGGTCAGGCACTCGCGCGCGGCGTCGATCTCGATGTCCTGGAAGGTCGCGGCGACCACGTCCACCCGTTCCCCGTCCGCCTCGATCACCACCCGTCCGTCCGGCCCGTACACGCCGCTGCGGCCGCACGCCGGGCCGAGCACGGTGTCGCCGATGTGGTTGGCGACCACGGTGTAGCAGGTGTTCTCCAGGGCCCGGGCGGCGAAGTACAGATCGCGGCGGTGTTCGCCGTCGCCGCGCGTGTAGACCCCGGGGCACAGGTACGCGTCGCATCCGTCGTGCACGGCGGCGCGTACGTGCTCGGGAAAGCTCACGTCGTAGGCGCTGCCCAGGCCCAGGCGCCAGCCGGCGATCTCGATCGTGCAGCCGTGGTCGCCCGGGAGGAACAGTTCGCGTTCGTCGTGCCACAGGTGCTGGCGGTCGTAGGCCACGTGCGCGTCGCCGTCGCGGCCGATCACCACGAGCGAGATGGTCCGCCCGCCCGCGCGGCGCACCGCGGCGCCGACCACCGCGACCGTACGGGTGGCGTAGCAGGCGGCCTGGAGTTCACCGAGCCGGGTGTCGCCGGGCACGATGTCGCACGGTTTGACGTCGGGTCGGAACAGGTCGAGGTCATAGCCCGACAGGAACAGTTCCGGCAACACCACGACATCGGCACCGGCCGAGGATGCGAAGCGCACGAGTTGCGCGGCCGTGGCGACATTCGCGGGGATGTCACCCGGCCGCGCCTGGGCCTGTGCGGCGGCGACCCTCAGCGGTTGCCTCGCGTTTTCGGCGACGTCGGTCACCCGCCGCATTCTGGCATCGTGATGGGGATCACACCATCGGCAAACCGGACAGGTTGTTCGCGACCCGGTCGCGGCGTGCGGTGCGCCTCACATGCACAGCGCGTTGGGCACGCTCCCGTGCGCGCCCACGTGCGGACGCGTGGGGCGGTCCCGGTAGCCGTCCAGAAGCAACCGATTGCGGTTCAGGCACAGCCGCTCGATCCGCGGGGTGAGCAGGTCGAACAGCTCGTGCCGGTCCTTGAGTTCGGGGAACGCCGCCTGGTGATCCAGGATCTCCTCGCGCACCAGCGCCCAGAAGCCCTCCTGCGGGACGCCCAGGTGTTGGGCCGCGAGATCGGCCAGGTAGCGGTGGTGGCCGACCAGCAGCGCGGCGTGGATGAACTGGCACAGGTAGTCCGGCCGTTCCCGAAGCAGCACCGCGGCGACCTCGACGGGCAGTTCGGCCAATTCGGGCAGCGGCTGATCGCTGATGTTGACGTCGTCGACGAAGTCCTTGATCGCGAGCCGGACCGGGACGTCGTGCTCGTCGAAGACCACGATCGCGTTCTCGCCGTGTGGGGAGAACACCAGACCGTACTTGTACAGGCAGTGCAGCAGCGGCGGGAGCAGCGCGTGGAAGAGCCGGCGCAGCCACACCCGGGGCGCCAGTTGCGAGCGTTCGATCAGTTCGGCGACGAACGGCCGGCCGTCCGGGTCCACGTGCAGCAGCGACGCCAGCGTGCGGGCGCGTTCGCCCGGGTCCAGGCGCGGGGCCAGTGGTTCGCGCCAGATCGCGCCGAGCAGTTCGCGGTACTGGTAGGGCACGCCCGGCAGTTCCTCCAGGACCGGGTGGCGCACGGTGACCGACGCGGTCTCGCCGAGCATGATCACCCGGCACTCGTCGCGCAGGAACGGGTCCGCGTCGCGCAGCCCCAGCACCCAGTCGGTGACGGCGGGCGCGGCCAGCGTGCGTTCGCTGGGCAGGCCGCGCCACACCAGTGTGTTCAGCACCGACAGCGGCAGCTTGACGGTGCGCCGGGCGGGCCGGTCCAGGTTCAGGAAGGTGCGCACCGACTGCTGCGCGAGGTGGTGATCCTCCGCCTCGCCCAGCGCGATGATCGCACCGGCGGCGATCTGCGGCGCGAACAGCGTCGCGATCGTCTCGTCCCACTGCCACGGGTGCACCGGCAGCCAGTGGAAGTCGTCCGGGTCCCAACCGTGCGCGGCCGGCACCCGACGAAAGCGCTCGATCGTCTCCGGGTCCAGTTCCTCGGCGTACAGCCGCGCCCGGTCCAGCCCGGGCACCGCGCGGTAGACGGCCAGGTCCCGGTGCACCGCGATCCACGGCAGCCGCAGCGGACGTCGCGCCTCCGGCGGGTATTCGCGCGCGTCGCTCGCCGAGAAGCCGACCCGGCCCTTGTTCGGCACGATCCACGGATGGCCGGTCTGGTGGCCCTCCAACTCGGCGTAGCCCAGGTCGGCCAGTGTCGCGGCGCTCTCCGCGCTCGCCGCGCTCGCCGCGTCGGCGGCCAGCGTCGCGGTCAACTCGCGCACCAGGTGGCCCGCGGTGTCCCCGCTCAGCCCGATCACGGTGTGCGCGTCCAGCAGGAACTGGAGCATGTCCTCTGCCGGGTCGGCGCCGCCCTCCCATTCGCGCACTACCGAGGCGGGGTCCACGTGCCAGGCGTCATAGGCGCCGCGCCGGGCCCGGAAGCGGTAGTGCACGTCGCCGGAGACGTCCACGGTGTAGGTGTCGCCGTCGGCGACGGGGCCGAGCAGTTCCTCGTAGGCGAACTCGGCGAGCGCCTTGGCGATCATGTCCCGGTTGACCCGGCGCCAGAGGTCCCGGTCACCGGCGGCGCCCGGTCGCGCGCCGGGGACCCGGGACGCGGGCTCAGGCGCGGCGGGTCGGGTGCCCTGGTGCGGCAGTTCGGCCTCGATGGGCCCCGCTGCCGGGTTCGACTGCGACATTGCGTACCTCTGCGGGGTCGGTCGCGCTCCGTCGGTGCGGCCGGCGCACGGGCTCGGTGTCGCCCGCGGCCAGGCCGAACGTGGTGAACGCGGTGCGGATCGGCAGCCGGTAGACCGCGCTGCCGCACACGGAGTTGAGAATGGTCGCGGCCCGGTGCGCGCCCAGGCCCAGGTCGGGTGTACCCACGCCGTGTGTGTGCAGCTCGGCGTTTTGCGCGTACAGCCCGCCGGTGACGTGCTCGGCGAGCTCGACGCGATGGTCCAGGTCGATCAACGGCCGGCCTGCGTCGTCACGCGCGATCAGGTCCTTGAGCGGATCCAATATCGCCGGATGCCGCGGCGCGTACCCGGTCGCCAGCACGACCCGGTCGGTGCGCACGGTGAAGGCGCGGTCCTGTTCGCCGTGCCGACAGCCCAGTTCCACCCCCTCGCCGGTGGTGCGCGCGGCGGTCACCGTGACATCGGGCATCAAGGTGGCGCGCACCCGCCCGCCCGCGATCCCGCGCTCGTAGAGCTCGTCGTGGATCGCGGCGATGGTGTCCGCGCTGATCGCCTTGTACAACTGCCACTGCTCGGGCACCAGGCGGTCGCGGACCGGCTCGGGCAGCGCGTGGAAGTAGCGCGTGTAGTCGGGCGTGAAGTGCTCCAGGCCGAGCTTGGAGTACTCCATCGGGGCGAACGCGGGCGAGCGGGTCAGCCAGGTCAGGCGCCGGTTCGGTCCGCGCCGGCGCAGCAGGTCCAGGAAGACTTCGGCGCCGGACTGCCCCGAGCCCAGTACCGTGACGTCCTCGGCGTCGGTGAGGTCGGCCCGGTGGCCGAGGTAGTCGGCCGCGTGCAGCACGCTCTCGCCGAGCAGGCGCGCGAACGGCTCCGGCACCACCGGCTCGGTTCCGATGCCCAGCGCCACGTGCCGGGCGTGCACGTGATGCCGCTCGCCGGTCCCCATGTCGCGGAACTCGACCCGGTACAGGTCGCCTTCCCAGCACACCGAGGCCACGTCGCTGCCGAACCGGCAGGCCGGCAGCGACTCGGCGACCCACCGGCAGTAGTGGTCGTACTCGCGGCGGGGCACGTGCAGCCGCTCGGCGAAGTAGAACGGGAACAGCCGGTCGTGCGCGCGCAGATAGGCCAGGAAGGACCACGGGCTGGTCGGGTCGACCAGGGTGACCAGGTCGGCCAGGAACGGCACCTGGAGCGTGGTGCCGTCCAGCAACAGCCCGGGATGCCAACTGAAGGCGGGGGCCCGGTCCAGGAACAGCGTGCGCAGCGGCTCGACCCGGTCGGCCAGCGCGGCGAGCGCGAGGTTGAACGGCCCGATGCCGACGCCGACCAGGTCGTACACCACCGCGCCGGGATCGGGCGCCCGGCGCGGGGCGGGCAGGCGTTCGGTCACCGTCGGGCACCCGATTCCCGCACGCTGCGCGCTCGCATCATCAACGCGGCGGTCTTGTCCGGGAGTTCGACGTCGCCGGCGTGCCGGAAGCCGGCCCGGGCGAAGGCCGCCAGCGACGCGTGGTTGCGCACGTCCGGTTCGCCGACCACGCGCATCGTGTCGGGGGCGGCGCGCAGCACCAGTTCGGCGACCGCGCGCAGCAGCAGCGAGCCGATCCCGCACCCGCGCCGGGCCGCCGGGCCGACCAGCAGGTGGATCCCCACGTCGTGCGGGCGCGCGGGGTAGTGCCGGGCCAGGTCGTCCAGGTCGGCGCGATACAGCTCCCAGTAGCTGATCGGCTCGTCGTCCAGGCAGCCCAGGTAGGCGTTGGTGTGGGTACCCGCGGCCTGGGTCGCCAGGTGTCGGCGCACCACCTCCTCGTCCCCCGCCAACTCCCACCAGGGGGCGATGGCGGGGTCGTTCATCCACGCGTGCAGCAGCGCCAGGTCGCGCTTGGGGTGGATCTCGTGCAGCGAGAACCGGCCCACCGGAAGCGGGACCGCTCCCCAGCGCGCCGCCTCGGCGAGCGGTCCGGTCAGCCCCGCGCGCGGGTGCCGGGTGGCCAGGCGCACGGTCTCCGCCTCGGCGAGCGCCGGCTGATCGGTGGTGCGGGACGACAGGGATGACGGGCTCATACGGGGACGGAACCTCCTGGGACCGGGCTCACGCCGGGGCGTCGGCGAGCGGGTTGCGGATGTGCACGTAGATCGACTGCGTCGCCACGGGACCGACGAGTTCGTCGAGGCCGTGCAGTCGGGTCATCAGGTTGGCCTTGCAGCGCGGCCTGGGATCGGTGAGCAGCGAGCGCGCCGCGCCGGAGGTGGACGCGTGGCCGGCGAGCAACGCGCGCAGGCGGGCCAGCAGCACCGACTCCTCGACCAGGCCCTGCGCGCCGAACGCGCCGATCAGGCCGAGCAGGTTGTTCACGCCCAGGTAGTAGGCCAGCCGCTCGTCGGCGATCTCGTCCGCCACCACGGTGTCGCTGGCCACCCCCGCGGCGGGCAACCGGCGGGCCAGGTCGCCCGCGCGCGAGGCGCGGAAGTAGTAGCCCTGGTTGTCCCGGTAGCGTCCACCCACCGGCAGGCCGTCCGCGTCCAACAGGACCAGGGTGTTCTGCTGGTGCGCCTCCAGCGCGATGCCCGCGTGCCGGTCCAGCCACAACACCGGTTCGGCCACCACCGCCAGGTAGCGCTCGAACCACTCCTCGGCGACCGAGGCCGGTGCCCGCCCGGTGCGCTCGGCGAGCGCGTGTACGTATCCGGCCAGCCGCGAGGGGCCGATCCCGGGCCGTTCGGCCACCAGCGCGGCCACGCACGAGACCCGCTGGTCGACCGCGAACGGATTGGCCCGCAGCACCAACTCCAGGCCGGCCGCGGGTCGGTCCTGGCGCGGGTACGACTCCGGCGGCGCCACCGAGATCCAGGCCGGATCGCGAACGATGTCGAAGGCGGGGTGCACGGACCGCAGTTCGTGCTCCAGGCCGGAGCGCAGCAGGCGGTGCACCTCGATCCCGCGCAGCAGTTCCTTGGGCAGGTTCTCCCGGCGCGAGTTGGTGATCCGCAGGCCCAGCGAGAGCTTGAGCATCACCTCGGCGTCGGGCCGATAGACGGTGCGCACCGACGAGGTGGGATGCCACGGGGCGCCGGCCGGGCCCAGCGCGCGCAGCCGACCCGCGTCGAACAGCGCCCGCAGATGCGGGCGCTCGGGCAGGTCCCGGGCCTGCCACGGGTGGGCGGGCACCAGCACGGTGCCCGCGGGCGCGCGCAACTCGCCGGCGAACTCGGCGAGCACCTCGGCCGCCTCGCGCTCCAGCGCGCTGTCCTGCGCGACCAGGTCGGCGTCCGCGGCGAACCAGTGCAGCGCGAAGGAGCCGCGCAATTCCGGCGACCACGCGGCGTCCTCGTCCGGGTCGAGCCGGTCTCGGCTCTTGGGCGTGGGGTGCATCGGATGGCCCAGCACCAGTGACTGCTCGGCGGCCAGGAACGGCGCCGTACCGGGCGGGTCCTCGGGGTGCGCGCGGCGGTAGGCGATGTAGCGCTCGGCGCGGGTGACCGAGTCGGCCACCCGGATCGCGGTGTCTCCGCACGCCCCGCCGGCCTCGCGCGCCCCCGCGCCGGCCTCGCGCTCACTCGCCTCCTGCGCGCTCGCCTCGTCGCCCAACAGCAGCGTCAGCGTGACCGCGTTCAGCGGGCCCTCGTCGATCAGGCGCGGGGCGCCGAAGCGGTGCCACCCCGAGGGCGACCAGTAGTGCACCGGCACCGTCAGGGTCCGGCCGATCGCGGGCAGATCGATGGTCAGCATGCTCGACTCCGGCTCGGGCAGCGCGCGTTCGCGCACCCAGCAGCGGAGCAGGCATTCGACCGTCGCCCCGTCGGCGGCCCGCCGGGTGTCCGGCGCGTCGAGATGGTCCGTTTCGGGATCCGTCCGCACGGCGGACGGATCGGGACCCGCGATGGTCATCGCTGCTCCGTGTGGTGTCGATCGACCCGGTGGTCGATGCCCGTGAATGGGCGTGCTGTCGGGATATGGAGATTTCGACCCGTGTCGATTGTTTGGCGCAAAAGGTCGCAAACATGCGAGGCGCGCGGAACCGAAGATTGTTGACGGAGCGTCAGCCCACCGGGGCGCTTTCCGCGCGCCCCGCCTCGACCACTGCCGCGAGCAGCGCCGCCAGGTCCGTGCCGGTGGTGTTCGGGTTGAGCAGGGTGAGCTTGAGCCGGATCGCGCCGGGCCCCTCGCCCAGTTCGGTACGGCCCACCACCGCCCGCCCCTCGTGCAGCAGCCGACGGCGCAGCGCCGCGTTGACCCGGTCCGCCTCGGCCCGGTCCGCGGGTCTGCGCCCGTCGTACCGGTCGGGGAGGTAGCGGAAGACCACCGAGGTGAGCACCGGCTCCGCGACCAGTTCCAGGCGCGGGTCGGCGCGAATCAACTCCGCCGCGTGCCGGGCCAGATCGTGGCAACGATCGACCAGCTCGCCCAGCCCCGAGCGGCCCAGCGCGCGCAGGGTGACCGCGATCTTGAACACGTCCGCGCGCCGCGTGGTGCGCGGCGAGTTGCCCAACAGGCTGAGGTAGCCGGCCTGTTCGTCGTCGTCCGGATTCAGGTACGCGGCGCGCTGTGCGAGCGGGCCCAGCAGCGCCGCGTCGCGCACCAGGAAGACCCCGGCGGCGATCGGCTGCCAGCCCAGCTTGTGCAGGTCCAGACCCACCGAGTGGGCCCGATCCAGCCCGACCAGCAGCGGCGCGAGCCGGTCCGAGAACAGCGCGCCGCCGCCGTAGGCCGCGTCCACGTGCAGCCACGCGTGCAACTCGCGGGCCACCGAGGCGATCGCCGGCAGCGCCTCGATCGCACCCAGGTCGGTGGTGCCCGCGGTGGCCACGATCGCCGCGATCCGGTCGTTGCCCGCCAGCACCCGCCGACCGGCCGCGGCCAGCGCGTCCGGGTCCATCCGGTGGTCGGCGCCGGCCGGCACGGTGACCACGGCGTCCTCGCCCAGGCCCAGCAGGCCCGCGCAGCGGCGCACCGAGAAGTGCGCGGCCTGCGAGCACAGGATCCGCCGCCGGCCCACCCCGGGCCCGGCGGTGTCGCGCGCGAGCAGCAGACCCATCAGGTTGGCCTCGGTACCGCCGCTGGTGATCGTGCCGCCGGCCACTCCGGGGGTGAAGCCGACCAGGCCCGCGAGCGCGGCGACCACCTCGACCTCCAGGGCGCTCGCCGCCGGGGCCTGGTCCCACGAGTCGAGCGAGGGGTTGAGCGCGGCGGCGACCAGGTCCGCCGCCACCGCGACGGCCAACGGCGGGCAGTGCAGATGCCCCGCGCAGTGCGGATCGGCCGGATCGGCCGTACCCCACGCCAGCAGCGCGGACAACTCGCGCAGCGCGGCGGACTCGCCCACCCCGATCACCGGCAGCGGGCCCGGACCACCGCCGGCCGCCCCGCGTGCGGCCGCGAACGCCCCCGCCGCACCCGCGCCCAACGCGCCCGGGCCCAGTACCCGGGCCACCTCGGCCGCGACCGCGCCCGGACCACCCGCCGGCAGCGGCCCGCCCCGCGCGCCCACCCCGGCCTCCAGCGCGGACAGCGCGACCTCGACCAGCGCCCGCAGCTCGTCGGCTCCGGTGACCCCGCCCGCGAGCGCGGCCCCGACCGGATGTCCGACGTGCCGCGCGCCGCTCACGCCGACCCCGATCCGGCCGCCGTGCCCGAGTGGCCGGAGCGGGCCGCCTCGATCGCGTCCGCCAGCCGCTCCAGCACCGCGTCCGCCTGCACGTCGGTCATCGTCAGCGGCGGCAGCAGCCGCACCACGCTGTCGTGACGCCCGCCCAGTTCCACGATCAGCCCCCGGGCCAGCGCCTCGCGCCGCACCCCGATCGCCAACCGCGGCGCCGCGGGACGGGCCCCGCACGCGTCCGGGGCGGCGTCCGGCTCGACGATCTCCACGCCGAGCATCAGGCCGCGTCCGCGCACCTCCCCGATCGCGGGCTGATCCGGCATCAGATCGCGCAGCGCGCCCGCGAGTCGGGCCCCCAGCAGGGCCGCACGCTTGTGCAGTCGGTGCTCGCGCACGAACGCGATCGTCGCGGTGCCCGCGGCCATCGCGAGCTGATTGCCGCGGAAGGTGCCCGCGTGCGCGCCGGGCCACCAGCGGTCCAACTCGGCGCGGTAGACCACCACCGCCAGCGGCAGGCTGCCGCCGATCGCCTTGGACACGACCATCACGTCCGGCACCACGCCGGCGTGGTCCACACCCCACATCGCGCCGGTGCGGCCCAGGCCGGTCTGGACCTCGTCCGCGATCAACGCGATCCCGCGCTCGGCCGTCAGCCGACGCATCTCGCGCAGCCAGCCGTCCGGCGCGGGCAGCACCCCGCCCTCGCCCTGGACCGGCTCCACGATCATCCCGGCGGCGGCCGGCACTCCGCCGCCCGGATCCGTCAGCAGCGTGCGCGCGTAGTGCGCGGCGATCCGCTCGCCCTCGGCGCCGCCGGTGCCGAACGGGCAGCGGTAGTCCTGCGGGAACGGCAGCCGTACGGTGTCGCCGGTGCCCGCACCGATCGCGTCGCGGATCGCGGTGTCGCCGCCGACCGCGAGCGCCCCCTCGGTCATCCCGTGGTAGGCGCCGGTGAACGCGACCACCCCGCGCCGCCCGGTCGCGGTGCGCACCAGTTTCAGCGCCGCCTCCACCGCGTCGGTGCCGGCCGGGCCGCAGAACTGGATCCGGGCGTCGCGCGCCAACTCCGGCGGCAGCGTGGCGAACAGTTCCTCGACGAAACGGTCCTTGACCGGCGTGGCCAGGTCCAGCACGTGCAGCGGTGCGCCCGTGTCCAACACGCCCCGGATCGCGGCGAGCACCACGGGATGGTTGTGGCCGAGCGCGAGCGTGCCGGCGCCGGAGAGGCAGTCCAGATAGCGCCGGCCGTCGGCCCCCTCGACGGTCATCCCGCGCGCCCGCACCGGCACGATCGGCAACGATCGCGCGTAGGTGCGGGCCGAGGACTCGCGGGCTGCCTGCCGGCGCAGGATGCCCGGCCCATCGGCGACCGGCGTGCCGGAGCGCTGCCGACCGATCCGCCCGGCATCCGAGGGCACGGTGTCGGCATGAGCGGTGTCGGCGGGTGCGGTGTCGGCATGAGCAGTGTCGGCGGGCGTGGTGTCGGCAAGCGTGGTGTCGGCGGGCGGCGCGGGTGACGCCGGGTCCTCGGTACCGGAGCGGTCGTCCGGCCTGGTCAGGGCGGCGGTCATGACTGCGGCACCTCCACAAGGGCGATCGGAATTAGGTAAGGCTTACCTTTAAATGATGACGGAAGGCAAAACCATCATCACAACGAGTGACTATCGCCGGATCGACGGCCCCTGCTGAAACAACGACCGAACCGCCGCCCGATCACGGCCGGCGCGCCCTCCGATACTGTCGGGCGGTCGAATACGGGGGCGCACACGGGGAGGTAGGCGCTTGACGCGCGGCGTTCGCACGCTGTTCGTCACGCTGACGGTGGCGGTGTCGCTGCTGGTGACGGGCACCGTCATGGCACTGACACTGGACGGCGCCGGCAACGACGACGGCAATGACAGGGCGCCGGGGGCGCTCGCGGATCCGGGCGATCCCGCGCACTGGACCCCGGAACGCATGAGCCGGGCCAAACCCCGGGACCCCAAGAGCGACGAGGGCCCACCCGCACCCGCCGCGGCCCCCGAGGAGCCGGACCCGCAGGCCACCGGCGGCCCCCTGCCCGACGTGCTCGCCGAGGCCAAGCCACCGCCCGTACAGGCCCGACCGATCGCCCGCCCCTACACCGGCGAGGCCGGCACCGTCGCCGTCGGCAAACTCTTCTTCGAGGCCCCCGACGGCCCCTCGGTCTGCTCCGGCACCGTGGTCGCCGACCCCAAGCGCCCCGGCCGCAGCAACCTGGTCTGGACCGCCGGCCACTGCGTCCACGCCGGCCGCGGCGGCACCTGGTTCGCCAGCCTGCAATTCGTGCCCGCGTTCAACAGCAGCGGCCAGGCCACCCTGGCCAACCTCGGCAACCCCGGCCCGGTCGCGCCGTTCGGCCAGTGGCCGGCGACCTCGGTCGCCACCTCCGAGCAGTGGCGCGCGGGCGGCACCGGCTCCACCTCACCGGCCACCGCCCACGACTACGCGGTGGTCGAGGTCAAGAACCCCGACCGCGGCACGCGCAGCCTGGAGGAGGTGGTCGGCCGCGCCCTGCCGGTCTGGTTCGACGCCCCGCGCGACCTCCCCGCCGCCAGTGCGTACGGCTACCCCCAGGACGCCCCCTTCGACGGCCTGACCATGTTCGGCTGCACCCAGGCCCCGCGCCGGGTGACCGTCGACCCGAACGCGCCGCCGCTGCTGCGGATCGGCTGCACCATGACGGCCGGCGCCAGCGGCGGCGGTTGGTACGCCACCGCCCCCGACGGCACCCTGCGGCTGATCGGCAACAGCGCGCTCAGCGGCGCCGGACACACCTGGATCGCCGGCCCCTACCTGGGCCAGGAGGCCCGCCGCATGCTGGAGGATCTGGGCGGCAAACGCTGAACGGACCACCGCACCCCGCGCCACAGCCGCACCCGGACACGACGAAGGTCCGGGCCACACACCGATGTCGGTGTGCGACCCGGGCCCGAAGGCTCCGAGGATCAGCGCTTGGCGACCACGAACCGCTCCAGCTCGGCCGCGAGTTGCCGGCCCACCCGGGCGTGCAGCCAGGTCCCCTCCTCGCGGTGCTCGGTGGCCAGCAGCTCACCGCTGCCGTGCACCTTGGCGACCAGATCGCCGCGCTCGTACGGCACGACCACCTCGACCTCCACGTCCGGACGCGGCAGTTCCTCGTCGATCAGCGCGAGCAGCTCGTCCATGCCCTGCCCGGTCCGGGCGGACACCACGATCGCGTGCTTCTCCCGACGCAACAGCCGCGCGAGCACCTCCGGATCGGCCGCGTCGGCCTTGTTCACCACCACGATCTCACGCACCTTGTGCGCCTCGACCTCGGTGAACACCTCGCGTACGGCCGCCAGTTGGGCCTCCGGCGTGGGGTCGGAGCCGTCCACCACGTGCAGGATCAGGTCCGCGTCGGCGACCTCCTCCAGGGTGGACCGGAACGCCTCGACCAACTGATGCGGCAGATGCCGCACGAAGCCGACCGTGTCCGCCAGCGTGTACCCGCGACCGCTGGGCGTCTCGGCCCGGCGCACCGTCGGATCCAGCGTGGCGAACAGCGCGTTCTCCACCAGCACGCCCGCACCGGTCAACCGGTTCAGGATCGAGGACTTGCCGGCGTTGGTGTAACCCGCGATGGCCACCGACGGGATGGCGTTGCGACGCCGCTCCTGCCGCTTGGTGTCCCGGGCCTTCTTCATGTCCGCGATCTCGCGGCGCATCTTGGCCATCTTCTCCCGGATGCGCCGACGATCGGTCTCGATCTTCGTCTCACCGGGACCACGCGTGGCCATCCCGCCACCGCCGCCGCCACCCATCTGGCGCGACAGCGAGGCACCCCAGCCGCGCAGGCGCGGCAGCATGTACTGCATCTGCGCCAGCGAGACCTGGGCCTTGCCCTCTCGGGACTTGGCGTGCTGCGCGAAGATGTCCAGGATCAGCGCCGTGCGGTCCACGACCTTGACCTTGACCACGTCTTCGAGCTGGATGAGCTGACCCGGGGTCAGCTCACCGTCGCAGACCACGGTGTCCGCGCCCGTGGCGATCACCACGTCGCGCAGTTCCCTGGCCTTTCCGGACCCGATGTAGGTCGCCGGGTCCGGCTTGTCACGGCGCTGGATCAGTCCGTCCAGCACCTGCGAGCCCGCGGTTTCCGCGAGCGCCGCGAGTTCCTTGAGCGAGTATTCGGCGTCGGCCGCGGTCCCGTCGGTCCAGACCCCGACGAGCACGACCCGTTCCAGGCGAAGCTGCCGGTATTCGACCTCGGTGACATCGGTCAGCTCCGTGGAGAGACCGGCGATTCGGCGGAGCGCGCTGCGCTCCTCGCGGTCGAACTGGTCGCCGTCGTAGTCGAGCGGACCGACCCCGACGTCATCGCCCGTTCCGAATCCGTCGAAGGCCGCTCCGTCGTCGAAGCCGTCGGCGTCGTCGAATGGGGGAGTCGAGTCCGTGTCGTCGTGTCCGGCGCGGTGTGAGCGAGAAGTCATATCGTCCTGTTCAACGTAGTCGGCGGGCCGCTCCATTCCCCGGGGCGGCCGTCACGATGGTCCCACGGCGGCCACCGCACGGGCATCCGGGTTTTCGGCCGGTTCGTCACGCGACATCCGCGAACCCGGCCGCTCCGGTCCGCCAGACCCGCCGCCGCGCCCCGGGCGCCCACCCGAGGCACCCTCTCGGGTCCGCCGTGCGGGTCCACCGCGCGCCGCGACCTCACGAGGTGAGCAGTCGCGCCTGTCCCGCGTCGGTGTGCACCTTGATCTTGTGCTGCGACTGGTCGTTGCGCGAGACCTTCACGTCGGTGTCGCCGAGGGTGGTGGACACGTCCGCCGCGTACTGCTGCCCACCCGGGACACGCACCGTGGCCCGGCCCGCGTTGGTCTTGGCGTCCACGTCGGTGGGCGGCTTGGTGAAGGTCAGGTCGATCGACCCGGCGCTGGTCTGCGCGGTCACCTTCGCCGAGGTGACCCCCTCGCCGTCGATCTTGCCCGCGCTGGTGTGCAGGTTGAGCGTCCCGGTCACATCGCGCAGGGTCACGTTGCCGGCGTCGGTGCGGATGTCGAGCGCGGCGCCCCCGCGCGGAATGGTCACCTCGTACGCCACGAAGCAGGCCTTCTTGTTCGCGCAGTCGTAGTCCAGGACCAGTTGGCCGTTGCCGTCCACGTTGTGCGTGGTCGTCGGGGCCGTCTTGTCGTAATGCTGTTTCTCCGTCACCTTGACCGTCTTGACGTCGGCCTCGGTCACCTTGACGTTGCCCGCGTTGCTGTCCACCTTGATGGAGCGCACGTTCTGCGTGACGTCGTAGGACGTGGTCTTCTTCTCCGCCTCGTGGTCGTCGGTGTCCACGTTGAATTCGCACGCGGTGAGCACCAGCGGGAGCGCGACCAGCGGGGCCAACAGGGTCAGTCGGCGGGTGCGGGCAGACATGGAATCTCCTTGGGTCGGGGCGGGGTGCGCCGCCCGAACGCACGACCACTCCCCCGCTTTCCTGGTACCTCCCAGGCTAGGAATACCCGCCTCGTCCCGCGTCGGTCCGGCGTCGGGTAAGGCGGGTCCTTCCCTGGCAGGAGAGAGCCCCGAGGCGCTCCACCTCCAGGAAGGACCCGCCTAGGGGTTCTCCCGGACCCCGGTACCGGGACCCACCGCCCGCGTCAGTGCGCCAGGCGCGCGCCCAGGGCCGGCTCGAGGGCGGCGAAATCGGCCGCCTCGGCCTCGTCCAGGACCGCGTAGCCCGCCGCCACCAGCTCGTCCGTGAGCTCCTCCGCGGCCTCCCGCCGGGCCCTCAGCTCGGCCGTGACCTCGGGAAACGGCTTCCGGTGCCCGTAGAACTCCAGATACGGGCTTGCCTCGGCCGCCTGGGCCTCCACCGGTGCGAGACGATGCGCGGCCAAGGCCAGGATGTGCAGCCCGCCGCGGTGCTCGCGCAGCGTCTGGAGGTTCTGCGCGAGCGCGGCGGGCGCGTCATCCGGAAGAGGTACACCGCGCCAGGCCGAATAGAGCGGAGCCAGCCCACCCAGATCGTTGGCCCGCACGATCCGGGTGGTGATCGCGGCGAGTCGCTCCACCTCGGGCAGGTCGGCCAGGTGCTCGCGACCCCAAGCGCGCACGCAGTCCGCGTACAGCTCGCCGATCCGCGCGGGCGGCGCGACCTTGCGGCCCGCCTCCCACAGCGGGATCAGGGTCTCGGCGGTGAAGTGGTGGAAGGCGCGCACCACCGTCTCGTCGTCCGCGTCACCGAGCACCCCGCCGCGACCGGTGATGTACAGGGTCACGCCGTCCAGGCCCAACTCCGCGCCGCGCGCCACCGTGTTCGGCGCGAAGAAGAAGGCCCCGCCCGCCTGCACCGTCTTCTTCACCGCGCGGGTGGTGGCGCGTGCCGTGTCCAAGCTGCTCATGTCGGTGTCTCCCCATGACGGTATTGCTTGACCAGGTCATGCAAGACCTATCACGGGGCGCCGGGCGTGCACAGGTGCCCGATGGCGCCGGCGACATCGCCGGCCCGGATGTCACAACCGGGCGAGGTCGACCCGCCCCTCGGCGACGATCACGGCCGGGCCGGTCATCTCGATATGGCCGTCCACCCGCTCGGTGATCACCAGCCGACCACCGGGCACGTCCACCGTGTAGGTGACCGGCTCACCGGTGACGGCCGGCTCCGCACCGTCCGCCCGCGCCGCGGCGACCATCACCGCACACGCCCCGGTCCCACACGAGCGGGTCTCCCCGGATCCGCGCTCGTGCACCCGCATCGCCACGTGCTCCGGTCCCCGACGCACCACGAACTCGACGTTGACCCCTTCGGGGTAGGCCCCTTCCGGGGATACCGCGGGCGCCGTGTGGAGCGGGCCCGCCTGGGCCAGGTCCTCGACGAACACCACGGCGTGCGGGTTGCCCATGTCGACGTTGGTCGCGGGCCGCACCCGCCCCTCGACGTCCACCCCGATGCCCCCGGAGCCGGGCAGCCGGGCCACGCCCATGTCGACGGTGACCGCGCCCTCGCTCGGTACGGTGACCACCTTGATCCCACCGCGGGTGGCCACCCGCAGCTCGCCCGCCTCGGCCAGGCCGCGCTCGACCAGGTGCCGGGCGAACACCCGCACGCCGTTTCCGCACATCTGCGCGATCGACCCGTCGCTGTTGCGGTAGTCCATGAACCACTCGGCCTCGCCCGCCAGATGCTCGGCGGCCGGGTCCTTCGCCGCGCGCACCACGCGCAGCACGCCGTCGGCGCCGATGCCCGCGCGCCGATCGCACAGCGCGACGACCTGCTCGGCGGTCAGGTCCAGCTCGCCGTCCGCGTCCGGCACGATCACGAAGTCGTTCTCGGTGCCGTGGCCCTTGAAGAAGTGCAGAGTGCTCACCGCACCATCCTAGGCCGTGACCGCGAACGCCCCCGGCGGGTTTCCACCGGGGGCGCTCGGGCGTGGGAAGGGGGCGGGTCGGCGAGATTGAGGCCCGTTATCGAATGCCTCCCGCCCATCGGGCCCGATCAGTCGGGCCGGACCACACCCGCCGCGCCACCACCCCTGCGGGTCGGTTCCGCCACCGCCTGGACCCGGCCGCCCGGGAGGAACTCCAGCGCCGCGGCGGCGCCGATCTCCGGATTGGCCTTGAGCACGTGCCCGCGTTGCTCCAGGGCCGTGCGCAGCGAAGCCGGCACCCCGGGTTCGACTTCGGTGGCCGCTCCGTTGCGCTGGGACAGGCGCGGCGCGGCGACCGCCTGCGGCAGGGACAGCCCGCGGTCCAGCCGCCCGGTCAGCACCTGGAGCACGGTGGTGATGATGGTCGCGCCGCCGGGCGAGCCGACGGCGATGAACGGCCGACCGTCGCGGAGCACGATCGTCGGCGACATGCTGCTGCGCGGGCGCTTGCCCGGCGCGGGCAGGTTGGGGTCGAACACGCCGGGGGTGAGCGGCGCGAAGTTGAAGTCCGTCAGTTCGTTGTTGAGCAGGAAGCCGCGCCCGGGCACGGTGATCGCGCTGCCGCCGGTCTGCTCGATGGTCAGCGTGTAGGACACCACGTTGCCCCAGCGGTCGGCGGTGACCAGATGGGTCGTGGACAGCCCCTCGATCGGCTCGGCCGCCTCGGGCGTGCCGGTGGGCCGGCAGCTCCGGTCGTACGGCGCGGTGGGATCACCCGGCGGGACCGGGCTCACCGCGGCGTGGTCGGGGTCGATCAGGCACGCGCGCTCCCGGGCGTAGCCGTCCGCGAGCAGGCCCCGGAGCGGTACGTCCACGAAGGCCGGGTCGCCGACGTAGCGGTTGCGGTCGGCGAAGGCGAGGCGGGACGCCTCCAGGTAGTGGTGCGTCGCGACGACCTCGTCCTGCCGGCGTGGGTCGGTGGTCTCCAGCATGTTGAGCGCCTCGCCCACGGTGGATCCGCCCGACGAGGACGGCGCCATGCCGTAGACGTCCAGCCCGCGGAAGTCGACACGGGTGGGCCGCTGGTCCAGGACCCGGTAGCGGGCGAGGTCACCGGTCTCGATCAGGCCGGGCCGGAAGACCCGGTCCGCGCCGGGCGCCATCGGTGGTTGTTGGGCGGTGCGCACCACCTCGCGACCGAGCCCGCCCCGATACAGCCAGTCCACGCCGTTGCGGCCGAGCTGCTCGTAGGTCCGGGCCAGGTCCGGGTTGCGGAAGACGCTGCCCACGACGGGCGGCTGTCCGTTCGGCAGGAACAGCTTCGCGGTCGGGGCGATGTCGTCGAACCGACTCGCGTTCGCCGCGGTCTGGTCGTGGAAGGTCTGGTCGACCACGAACCCGCGCTCGGCCAGTGCCCGGGCGGGCTCCAGGGCCGCGCGCAGGTTGGTGGTGCCCCACTTGCGCAGCGCGGTGTTCCAGGTCTGCGGGGTTCCGGGCACACCCACCGAGAGCCCCGAGTTGACCCCCTGGTCGAACGGGATCGGCAGCCCGGTGGCCGGGTCGAGGAACGCGCCCTCGCCCATCCGCGCGGGTGCCGTCTCCCGGCCGTCCAGGGTGCGCACGGTGCGGCTGCGGGCGTCGTAGTAGACGAAGTAGCCACCGCCGCCGATCCCCGACGAGTACGGCTCGGTGACGCCGAGCGCGGCGGCCGTGGCCACCGCGGCGTCCACCGCGTTGCCGCCGCGGCGCAGCACGTCCAGACCGATCCGGGTGGCGTCGGGGTCGACGCTGGAGACCGCACCGCCCCATCCCGTGGCCACCGGCTGCTTGGCCGGCGGGCCGCCCGACTCACCGGGGTGCGCGGACGCCACTCCCGGAATGGTCAACGCGAGCCCCAGCGCCGTACCCAGCGCCATGGCGCGACGAACAGAGCGGATCACGACCGCCTCCCCCGAGCAGGTTTGGGTGTGCCACGGACCCCCCACCGTGCCACGTGGGCCCCACCCGCAACACCCCTACGCGGGTCGGATCACCCGTTCGAGTGCGGCGTCCAGCAGATCGGCCCGAGAGTGCTCCAGCCATTCGATCCGGGGATCGCGCCGGAACCAGGTGTCCTGCCTGCGGGCGAACCGGCGGGTGGTGCGCACGGTGTCCTCGCGGGCCTCCTCGTCGGTGCACTCGCCCGCGAGCAGCCGCAGCACCTGCGCGTAGCCCAGCGCGCGCGACGCGGTCCGGCCCTCGCGCAGACCGGCCCTCTCCAACTCGCGCACCTCCTCGACCAGACCCGCGGCCCACATCCGGTCCACCCGCGTGGTGATCCGCTCGTCCAGCACCGGGCGGGGCACGTCCACCCCGATCTGCACGCTGTCGTAGAACGAGCGGTGGGTGGGCAGCGTGGCGGTGAACGGCCGCCCGGTGAGCTCGATGACCTCCAGCGCGCGCACGATCCGTCGGGCGTTGCCGGGCAGGATCGCGGCGGCGGCGGGCGGATCGGCCGCGGCGAGGCGCTCGTGCAGCGGACCGGGGCCCACCCGTTCGGCCTCGGCCTCCAGCCGGGCCCGGATCGCGGGGTCGGTGCCGGGGAACTCCAGGTCGTCCAGCACCGCGCGCACGTACAGCCCCGAGCCGCCGACCAGGACGGGTGTCCTGCCGCGCGCCAGCAGGTCCTCGACCAGCACCCGCGCGTCGCGCTGGTACTCGGCCACGCTGGCGGAGACGGTCACGTCCCACACGTCGAGCAGGTGGTGCGGGACGCCTTCGCGCTCGGCGACGGACAGTTTGGCGGTGCCGATGTCCATGCCCTTGTAGAGCTGCATGGAATCGGTGTTGATCACCTCCCCGTCCAGCGCACGGGCCAAGGCGACCCCCAGATCGGACTTTCCGGCCGCAGTGGGACCGACGACGGCAATGACACGGGGACTCACCCCCCAAGTCTGCCGGATCACCGCCCCCGGTCGTGCCGGGCGCGGCCCCGGGTCGCCGCCGCCACGCGTGCCGTCGCTCGTTGCGGTACGGCCGCCCGCGTGGTCGTGACCGGCACCGTTCGCTCTCGTTGATCTCCCGCGACCCATGTACTCCGGGCGGCTCGGCGCGACGTCACCCGCGTTGCCGCCGAAATGCACGACAACGACCACAGACATACGGTCTAGGAGAAATTGTGAGTGTTTTCGACTGGTTCAAGCGGCGTCCGAGCACGTCGGAGGAAAGCGGCTCGTGCTGCTCGCACAACGCGGCGGGCACGGACACCGCCACGCTGGTCGAGGACCGGCCCGCGACGCCGGCATCGCCCGCCGCCGAGGCCGAACCGGTCGAGGCGACGGCCACGACGCCCGCTCCCCGGACCCCCGGGGACGCGGCCGGTGAACCGGTCGAGGCGGGCGTATCCGAGGAGGAGCAGGACATGGGTGTCTTCGACAACATCAAGGCCAAGGCCGAGGGTCTGCTGGGTCAGCACGGCGACAAGGCCGACAAGGGCGTCGACAAGGCCGCCGAGATCGCCGATCGAAAGACCGGCGGCAAGCACACCGACAAGATCCAGGGCGCCTCGGGCAAGGCCAAGGAGGCACTGGGCAAGGCCGGCGGCGGCGCGCCCGACGCGACCACCGAGGCGATGCCCGAGAGCCGGCCCCCGGCGGGACCCGGCGCCTGAGTCGCCGGCGGGCGGTGGTCACCGGATCCCGGTGACCACCGCCCGTCGTCGTGTCCGGGCCGCACGGCCGCCGCCGTCGTCGTCGTCGTCGGAGCGCAAGCGCGCGGTCAGGACCAGAGCGCCACGAAGTAGCCGACGCCGTAGGGCGCCTCGGCATGGAGCAGCCGGCCGTGCCGCCCCGGGCCCGCCGCGCCGGCCAGCACCTGGAGCGCGGGCCGACCCGCCACCCACAGTTCCCGTGCGAGGGCCGGGTCCAACTCCGCGAGCGCCACCTGGTCGGCCGCCTCGAGCGCCGCGCCGAGCGCGAGGTCGTACGGCTCGGCGCGCGCGTCGAAGTAGCCGGGGGCCTTCTCGGTCCGGCACGCGGATCCGTCCGCCACCACCAGGAGCGCGACCCGATCGGCGCCCGCGACCAGTTCGGCGCCCCGGGCCGCACAGCGCGCGGGCTCGGCGTCCGCGGCGATCTCCGCGCCGGTCACCGGGCTCGGCGCGGTCCCCGACGCGATCCGCTCGGCGGCCCACGGGGAGCGGCCGAGCAGCCACGCGCCGACGGTCAGCGCGGGCGACAGGCGGGCCGCGGCGCCCGCTCCCAGCGTCACCTCCAGGTCGACCCCGTACCGCGCGAACGAGCCGGTCCCGCCGGCCTCCAGCGTCGCGTCCGCCTCGCCCGCGCCGAGCACGATCAGCCGGTCGGGTGCCGCCTCGGCCAGCGCGGCCAGGGCCTGATCACACGCGGCGCGCAGGCCGTCCAGCTCGGCTACGGCCCCGCGGGCCAGCTCGGGCACGATCATCGGGGGGCACGGGACTACCGCGGCGGCTACGAGCATTCAGGGAGAGTACTAAGCGCTCGCCGCGACGCCTCTCGGAGCGCGTGATGGGATGGATCACATGCCAGAACTGATGTTGGTGCGACACGGTGAGACCGAGTGGAGCAGGTCCGGGCGGCACACGGGGCTGACCGACATCCCGCTGACCCCGGAGGGCGAGGCCCAGGCGAAGGCGGTCGCGGACCTGCTCGCCGGGCACACCTTCTCGCTCGCCCTGACCAGCCCACTCGTCCGGGCCCGACACACCGCGGAACTCGCCGGGATCACCGGCGCGGAGGTCGAGCCGGACCTGGTCGAGTGGGACTACGGCGGCTACGAGGGCATCACCACGAACGAGATCCGCGAGCGTGTGCCGGGCTGGTTCCTGTGGCGGGACGGGGTGCCCCCCGGCGACGCGGAGCACCCGGGCGAGTCGATCGCCGACGTGGGCCGCCGGGTGGACCGGGTGCTGGCGCGGGTGCGTCCGGTGCTCGAGGGCGGCGAGGACGCGGTGCTCGTCGCGCACGGCCACCTGCTCCGCGTGCTCACCGCGCGCTGGCTTGGTCTGCCGCCGCAGGACGGCCGGCTCTTCAAACTGGAGACCGCCCGGCTGTCCACGCTCGGCTACGAGCGCGAACAGCCGGTCCTGCTCGGGTGGAACGTGACCTGAGCGGAGTTCAGTCGCAACAGGCGACCGCGGTCGGGGCGGCCTCGACCGCGGGTGCGCCGATCTGCGGCATGCCGAGCAGTACGCCGGCCTTGGCCGCGGGGGCCGCGTTGCGCCGCTCCCACGCGTCGCCCGCGGGGGTGCGCCGGATCGCCAGGGTCGGCTTCTCCGCGAGCAGGTGGTGCGGCGCGGCGTAGGTGATCTCGACCGAGACCATGTCGCCCGGTCGCACGCCTTCGGCGGGGCGCTCGAAGTGCACGAGGCGGTTGTCCGGGGCCCGCCCGGACAACCGCGCGGTGTCGTGGTCCTTGCGCCCCTCGCCCTCGGCGACCAGCACCTCCAGGGTGCGGCCGACCTGGGCGCGGTTCTCCGCCCAGGAGATCTCCTCCTGGAGCGCGAGCAGTCGCTGGTAGCGCTCGGTCACGACCTCCTTGGGCACCTGGCCGTCCATCGTGGCGGCCGGCGTGCCGGGGCGCTTGGAGTACTGGAACGTGAACGCGGCGGCAAACCGGGCCTCGCGCACGGTGTGCAGGGTCTGCTCGAAGTCCTCGTCGGTCTCGCCGGGGAAGCCCACGATGATGTCGGTGGAGATCGCCGCGTCCGGCATCGCCGCGCGCACCCGCTCGATGATCCCGAGGTAGCGGTCCTGCCGGTAGGAGCGGCGCATCGCGCGCAACATCGCGTCCGAGCCGGACTGCAGCGGCATGTGCAACTGGTGCATCACGTTCGGCGTCTCGGCCATCGCCGCGATCACGTCGTCGGTGAAGTCGCGCGGGTGCGGCGAGGTGAAGCGCACCCGCTCCAGGCCCTGGATCCGTCCGCACGAGCGGAGCAGCTTGGAGAACGCCTCGCGGTCGCCCATGTCCGAGCCGTACGCGTTCACGTTCTGGCCGAGCAGGGTGACCTCGATCACGCCCTCGCCGACCAGCGTCTCGATCTCGGCGAGCACGTCGCCGGGGCGGCGGTCCTTCTCCTTGCCGCGCAGCGCGGGCACGATGCAGAACGTGCAGGTGTTGTTGCAGCCCACCGAGATGGCCACCCACGCCGCGTACGCCGACTCGCGTCGGGTGGGCAGCGTGGAGGGGAAGACGTCGAGCGACTCCAGGATCTCGACCTGGGCCTCCTGCTCGATCCGGGCCCGCTCCAGGAGCACCGGCAGCGAGCCCACGTTGTGCGTGCCGAAGACCACGTCCACCCACGGCGCCTTGCGCACGATGGTGTCCCGGTCCTTCTGCGCGAGGCAGCCGCCGACCGCGATCTGCATGCCGGGGCGTTCGGCCTTCGCGGGCGCGAGGTGGCCCAGGTTCCCGTACAGCTTGTTGTCCGCGTTCTCGCGGACGGCGCACGTGTTGAAGACGACCACGTCGGCCGGCTCCCCCTTGGGCGCGCGGACGTAACCCGCGTCCTCCAGCAGACCGGACAGTCGCTCGGAGTCGTGGACGTTCATCTGGCACCCGTAGGTGCGGACCTCATAGCTTCGCGCAGTCATAACACCCGACAGGGTACGGGGTTTGCCTCCTGGCGTGTGTGGGCGTCCGCCATGGCAAACTCGCCGCCGTGCCCTCCTTGTCGTTCCTCCCCGTTTCCGTGCGCGACGCCTGCGCGCGCCGGCCCCGCCTGGTCCGGGCCGGGCTGGCCACGCTCGTGCTGCTGTGCGTGCTCGGGGGCTACGCGGTGCTCTCGACGGACGAGCGGCCGACCCCGGGCGGGCCGGTCTCGTTGGCCACCGGGGTGCCGACCGGGGTGTACCACCGCTACGGCGAACTGTTGCGGCCTCGGCTGTCCGCGGACCTCAAGGTGCGGGTCGCGGTGAACTCCAGCGGGGGGTCGGTGGAGAACCTGCGCCGGGTGGTCGACGGCGTCGACACGTTCGGCATCGCCACCTCGGACGCGGTGGCCGACCTGGGGCCTGCCGAGCGGGACGGGTTGCGCGCGGTGGCCCGGTTGTACGACGACTACGTGCAACTGGTGGTGCCCACCGATTCGCCGGTGCAGCGGATCACCGACCTGCGCGGGCGCCGGGTGGTGGTCGGGCTGCCCGGATCCGGGGTGGAGTTGATCACCCGCCGGCTGCTGAGCGAGGTGGGCATGAGCGACATGGAGCACGCCATCACGCCGGTCCGGATCGGCATCGGCGAGGCCACCCAACGGTTGCGCGACGGCACGGTGGACGCGTTCTTCTGGTCCGGCGGGCTGCCCACCGGGGCGGTCTCCGACCTGGCCGGGCACTGGTCGGTGCGGCTGGTGCAACTCGGCGACCTCGCGGGCAAACTGCGCGATCGCTATGGGCCGGTGTACCGCGAGGCGGTGGTGCCCGCGGACGCCTATCCCGGTGGCACCGAGACGCCGACCATCGCGGTGCCGAACCTGTTGGTCACCCGGGCGTCGCAGGATTCGGTGCTGATCAGGCGGGTGACCGAGACGGTGATGGAGAACCGGGAGGCGATCGGACGCGAGGTGCACGCCGCGCAGTTGGTCGACCCCCGGACCGCGATCTTCACCGATCCGCTGCCGCTGCACGCCGGCGCCCAGCGCTGGTACCGATCGGTGAAACCCTGATCGGACAGATCGTGATGCCCAGGGCGTCGCGCGAAGCGGTCCCGATGGCACATGCTGGGTTCGTGTCATGGTGTTCGGGACCGACATCTACGCTCTGAGCTTGAAGGCCAGACCGTGCGCGGTCCCCGAACCGACGCTGTGAGCCGACCGGGGGGAAGGCCGCAATCATGGTCAGGGAGGCCCGCTTGCTCGGGAGGAGGGTGCGACCGCGGTGTCCGAGGGGGAGATCGGCCGAATACTGAACAATCGTTACCGCCTGAGCCGCAGTCTCGGCCGAGGCGGTATGGGCGAGGTCTGGCTGGCCGTGGACACCGCCCTCGGCCGCGAGGTCGCGGTCAAGGAACTGCTGCTGCCGAAGTCCCTGGACGCCGGGTCGCAGCGGTCCTGGCTGGAGCGCAGCAAACGCGAGGCGATCGCCGCGGCCCGCATCCGCCACGAGAACGTGGTGACGGTGCACGACGTCTTCGAAGAGGACGGTTTGCCGTGGATCGTCATGGAATTGGTGATTTCGCGCTCACTGGCCGACGTGATCCGCGCGGAGGGTCGACTCGACCACGCCGAGGCGGCCCGGATCGGTCTGGACGTGCTGCGGGCACTGCGGGCCGCGCACGCCAAGGGCGTGCTGCACCGTGACGTGAAGCCGGCGAACGTGCTCCTGGGCATGGACGGCCGGGTGGTGCTCACCGACTTCGGCATCGCCACCTTCGCCGACGCGCCGCAGGTCACCCAGTTCGGCGAACTGCTGGGCACCCCCGGCTATCTCGCGCCCGAGCGCGCGGAGCACTTCGCCCGGGCCCGGCCCAGTGTGCTCACCGACGACGCGTCGAGCGAGCACACACTCGCCGACCATCCGGACGCGCTGGATCCGGCGTCCGACCTGTGGTCGCTGGGCGCGACGCTGTACGAGATGGTCGAGGGTCTCGCGCCGTTTCGTCGGGCCTCTCCCGTGGAGGTCGTGGACGCGGTGGTCAACGCGCCGCCCGCGCCGCCCCGGCACGCGGGTCCGCTGGAGCCGGTGATCATGGGCCTGTTGCGCAAGGACCCGACCCGACGCCTGGACGCCAAGGAGACCGACGCGCTGCTGACCCGGGTCGTGCAGGACTCGGTACCGGTGACCTGGGGCGGCGACCCGCTGCCCCGGCGCGCGGTCGAGGAGTGGGACGAGGGCACCGAGGCGACCTACGCGGGCGGGCCGCCGACCGACGAACCGGCCCCGCGCCGCCTCGGCCGCGCCCGGTGGTGGCGGCGCACCCGGATCGCGCTGCCCGCCGCGCTGGCCTTCCTGCTGGTCGCGGTGGGCGCGTCCTGGCTCGCGGTGGAGAACAACCGGGCCGAGGGCGGCACCCACGCGCCCGACCCGTTCGCCGATCTGCGCGAGAAATCGCCCACCTACCGGGCGATGGAGGCCCGGGGGCGGATCATCGTCGGGGTCAAGCCGGACCAGCCGGGGTGGAGCGTGCGCACCGGCGATCAGGCGTATCAGGGCTTCGACGACGACGTCGCCCGGATGATCGCGGACGACCTCGGGTTCAAGGACCGCGTCACGTTCATGGACGTGGAGACGCAGAACCGCGAGTACCGGATCACCAGCGGGCAGGTCGACCTGGTCGTGGCCAGTTACACGATCAACGCGGCCCGGTCGCAGAAGGTCTCGTTCGCCGGGCCGTACTTCATCGCGGGCCAGGACTTCCTGGTCCGCACGGACGAGCCGGGCGTCGACGGTCCCGAGGACCTCGCGGACAGCGCGGTGTGCGTGGTGCGCGAGTCGACGTCGGCCGTCCGCATCCGCAGCGAGTTCCCGACCATGAAGGTCCAGGAGCGCGGCAAGTACTCCGAGTGCGTGGACGAGTTGCTGGCCAAGAACGTGCGCGGGGTCAGCACCGACGACGCGATCCTGTCCGGTTTCGTCGCCCAGCACCCGGGCACGCTGCGCATCCTGGGCCGGCCGTTCTCGGACGAGCCGTACGGCGTGGGGCTGAGCAAGGGCGACGTCGCACTCGCGGAGGCGGTGTGCGGGGCGCTGAACCGGCACATCGCCAACGGTGACTGGCAACGCGCCTACGACGTGCGGCTGCGTCCGCTGGGCCTGCCGCAGCCGCGCGCGCCGCAGTGCCGGGTGGCCGAATAGCGCGGGTGTGTCGGCCGCGGCCGGCGGCGCTCAGTCGGCCCTGGGCACGATCAGCGTGACGGTCAGCCCTCCGCCCTCGCGCGCGGCGAAGTCGATCGTGCCGCCGCTCGCGCCCAGCAGCGTGCGGGCGATCGACAGGCCCAGGCCCGAGCCGTCCACGTTCTGGTGCCGCGGGCTGCGCCAGAACCGGTCGCCCACCCGGCGCAGTTCCTCGAAGGTCAGTCCCGGACCGCGGTCGCTGACCCGGATCTCCACGCGACTGCCCACCGCCGAGCACGCGACGGTGATCGTGGTGTCCTCGGGCGCGAACTTGAGCGCGTTGTCCAGGATGGCGTCCAGCGCGCTGCCCAGGGTGACCGGGTCCACGTTGCCGGTCAGCGCGAGCGGGCCCTCCTGCTCGAACCGACGACCGCGCGAACGGGCCAGCGTCTGCCACGCGTCGACCCGCTCGTGCACCAGGGCCGCGACGTCCACGGCCCGGGCGGACGGGCGCGCGTTCTCGGCCAGCGCCAACTCCAGCAGTTCGTCCAGGACGTGGGTGAGCCGGCGGCCCTCGTCGCGCACCCCGTCCAGCGTCTCGCCGTGGCCGGGCGGCAGCGACAGGCCCAGTTCCTCGATCCGCAGCAGCAGCGCGGACAACGGGTTGCGCAGTTGGTGCGAGGCGTCCGCGGCGAACGCCCGCTGCTGGTCCACGACCGTCTCCACGTGGTCCGCCATCTCGTTGAACGACCTTGCCAGGCGCCGGAGTTCGGGTGGTCCCTGGGCGCCGGCCACGCGGGCCCCGAGCCGGCCGGTGGCGATCTCGTGGGTCACCGAGTCGAGCACCCGGACCGGGCGCAGCACCCATCCGGTGAGTCGGGTCGCCAGCAGCAGCGCGGCGAGCACCGCGACCACCTCTCCGGCGAACAGAATCAGCCACACCCGCTGGATCTTCGAGCGCATCCGACCGGTCGGCGAGTCGGTGAGCACGACCGCGACCACGTCGCCCCGGTGGATCACCGGGACCGCGACCACGATGCGATCGCGCTGCCAGGGCCACACCTGTCCGGGGTCGTCGCTGCGTCGCCCGGCCAGCGCCTCGGTGAACGCGGGCGAGCGCGGGTCGATCCGAAATCCCGGACGTGACACGGCGATCGGCTGACCGCGCCGGTCGAACGCACCCACCCGGATGCCGTAGACGGCCTCGTAGCGCTCCAATTCGGAGCGCAGCATGTCCAGGTCGGCGGCGTCCGGACCGGGCCGCGCCCCGCCGTCGGTCTGCGCGCGCACGGTGTCGGAGACCACGGTCAACTGGGTGTCCGAAACGAAGCGGGTGAGATCGTCCACCCGGTCCCGGATCAGCTCCTGCTGATGGGCGGACGCGCGGGAGATCGCCAACGGGATGCCGAGCGCGATCAGCACTGCGGTCATCAGGGCGAGGAGCAACGCGAGCAGGCGGGTGCGCACAGGAACCGGTGACGATCCTTCGGGAAGCCGGTGGGATCAGGCTTCGGGGACGACACGGTAGCCCACGCCGCGCACCGTCTCGACGATCGCGGGATTGCCGAGCTTGGACCGCAGCGACGCGACGTGCACTTCCAGGGTGCGGTTGTTGCCCGCCCAGCTCGTGTGCCAGACCTCGCTGATGATCTGCTCGCGCCGGAACACCACGCCCGGGCGCTGGGCCAGCAGCGCGAGCAGGTCGAACTCCTTGCGGGTGAGCACCACGTCGATGCCGCCGACGGTGACCCGCCGGGTGGCCGGGTCCAGTTCGATGCCGCCGGGCCCCTTGGCGGCCGGAGCACTCTCCGCGGCCGGCGCGTCACTGCGCGTGCGTCTGCTCACCGCGTGTATTCGGGCCAGCAGTTCGCCGATGTCGTAGGGCTTGGTGACGTAGTCGTCGGCACCCAGGTTCAGGCCGTGTATCCGGGACCGGATGTCCGCACGCGCGGTGACCATGATCACCGGGACGTCGCACAGCCGCCGGATCCGGCTGCACACCTCGAATCCGTCGTGGTCGGGCAACGACAGATCGAGCAGCACCACGTCGGGGACGTCGTCGATCGCGGCGAGGGCTTCCTCGCCGGTGGTGGCGTGCCGCACGGTGAAGCCGTGCCGACCCAGGACCGCGCGTAGCGGCGCGGCGACACGCAGATCATCCTCGACGAGCAGGAGGCGCACGTGGTTCCTCACATCTGACGGTCCGTTACCGACTCTTGACCTCAAGACAAGCTCAAGTGCACTGACTCGGGGGGTGCTGCCTGCCCTAGTGTCACGCACCACCCGGCGTCGCCGGGAGACTCTCGAACCCACCTGCCACCCGGTCGCGCAAAAAGATACGGGACGACTCTGGACGGAGCCCGCCATCGTGACGACGGATGCCTCTGACATCGCACCGAAGCCGCCGGTGCTCGCCAAGAGCGACACCACCAAGGACGCCCACCCCGGCGAGCCCCTCGTCGTGTTGGAGAACGTCAACAAGCACTTCGGCGCCCTGCACGTGTTGCAGGACATCGACCTGACGATCCACAAGGGCGAGGTCGTCGTCGTCATCGGCCCGTCCGGATCGGGCAAGTCGACTCTGTGCCGCACGATCAACCGCCTCGAGGCGATCGACGGCGGCCGGATCACCATCGACGGGAACCTGCTCCCGCAGGAGGGCCGCGAGCTCGCCCGGCTGCGCTCGGACGTCGGCATGGTGTTCCAGTCGTTCAACCTGTTCGCGCACAAGACGGTGCTACAGAACGTGACGCTCGGTCCACTCAAGGTGCGCCGGGAGAAGGCCGACGTGGTCACCCGTCGGGCGCACGAACTGCTGGACCGGGTCGGCGTGGGCAGTCAGGCGGACAAGTACCCGGCGCAACTCTCCGGTGGTCAGCAGCAGCGCGTCGCGATCGCCCGCGCGCTGGCCATGGAGCCCAAGGTGATGCTCTTCGACGAGCCCACCTCGGCGCTCGACCCGGAGATGATCAACGAGGTCCTCGAGGTCATGCGCGACCTGGCCCGCGAGGGCATGACGATGGTCGTGGTGACCCACGAGATGGGCTTCGCGCGCTCCGCCGCGAACCGGGTGATCTTCATGGCGGACGGCCGCATCGTCGAGGAGAACACGCCCGAGGAGTTCTTCAGCAACCCGCGCAGCGACCGTGCTCGGGACTTCCTCTCCAAGATCCTGCATCACTGAGTCCGTCCCGCCTCCCCGAGTCGCATCGGGCGCCTTCGGCGCGCCCGGTCCGATCGGCGGCACGACTCGCGCTTCGCCCCACGAGTTTCTGTTGTCCTCAGGCCTGTTTCGCCTCATTCACGCAAGGACGTTGATCATGAAGATGCGCTCATCCGTGGCCGTCGCCGGCATCGCCGTGCTCGCCCTGTTCGGTACCGCGTGCGGCAAGGACGGTTCGCCGGAGGCCAAGACGCCGGGCGGCACCACCGGTGGTTCGCAGGGCGCGCCCGGCGCTCCCGGAGCCTCCAAGCCCGAGCTGCCCACCTACACGCCCAAGACGGACGTCGCGCTCACCGGCTCGAAGACCTTCGACAACGCCAAGAAGCGCGGCAAGCTGGTCGTCGGCGCCAAGGAGGACCAGCCCTTCCTCGGCTCCAAGGACCCGGCCACCGGCAAGTACTCCGGCTTCGACATCGAGATCGCCAAGATGATCGCGGCCGACCTGGGCTTCGGCCCGGACAAGATCGAGTTCAAGGCCATCGCGTCGACCAACCGTGAGAACGCGCTGGTCAACGGTGACATCGACTACTACGTCGGCACCTACAGCATCACCGACAAGCGCAAGGAGCAGGTGTCCTTCGCCGGTCCGTACTACATCGCCGGCCAGTCCCTCCTGGTCCGTAAGAACGAGACCGCGATCACCGGCAAGGACACCATCAAGGGCAAGACGGTGTGCTCCGCGAAGGGCTCCACGCCGCTGCAGAACCTGCAGACCAAGTTCCCCGACACCACCACCCGGGTGTTCGACACGTACTCGCTGTGTGTCGAGAGCCTGCTGTCGAACCAGGTCGACGCGGTCTCCACGGACGACGCGATCCTCAAGGGCTACGCGGCCAAGGACCCGGGCGCGCTCAAGGTGGTCGGTGAGCCGTTCACCACCGAGAACTACGGCGTCGGCCTGAACAAGGACGACGCGGTGTTCCGCAACGCGGTCAGCGACGCCATCGAGGCACACGAGAAGAGCGGCGACTGGAAGAAGGCGTACGACGCCACGCTCGGCCTGTCCGGCTCCGCCGCCCCGGCCATTCCGGCGCTCGTCCGCTACTGACCGTCGATCGTCGCGCGCCGACCGGTCCCGGCTCCCCCGGGACCGGTCGGCGCACGACCCCTCCCGCTCCCCGCCGCACGTGACCGGGGGAACGGGCCGTCACCCCACCCCTGAACCCACGATCACGGAGAGGAGGGCTCGATCACGATGCTCGAGGTGATCCAGGACAACTGGGATCTCTTGCGGCACGGCTTCGTCGGGACGCTCAAGCTGACCGTCGTCTGTGGGATCGTGTCGCTTCTGCTCGGCACGCTGATAGCCGCGTGTCGGGTCTCGCCGGTGCCCCCGCTGCGCTGGTTCGGCGCCGCCTACGTCAATCTCTTCCGCAACACCCCCCTGACGCTGATCTTCTTCGCCGTCGCGCTCGGCTTCCCCAAGCTGCGCTTCAACCTCTCCTTCTTCCAGTTCGCGGTCATCGCGCTGAGCACGTACACCGCCGCCTTCATCTGCGAGGCGATCCGCTCGGGCATCAACACCGTCCCGATCGGTCAGGCCGAGGCCGCCCGCAGCCTGGGCATGTCCTTCACCCAGACGCTGAGCCAGATCGTGCTGCCGCAGGCCGGTCGGGCGGCGGTCCCGCCGATCGGCAGCCTGCTGATCGCGATGGTCCGCAACTCGGCCATCGCCAGCGCCTTCAACGTCACCGAACTCATGGGCACCCAGGCGCAGATGGTGGAGAACGGCTACAAGTCGCTGTGGGTCCTGCTGTGGATCGCGGTCGGCTATCTGATCATCACCTTGACCATGAGCGCGCTCCTCGCCGCGCTCGAGAAGAAGCTGGCGGTGGTCCGATGAGCCGCGAAGCGAGTGTGCTGTTCGACGTACCGGGCCCCAAGGCGCGCCGGCGCAACCTGATCATCGGCGTGCTCGGCAGCGTGGCTCTGCTCGCGTTCATGGTCTTCGTGGTCGTGCGGTTCGAGGACACCGGCCAGTTCGAGGCGGCCAAGTGGGACCCGTTCCAGTACACGGGTGTCCAGCAGTTCATCTTCGACGGCCTCAAGGCGACCCTGAAGGCGTTCGCGCTGGCCGCGGTGTTCTCGATCGTGCTCGGTGCCTTCCTGGCCGCCGGCCGGCTCTCCGATCACAAGATCGTGCGCTGGGCCTCGACCACGTTCGTCACCTTCTTCCGCGCCATGCCGCTGCTGGTGCTGATCTTCATGCTCTACCTCGTCCCGGGCAGCCAGGGCTGGTGGAAGTGGGATCCGATGTGGCCGCTGGTGGTCGGCCTGACCATCTACAACGGCACCGTGCAGGCGGAGAACATCCGCGCGGGCATCCTCGCCGTGCCCAAGGGCCAGAGCGAGGCGGCCTACGCGCTGGGCATGCGCAAGACCCAGGTGATGACGATGATCCTGGTCCCGCAGGGCATCCGCACCATGCTCCCGACGATCATCAGCCAGGTCGTGGTGACCCTCAAGGACACCTCGCTCGGCTTCCTGATCACCTACCCGGAACTGCTCGCGGCGGCCAAGCTGATCGGTGGCTACCAGGACTACCACATGCCGTTCATCCCGGTCACGATCATCGTCGGCACGATCTACGTCGCGATGTGCATGCTCCTGTCGGCGTTCGCCACGTGGCTCGAGCGCAGGCTGCGCACCTCGCGCAAGGGCAAGCCGCCGGCCGTCGCCACGCCGGCGCCGGGCGAGTTGTCCCGCGACGCGGTGGCCGTCTGACCCTGCCGGACGCACCGTCCCACCCCCGCACCACCGACCGACGCCCCGCGGTGAACGCCACCCGCGGGGCGTCGCTTTGTCGTCGAAGGGCCCCGGTGCCGGATGATGGGCGACGAGTACGACACGTCTTGCAACACTTGGGGGGCCACGATGGCGGGCAACGCTCCGCGCGCGGACTCGGTGATCATCGCGGGTGCCGGGCCCGCCGGTTTGGCGGCCGCCCTGGCACTGGCCGGGCGCGGGGTGCGCTCGGTCGTGGTGGACTCCGGCAACGGCACACCGCGGGCGGGCTCGCGCGCGTGCGCGCTCGACGGCGCGACGTTGGCCTTCGTCTACGACCTGACCGGCACCCGGCTCGACGGCGCCGCCGAGCCGTGGGGCGTGCAGCGGATCCGCCGACGCAGCCGCGACGTCCCGCAGCCGGTCGACGAGCCGGATGCCCCGGTTCGCTACGGGCTTTCCCAACAGCGCCTGGAACGCGCCCTGTTGGACGCCGTGCACGCGAGCCCACTGGTGACCACCGCGTGGCGGCATCGGATCGAGGGGGTCGAACAGGACGAAACCTCGGTCACCCTGCTCGCCCGCGGCCCCGGCGGCCCGGTCAAGTGGCGCGCGCAGTGGCTGGTCGCCTGCGACGGTGCGCGCTCGGTGGTCCGGCGCGCGGTGAACGTGCGCTTCCCCGGCCGCCCGCGGGTGGACCGCCTGTTGTGCGCGGACGTGAAGGTACGGCTGCCGCGCCGGATCACCGCGACCTCGCTGGTCCCGCCGGACCCCTCGCTCGCCGACGAGCCGCCGACGCCGGACACCAGCGGGCCGGCCACCCCGTGGTTGTTCGTGGACCCGCCCTTCCACCGCGGCGGCACGGTCCTGGCCCAGCCGCTGCCGGACGACGTATGGCGACTGACCTGGCAACTCCCGATGGCCCACGGGGTGGCCAAGGCCGCCGAGGAGACCCGGGTGATCCAGGTCGTCGGGGACCTGGCCGACCCCAAGCGGGTCTCCGCGCGGGTGCGTTCGGTGTTGCGCACGCTGGACGCGCTCTCCCCCGACTCCGACGGGGCCGAGGATCCCGCGCACGACCTGCTGTGGAGCGGCGAGTACGAGGTGCACCAGCGGCTCGCCCGCCGCTTCCGGGTCGGCCGGGTGCTGCTCGCCGGGGACGCCGCGCACCTGGTCCACCCGTCCGCCGCGGACGCGGTCGAACTCGGCCTCCAGGACGTCCGCAACCTGGCCTGGAAGCTGGCCTTCACGCTGCGCGGATACGCCCCGATCCGGCTGCTGGAGACCTACCACGGCGAGCGCCGGGGGGCCGCCAGGCGACGGCTGGCGCTCGGCGAGGACGCGCTGCACTTCCTCGCGCCGGTGAGTCCGGCGCAGAAGATGGGCCGCCGGCTGACCCTGATGGGCGCACGCGGCAAGGGCACCACGTTGCGCCGGCTCGACCCGCGCGGTCCGGCCGCGAGCACGTCGGGCCCCGACTACACCGGCTCGCCGCTGCTCACCCCCGGCCCCGGGGTCGGCGAATGCATCCGGGACGTACCCGTGGTCCGCGCGGACGGCGCCGACGGGTGGCTGACCGAGTGTCTGGACCGAGGACTGGTCGTGCTGTTGATCGCCCCCGGCATAGAGGTGTGGCACGGCGACCGCTGGCGCGAGGCGGGCCTGATGCCGCGGCTGCGCGCGCGCCTGGACAAGCTCGCCGCACCGGCGGAGTTGGTGGTCACCCCGGAGTACCCGGGCGCCGGCGCGCACACGATCCTGCTGATCCGGCCGGACGGCTACCTCGCGGCGCACCTGCCCCCCGAGCACCTGGACATCCTCGAGGAGACCATCGACCGCGCCCGCGGCGCGGGGCACTGACGCGGCGGCCGGACCCGCCTCGTCCGCGAACGCCGCACGGGCGACCATCGATCGGCCCGTGCGGCGTTCGAGGACGGCGGCCCGCGACCCGGGCCCGGATCAGATCCCGTAGTGCCACGTGGTGAGCATGTACGCGCCGTACCACATGCCGAACAGACACATCCCGACGAGCACCAATGCCGCCGTACGCGTGCGGGCACGCGCCAGCACCGTCGCGAGCGGGACGAAGAACAGCAGCGTGGGGATCATCAGCCGCAGCTTCGAGTGGTAGTAGTTGCTCTGGCACAGCGTCATCACCAGTATCGACAGGCCGTACACCGCCAGCGGCGGCCAGATCCGTCGGTTCAGCGCGACCAGCGAGCCGACCACGGCCGCGATGATCAGCACCGCCGTACTGACCGCTATCCACTGGTCGCCGTTGCGCAGTGTGTCGGTCAGGAAGTGCCAGAGCGCCTCGCCGTTGTCCCACCTGGTGCCCCAGCCGGCGTCCTGGATGGTGAACCACGCGTCGGTCTCACCGAGCCGGGTGCCCACCCACAGCAGGTACATCGGCATGCCCAGACACGCGATCACACACGCCGCGATCGGCGGATACAGGAGCCGCCGGTGTTGCCACATCTCCAACAGCGCGGCCACCCCCAGCGCGGCGATCGCCGCGATACCGGCCGGTCGGGTGACGCTGGTCAGGCACGCGAGCAGGCCCGCGGTCATCCAGGCCCGTCGGTGCGCCGCGAGCAGCGTGCCCACCGCGAGCGCCAGGAACAGCGTCTCGCTGTAGGCCATCGAGAAGACCACGCCCATCGGCTGCGCGCCGCCCACGAGCACCGTCATCACCAGCGCCGCGCGCCGGTCGTACAGGCGCTGCATGAACACGTACAGCACGCACAGCGCGACGGCGGTCGCGAGGTGTCCGGCGATCAGGCCGGCCGTCTCGTAGTCGGTGCCGGTCAGGTAGTGCACGATCCGGACCAGGCCCGGATACAGCGGGAAGAACGCGAGGGTGTTGCCGGTGAGGTCGCCCTCGGGGGTGTACGTGAAGCTGTCCGGGTAGCCGTGCGCGGCGACGTCCACGTACCAGTGCGCGTCCCACTGCAACAGTCGGTCGCGCAGGCTCGGACCGCCCGCCGGGATCATCCACGAGAGCACCAGCAGCTGGAGCACGGCGGTGCCCGCGTATACCGCCAACGGCGGCCACAGCAGCCGGATGCCGCGCTCCGCGACCGACAGGGCCCCCGACGAGTTCTCGTCGGGGGTGCCCCGGCCCGAAGTCGAAGGCGGCGCGCCCGGTATCCGGGGCTCGTCGATGACGGTCAACACGTACTCCTCAGTGGGTTCCGGTTATTCAACGCCGAGGGCAACTGACACGGTTGACGCCCTTCGCGCGTTTTCTGTGTGGCCTATGTCACGCGTTCGACTTCTGACGCCCTGTCAACTCCGGGCGCGAAGTTCTACTGTGCTGCTTCGTAGTCCGTTCGGAGGAGTCGCATGCCCGTCGCACCGCAGATCCAGCCGATTCTCGACGCTGTCGCCGCCGCGCCGCCCCTTCCGGCCGACCTGCCCCTGGCGGAGCGTCGTGCCGCGTCGAACAAAGCTCTCGAGTCGTCCATCCTCGCGTTCGTCGAGCCCGCGCCGGAAGGTGTGACGACGCGGGATGTGAACATCACGGTGAAGGAGCCCGAACCGGGCAAGATCACCGCCCGCGTGTACACGCCGGCCGGCGCCGCCCCCAGGGGCGGTCGTCCAGGCTACGTGTACCTGCACGACGGCACCTGGTGGCACGGCTCGGTGGACGGCTCCGACGCGCACTGCGCACACATCGCCGCCGAGAGCGGCGCCGTGGTGATCTCGGTCGAGTATCGCCTGGCACCCGAGTTCAAGTTCCCGTGGCCCCTGGAAGACGTGTACGCCGCGTGGATCTGGGTCCAGGAGCGCGCCTTCCAGCTCGGCGTCAACCCGGACAAGGTCGCCATCGGCGGCGCGGGCGCGGGCGGCAACCTGGCCGCGGCCTGCGCGATCATGCTGCGCGATCGCCGCCAGCCGACCCCGCTCGCCCAGGTGCTGGACGCCCCGATCCTGGACCTGACCCTGTCCGGGGCCTCCGTGCAGGAGAACGGCGAGGGCCTGCTGCTCACCCGCGAGGCGCTCGAGGAGGCGATCCGGCTCTACCTGACCAGCCCGCGCAGCGAGCGCACCGACCCGCTCGCCTCACCGCTGCTCGCCGAAGACCTCGCCGGGCTGCCCACCGCGCTGGTGCTCACCGGCGAGTACGACCCGCTGCGGGACGAGGGCGAGGCCTACGCGAAGCAACTGGAGGCGGCCGGCGTCGCGGTCGAGGCCAAGCGCTGGGACGGTTTCGTACACGGCGCGGGCGAACTCACGGCGTTGTTGCCCGAGGCGCGCGAGTACCGCTCGACGATCGCGCGGTTCCTCGAGCGCACGCTGGCCTGATCGGGCGGGGCCGCCTCACTCCGCCCCGCCCCGGACATGCGGCGGCCGTCCCGTCGGGCTTGCGCTCGACGGGACGGCCACAGGTCCACGGCCTTCGGGCGACAGCAGAAACATCCGGCGCGCGGACACTCCAAGTGTGGCGTGCATGATCGAATCCGGCCACCCCTCGGCCTCATTTTGATCATGAATCTCGCCGTTTTTGACCGGCTGGGCGGGCCTACTCGTGCCCGGCCGGGCTGTCCTGTGCCTCGATCGCCTCTCGCACGGTGTCGTGCACGGCCACCATCAGGGTGAAGCCGGTCAGCCGCAGCACCCGCGCGACCGCCCGGGTCGGCGCGATGAGCTGCAACGAACCGCCCGCCTCGCGGGCCCGCCGCTCGGCCCGGACCAGGATCCGCAGGCCGAACGAGTCGATGAACGCCACCGAGGACAGATCGAGCAGCAGCCGGGTCAGCCCGGCCGACACCTGTCGGCTCAGCGCGTCGTCGAGTACCGGACCGCTGTCCATGTCGATCTCGCCGTGCACGGTCACCAATGTGTGACCGGCTCCGACCGTCGACACCTGCACCAGAAGGGGACCACTCGCATCGTTCACGGGCGCATGCCTACCCTTCGTTCCCGGGAGCACACCTCATGTGTCCCGTGGGGATCGGCAACACGCGGGCGTCGCGCACCTCACCCGCGCGGCGGCCCGAACCGGTCCCCGCGCAGCCGACCGGACGGCGCTCGAGCACCCCGCTCAGCACTCGATGATGTTGACGGCGAGGCCGCCGCGTGAGGTCTCCTTGTACTTGACCTTCATGTCCGCGCCGGTCTCCTTCATGGTCTTGATCACCTTGTCCAGCGAGACGTGGTGCCGACCGTCGCCGCGCAGAGCCATCCGGGCGGCGGTGACCGCCTTGACGCCGGCCATGCCGTTGCGCTCGATGCACGGGATCTGCACCAGGCCGCCGACCGGGTCGCAGGTGAGCCCGAGGTTGTGCTCCATCCCGATCTCGGCGGCGTTCTCCACCTGCTCGGGGGTGCCGCCCAGGACCTCGGCCAGGCCGCCGGCGGCCATCGCGCACGCCGAGCCCACCTCGCCCTGGCAACCGACCTCGGCGCCGGAGATCGACGCGTTCTCCTTGAACAGCATGCCGATCGCGCCCGCGGCGAGCAGGTAGCGGACGATGCCTTCCTCGTCCGCGCCCGGGACGGTCGCCACGTAGTGGTGCAGGACGGCCGGGATGATCCCGGCGGCGCCGTTGGTGGGCGCGGTGACCACCCGGCCGCCGGCCGCGTTCTCCTCGTTGACCGCCATCGCCCACAGGGTGACCCACTCCATCGCGTGCGTGGGCCGGTCCCCCTCGGCGCGCAGCGTGCGGGCGGTCCGCGAGGCACGGCGGCGCACCTTGAGCCCGCCCGGCAGGATGCCCTCGGTGGCCAGTCCGCGCTCGACGCACGCGCGCATCACCTGCCAGATCTCCAGCAGTTCGGCGCGGATCTCCGCCTCGGTGCGCCACGCCTTCTCGTTCTCCAGCATCAGCGCGGACACCGAGAGCCCGGTCTCCCGGGTCAGCCGCAACAGTTCGTCGCCGGTGCGGAAGGGGTAGCGCAGCACGGTGTCGTCGGGCTTGACCCGATCCGCGCCGACCGCGTCCTCGTCCACCACGAAGCCGCCGCCCACCGAGTAGTAGGTCTTGGTGAGCAACTCGGTGCCGTCCGCGTCGCGCGCCCACGCGGTCATCCCGTTCGCGTGGTACGGCAGCGTCTTGCGTCGGTGCAGCACCAGGTCCCGGTCGCCGTCGAAGGCGATGTCGTGCACACCGAGCAGCCGCAACATCCCCGATTCGCGGATGCGCGCCAGCTCCGGCTCCACCTCCTCCGGATCGACGGTGCGCGGCGAGTAGCCCTCCAGGCCGAGCAGCACCGCGCGCGGGGTGCCGTGGCCGTGGCCGGTCGCGCCCAGGGAGCCGTACAGCTCGACCCGGACGGAGGCGACCCGATCCAGGACACCCTCGCTCTTGAGCCGCTGCGCGAACATCCGCGCGGCGCGCATGGGACCCACCGTGTGGGAGCTCGACGGGCCGATCCCGATCGAGAACATGTCGAACACACTGATCGCCAAGGCGGATGGCCCTTCAAGCGGACGGCAGGGACGTGTGCGCGCCGAGGGACGCGCTTGTGGCGGTCCGACGGCTCGGACAACGCTCCCCAGGCTAGGTCACCGACCGGCGCCGCGGGGGCCCGGATCAAACCGGTCCGTCCCAGGCTCGCCACGGGGTCTCGTCGCTGTCGCCGGCTTCGTCGGTCTCGGCCTCGTGCGCCAGCGCGTCCCGGACCACTCGCAGGGCCAAGCCCTCGCCGTATCCCTTGCGCGCGAGCATGCCCGCCAACCTGCGGATGCGCTTGTCCCGGTCCAGGCCGCGCGTGCCCGGCAACCGGCGGGCCACCAGGGCCCGGGCGGTCTCCAATTCCTGTTCCGGATCGAGTCGGGCGACCGCCTCGTCCACCACGACCGCGTCCACACCGCGTTGCCGCAGTTCCCTGGCCAGGGCACGGCGGGCCAGGCCCTTGCCCGTGTGCCTGGTGTCGACCCACGCGCCCGCGAAGGCGGTGTCGTCGATCAGTCCCACGTCGGTGAATCGGCCCAGTACGTATTCGGCGACCTCGTCGGGCACCTCCCGACGGCGCAGCGCGTCCGCCAACTGGGCCCTGGTGCGGGCGCGCCCGGTCAACAGGCGCAGGCAGATCGCCCGCGCGGTGGCCTCCGGATCGGCGAGCGGTTCGGGCGCGGCATCGGCCCCCTCCGCGCCGTCGACGCCCTCGTCGTCCGCGTCCCGACGGGCCCGGCCCCGAGTCCCGGCCCGCTCCCGCCTGTCCCGTTTGCCGCGCTTGGCCCGACCATCCTCGGACCGCCGACCGGCGGCCCGCTCGTACGTCCTCGAGGCGGCGGCCCCCGAGCCGTCGTCCTCCGGGTCGTACTCCCGCGCGTCGCGCTCCCCGAGCTCGCGTCGCGTCGGGCCGGCTGGGCGCGCGGCACCTCCCTCGGCACCACCACGCGCGGCTCGACCCCCCGTCGCGGCACGTGCCGTGACGGCCGCCAACGCGGCCCGCAGTTCGGCGGCGTCGATCGGTGGGGAGACGGGTCCGTCCTCGGATCCGTCCCCCCACGTGTTCGACCACTCGCCGGCAGGGCGACCCACGGGCTCAGCCCTCCTCGGGTTCCGCTTCCGCCGGCACGTCGACCCGCGGGCCGACCCCCAGCTTCTCCTTGATCTTCTTCTCGATCTCGTCGGAGAGGTCGGGGTTGTCCTTGAGGAACTTCCGCGCGTTCTCCTTGCCCTGACCGAGCTGGTCGCCCTCGTACGTGTACCAGGCGCCGGACTTGCGCACGAAGCCGTGCTCGACGCCCATGTCGATCAGGCCACCCTCGCGGCTGATCCCGACGCCGTAGAGGATGTCGAACTCGGCCTGCTTGAACGGCGAGGCCAACTTGTTCTTGACCACCTTGACCCGGGTGCGGTTGCCGACCGCCTCGGTGCCGTCCTTGAGCGTCTCGATCCGCCGGATGTCCAGTCGCACCGACGCGTAGAACTTCAGCGCCCGGCCACCGGTCGTGGTCTCCGGCGAGCCGAACATCACGCCGATCTTCTCGCGGAGCTGGTTGATGAACAGCGCGGTGGTGTTCGTCTGGTTGAGCGCACCGGTGATCTTGCGGAGCGCCTGGCTCATCAGTCGGGCCTGGAGGCCGACGTGCGAGTCGCCCATCTCGCCCTCGATCTCGGCGCGCGGCACGAGCGCCGCCACCGAGTCGATGACGATGATGTCGACCGCGCCGGAGCGCGTCAGCATGTCGACGATCTCCAGTGCCTGCTCGCCGGTGTCCGGCTGCGACACCAGCAGGGCGTCGGTGTCGACGCCGAGCTTCTTCGCGTACTCGGGGTCGAGCGCGTGCTCGGCGTCGACGATCGCCGCGATGCCGCCGGCCCGCTGCACGCTCGCGATGGCGTGCAGCGCGAGGCTCGTCTTGCCGGAGCCTTCCGGGCCGTAGACCTCGACGACGCGGCCCCGCGGGAGGCCACCGATGCCCAGTGCCACGTCGAGCGAGATCGAGCCGGTGGGAATGACCTCGATCGGTGCGCGCGCCTCGTCGCCGAGACGCATCACCGAACCCTTCCCGAACTGCCGTTCAATTTGGGCGAGGGCGTTCTCCAACGCCTTCTCGCGATCCTGTCCTGCCATGCCTGCCGCCTTGCCGGTCTGTGGTGTTCGCTTCACACCTTGAACGCTAACCCGTCGCACCGACACGGAGGCACGACCGGCGTACGCCTGTGGACAACGTCGGGTCGAAGGTTAGCCCGAACCTTTGTTCGAATTCGATGCCGACACACCACCGGAAGCCGGCATCCACCCATACGGGGGACGGGCACCGGGCCCGTCGACCGCCGGATCAGCCCTGCGCCGCGAGTTCACGCGAACGGCGCACCCGGTGCCGGCGCAGGTAGTAGAAGGCGATGTTCCCGTCCAGCGCGGCGAGCAGCACGAACGGGACGCCGAGCCAACTGCCGCCGACGAAGGCCACCACGGCGGCGGCGAGCGCCAGGACGCACACGATCACGGCGAGGACGACGATGCGGGGCATGACGGGGGCTCCAGACGGGCGCGGGCGAGGAACGGGTCGCGGACGGTACGGGCGCGACGCGCTCCCATTGTCGCCCCCGCCGACCCGGCCGCCGGCACCGGCCGGCGGCGCCCCCGGGGCGCCGAGCCGGGCCCGCGGCACGCCCGCTGACCAGCGAAAGTTGAGCCGACAACAAACCCGGAGTAGTTTGTTAAGCGTTCAACCACTTCCGCCTCGCCGTCTCCACGGAGGAACCCATGACCCGCATCCTCGCCATCTCGGGCTCGCTGCGCGCCGAGTCGTTCAACACCGCGCTCGTGCACGCCCTGCAGCCGTTCGCGCCCGAGGGCATGCAGATCGAGGTGTACAAGGGTCTGGACGAACTCCCGCACTTCAACCAGGACCTGGAGGCCAACCCGCCGGCGTCCGTGGTGCGCCTGCGCGAGGCGATCGCCGAGGCGGACGGCCTGATCATCACCACCCCCGAGTACAACCGCAGCCTGCCCGGCGTCCTCAAGAACGCGCTGGACTGGGCCTCGCGTCCGTACGCGCGGGGCGTGCTGGCCGGCAAGTCGATCGTCGCGATGTCCGCCTCGCCGGGCGTCCAGGGCGGCATCCGCGCGCTGATCCAGCTCAAGACGCTGCTCCGGGACCTGAACAACTTCGTCGTCTCCGGCCCGGAGATCTCCGTCCCCGAGGTGCACACCCGGCTCGGCGTCGAGGCCGACGTACAGCACGTGCTGACCGACCCGGCCACCGCCGGCATGGTCACCCACGTACTGGCCGGCCTGCAGGACGCGATCGACAACAACGCCGGCGAGCTGGTCGCCCGCCCGCTGGGCGCCTGGGCCGCGTCGCTGGCCTGACCCCGGGCGGCACCGGCGAGGCGAAACGGCGTGAGGCCCCGCACATCCGACGATGTGCGGGGCCTCACGCCGTTTCGAACGAGTGCGTCGTGGGTCGCACCCGGGATCGCGGCCTCACACGTCGGTGACGCGCAGACCGGCGTGCGCCTTGTAGCGGCGGTTGGTCGAGATGAGGTTGGCGGTGAGCCCCTCGACCTGACGCGCGTTGCGCAGCCGGCCGGCGTACACACCGCGCATGCCCGGGATCCGCGAGGCGAGCGCCTGCACCGCGTCGGTGGCGTCGCGTTGGTCGCCGAGCACCATGATGTCGGTGTCCAGGGATTCGACGTTCGGGTCGAGCAGCAGCACCGCGGACACGTGGTGGAAGGCGGCGGTGACGGCCGAGTCGGTGAGCACGGCGGCGGCCTGTTGCGCAGCGCTGCCCTCCTCGACGTCGAGCACGAACGCGCCCTGCTTGTCGAAGCCCATCGGGTTCACGCAGTCGACGACGATCTTGCCCGCGAGCTCGCTCTTGAGCGCGACGAGCAGGTCGCGGTGCCCCTCCCAGGGCACGGCGATGATCACGATGTCGCTCTCGGCCGCGCAGGTGGCGTTGTCGGCGCCGCGCACACCGGCGCCGAGCTCCGCCGCGGCGGAGGCGGCCCGTTCGGCGTTGCGCGATCCGATGATCACTTTCTGGCCGGCGACAGCCAGGCGGTACGCGAGGCCGCGGCCCTGCTCGCCGGTGCCGCCGAGGACGCCCACGACCAGATGGTCGATGTTCGGCAGGTCACGCGGGTCGCGTTTGGGGGACGAGGGGGTTGTCATGGGCGCGATCCTGCCGGCCGAAACCGCAGAGGACACGGGGTGCGCACCCGGATGCAGTCGAGGTCACACTGGTTTTCGGCTGTGCGGGTCGATTCACTCCGAAATAGCACTTATATATGACAACCGGGACGAACCGTGTTTCCTTGGAAGAGAAAACTTTCTCTACGCTCTCCAAGGAGACGCAGTGCCGGCCAAATTCATTGTCACCAAGGGACGCTCCGGCAAGTACGGATTCGTCCTGGCAGCCGCCAACGGTTCGACCATCATCAAGTCGTCGCCCTATGACACGAAGCGCGCGGCATTGACCGCGCTTCGGTCCGTCCAGCGCAACGGCGACACCGAAACGGTCGACGATCGCACCGTCGACGCCCCGGCCTCGGCCCGAGCCCGGATGTCGAAGTCCGTGGCCTCGCCCCGCCGGACGCCGGTCGCCCGGACCGTCGCCAAGCGCGGCGGCACGGTGCGCAAGAGCGCGCCCGCCAAGTCCGCCACGGCGAAGGCACCACCCCGAAAGGCGGAATCCCGAAAGGCCTCGACCAAGCCCTCGACCACTCGAAAGGCGGTATCGAGGACAACGGCGTCGCGGACGGCGGTTTCCAGGACCGGCGCCTCGCGCACCCGAAAGGCGGTATCCACGCCGAGCGGATCGCGAAAGCGGACCATGGCCGGGTCGCGCCGCGCCTGACCCACGCCCACCCCTCCCTCGATCGCCGGTTTCCGGACCCCCGCGCGTAACCCACGGCTTTGTCCGAGGTCGTAGCGTGCGGGGGACGGGAAAGCGGTCGAGCAGCCCCGGGACCCCCGGTCCCGGGCGGAGGAGGTGGGCGCGTGGATTCCGGCACGACCCTGGCGGCCTGGTCGCAGGGGATCGCGCAGAGTCAGGGGTGGACCCAGTTCTCCGAGCTGATGTTGTCCTTCGTGCTCTCCAGCGTGATCGGCGTCGAGCGCGAGGTGCGCCAGAAGAGCGCGGGACTGCGCACCCACGCACTGGTCGGCGTGGGCACCACACTGTTCATGGAGATCTCCAAGTACGGCTTCGCCGACGTGCTGCCCGCGGGCCACGTCGGCTGGGATCCGTCCCGGATCGCCGCGCAGGTGGTCTCCGGCATCGGCTTCATCGGCGGCGGCCTGATCTTCGTCCGCCGCGACACGGTGCGCGGCCTGACCACCGCCGCGGTCGTCTGGTTGACGTGCGCGATCGGCATGGCCTGCGGCGCGGGCCCTGCCCTATCTCGCGATCGGGGTCACCACGCTGCACTTCGTGGTCGTGTACGGCTATCCGCCGATCATCCGCAGGATAAGCGGGCCGCGGAGCCGGGTGGCCGAGGTCCGGATCGGCTACCTTCCCGGGCACGGTGTGCTCTCCGCGGTCCTGGTCGCCTGTACCGGCGCCGGGTTCACCGTGGTGGACGTGTCCGTGCACAACCGTGACCGCGAGGCCGCGGAGGACCCCGGGGAGACCTCCATCGAGCCCCGGGCCGCGGCCGTGGTCCTGCTCTTGGAGGGCCCGGCCGATCCCACCGGGTTGGTGTCCGGCATCTCCGAGTTGCCCGGAGTGCTCACCGCGGGCGGCGGGCGGGTCCCCGAACCCTCCGAGTGACCCGACCGCCGGCCGAGCGGCCGGTTCAGCGGCGCCCGGGGTCGTTCCAGTTGGGGTCGTTCTCCCAGACCTGGTTGCGCGTCTTCGCGGTCTCCAGCGCGTTCGCCGCCTCCCGACGGGTGGCGTACGGTCCGAGCCGGTCGCGAGCCGGGCACTCCGGTCCCTCTTCGACCTTGGCGTGCTTGATGCAGTAGTACCACTCGCCGGCGCGCCCCTCGGGCTTGCGCCACAGTCTCAACCTCACGACCCGTCCTCCGCCCACTCGAGCTGCTGTCCGTCGTATCCGGTCGTATCCGTCGTATCGATCGATGCCTCGGTCGCGGCGCCGGCTACACTCGCTGGTTATGGCGATTCTCGTACCCGGTAAGGCAACCCCCATCCGCTCTGTTCCCGCCGACATCCCGCGGCCGGAGTATGTCGGGAAGCCGGCGCCGACCCCGTACACGGGGCCCGAGGTGCAGGACGCCGAGACGATCGAGCGCATGCGCGTCGCGGGCCGGATCGCGGCGGGCGCGATGGAGGCCGCCGCCGCGCACATCGCACCGGGCGTGACCACCGACGAGTTGGACCGGATCGCCCACGAGTACGTCCTGGATCACCACGCCTATCCGTCCTGCCTGGGCTATCGGGGCTTCCCCAAGACCATCTGCACCTCGATCAACGAGGTGATCTGCCACGGCATCCCGGACACCACGCGCCTGAACGACGGCGACATCGTCAACATCGACGTCACCGTGTTCATCGGCGGCGTGCACGGCGACACCGACGCGACCTACCCGGTCGGCGACGTGGACGAGGAGTCGAAGCTGCTCGTCGAGCGCACCCGCGAGGCGCTGAACCGGGGCATCAAGGCGGTCCGGCCGGGACGCCAGATCAACGTGATCGGCCGGGTCATCGAGTCCTACGCGAAGCGCTTCGGCTACGGCGTGGTCCGCGACTTCACCGGCCACGGCATCAACAGCTCGTTCCACTCCGGGCTGATCATCCCGCACTACGACGACGAGCGGGCGACCACCGTGATGGAGCCCGGGATGACCTTCACCATCGAGCCGATGCTGACCCTGGGCAGCTACGACTACGACATGTGGGACGACGGCTGGACCGTGGTCACCAAGGACCGCAAGCGCACCGCGCAGTTCGAGCACACCCTGGTCGTCACCGACACCGGCGCCGAGGTCCTGACCGTCGCGTAGCTGCGTGTACTTCCGTGTGGCCGTGGTCGACACCGGGCGGGCGCGGTGCGGCACCGGGCGCGGGCAGTAAGGTTTCGCGAGATCTCCTCCTGCCCGCTCCCCTGGAAGAGTGCCGAGTACCGATGCGCATATCCCGCGCGGTGGCCACGGCCGCCGCCCTGCTCGTGACGGCGCTCACCGCCACCGGCTGTGTCGCCGTCCACGGCTCCACGACGCCCGTCGAGGCCCTGGACCGGCACGAGGCCGGCAAGGTGCTGCACGACTACGAGGTGCAGAACAACCAGGCCTACGCGAACCGCGACCTCCCGCTCAACGCGCGGGTGGAGACCGGTTCGCTCGGCGCGCTCGACCAGGCCGGTCTGAAGATCCTGAGCTTCACCGACCCGCGCGGCAATCTGGGCAAGGCGCCGATCAAGCACGAGCGGCCCGAGTTCCTGATCCCCAAGGTGATCGGCTGGCCCAAGTGGTTCGCCGTGCACAGCACGCCGAACTTCAACAACGCCAAGCCGCAGTTGCTCGTGTTCGTCAAGGCGAACCCGGACGCGGTCTGGCAGGCCGCGTGGGGCCCGACCCTGCAGAGCCCGTTGCCCGAACTGCGGCGGGACGCGGACGGCTACCTCGAACCGGTCGCCCCGAACGCCACCGGACTGGCCGCCGCGCCCGGCGAACTGGGGCCCGTGCTCACCGAGTTCCTCAAGGACGGCAAGACCCGCGCCGAGTTGTTCGGGCCCGACCCGTACACCGCGCAGTTGCGCAAGCAGCGTGACGAGCCGATCGGTGAGGGTTTCGTGCGGCAGACGGTGGACGGCGCGGCGAACCAGTTCCCGCCGCTCGCGCTGCGCACGAAGGACGGCGGCGCACTGGTGCTCTTCGCACTCCAGCACAGCGTCAAGCTGACCGTGCAACCGCCGCGCCGGCTGGGCGACGTGGACCCCTCGACCCTGACCTTCCTGACCGGCAAGCCGACCAGGGCGGTCACCGAGCACCGGCTCTCCGAGTACGTCGCGGTGGTCCCCAAGGCCGGCGGCAAGGTGCAGCTTGTCGGCTGGATGTACGGCCTGGTCGGCGCCGACGGCGAGTGATCCGCCGGCGCCGGGGCGGGTGGGCCGGGCTACATCCAGCGCACGTCGCCGGCCGTCGCGCCCACCGTGTCGCACGCGTCGGTGAGCACGTCCAGCACCCGCAGCGGGTCGGGCAGCGGCAGTTCGGGGCCCCGGATCCAGCGCACCTGCTGCCCCGAGGGGTGTTGTGCGGAGGGGACCAGCACATAGCTGCCCCGGCAGTGCCAGCGCAGGCCCGGATGCGCGTCCAGCGTCTCGGGATGGCAGTCCAACTCGCACGGCCACCACTCGTCCTCGTCGGCGGGAGTGCCGCGGGTCGCGGTGAAGAACAGCGTGCGTTCGGGGCCGCAGGAGGCCACCGGACCGATCTCGATGCCCTGCTCGGCGAATACCGCGAGGGCGATCTCGCCCGCCCGCGCGGGTACGTCCAACACGTCGTGGCCCGCGCCGGTGGCGGTGACGAAGTTGGCCTCCGGATACAACTCCAGCCAGCGCGCCACCTGGACCGGGTCGGTGGACGCCTGGGTCTGCCACGCGAACGAGACCGGGTGCATGCCCGGTGCCGGACAGCCGACCCGGTCACAGGAGCAGCCGAAGCCCACCGGGTGCGCCGCCGGACAGACGGGCCAGCCGCGCTCGACCAGGTCCATGAGCAGTCCGGCCCGCCGGTCGCGAACGGTGTCCGGATCCTCACGCGGTCGACGGCGCAGCCATCCGGCCATTCTGCCCATTCGCTCCATGGAACCCCTTCTTCCGCGTGCGTTTCGTACGCGCCCCACACGGCGCCTCTGCGTATACAACGCGGAAGACCGGCCCGAGCAATCCCCATCATCGCGGGTCGCCCGAGTCGATATGCCGACCGGGTTCGCAGGTGATCGGAATAGCACCGGTACGACGCCGTGAACCCGCGAGAAATGTACATCGCGGATCGCTTCGGTTCGGCGCGCCGCCCGCAACGACGACCGCCCCGTTCCCGAATGCCGGGAACGGGGCAGTCGCGCCGGCGGCGGCCCGGGAGGCGGGCCGCGGCGCGTGGATCAGCCCGCGTTGACGCAGGTGTTGCCGAACGTCGGGTTGAGCACGGCGATCAGGATGTCGACCGTGTTCCCGCAGATGTTGACCGGGACGTGCAGGTCACCGGCGATCTGGTTGCCCGAGGCGACACCCGGCGACTCGACCGCCGCGCCCTCGGACTCGGCGCTCGCGGTCGCCACGCCGGCGCCCATGGCCGCGATGCCACCGGCCATGGCCGCGACGGCGGCGATCTTCTTCATGTTCGTCACAGCGTTGTTCCTCCACGTAACGTGCCGACCAGGTTCGGCACGCTGGTCAACGACGTGGTGGGGGGGCGGAAACGCGCGGCGGGCGAGATTCACTCGTTCACTGCGGGACCGACGAGCCCTACTTCATGTTGCCCCTCTGCTCCGGGCAGAACGCGGGCACCGCACCGCCCACAAGCATGGCCTTCTCCTGCATCGCGCTCACCGCGGTCACCTTCGTCGCGGTCTCGACCAGGCTCTTCCCGGACTTGAGGTCCGCGCAGGCCTGCTTGCCCTGGGCCACGAGTTCGGCGTCCGGCTTCGACTTCGTCGCCGGGACGAGCAGGTGCAACGTGCTGAGGAAGTTGTTCTCGCCGAGTCCGCCGCCCCCGCCGGGCAGCGGGTCCGAATCCTCGTCGGTGTCCGGATCGGGCGACGTGACGCGCTTGGTCGGCTTGGTCGACGGCGTCGCCGATCCGGACTTCGAGCCGGTCGACGCGCTCGCCGAGGACGTCGAGGACGCCGAGCTCTTCTTGTCGTCGTCACCGGACATACCGACCGCGACGATCACGCCGACGATCGCGAGCACCGCGACCACCGAGACGCCGATCCACAGGCCCTTGCGGCTGCGGCCGGGCTGGGGCGGGTAGCCGGCGCCCTGCGGGTAGCCGCTCGGGTACTGCGGCGGGCCGTACTGGCCCGGCGGGTACTGCGGTTGGCCGTACTGGCCGGGCTGCTGCTGCCCCGGGTACGGTTGTTGTCCGTATTGGGGCTGGCCGTACGGCTGGTTCGGGTCCTGGCCGGGCGGCGGCGGGTAACTCACTCATCCCCCATGGATGTCGGATCGTCGCCTCCGTCGAGCACGGCGCACGGATCATCCAAAGTAGGACGAAATGCCTTGTTTTTGGCCCGCGGAGGAAGCGTCAGGATCATGAAGCTCTCCTCATTTGTCAAGGCGAGTCTTCTTTCGATCGCAATCGCACACATGCCCGCCGTACTCAGACCGCGGCGACCACGATGTCCAGCGCCCAGGGCGTGCCTCCCTGCTTCGGTTCGGCCGTCTCCACGGTCCACCCCAGTGCGCGCAGCGCGTCGGCCAGTTCGGCCGGGTTGCGCGGTTCGGCGCCGGAGACCAGCAGGTCCCGGGTCACCCGGCCCTTGGTCGCCTTGTTGAAGTGGCTCACCACCGAGCGCTTGGCGACGCCGTCCACGATCCGCTCGTGCAAAACCCGTACCGTCGCGGTCCGCTCGGCCACCGCGCCGGTCGGCTTCCAGGCCGCGCCGTACGCCGCCGACCGCAGGTCCAGGACCAGTTCCTCGCCCGCGAGCCTGGGCAGCACCGGGGCCATCGCGGCGCGCCACTGACCCGCGAGCGCGCCGATCCCGGGCAGCCGCACACCCATCGAGCAGCGGTACGGCGGCACCCGGTCGGTCGGCCGCAACGCCCCCCACAGGCCGGAGAACACCAGGATCGAACCCGCCGCGCGCGCCGCCGCCGCGCCGGTGAGCGTGGGCAGGTCCAGCGCGTCGTAGAGCACACCGGTGTACAGCGCGGCCACAGTCAGCGCGGGCGCCTCGCGCAGGTCCAGGTTGCGCAGCACCTCGCCGCGCAGCTTCGGACCGAGCCCGAGCACCTCCAGCGCCTTGAGCTCGTCGCCCTCGCACAGCGTGATCAGCGAGTCGAGCACCTGCCGCCGCACGGAGTTCAGTTCCGGCATCGAAAGGCCCGCGAGATCGAGCGCGGGGCCCGTCCCCGCAGCGGCCTTGCCCTCGGAGGGCGGCAACAACACGAGCACGGGCGGGACTCCAAGCGGCGCGGGCGGAAAGGGGGTCGATCAAGTTTATGGGGAGGAGTCGGGCCGATCATGACGCAGCGGCTCCGGGCGCGCGGGCGAAAAGCCGGTGAAGTCCTTCGCACCGCAGCCGATCTTTCCTAAGCTCGACCCGTGCCTCGTCGCCATCTCCACATCAGGTCCGCCGACGGTGATCGCCTTCGCGCCGGTTTCACCCGCCTGCGTGCGGACCTCGGGCTGCCCGGCCCGTTCTCCCGCGAGGTGTCGGCGGAGGCGGAGGCTGCCGCCCGGCGCGGGCCGAGCCTGACCCGCCGGGATCTGACCGAACTGCCGTTCCTGACCATCGATCCGGCCGAGTCGCTGGACCTGGACCAGGCGATGCACCTGACGCGTCGGGGCACCGGCTATCGAGTGCACTACGCGATCGCCGACGTCGCCGCCTGGGTCACCCCCGGCGGCGCGCTGGACGCGGAGACCATGCGCCGGGTGGAGACGCTCTATCTGCCGGACGAGCGCATCCCGCTGCATCCGCCGATCCTGTCCGAGGCGGCGGCCAGCCTGCTGCCGGGGTCGGACCGGCCCGCGCTGGTGTGGGTGCTCGACCTGGACGAATCCGGCGACCTGATCGGCACCGACGTCTTTCGCGCGATGGTGCGCAGCCGGGCCCGCTTCGACTATCCCCAGGTGCAGCGCGCGATCGAGGCGGGCACCGCCGAGGAGCCGTTGGCGCTGCTCGCCGAGATCGGCATGCTGCGCGAGGTGCTGGAGAGCGAACGGGGCGGGGTGAGCCTGCCCATCCCGGAGCAGGAGATCGTCGAGGACGGCGACACCTGGCGCCTGGAATACCGGGCGCCGATCCCGGCCGAGGGCTGGAACGCGCAGATCTCGCTGCTGACCGGGATCGCCGCCGCCGACCTGATGACGTACGCGGGCGTCGGCATCCTGCGCACGCTGCCCGAACCGGCGCCGGAGGCGCTGGCCCAGGTCCGGCGGGTGGGCCGCGCGCTCGATGTGGCATGGCCCGACGGCGACACGTACGGCGCGGTGATCCGCTCGCTCGATCCGGACAACCCGCGGCACGCGGCGTTCCTCCAGGAGGCCACCGGTCTGCTGCGCGGGGCGGGCTACACGGCGTTCGACGCCGGGGTCCCGGAGCAGGCCGGGCACGCGGCGGTCGCCGACGAGTACGCGCACGTGACCGCGCCGCTGCGGCGGCTGGTCGACCGGTACGCGGGCGAGATCTGCGTGTCCCTGGTCGCGGGCACCGACGTGCCGGACTGGGTGGGCGCGCGGCTGCACGAGTTGCCGAAGGCGATGGAGACCGGCGATCGGCGGGCGCACGAGGTCGAGCGCGAGGCGGTCTCCCTGGTCGAGGCGGTCGTGCTCGCCGACCACGTCGGCGACGAGTTCGACGCGGTGGTGGTTGACCTGAACGAGCGCGGCGACGGCGGGACGGTACAACTCGCCGAACCCGCCGTGCGAGCCCGCTTCGACGGGCCGGGTCTGGGCCTGGGCGAGCGGGTCCGGGTCCGGTTGACCGAGGCCGACGACGCCCGGCGCAGGGTGCGGTTCGCCCCGGCGAAGGCGCCGGGCGCACCCGCTAGGATGGCGGGCACGACGGATGAGTCGGCCGGGCGGCCGCGTCGGGATTCCTCCTCGGAGGGTTCCGCCGAGGAACGTCCGGGCTCCACAGGGCAGGGTGGTCGGTAACACCGACCCGGGGCGACCCGCGGGACAGTGCCACAGAAAACAGACCGCCGACGTCCTCGGACGATCGGTAAGGGTGAAACGGTGGTGTAAGAGACCACCAGCGCCCGAGGTGACTCGGGCGGCTAGGTAAACCCCACCCGGAGCAAGGTCAAGAGGAGCACCGTCACACGTGCTCTGCGCGAACGTTCGAGGGCGGCCCGCCCGAGTTCGCGGGTAGACCGCTGGAGGCTGTCGGCAACGGCAGTCGTAGATGGATGGCCGCCTCCCCGGGCGCCGCAAGGCTCCCGGGAGACAGAACCCGGCGTAGAGGCCGACTCATCCGTCGCCTTCCTTTTTCTCGCCCCCTCCCCCGCCGACGCGGCTCGCCGGTCGACGGCGCGGGAGGCGTCGGGCCGACCGTGACGAGCCGTCCGGGGCCGGCCGGGCAAAGCCGAAAGCCCCGGCCTGAACCCAGGCTCGGGGCTTTCGGAAGTTTGGTCCTCCGCGTGGTCCGCCCGGATTCCTACTGGCGGGCACGCTGAAGGCGCTTCCGACTATGCCACACGTCGGACGGCGCCGTCAAACCTTTGTTCGACCACGCCGCCCGATGTCAGGCGCCGCGCAGGTGCGCGGTCTCGTTGAACACCCGCAGCGACGCGTTGCCGTCCGACCACCACTGGACCGCGCTGATCGCCGCGGCGGACAGTTCCATCCGGAACATCGACTCCGGCGGGGCGCCGAGCGCGATCCGTACCAGTGTCTTGATCGGCGTCACGTGGGTGACCACGAGCACGGTCCTGCCGGGATGCCGGGCGATCGTCTTGTCCCGGGCCACCTCGACCCGGCGGGCCACCTCGGTGAAGCTCTCGCCACCGGGCGGGGCCGCGTCCGCCGAGGTCAGCCACGCGTCGAGGGCGTCCGGGGTCTGCTCGCGCGCCTCGGCGAAGGTGAGTCCCTCCCACGCGCCGAAGTCGGTCTCCCGGAAGCCGGGTTCCTCGCGCACCTTCAGGCCCAGTCGTTGTGCGACCGCCTCCGCGGTCTGCCGGCAGCGACCCAGCGGCGAGGACACGATCGCCTCGATCGTGCCGCGCTCGGCGAACGCCTCGGCCGCCCGCGCGGCCTGCCAACGACCGCGCTCGGACAGGTCCGGATCGGCGCCGGTGCCGGAGAAGCGCTTCTGCGGGGTGAGCACCGTCTCGCCGTGTCGCAACAGCACCAGCGTGGTCGGGCGACCCAGGTCCGGGCCCCAACCGGGGGCGGTCGGGCGGACCTTGGTGGTGATCGGCTCCTCGACCTCCGGCTCCAGGGCCCGGGGCGTGGCGAACGCGGTGGACTCCTGCGGGGTCCAGGCCCGGCCCTTGGCCGCCGCGTCCATCGCCTCGTTGGCCAGCCGGTCGGCGTGCTTGTTCTGCTCCCGCGGGATCCACGTGTAGGTGACCTGCCCGGGCGGGTGGATGCCTCGGGCCTTGGTCGCCAGGTCGCGCATGTCGGCGTGCTTGATCTTCCAGCGGCCCGACATCTGCTCGACCACGAGCTTGGAGTCGGCCCGCACCTCGACGGTCGCCGTCGGGTCGATCGCGTGCGCCGCGCCCAGGCCGGCGATCAGACCGCGGTACTCGGCCACGTTGTTGGTCGCCACGCCGATCGCCTCGGCCACCTCGTGCAGTACCTCGCCGGTCTCGGCGTCGCGCACCAGCGCACCGTAGGCCGCCGGCCCCGGGTTGCCCCGGGAACCGCCGTCGGCCTCGACGACGAGCCTCACAGGCCCGACTCGGCCGTGCGGACGAGGATGCGCCGGCAGTTCTCGCAGCGCACGATCGCGTCCGGCGCGGCCGCCCGGATCGCGCCGAGGTCGGTGATCCCCAGTTCCAGCCGACACCCCTCGCAGCGGCGCTGGAACAGCGGGGCCACGGCCACGCCGTGCGACTGCTCGCGGATGCGCTCGTACAGCTTCATCAGGTCGGCCGGGATCGCCGCCGCGATCACCGCGCGCTGCTTGGTGGTGGCGCTCACCTCGGTGTCGATCTCCGCCTCGGCGGCGGCCCGCCGGGACTCGGCGGCGTCGCGCGCGGCCTGCGCCTCGTCCCGCTCGGCGACCAGCTTGACCAGCCGGCCCTGGATGTCCTCGCGGCGTTCCATCACCTCCAGGACGACCTCTTCGAGGTCACCCTGGCGCTTGGCGAGCGAGGCCACCTCGCGCTGGAGGTTCTCCAGGTCCTTGGGCGAGGTGACGTGGCCCGAGTCCAGTCGCTGCTGGTCGCGTTCGGCGCGCTTGCGGACCTGGTCGACGTCCTGCTCGGCCTTGGTCTGGTCGCGGGCCGCGTCGCTCTCCTCGGTCTCGCCCGCGACCACGAGGTCGCGCAACCGGGCGAGCCGGGAGCCGAGGCGGTCGATCTCCTCGTTCTCCGGCAGCGTGCGCTTCTTGTGGGCGAGCAGGTCGATTCGCGAGTCGAGGGCCTGGAGGTCGAGCAGGCGGAGCTGGTCGGCGGGCGCGGCGTTCAGCGGGGGCTCCTTGGATGCGGCTCGGGTGGGCGGGAGGTTGCTTCCCACCCGCCCACCCGTTGCGTTTCGGTGGGTGGCTTCGGGTGTTGCGGACGACGGTCGGGCCGATCGGGCCACATGCGCGTCGTCACGGCGCTCAGCGGTGCGGTGTGTGGAACGTCCACGGGTCCGTGACTAGTTCCGACACGTGGGTTTCCACCGTAGTACCGGTCGCGGCGAGCGCACGGGTCAGTTCCTGGGCCGCGTACGCCAGCCACGGCCACTCGGTGGCCCAGTGTGGGGCGTCCAGCAGCGCGGGGCCGCCGTGTTCCAGCGCCTCCGAGGCCGGGTGATGGCGCAGGTCGGCGGTGACGTAGACGTCGGCGCCGCTGCGGCGGACCGCGTCGAAGAGGCTGTCACCCGCGCCGCCGCACACCGCGACGGTGCGCACCAGGCGGTCCGGGTCGCCGGCCACGCGCAGGCCGGTCGCGGTGGCGGGCAGCGCCCGGGCGGCCCGGGCGGCGAACGCGGCGAGCGTCTCGGCGGCGGCCAACTCGCCGATCCGGCCGATGCCCCGGCACTCGCTCGGGTCGGCCGGGGCCGGGTCGAGCGGGGCGGTGACGGTCAGTCCGAGCGCGGCGGCGAGCGCGTCCGAGACGCCGGGGGCCGCCGAGTCGGCGTTGGTGTGCGCGACGTGCAACGCGCAGCCGCCGGTGATCAGCGTATGCACGACGCGCCCCTTGAATCCGGTCGCGGCGACCGAGTGCACTCCGCGCAGGAACAGCGGGTGGTGGGTGACCAGGAGGTCGGCGCCGCGGGCGAGCGCCTCGTCGGCGACCGCCCGGGTCGGGTCCACGGCGAACATCACCGAGCGCACCTCGGCGTCCGGGTCGCCGCAGACCAGCCCCACCGCGTCCCAGGATTCGGCCCACTCGGGGTGGTAGATCCGTTCGAGGGCGCTGACAACGTCGGAGAGCTTGGGCACGAAGGGAGGTTACCGCTCCGAGGTCGCCGCCCCGGATTCGGGCATCCGGGGCGGACGGTAACGCAGTGCACCGGAGTGCCCCCGGATTGTGTGAAGTCGGCCCCATCCGAAGCGTTTGTGCGGTAGGCAGGCTCGCACTGTCGTACGACCGACGAGGGGGACGACGACGATGGTGCACTGTCTGCTGTGCGGTACGCCCTATCTGGAGACGGACGCGTACTGCCCGGGCGAACAATGCGGCACCGACCTGCACGGCCAGCGCATGGGCGATCCGGCCTGCGCGGTCCAGGCATGGTGCGAACCTCGTCGGATCACCGCGGCCGCCGGCGAGACGGTGATGGTGACGCTGACCCTGCGCAACGCGGGCAGCGCGCCGGACCGCTACGACCCCGAACTGCCCCGGGACGTCGGCCGGCGGATCGGCCTGGACCGCCCCGGCGCGCCCGATGTGTATCCGGGCGAGACCCGGATCTGGACGATCGTCTACACGGTGCCCCCGGACATCGAGGACCAGGTCGCGCCGAGCGGGATGTTCGGCCTGGGCGAGGTGGGCGCGGACAGCGGTGGCAGCGCCTTCGAACCGGTGTCCCGGGTGGTCGAGGAGAGCGAGATCCCGGTTCGGGTGGTGTCCGCCCGGGACATGCGGGTGTCCGCGTGCGCGCCGTTCTCGGTGCGGGTGGTGTCCACGGACCGCGACCCGGACGGTGGCCGGCGACCGGTCGGCGCACCGGTGGATCCGTACCACGACGATCGTGAGCGTCGGGGCGGCAAGCGGCGGACCAGAATCGCCGGCGCCGTGGCCGCGACGGTGGCCGCGATCGTCGCGGCGCTGCTGATCGGTATGGCGATGGCGGGCTCGGACGACAAGAAGCCGGCGGCCAAGGTCGTCCCGACGGGGTCGGCGGGCTCCTCGGCCGCGTCCTCCCCGGCCGCCGTGCCGACCACCGAGGCGCCGGTGACCAGCACACCCGATGCGTCCGACTCGGCCTCGCCGAGCACCGGCGCGCCAGGGAAGCTGACCGTGCCGAACGTGGTCGGGATGACCGAGGCGCAGGGTGTCGCGCTGCTGCGGGAGAAGGGTTTTCGCGGCGTCGTCAAGGGCACCGGCGGCACGATCGCCTCCACCGACCCGGCGGCCGGGAAGAAGGTGGATCGGGACAAGGCGGAGATCGTGGTGACCATGTCCGGGGTTCGGACCACGCCGCCGGTCATCCGGCCGCCGATCACGATCAGGCCCACCGATCCCGCCCCGTCGTCGGCTCCGGTGACGACCACGGTCCCGCCGCTGTCCGGCCTGACCGTCGCCGACGCGACCGCGGCGCTGAAGAACGCCCGCCTGAACATCGGGCTGCCCTCCGGGGCCTCCCGGAGCGACGTGGTCACCGGCTCGACCCCGGGTTCGGGCGAGGCGGTGGCGATCGGTACGACCGTGACGGTGAGCGTGGCCCCGCGCGCGACCGCGACCGGCCCGGGCTGACGCACGGCGGCGATCGGGGCCGGGCGCACCGCGGGCGACCGGGACCGGCGCACCGCACGCGATCATGCAGGCCCGCCGCGCCCACCCGGAACTGACTCACCGTCAGATCCGCTGGCCGCCTCCCCTTTCCATGCAATAGCTTGCTTCGGTCAAGAACAGGCGAGGGGAGAACGCTCATGCTGGACCTCACAGGCGCGTCCGCGATCGTCACCGGCGGGGCCTCCGGGCTCGGCGAGGCGACCGCCCGCCGACTCGCGGCCGGCGGCACCTCGGTGGTGATCGCGGACAAGAACGAGGAGCGGGGCAAGGCGGTCGCCGCCGAAATCGGCGCCGGCGCCGTCTTCGTCGCGACCGACGTCACGAACGAGGAGCAGATGCAGGCCGCGGTGGACGCGGCGGTCGCCGTCGCGCCGCTGCGCGCGCTGGTCTCCTGCGCCGGCACCGGGATGGGCGCCCGCACGGTGGCCCGGGACGGCACGCCGCACCCGCTCGCCGCCTTCGAGTTCATCGTCCGGCTCAACCTGATCGGCACCTTCAACGCGGTCCGGCTCGCCGCCGCCGCGATGGCGAGCGCCTCGCCGCAGGCGGACGGCGAGCGCGGCGCGATCGTGTGCACCGCGTCGGTGGCCGCCTTCGACGGGCAGATCGGCCAGGCCGCGTACGGCGCGTCCAAGGCCGGCGTGGCCGGCATGACACTGCCCGTCGCGCGCGACCTGTCCGCGATCGGCGTACGGGTCAACACGATCGCACCCGGCACGATGGACACCGCGCTGTTCGCCGCCGCACCGCAGGCGGTCAAGGACACCCTCGGGCAGCAGGTGCTGTTCCCCAAGCGCATGGGCGTCCCGGACGAGTTCGCCTCGCTCGCGTACGAGTTGCTTACCAACAGTTACCTCAACGCCGAGGTGATCCGGCTCGACGGCGGCATTCGCTTTCAGCCGAAGTAGTGGGAATCGGCATCAATCAGGACGATCATCGCGCCGCTCGGCGCAGACGGTCGGCATGTCCGCCCCAATGATGTTGGGATGGGGGCGTGAGCGATCCGACCTCGGCGTGGCAGCGCCCCCTGCCCTTCCATCTCCCCGGCCTCGCGCCGCCCATCCGCCGCGACTGCGCGATCGGCGGCGTGGTCCTCGCGGGCGCCCTCGTCCTGCTCGTCACCAACTCCTACCTGATCTGGGGCGCGTGGGACCCGAACCGGTGGTTCCGACTGCTGCCGCTGCTGCCGTTGACCGTCGCCGAGTGCCATCGCAGCACGTCGCCGCGCTTCGCGGTGTTCCTGGGCTTGGCCTGCGAGAGCGTGGACATCGCGCTCGGGCCCTCCATCGGCGGCCTGATCATGTGGTCCGACGTGCTGTACGCGGCGTGCCTGTACGGCACGTCGCGACTGGCGTTCGGGCTGCTGTACGGCAACGTGGTGGCGCTGATCCTGGGCGCGGGCACGGTCTGGGCGGTGACCCGCGAGTTCCGGCTTTTCGTCCTGTCCATCTTCTACATCGGACTGGTCGGCATCTCCCCCGTGCTCACCGGCTTCTCGGTGCGCGAACACCGCGAGAAGGCCGAGGTGGAACGGTTGCGCGCGACCCAGACCGCGCGGCTGGCCGAACTCGACCACCAGGCCGCCGTGGTCGCCGAACGTGCCCGGATGGCGCGCGAATTGCACGACGTGATCGCCAACCACCTGAGCGCGGTGGCGGTCCAGTCCACCGCCGCGCTGTCGGTCAGGAGCATGGACGAGGCCCGGCTGCGCGAGACGCTGGAGGTGATCCGGGAGAGCAGCCTGCAAGGGCTCACCGAGATGCGCCGGATGATCGGCCTGCTGCGCTCGGAGAACACCCCCGAGGAACCGGTGTCCGTACCCCGTCTGGCGGAGACCGATCGGCTGGTCGAACACGTGCGCCGGGCCGGGCTGATCGTCGACATCGAGGTCACCGGCGTGGTGCGGGAGTTGCCCACGCCCGTCGACCTGGCCGCCTATCGGGTGGTCCAGGAGACCCTGACCAACGCGCTCAAGCACGCCACACCGCAGCGGTTGCGCATGGTGTTCGCCTATCGTGCCCAGGACGTGGTGATCATCGGGGACAACGGGATCGATCCCGAGCACGTGACCCGACTACCCGGCGCCCGTGCGGGACTGGTGGGCATGTCCGAGCGCGTCTCGCTGCTCGGCGGCGTGTTCGAGGCGGGGCCGCGCGACGGCAGATGGTACGTACGGGCCGAACTCCCGTGCGGTGACGACGTGGTGCGCGGCGCCGGAGACAACGCCTCGCTGGGGCCGAAGGGTGGGACCGGGTGAGCGACATCGACACCTTGCGCGTGCTGGTCGCCGAGGATCAGGCGGCGGTCCGGGCCGGACTGGTGCTGATCCTGGACGCGGCAACGGGCATCGAGGTGGTGGGCCAGGCCGTCGACGGCGAGAACGCGGTGGAACTGGCCCGGTCGTTGCGCCCGGACGTGGTGCTGATGGACGTGCGGATGCCCCGCCTGGACGGGATCAGCGCCACCCGCGAGCTGACCGCGGAAGGGCTCGACGTCCTGGTACTGACCACGTTCGACCTGGACGAATACGTGTTCGGCGCGCTGCGCGCGGGCGCCGCGGGCTTCCTGCTCAAGACGGTGGACGCCGAACGCCTGGTCGAGGCGGTCCGGTTGGTCGCGCGCGGTGACGGCTTCGTGGCACCGGAGGTCACCCGCCGGTTGATCCACGCGTTCGCGAGCCCCTCCCGCCCGGGACCGGCGGACGGGCCCGAGGTGGGCGCCGAGGCGCTCGCGTCGCTCACGCCGCGCGAGGGCGACGTGCTCGCGTGCCTGGGCCGGGGCATGTCGAACCAGCGGATCGCCGAACACCTGGACATGGCCGAGGCCACGGCCAAGACGCACGTGAGCCGGATCCTCACCAAACTGGGCCTGCGCAGCCGGGTCCAGGCCGCGATCCTGGCCCAACAGCGCGGAATCGGCGAGTAACTCGATCAGCCCATTCCCAGCCGCATGGTTGCCCCCATGCCAGCCCGTTGACCTGCGCCGATGTCGACTGTTCGGAAATATGCAGATCAACTGACCAACCAACCCTCAATGCGGGTCACTTCACTCAAAGGGGTGAAGGCTGCCGCAACTCGTTGAGGTGGCCCGAACGCGCTGCGTACGGTCATGCCGTCCCGCCGGGGGGAGCGATCCGAGGCGGGGCGGCCATGTCGGCGACCGAGTCACAACGGTCGTCCGACAACCGTTTCCGGGCACCGGTCGACGAGCGCGACGCGCATCGCCGACCGGGGCGCGAGGGCACAGTCGAGGGGGAAGTCCAGGGATGGCGACGACGACTCGTGGGCACCGTGCGGAGCGCACCGGCGGCCACGGCGCGCCGGGTACGAACCTGGTCGACCGCGTCCGTGCGGCGCTCGACCGCTTTGCGGTCGGTGCCCGGGAACAGGATCACGACGGTCGGGCCGCCGGTCGGCCCGACCCCGCCGAGACCGGCGCCGGGTGGGACGTGCGCTCGGACGACTTCTGGTGCACCGTACGACCGCCGGGCCACGCGGCCCGCGCCCAGGGCTGGAAGATCCACGTCAGCGCGCGCACCGGCGACGCCCCGCACGTGCTCGGCCGAGTCTGCGACGTGCTCCTGCCGCGCCGGGTCGCGTTCAAGTTCGCCGGCGACACCGAGCGGCTGCGGATGCTCAACTCGCGGGAGGCGGACCGGGCTTCGGCGGGCAAGTTCATCACCGTCTATCCCGACGACGACGAGCAGTTCATGGAGTTGGTGGACGCGCTCGACGAGGTGACGCGCGAGCTGAGCGGGCCGGGCATCCTCTCCGATCGGCCGTGTCGACCGGGCAGCGTCGTGCACTACCGCTACGGCGGGTTCGGCCGACGTGCGGTGCTCGGCAACGACGGCGGCTACCGGGCGGTGCTCACCGACCCCGACGGGCTGGCCGTGGACGACGCCCGGGAGGCCTGGTTCACCCCGCCGCCGTGGGCGCCGGATCCGCTGCTGCGGCGGGCCCGTTCGGCGCCCGCCGCCGCGCCCGCGCCGGCCCGGCCCCCGGGGGTGCTGATCGCGGGCCGCTTCGCGGTCACCGCGGCGCTGCGGCACTCGGCCAAGGGCGGCGTCTTCGTCGGCCGGGACACCACCGACGACACCGACGTCGTGGTCAAGCAGGCCCGCGCGCACATCGAGGTGGACCGCTCCGGGCGGGACGCGTGCGCCGCGCTGCGGCACGAGGCGATGCTCATGCGGCGGCTCGCGCACACCGGCCTCACCCCTCGGCACGTCGCGCTCGTGGAGGAGGCCGAGACGATCTTCCTGGCCCAGGAGCGGGTTCCGGGCGAGCCGCTGCGCACCTGGGTCGGCCGACACGCGCAGGACCCGGACGTGCCCTGGGCGCGGGCCCGGGGCATCGTCGAGGAACTGATCCGACTGGTCCGGACGGTGCACGACGAGGGCCTGGTGATCCGCGACCTGTCGCCGACGAACGTCCTGGTCGGGCCGGACCACGCGGTGCGTCTGGTGGACCTGGAGTTGGCCGCCGAGATCGGCTCCTGGGCGGGTGCGGCGGGTACTCCCGGCTATCGGGCGCCGGAGCAGCGTCCCACCGCGGACGGTGGGCATCCCGTGCACCCCGCCGCCGATCTGTACAGCCTGGGCGGCCTGTTCTTCCTGTTGGCCACCGGCGCCGACCCGGCCCTGCCCGAGGATGTGGGGGCGAACCGCAGCACGGTGGAACGCCTGGGCGCGTGGCTGGAGTTGGCGGCACGGCAGGGCGACACGGCACGGCGGCTGGCGCCGGCGATCCGCGGTCTGTGGCACGAGGAGCCGACGGCGCGATGGACGGTGCAGCGGTTGGGCGCGTACGTCGCGGGGGTGGATGGCGGGGTCGGGGCGGGCTCCGGCTCGGGCCCGAGTTCGGGAGTGGGTGTCTCCGGTGACGACGGTGACGACGGTGACGACGGTGCGGGCGAGGGTCGGGGCGGCGGGGAGCGCGTGGACGCCGGGGAGCGCGTCGCTGTCGGCCGGGACGGTGATGACGGCGCCGTGGCCGGGCTGGACGGCGGTGACGGCGCTGCCGCCGGGCCGAAAGGCGGGAGTGGCAGGGACGGCGGTCGGGGCTTCGCGGGCGCGAGTGCCGGTGCCGAGGTCGGTGTGGCCGGGCGCCAGGACGCGCCGGACGGACCTCGGCCGCATCCGGACACCGAGGGCGACAAGGTCCCGCCGCATCCGCAGCCGCCGGAGGACGATCCGCTGCTCCTGGACGGGCTCGCCCACCTGATCGCGACGATGACGCCGGGGCGGGTGGATCGGCTGTGGCCGATGACGGCCGGCGCTGCGGCGATGGATCCGTGCAGCGTGCAGTACGGCGCCGCCGGTGTGCTGGGTGTACTGGCCCGGGCCGCGCACACCACCACGCTCGAACCCCGACTGCGCTACGCGCTGCACCGCGCGGTCGAGGACGGCGCGGCGTGGCTGCGCGATCGGGCGGCGGCCGAACCGGTGGTCCTGCCCGGCCTGCACTTCGGGCGTTCCGGCACCGCGTGGGCCCTGCGGGACGCGGCGGCCCTGCTCGGCGACGAGAAGCTCGCCGCCGCGGCCGTCGACGAGGCCCTGCGGGTACCGATCACGTGGCCCAATCCGGATGTGTGCCACGGGGCCGCCGGGGCCGGTCTGCTCCAGGTCCGGATGTGGCAGGCGACCGGCGACGAGCGGTTCCGGCAGCGCGTCGTCGCGTGCGCCGACGCGCTGCTCGGCGCGGCCCGGCAGGCCGGCGACCTGACCCTGTGGCCGGTCCCGAAGGACTTCGACTCGCGCCTGGCCGGCGCGGCGCACCTCGGCTTCGCGCACGGCGTCGCCGGCGTCGGCACGTTTCTGCTGGAAGCCGCCCTGGCCACCGGCCGCGAGAGCTGCCTCGACGGCGCCCGGGCCGCGGCCCGCACCCTGACCCGGACCGTGCGCGCCGACGGCGACACCGCGTGGTGGCCGCAGGGCCCCGGCGATCCGGCGGGCGTACGCCTGGCGCACTGGTGCAGCGGTTCGGCCGGCGTCGGTACCTTCCTGGTCCGGCTGTGGCGCGCGGACGGCGATCCGCAGCACCGCGACCTGGCCGAGCGGGCGGGCGCGGCGGTCCATCGGGCCCGCTGGCACTCGGGCACCGCCGCGTGCCACGGCCTCGCGGGCAACGGCGAGTTCTTACTCGACTTGGCCGAACTGCTCGACGACGAGAGCCATCGCACGCGCGCCGCCGACCTGGCCGACCAGCTCCGGGCCCGGACCGCGCTGATCGAGGGCCTGCGGGTGCCCGCCGACGAGACGGCGATCGGCGTCTCCGCCTCGTACGGCACCGGCACCGCGGGCGTCCTCGGCTTCCTGCTGCGGCTCGGCCACGGCGGCGGTCGGCTCTGGTTGCACGGTGAGGACGCGTGAACACCATGGTGACGACGCGACCGCTGCGTCGGATCAGTTGGTCGTTCGCGGCCGACGGCGGGCACGCGGCGTGTCTGGCCACACCGGGCGACGGCACCTGGCGGGTCGAGTCCTGGTCGTTGCGGCCCGGCCGAGCCAGTGGCGCGCTGCCGGTGGGCACCGGGGCGCCCGAGCGGCTGCACAGCCAGTTGCTCGCGTTGCCGGACGGCCGGGTGCTGATCTGTCGACACCAGCCCGGCCGGCACGAGTTGGTCCTGCTGGAGGCCGACGAAGCGGGCAGCGAACGGCACTTGGGCACGGTTCGGCTGCCCGGTCTGCGGCTGCTGCCGTCGCCGGGTCCGGACGCGCTCGCGCTCGCGCTCGGGGCCGACACGACGCCGTCGACCACGGTGTGGCTGGTCCGCGAGGACGGCCGGTTGGACCCCGTGGCCGAGTTGTCCGGCCTGTACGGCGGTGGGGTCCGACTCGACCCGGACGGCCGGCGATTGGCTCTGGACCAGGTGCGGGACGGCCGGGTCAAGACCGTCGTCCTCGACTTCGAGACCGCCGCGGTGCGGCCCTTCCTGGAGCTGACCGAGGCCAGCAACGACCGGCTGTTGCTGGCCGATCCGGTCGGCGGCCTGCTGGTCATCGCGAGCGACGCGCCGGGGGGCGACCGGCTGGGCTGGATCCGGTTGCCGGCCGACCGCGCGCAGGCGCCGGGACAGGTGCGCTTCCCGGAGCTGGTACACCTGCCCGACGCGGCGGTGCGGCCGATCGCGATCGCGCCGGACGGCCGCCGGGTGGCGCTCCAACTCGATCGGGGCGCGATCTCGCGGCTGGCGGTGTGGACCCCCGAGGACGGCACGCTGGTGGAGGTCGCCACGCCGGACGGTTGTCTGGGTGCGGTCGGCCGGTGGACCGAACAGGGGCTGCGGATCCCGTACTCCGCGCCGGATCGGCCCAGTTGCCTGGCCAGGCTGGATCCGGACCGACCCGACACGTGGCGCCAGGACGGCGAACCGGGCCCGTTCATCGGGTTCGACGACGCGGCCCGGCCCGCCTGGCGACCGGCCCACCTGGAGTTGCTGGTCGGCGGCACGGGGCCGGTCGAGTCGATCGTGTACGGCGGTCCGGACTGGCGCGCGGCCGAACACGTGCTGCTCGCCCTGCACGGCGGGCCGGCGGCGGCGTGGCGGTTCGAGTTCGACCCGCTGTTGCAACGGCTCGCGGCGGCGGGCATCGCGGTGGTGGCGCCGAATCAGCGCGGCAGCACCGGGTACGGCGCGCGGTTCGCCGGCGAGTTGCACGGCGCGTGGGGCGGCCCGGACCTCGCCGACGTGACCGCGATCGGCCGCACGATCGGCGCCGAGCGGGCCGCCTTCGGACTCGCCCCGCCAGCCCTGTTCGGGGTCAGCTACGGGGCCTATCTCGCGCTGTTGGCCGCCTCGTTCGCGCCGAACGTGTGGTCGAGGTGCCTGGCGGTGGCACCGTTCCTGTCCGGACCGCGGTTGATCGCCGAGGCCTCGGTGCCGATCCGGGCGCTGATGACCCGACTCGGTGGCGACACCGAGTACGCCGACGAACAGGGTCCGCGCGACGTGGTCGCGGTGTGCGATCGCATCGCCGTACCGCTGCTGTTCGTGCACGGCGACCGGGACGACACCATCCCGGTCGGCCAGTCCCGGACCCTGCGCCACACCCTGCTCGGCCGCGGCCGGGTCGAGGGCACCGAATTTCGCTACCTGGAGCTTCCCGGTCTGGGCCACGACGTCCTGACCGGGGATGGGGCACCCGATCTCCACGCCCGCCTGACCGGTTTCCTGCAAACCGGCCGGGTGTGACGACAGGGGGGAATCGCCCCGCACCACCCGTCGCGGGCGACCGCTCGCGACGGCGGCACCGTCCCGAAGGAGAATCACCATGGAGCACATCGAGACCGACCTCGCGGCCCTGCAGCAGCTCCCCGAGACCGAGTCGGTCGAGCTGGGCGGCCACGGCGGCAACGGGTGTCAGTTCACCTGCCTGCTCGTCACCTGCCTGATCTTCACGATCAGCTAATTCCGGGATCGCGTCGCCGGCCGGTTGGGCGGTGTGCGCGTCGACGGACCGGCATCCGTGCGGTGAACCGTTGTTCGCAGCGGTGAGCCGGGGTCGAACAGCCGGTGGTCGATCCGGTAAGTACGAACCCGGGACCGGGAGTTCCTGCCGGAATCAGGAGCTCCCGGTCTCGGGCCGATCCTCAGCATGGCAATCGCGGCCGGTTCCGGGCCGGCGGCACGCCGCTCGTGCCTCCTTCTTGGTCTTCGCTTCTTCGTCTTGGTCCTGCTTTTCGGCGTGGTCTTGCTGCTCCGTCCTGGTTGTGCTTCTCGTCTCCTCGTCTTCGACATCCTTCTCCGTCTCCCGGTCTTCGCCTCTCCGTCTTCGACTTCCTTCTCCGTTTTCGTCGTCCTTCTTCGTCGCGACGGTGCCGTTCGGGCGCCGCCCGTTCCACGGTCCGCGCACCCGAGGAGTCACGCTGTGGCCGATGTGCCGATAGCCACGCAGACCGCCCCGAAGCGGGTGGACCGCACCGGCACCGGGTTCCGTGCCGCGCTGCGCACCGCGCCCGGGGCGACCCTCACGCTCGCCTTCGCCGTCCCGGCCGGGTCGATCGCCGCGTTGTTGCTGCCCGCGGCCGTCGCCGGCTCCGTGGACGCGGTGGTGCGCGGCGACTCCGCGACGGGACCGACCGTGCGGCTGGTGGCCGTACTGGCGCTGGGGTTGCTCGCGGGAGTGCTGGCCGAGGTGGCCGGTCCCGGACTGGCCGCCGACCTGACCGCGCGGTTGCGCCGGCGACTGGCGGTACAGGTCACCGATCTGGGCACCGGCGCGCGGAATCCTTTTGCCGCCGGGGATGTCACCTCCCGGCTGGTCGGCGCGGCGCCCGACGCGGCCGGCCTGGTCCCCTCGCTGCTCGGCACGCTGGGCGCGCTGGTCACCTCGCTCGGCGGCATCGTCGCGCTGGCGCTGATCGATCCGTGGCTGGCGGTCGGCTTTCTCGGCGGGCTGCTGCCCGGGCTGCTCGTCGTACGGCTGTTCATGACCCGCGCGACCGGTCTGTTCACCGATTACCAGGTGGTGCAGAGCGGCCTGGCCGCCCGGCTGACCGACGCACTCGCGGGGGCCCGGACGATCCGGGCCTGCGGCACGCGGGATCGCGAGATCACCCGGATCCTCGCCCCGCTGCCCGAGTTGTCGGCGGCGGGCCACGGCTTGTGGCGGGCCCAACGCAACGCGGTCGCCCAGGTGTTGCTGCTCGCGCCGATGGTCGAGTTGACCGTGTTGTCGATCGCCGGGTGGCTGCTCGTGGAGGGGCGGATCCCGCCCGGCCAACTGGTCGCGGCGGCCGGGTACGCGGCGCTGGGACTGGGCTTCCTGGAGCAGGTCGAGGCACTCGTCGGGGTCGCCCACGCGCGGGCCGGGCGTACTCGGGCGGCGGAGTTGCTCGCGGTCGAACCCGCCGGCTACGGGACGGCACGCACACTGCCGCCGGGACGGGGCGAGTTGACCTTCCGGCGGGTGAGCGTGCGGGTATCGGAACCGGGTCGGGACGCGGAGCGGGTGGTGCTGGACGGGATCGACTTGACGGTGCCGGCGGGCGCGTGTGTGGCCCTGGTCGGGGCGTCCGGTTCGGGAAAGTCCACGCTGGCCGCGCTGGCGGGGCGGTTGCGCGAGCCGGACGAGGGTGAGGTGCTCCTGGACGGGATGCCGGTAACCCGGTTGGCACGCGGCGAGTTGCGGCGCGCGATCGCGTACGCGTTTCCGCGGCCGGTCCTGGTGGGCGCGGATCTGGCGGGGGCGCTCGCGTACGGGCGGCCCGGGGCGGATGCGGAGACGGTGACGGAGGCGGCCCGGATGGCGTTCGCGGACGACTTCGTCCGTCGGTTGCCGGCCGGCTACGCGACCCGGACCCAGGGGCTCGCGCTGTCCGGCGGTGAGGTGCAGCGGCTGGGTCTGGCACGGGCATTGGTACAGGACGCGCGGGTGCTGGTGTTGGACGACGCGACCAGCGGCCTGGACACGGTCACCGAACACCACATCCACGAGGCGTTCCGCGCCGGGCTCGCGGGCCGCACCCGACTGGTCGTCGCCCACCGCGCGACCGCGGCGGCCGGCGCGGACTTCGTGGCCTGGCTGGCCGCGGGCCGCATCAAGGCGATCGGCACCCACGCCGAACTCTGGAGCGACCCCACCTACCGCGCGATCTTCACTACCCGCACCCCCGACCCGAACACGACCCGATGAGGCACGGGGTCACATGACCGACGACACCAACGAACCTCCGCCGAACCGCCACCACCCCACCCCACCCGAGCCCCGGAACGAGCGACACGGCCCCCCGCCGCAGGGAGCCGGCAACACGTGGGACCACCCGAACAAGCAAACGACGCACGAACCACCGGAGGCCGCCCACACACGGAACCGGCCGAACGAACGGCCGGGACACGTGGAGGCCGAGGAGAGCCTCGGGCGGGGAGATCCCGACGGGCGGACGACGTGCGCGACGGCGGAGGGCGGCGGGGCGCCGATGGCGGGCGGCGGCGCTCTGCCGGACGGCCCGAGTGAACGGGCAGGGCACGCGGCGGTGGACGGCGACGGCCGGCAGGACGCCCCGGGTGAGCAAGCGCAGCGCGCGGCGATGGCGGGCCGGGCCGGCGAGTGGGCTTGGTGTTCGGCGGTGACCGTGCACGCGGCCCGCTCGGCGCTGCCGCGGAATGGGCAACGGGCGCCGATCACCGCCGAGGACAGCACCGAGCCCGGCGTTCCTGCCGGGGCCGAGGCCGAAGGGGGAAGCCGGATGACCGACGACGGGCCACACGACGACCGAACCACGGAGCCGAACCCCGCCCCGGCCCGACCCACCGGGCGACGCCGGCGCGTGGTGGTTCCGGTATGGGACCCGAGTCGACGTCGCGCCGAACCGCCGGCCCCGGAGGAGCCCGAGGAGGTATCCCGTGCTGCTCGCGGCTCGGTGGGGAAAGGCTCGCGTAGGGAACCGGGGTGGGACACGGACCCCTCCCGTGCCTCGCACACCACCGGCCCGGACCCCGGCGATGCCCCGGCGGCCGAGGCCCCCGGCCCACGTGTTCGGCGGTGGCGCTCCCGAACCGCACGGGGGCGGAGCGCTCGGCGACGGGCGTCGTGGGCAAGCGGATCCCCGGAATGGCAAGAACTCCCCGCACCTGCACCAGAGGAGCACCCGGACGCGGGCCGGCCCTCCGGCCGAAGTGAACGAGGGCGGCGGCGGGTGTCCCGGGTAGGCGCCCACTCGGAAGCTCAAGAACTCCCCGCGCCCGCACCGGAAGAGCACGCGGACCCGGAAGCGCAAGAACTCCCGGCACCCACGACGCGGGACAACGCGAACGGGGCCCAGTCCTCCGGCCGAAGTGGACGGCGGCGGCGCATGACCCGAGCAGGCGCCCACCTGGAATCGCAAGAACTCCCCGCGCCCGCACCGGAAGAGCACGCGGACGCGGCCGAGACCCCCGGCCGGAGTAGGCGACGACGTGTGCCACGGGCAAGCGCGGACCCGGAATCGCACGAACTCCCGGCATTCACAATCCAGGACAACGGGGACGGGGTCGAAGTCCCCGGCTGGCGTGGGCAACGGCGCGTGCCCCGGGTAGGCGCGGACCCGGAGCCGGAGGGACTCCCCGCGCCGGCGCCGGAGGAGGACGCGGACTCGGCTCAGGCCCCCGGCCGCAGTGGACGACAGCGGCGGGTGCCCCGGGCGGGCGTCCACCCGCAGTCGGAAGCACTTTCCACGCCGTCGCCGCAGGAGCGCGCAGACGTGGCCGGGGCCCTCGGCCGGAGTAGGCGACGACGGGTGCCGTGGGCTGGCACGGGCCCGGAATCGCAGGGGTTCTCCGCGACCGCGCCGGAGGACGACTCGGACGCGGCTCAGGCCCTCAGCCGTAGTAGCCGACGACGTATCTCGTGGGCAGGTGCGGAAGCGGAAGGGCTCCCGGCCGGGCCAGGGGAGGACGCGGCCGAGACCACCGGCCGGGGTGGGCGACGGCGGCGGCTGTTGTGGGCGGGCGGCGGCTCGGAGCCGGGAGGACTCTCCGCACCTGCACCGGAGGAGCACGCAGGCGCGGGCAAAACTCCTGGTCGGGGCGGGCGGCGGGTGTTGTGGGTGGGAGGCGGAGCGGAATTCGGGGATGACTCGGTGCGGGCGGACGCGGACGCGGACGCGGCTGTGACGACCGAACCCGTCGCTCGCGGGCGCCGATGGCGGACTCGGAGGGCCGAACGGTCGAGTCACCGGGCCGCCGTGGACGCCCCGCCGACCGCCGGGCCCTCGGCCGAGATGTCTCGACGCGATGCGCCCTCGGCGGTAGGGAACCCGACGCAGGCTCCGCCCGGCGGCAACCCTGGCGCCGCCTTGGACTCCCCGCCGACCGGTGGGCCCGGGATCGAGTCGTCTCGATGCGATGTGCCTTCGGCCGTGCGGATCCCGGCGCGGGATCTGCCGAGTGACGAGCCGGGCGCTGCCCTACACACCCCGCCCGTGATCGAACCGTCCCGACGCGACATAGCCCCGGGCGCCGCGATCCCGACCCATGTGGACACCCCACCCGGCGGCGGAGCCGCGATCGAGCGGACTCGATGCGATGTGCCTTCGGCCGCGGGGACCCCGGACCGTACTCCACCCAGCGACAGCCCAGGCGCTCCCGCGCACACCCCGCCCTCGATCGAGCCGCCCCGACACGACGTGCCCTCGCCGCCGGGTCCGGTTGACGGTCCGTCGGGCGACGGTCGTGTCGGCCGGGGTGGGCCCGCTCGGCATCGGCGGCGGGGCGATGGTGGGCGTCAGGGCGGAGCCGGCTCCGGCGTGCGTGCGGCCCGCTCGTGGTGGGGACGGGGACGAGCGGTGGGCGTCCGCGATGGTGATGGTGCTACGGACGACGCGGGAGGCTCCCCCGGCGACTCCTCGCCTGGGCTTGGCGACTCCCCTCGAGGATCCGACAGCTCTCCGCAACCGCCCGAGAACTCCGCACAGTCAAGCGACGTTTCCCTGCCCGGACTCGGCAGTTCCGGTCATGGACCCGGTAGTTCCACACCCGGATCGGATATCTCCCCGGACGGGCCGGACGACTGCGCGCCCGCATCCGGCACCTTCCCGGACGCGCCGGACACCTCCCCGCCCGAATCCGACACCTCCCCGCACCAGCCCCACAACTCCCGCCAGACCCCCCGCGCCCCCCGACCCCGTCGGCGGCACAGTGCCGGCCCCTACGGTGGTGGGTTGCGGGCCGGGCAGGCGTTGTTGGTGGGGTTGTTGCGGGCACGGCGGGCGGCTTTGGGGCGGGTGCTCGGGTGGTCGGTGGCGGAGGGGATTCCCGCGCTGTTGTCGGGGGCGTTGCTCGCCGCCGCGCTCGATCGCGGGTTCCTGGCCGGGCGGCTCGGTGTCGGGTTCGTGCTGCTCGGCGTGCTCGCGTTGGCGATGCTGATTCGGGCTGCCGCCACGTACGCGATGTTCCCGCACCTGGCGGCCGTGGTGGAGCCGATCCGGGACACCCTGGTGCGCCGGGTGGTGTCCGACGCCGTGCTGGACGCGACGTCCGGGAGTCCCGGCGCGGGGATGCGCGCGGACGCGGCGGTGGCTCGGCTGACCGAGCAGGTAGAGAGCTGCCGCAACCTGACCGCGTCGCTCCTGCGTACGCTGCGCCAGCTCGGCGTCACGATCGTGGCCGCGCTGCTCGGCCTCGCCGTCCTCGCGCCGATCCTGCTTCCGCTCGTGTTGATCCCCCTCGGTCTGGCCGTGTGGTTGTTCGTACGCCTGCTGCCGCCGCTGGCCCGGCGCCGGCGCGCCCTCGTACTCGCCGACGAGGAGATCGCCGCCCACACCGGCCGCACCGTCGCCGGTCTGCGGGACGTGGTCGCGTGCGGCGCACAGGAGCGCGTCGTGGCCGAACTGGGCGCCGAAGCAGACGCCCGCGCACGCGCCGCCAAGCTGCTCGCCCGCGCCTCCTCGCTACGGCTGCTCGTGGTCGCCCTGGGCGGCCAACTCCCGCTGCTCGCCGTGCTGATCGCGGCACCCTGGCTGGTCCGCGACGGCACCCTGAGCACCGGCGAGGTGGCGGGTGCCGCGTTGTACCTGGCCCAGCACCTGGAGCCCGCCGTGCGAGCCGCGACGGCGACCGTGGGCGGCTGGTTCCTGGAACTGCTCGTGGTCGCCGGCCGCCTGGCCCAGACGACCGAGCCCGCGCCGATGCCCGCCGCCCGCCCCGCGCCCGCCCCATCCGGCTCCGGTGGTCTCGTCCTGGACCGGGTCACCTTCGGCTACGGCCCGTTCGCCGAACCGGTCGTCCGTGACCTGACGATGACCGTCTCCGCCGGTTCGCATCTCGCGGTGGTCGGACCGAGCGGCATCGGCAAGTCCACCCTCGCCGCCCTGCTGGCCGGCCTGCTGGCGCCGGATCAGGGCAGCGTCGCCCTGGCCGACACCCGGCTCCCGAACTGGCCGGAGCCCGCGCTGCGCGCCACGATCGCGGTGGTCCCGCAGGAGGCGTACGTCTTCGCCGGATCCGTGCACGAGAACCTGAGCTACCTCGACCCGGACGTCGCGCGCGCCGATCTGGACCGCGCGGTGCGCCTGGTCGGCGCGGCCGAACTGATCGCCCGGCTCGGCGGCTACGACGCGCGGATCGCCGACCCGGGCGCGTTGTCCGCCGGCGAGCGCCAACTGATCGCGCTGGCCCGGACGTACCTGTCCCCCGCCCGCTTCGTGATCCTCGACGAGGCCACGTGCCACCTGGACCCGCCCACCGAGGCGCTGGCCGAGGCGGCGTTCGCGACTCGCGCGGGCGCCCTGGTGGTGATCGCACACCGGATCGACTCGGCCCGCCGCGCGGACCGCATCCTGCTCATGGACGGCAACCGGCCGACGCTGGGCACCCATCACGAACTGCTCGCCGAATCGGCGCTGTACCGCGATCTGGTGGGCGCGTGGGAGCAGCGGCCGACCGACCCGGTCGGCTGGTTCGAGCGCAAGCCCGTCCGCGCCGAGGAGAACGCGCGGGGCCGGGTCCGACGCTGACCCGACCCGATCCCGCGCGCCGCCGGGCGGTCCCAACCCGGGCTCCGTCCCACGCACCGTCTCGGGCGCCGTCCCACGCGCCCTCTCGGGCGCGTCCAGCCCGCCGACTCAGGCGCCGTCGAGGATCTCGGTGAAGCCGTACGGCTCGTGCGGGCCGAAGAACAACTGCTCGGCCACCCCGACACCCACCCGACCCGCGCCGGTCAGCTCGGTCACCCGGATCACCTGCTGCTGGTGCTGGCGGTCGAACTGCAGCGGGTCGACCTTGTCCAGCTCCCAGCTCTCGTAGCCGACCTTGAGCTCGCCCTGCCAGACCGCGTGGCCCCACTCGGAGTGCAGGTAGCCCAGGCCCGCGAGCAGCCCGCGGGTGCCGATCGGCTCGATCCGGTAGGCGAACGGCTCGCCCGCGCCGTCGGTCATGTGGAACTCGCCGCCCTGGATGCGCCGGGTGCCCGGGACCCAGGTGAGTGCGTGGTGATGCGGCGTCAGCTTCTCGAACACGGGCTGGTCCTCGGGGACCGGAACATCCGCCGGGTCGGGCAGCGTGCCCAGCGGTGTCGCGGCGACCCGCTTGCCGTCCACGTGGTACATGTGCCCGTCCGCGCGCTCGAAGGAGGCCCACAGGCTGACCTCGTCCGCCCAGTGGATCGGCGTCCACAACCACAGGATCGGATTGAACGGCTTGGGCGCGCCGCCCTCCCGCTCGCCCACCGGCCGCACTCCCCACGAGCGGTCCCGGGTGCCCAGTGTGGTCGCCGGGTCGATCTCCAGGATCCGGCCGCCGGGCAGCGTCACCGTCCCCGACCACACGCCGAGCTGGGTCAACCGGGTCGAGTCCATGATCACGTGGTGCCCGTTGCGGGTGGTGGTGCGCTCCTCCTCGATCGCGGCGGCGCGCGCGGTGAAGGTCAGGTCGCAGCCCAGCCCGTGCTCGTTCGGTTCGACGTACACCCGCAGCACCTTCAGCGGCGTGCGCACCTCGATCCCGACCGGGCCGACGGTGAGGTCGAACCGGTCCAGCGGCGCCCGGCGGGACGCGTGCAGGCTGTGCTGGACGCCGTCCACGCTGATCGTGAAGTGCGCGTCGGCGACGAACCGGTTCGGGTACAGGCCGTGCGAGAACGCGAAGTAGAACGCGCCGTCGCGGTCGTAGCCGTTGAACCAGTAGCGGTCGTACGCGTTGCGGTCCGAGGTGGCGGGCGTGGCCACCGGCTCGGGCGTCTGGTGGATCGGGAAGTCGTCGGCGGAGGTCAGCACGGGGAGCCCCTTCTTGGTGCGGTACGAGAGATGCCCCTCGGACCGGCGGCCGGCCGGCCGCGGCCCGATCGCGGCGATCCGCGCGGAGCCCTGCGCGGCCGCGTCACGACACGTGTCAACGGTGCGGGCGAAAGCGGGGCCGGGGGCGATTCCGCCGCCCCCGGCCCCGCGGATCGGGAATCAGCGCGGGTCGCGCTTGAGGAAGAGCAGGTCGTCGGCGGTGTAGCCGGCGCCCAGCTTCTTGTCCGCGTAGTGCGCGGAGAGCACCTGGTCCAGCTCGTCCGGCGTGAAGGTGGCCTGCTTCGAGTCGAACTTGGCCTGGAGCGTGGGGCGTTCGATCACCGCGACGAAGCCGCCGTGCACCACGAAGGCCTGGCCGGTGATCTGCTCGGCGGCCGGGCTGGCCAGGTAGGCGACCAGCGGCGCGACGTGCTCGGGCGCCAGCGGGTCCATCTCGCCCTCGGCGATGTTGTTCGCGCTCTCGCCGAACACGTGCGTGGTCATGCTGGTGCGCGCCCGCGGGCAGATCACGTTGGCCCGCACGCCGTACTTGACCAGCGCGTTCGCGGTGGACATGGTCAGGCCCACGATCGCCGACTTGGCCGCGGCGTAGTTGGGCTGCCCGGCGGAGCCGGCCAGCCACGCCTCGGACGCGGTGTTGATCACCCGCGCGTACACCGCGCCGCCGCTCGCCTTGGACTTCTCCCGCCAGTACTTCGAGGCGTGGTGGGTGGTGTTGAAGTGGCCCTTGGCGTGCACCGCCAGGACCGAGTCCCACTCCTGCTCCGTCATCGAGAAGATCATCCGGTCGCGCAGGATGCCCGCGTTGTTGACCACGATGTCGATCGAGCCGAAGGTGTCGATCGCGAGCTGGATCAGCTTGCCCGCCGCGTCGAAGTCGGAGACGTCGCCGCGGTGGGCGGCGGCCCTGCCACCGGCCGCGACGATCTCGGCGACGACGTCGTCGGCCGGGTTGGGGCTGCCTTCGGGGGCGAAGTCGTTGATCACGACGGCCGCGCCCTGCTTCGCGAGTTCGAGGGCTTCGGCGCGGCCGAGGCCCCGGCCGGCGCCGGTGACTACGGCGACCTTGCCATCCAGCGACGTGGTCATGCGGTAACTCCCGTGGGGTCGGTGGCTTTGCTGCGGTCGCGTCTTGGTTGGCGTGGGCGTTGTCGTGCCCACCCGCCCACCCGTTGTCTCGGGTGGGCGGGCTGCGGATTACGGCGCCGCTTGCTGGGGCTCTGGTGCTGCTCGGTCAGAGGGTGACGATGGTGCGGATCGACTCGCCGCTCTTCATCAGGTCGAACGCGTCGTTGATGTTGGCGAGGGTGAGGCGGTGCGTGATCATCGCCTCCAGGTCGAGCCGTCCGGCCCGCCACAGCTTGGTGATCCGCTCGTACTCGGAGACGATGTCGCCACCGCCGTAGATGCTGCCGATGATGCGCTTCTGGTCGAAGAACAGCTCGAACATGTTGAACGAGACGTTGTCGTCCATCGCGCCCGCGCCGACGATGATCACGTCGCCGCCGCGGCGGGTGAGGTCGTACGCGCTGCGCGCGGTGAACGACTTGCCGACCACCTCGAAGACGTAGTCGAAGCCCTGATTGGCGGTCAGGTCGCGCTTGGCGTCCGCGGCCTGGTCCGGGGTGATCGCGTGCGTGGCGCCGAACTGCTTGGCCCACACGTGCTTGGACTCGGCCGGGTCGATGGCCACGATCTCGGCGGCACCGGCCGCGCGCAGACCCTGGATCACCGCGATGCCCACGCCGCCGGCGCCGATCACCGCGCAGGACGCGCCCGGCTCGATCCGCGCGCTGTTGAACACCGCGCCGACACCGGTGGTGACGCCGCAGCCGATCAGCGCCGCGATCTCGTACGGCACGTCGTCGGCGACCTTGACCGCGCACGGCGCGGCGACCACGACCTCCTCGGCGAAGGTGCCGGTGCCGGTGAAGCCGTACGACGGGGTGCCGCCGAAGGTGAAGTTCTGCGTGCCCGCGTTCATGAAGCCGGCCAGGCACAGGTTGGACTGGCCGCCGCGGCAGTAGTTGCACACGCCGCACGGCGGCGCCCAGCAGATGATCACCCGGTCACCGACCGCGACGGTGCTCACGCCGTCGCCGACCTCGACCACCTCGCCGGCGCCCTCGTGGCCGGGGACGAACGGCGCGGGCTGGGGCAGGACGCCGGTCATCGCCGACAGGTCCGAGTGACATACGCCGGTCGCGTGCAGCTTGACCCGCACGCGTCCCGGGCCCATGCCCACGGCCTCGACGTCATCGCGGACGTCGAGCTTGTCCTGGCCGGTCTCGTGCAGAACCGCTGCGCGCATGGGGGCTCCCTCGTCTTTCTGCGAACCAATACTTGGCCCGGTCAAGAACTATAACTTGTTCTCGTTTTGACTCAAGACCAATGACACGGTCAAGGTATCCGCCCCCACGAGAAGGCGAAAGGCATCGGACCCGGGACAAGGCAAGGTCACACACCCGACCGTCGACCACTCGCCGCCCGACGCTGCGCTCACGAGCACGAACGACGTGGGGCGGGAGCACCGTGGGCGCGGCGGGCGGCGGGCGGCGGGCGACGGGCGACGGGCGACGGGCGCCGCGGGCACGGCGGGTGCGCACGGCTACGGGGCGGGTGTGGCGGTTCGGGTGTGGGCGGGCGAGGCGCAGGCGTGGCGCCGAGCGTGCGGATGCGGGCGGACGCGCGGCGTCGTCAGTGCGGGCGGCAGCGCAGGCACGCTGGGCGCGGATGAGCGCAGGGCACGCGCGGCGGATGCGGAGCGGACGGGACGGCGGGGGCGTACGCGGTGCACCCGGGCGGGCGCAGTGGCGGACGGGGCGTGCGGGGTCGCGGGCGCGAAGGCGGGCAGGCGGGTGCGGGTGCGGGTGCGGGTGCAAGCAGCATGCCGATGCGGTCGCAGGCGCGGACGGCGCACGCACAGCGTGTGCAGGGCGGACGCGACGGTGGACGGGGCTCGAAGTGACCCGGTCGGCGACTGCGCGGGGGCGATGGCGCGCGTACAGCTAGGACAGGCGCGGAGGTGGGGACCTGGGAGGGCTCAGCGGCGCGCGCCCGCGCAGTCGAGGCGAACGGGGCGACAGGTGCGGGCGGTTTGCCGGCGTGGGCTGCGGTGTGTGGGGCGAGCGGGCATGCGACGGCGTGGACGGGAACGGCGGTGGGACCGGGCGGGCGCAGTGGCGGGCGCAAGCGGCGCGGTCGGCGCGGCGGCGGGCCTGTCGCTCGGGCAGGCACGGCGGTGGGGCCGGGCGCGGCGAAGACGCTCGGGCCGGTGATGTGGGTCGGCCCCGGGGCGGGGCCGCGGGTTCGGGCGCGGGGTGGGGCGTATCGCGTGGCGGAGGGGTGTGGCGCGGGGCGCCGGGGTCGCGAGGTCGGGGCGACCTCGGGTTCCCCGGCGTACCGCGCCGCTTCGGCAAGGACGCGTCGTCAGGACGTGTACTCCACCACCGTGTCGGAGAGCACGATCGCATCGTCGCGCTCGACGGCGGAGGTGTTGATCAGCAGCTTGCCGTCCTCCTCCCAGACCCGGACGCGCATCGTCTCGCCCGGGAAGAAGATGCCGGCGAACTTGGTGCGGTAACGCTTGACCCGCGAGACGTCGCCGCCCAGCACGTTGTCCACGACCGCCTTCAGGGTCAGGCCGTACGAGCACAGCCCGTGCAGGATCGGGGTGTCGAAGCCGGCCGCCTTGGCGAAGTCCGGGTCGGCGTGCAGCGGGTTCCAGTCGCCGGACAGGCGGTACAGCAGCGCCTGGTCCGCGCCGGTGGGCACATCGATGGTGTGGTCGGCCGCGCGCTCGGGCACGTCGATCTTGGTCACCGGCCCGCGCTCACCGCCGAAGCCGCCCTCGCCGCGCACGAAGATCTCGGCGCGCGAGTCGTACAGCTTGGTGCCGTCCTCGAGTTCGGCCGACGACTCCAGCACGATCACGGCGGCCTTGCCCTTGTCGTACACGTCCGCGACCCGACTGGTCGCCTTCACGCCCTTGGCCTTGGCCGGCAGCGGGTTGTGCACGACGATCTCCTGGCCGCCGTGCAGCACCGCGCGCAGGTTGATGTCGATGCCGGGCAGCGCGGAGAGGCTGCCGCCGACCTTGGTGCCCGCCACCGTCGCGAAAGTCGGCAGCACGTGCAGGTTCTTCTCGTACGTGTAGCGCAACTCGTCCGCGCCCGTGGCGGGCGTGCCCGCGCCCAGACCCAGGTGGTAGAGGATCACGTCCTTGTTCGACCAGGCGATCTCACCCGTGCGGGGCTCGGCTCCGGTGGCCTTCGCGGCATCGATCGGCATGACGTCTCCTCTACTGTGACTGCGATTCCGTACGACGACGGCGCCGCCTGCGACGGCAGCCCGTCAAAACTAGAACTCGTTCTCTTTACATGCAATGATCGGCCATTCGCCCGGCCGAAGCCAGGCCACTCCGACCCAGGAGCCGTCATGACCGCCGCCGCCCGCGAACCCACGGACACCCGCGAGCCCGACGAGGCCCTCGCCCCACCGCCGATACCGGACGACGTACTGCGCGAGTTGCGCCTGACCTGGACGCCGCGCCCGGACCCGGACAGCGCCGGACGCGCGGCGCGACACCGGCTGGCCGAGGCGACCCGCCGCCTGATCGAGGCGGTGAAGTCGGTCGACCCGGAGGGTGCCGAGAGCACGCTGGAAAGCGTAGCTGACGATGTATCAGATTTGGCCGATCGCATCGCCACACTGGCCCGTGTGGGCGAGCGCACACCGACCTCGCGCGATCTCGCGCTGCACGAACGCGGCCCGCTCGTGGGCGCCGCGAACCCACTCGCGCCGCCGCTGCACATCACCGGCGACGGGCAACTGGTGCGGGCGCATGTGACCTTCGGCGCAGCGTACGAGGGGCCGTACGGGCGCGTGCACGGCGGCTATGTCGCGGCGGCCTTCGACGAGGTGATGGGCTGCGCGCAGTCCGGCGCGGGGGCACTCGGGATGACCGGGTGGCTGACCGTGCGGATGCGCCGCGCGACGCCGCTGTACACGCGCATCGACTACGAGGCCGGCGTCACCCGCGTGGACGGGCGCAAGGCCTGGGTCACCGCCCGGTCGTACGCCGACGGCGAACTGGTCGCGGACGCCGAGGCGTTGTTCATCCGGGCCGCGCCGCGCGGCTGATCCGAGCGGCCCGCAGCCGCTTGGGGCCGGGTGCAGCCGGCCCGGGTTCACCTGAGACGACGTCAGGGACGTACCGTGGGTACGTCCCTGACGTGGCGTCACTTCACTGCGTCGGCCCGGTCGGCGTCGGGTGCGACTACTTGAGCGCGATCCGGTCGAAGAGGATCAGGCCGTCCTCGAACAGCGCCAGGCCCTCGATCTTGGTGTTCTTGCCCTGGACCGACGCCGCGAAGGACTTCTCGTAGGAGAAGAACGGGACCTCCTTGACGATCTCCGCCTGCACGCTCTGGTAGGCGGCCTTGCGCACCGCCGCGTCGTCGCTGTTGCGGGCGTCGTCGAGCGCCTTGTCCACGACGGGGTCGTTCCACTTGGTGCGGTTCTCAGAGCCCTTGGAGTGGGTGAAGTTGTACAGCACCGGCTCCGGCTCGTCGAAGGTGATCACGAACTCCGAGGCCTGGAAGTCGTTGTTGATCAACACCTTCTGGATGTAGGCCGCGCCCTCGAGGAACTCGGTCTTCATCGTGATGTTCTTCATGTTGCCGATCTGGGTGAGCCAGTACTCGGCCGTCAGCCGCGCGCTCGCGCTGCTGTTGGTGGTGTACGTGAAGTTCAGCGGCTTGCCCTCGGCGGCCAGTTCGTCGAGCAGCTTCTGCGCCTCGACCCGGTTGTTGGTGGCGTACACCGCGTCCGGGTTGGCGAACGGCGACGCGGGCTGGAACAGGGTCTTGAGCGTCTGGCCCGGCGAACCCTGGATCGTCTGGTTACGGTCGTCCGGGTTCATGATCAACGCGAACGCGCGGCGGGCGCGCGCGTCGTTGAACGGCGGCTTGGACGTGTCGAACATGGTCATGAAGCCACCGCTCTTGGGATCGAGGGTGACCGTCATGCCGTCCTTGCGCGCCTGCTCGGTGGACGGGAAGTGCGCCGTCGTCATGAGCTGGGCCTGACCCGAGGACAGCGCGGCCAGGCGCTGCTTCTGGTCCATCACCGGCTTGAAGATCAACTCCTTGAGCGCGGGCTTGCCCTGGCTCCAGTACGAGTCGTTGCGCTCCAGCGTGAGCTGCGAGTCGCGCATCCACGTCTTGAGCTTGAACGGGCCCGCGCCGACCGGCTTTTGCGCGAACAGCTTGGGGTCCGCCTTGATCGCCGTCGGCGAACCGATGAACGCCAGGTTGTGCGCGACGACCAGGTCGAAGTGGGCGTTCGGGGCGGGCAGCGTGACCTTGACGGTCTGCGCGTCGACCGCGTCGAACTTCATCCCCTTGACGGCGGTGAACTGCACCGACCGGTTCGCCGGGTCGGTGTGCCGTTCCCAGTTGAACTTGACCGCCTCGGCGTCGAGCGCGGTCCCGTCGGAGAACTTCACGTTGGGCTTGAGCTTGATCGTCCAGACCGAGTTGCCCTCGCCGGCGGTCGCGCTCTCGGCGATCTGCGGCTCGGCCTTGCCGGTCTTGGGGTTGATCCAGAAGAGCATGTCGAACACGGCCGCGGCCTGATTGCCGCCGGTCAGCGACGACACGGTGGTCATGATCGGGTCGATGCCCTTGGCCTCCTGCGTGATGAGCACCGTCATCGAGCCGGAGGCTCCGCTGCCGGCGTCGTCGCCGCCACCGCACGCGGTGGCACCGAGCGTCAGGCCGGCGAGGCCCGCGAGTACGCCCGCGCGGCGCACCAGGCGGGTTTTGAGGGGTGTCGAGTTCACGGTTCGCACGGGACGCTCCTGCGTTCGGGAAGCACAAGGCACGCCGTCCCGGGAGCGGGGTGGCGTCGTTTCCTTGATCCAGACGTGGATATACGGCCACGGTAAGGAGAAATCTGACGGTCCGTCAAATAACAATTCCGCACCGTCCGTGACGGTACCGCAGCCCCAATCCCCAAATTCCACCGACCGAAGTGACTCTCCGTCAGTTTTCCCTGACCCGCCGACCGATGCCCCGATATCCCCCACCTCGGACCCCTCCCCCAAGCCACATCACGCACCCCGGAGCCAATTCACGCACCATCCGATTCACGCACCCCAGTCCTGATCACGCACCCCCCGAAGCCCGCGGAACACGAGATGGACCACACCGGGAGGCGGAGCGGGCCGGCCGGGGCGGGCGGCGCGGGGCCGGGCCGAAGCCAGGGGCGGGCGGCACTGGGCCGGGCCGAAGCGGGAGCTGCGGATTCGAGGCCCAAGGCGCACGCACATCGCAGCGCGCGGCGGAGGCGGCACAGGGGTGGAGACGGGCGGAGGGGAGACGGGGACGGGCGGAGCGGGAGCCGTCGATCCGAGGCGACGAGGCCCACGCTCAACGCGGCGCGCACAGGAGCAGGCGCGGCACGGGCTGATCGGGGCGGGAAACGGGCCGGGATGGGGTGGGGCCGAGGTGAGGCCGGAGCTGCCGATCCGGGCCCCGAAGCCCACGCGCGGGGCGAGGGGGCGCGGGGAACGGGCCGGGCCGGGGTGGGGTGGGCCGGAGCTGCCGATCCGGGCCCGAAGCCCACGCGCGGGGCGGGGCGGTCGAGGGGGCGGCCCGGGAACAGGGCCGGGCGTGAACGGGGACGGGGTGGAGCGGGCTGGGGCCGAGGCATGCCGGCGTCGCTGATCCGACCACGCGACACGTTCGACGCGTCGCGGGCATGGGGAGCACGGGAACGCGAGCGCGCGCGGGGCGCAAGGAGCACCGCGCGCTTGAGCTACACGTCGGTGGCGTCACCCGGCTTATCGCCGGGTACCGCTGCGGCGGCCCCCTGGGCGGCGCAGCGCAGCGCTCGACGCCTCCGACGGGACGAATGTCCGTCGCCGGTTCGGGGCCGGTGACCGGTCCGCGTTCGGTGCTTCACCGCGTCGCCAATTGCCTGATCCGCGAGTTCGGTTGCGGCCGGGCCCACTACCTGCGCGTGATCGCGGAAGGAAGACTCCCACCGGGCCCGCAGGCGCTCTTGCGACGCTCTCGAACGTCATCCGTCGAATCGTGAAACGAGATCGACGCGACCGGGACACTGCGGCCGCCTGACCCACAAAGGCGCCGATCAGCGACCGGCACGCTCTATGAGGTGAGCCCACGCGGCCGAGTTGACGGCGATCACCGGCGAGTCGGCGACCTTGCTGTCCTTCACTCCGACAGCGGCTCCCAGGGACGCCACCTCGACGCAGTCTTCTCCTCCGCTGTGGCTGCTGGTCTTCCATCGCCCGCGAGCATCCATGCCGTCTCCAATTCCGCGAGTCTGTGCGCGACGCGTTCCATCGACTCGTCCGCAGTGAGCGCCGCCGCTTGGAGTCGATCGTAGGCGAGCGAGTACGCAGCGAGACAGGCCGGCCGAGAAGTCCACGTAGCCCCGGTGAGGGCCTCGGCATACACAACGCGCCTGTCCCCGAAGTCGAACAGCGTGAAGGGCCCGGCCATGCCCGGATGACCGCCGGCTGACAGCGGCATCACCTGAAGCTGAACGTGAGGCAGCGCGGACGCCGTGACGAGTAGATGCGCGAGCTGCTTCCGCAGGATCGCTTCGTTGCCCACGGGACGATGCAAGACGGGCTCGTCGATGATGTACAGCAGCGCGCGTGATCCATCGGGGCGCGCCTGCAGATCACCCAGTCGCTCGGTGCGCCTTCGCGCTCGCTGGATCACTTCATCCTCGGGCAGTGCGGGCAAATAGGCGCGGATCGCCGCCACCGCATACTCATAGACCTGTAGGGGCCCGGGAATCAGGCTGGATGCGTACGTCCGCGTCACGACCGCCCGTTGCTCCACCTGGACAAGGCGATCGACGCGGGCGCCGGAGCCTTCGCTCGGGTCGGTGCGCCACCACCCCGACTGCTCGCCCTCGTGCAGTCCTTCGACGATGTCGACGACCTGGGCGCTCGCGATCTCCTCCTCGAACCGGCGCGAGCCGACCGGTGGCGAGAAGCCAAGCATGGTCAGCGGCAGCCCGAACAGTGCCTCCAGGACCGTTTGGTAGTCGCTCGACGGCCACGGCGGCTCGGCACTCTCCCAGCGCCGGACCTGACGCACGCTGACACCGATGCGAAACCCGCATTCGACCGCCTTCTGCTCGAAGGCGTCCGCGAGCCGCTGCTGGGAGTGCCACCCACGCTGGTGCCGCGCGGCGACGAACGCCGGGTTGCCCGGCTCGATCAAACGTTTCACGACGCCCCCAAGATGATCACCAAACACACGGTAACCACCTTGATCCGCCCATTTCGCCGTTTCATGCTTCTGCACAGGTGGCGGATGGTGGCGACCCGCAGCCCGGCGCGGTTGACCGGCCGTCCCGATCGCCGATCCGGGGTCGCGGTCCAAGCGACCGCACCTTCTCGCCCCGGGCATCGATGTGGCCCAACACGTCGCCGAGCGAGTCGGGCGGGAGCCGGGTACACAGGCTGGATCAGGTTGACCGGCAGTCGATCCGTGAATGCCGGCTCGTGCCGCACCCGGCCCCGGCGGCGCGGCAAGGCTCACCGCCGCGCCCCTCGCACGGCGCGGACTCCCACCGCGCCTGCGACGGTCGAGCCGACTCCCCGACGACAAGCAACCGCAAGGCGCGCAACCAACACTCGCCGCCCGCCCCGCGCGGAGACGCTCGTCCGGTATGCGGCTGCTCCGACCGACACCCGCCTGCCCGGCCCGCGAACCCGTCGGAGCGCGCTGCCGATTGCGGGTGGGGAGCATCGGTCGTCGGTCGGGGGCGGGGCTCGGCTCTCAGGGGCGGAGGGCCTTGAGGGTCAAGTCGACCAAGGCGTCGGCGTATTGCTCGGTGAGGGGGCCGGAGCGGAGGAGCCAGCGTTGGTAGAGGGGGGCGTAGAGGAGTTCGAGGGCCAGGTCGAGGTCTATGTCGGGGGCGATCTGGCCGGCCCGCTGGGCGCTGCGCAGGCGTTCCTTCTTGGCCTCGTCGACGGGGGCGGCCATCTTCTCGTGGTAGAGCCTGGCGAGCTTGGGGTCGTTGATGATCTCGGCGTTGAGTGCGCGGATCGGGCCCTCGAACGCGGGATCGGCGAACTCGGCGACGGTCTCGCGCATCAGGTACTTCAGGTCCGTCGCGATATCACCCGTATCGGGCAGCACGATGCCCTCCCCCGGGTCGCTCAGCGCCAGGAACGCCTCGAAGACGACCTCGCCCTTGGAGCCCCACCACCGGTAGATGGTCTGCTTGCCGACGCCCGCGCGTGCCGCGATGGCCTCGATCGTGAGCTTCGCGAAACCGAGCTCGGAGACCAGTTCCCGGGCTGCGGCGAGGATCGCGCGGCGGGACTGTTCGCTGCGCCGGGACGGGTTCGGCTTCGCGGCGGTGCCGCTACTCGTGTTGTCGATGCTCATGGGCACAGCATAGCCGATCCACGAGACGAACCGTCTCGTCTTGACATGCAGAGCCGAAGCATGCATGCTCGAATCTCGAAGCGAGACGAACCGTCTCGTCTCACATGACATACGTCCCGCATGCCTCTCGCCATCGCGTTTTCGAGGAGTTGTCACTCATGTTCCGCACCCCGACCGCCGCCGCGCCGATCACCGTCCCCGCGACCGACGCGAGCGACGCGTTCTCCGTCGTCGATGTACGAACCGCGACCACGACCGGTATGCGGATCTCCGCCGCGGCCGCAGCCGTCCCTCGTGTGGTGTCCCCCGCCGAGCCGCCCCGACCGCGCCACCGGCGCGAGGCGCGGATCACCGCCCCTCGTCCCGCGCCGGCCGGCCGCCGCGCGGCGACCTCGTCCGGCTACCGACCGAGGTGAGCCCGATCCCGACCACCGCCCGAACCATCCCGCCGACAGCCTCCGACACCACCCCCACGAAGGAGCCCACGCTCATGACCACCGCCACTGTTGCCGACACCACCACCCCCACCACCGCCACCGAACCGACCGCTGTCACCGGCCCCACCGACCGCGAGCCCCGCGTCTGGTTCATCACCGGCGCGTCGCGAGGTCTGGGTCGGGCCTTCACCGAGGCCGCGCTCGCGGCGGGCGATCGAGTCGTCGGCGTCGCGCGGGACGTCGCGCCGCTCGGCGATCTCGCCGCCGAGTACGAGGGTCGCTTTGTGGCTCTTCCGCTCGATGTCACCGACCGCGGAGCGGTGTTTCGCACCGTGGCCCGTGCCATCGCGACCTTCGGTCGGCTGGACGTCGTCGTCAACAACGCCGGCGTCAGTCTGATCGGCATGGTCGAGGAGGTGACCGAGGAGCAGGTCCGGGCGCACTTCGACGTCAACTTCTTCGGCGCACTGTGGGTGAGCCAGGCCGCGGCGCCCTACCTGCGCGAGCAGGGCTCGGGGCACATCCTCCAGATCGGTTCGATGGGCTCCGCCGTCGGCTTCGCGTCCACCGGTCTGTACGGCGCGGGCAAGGCCGCGCTCGAGAACGTCACCGGCGCCCTGGCGATGGAGATGGCCGTCTTCGGGGTGCACGTGACCCTCGTGCAGCCCGGCGGCTACGAGACGACGCTGTTCACCCACGGCCTGACCATGACCACCGAGAACGAGGCGTACGCGCCACTGCGCGCCGAACTGGCCGAGATGTGGGCCGAGTCGAAGGATGCCGACCCGGCCAAGGCGGCCACGGTGCTGCTGCGACTCGTCGATCTGCCCGAGCCGCCCCGCCGGATCATCCTGGGCGGCGCGGCCTACGACATGATCGCCGAGCTGGACCGGGCCCGCCGTGAGGAAAACGACCGCTGGGAGGCGATGAGCCGTGACGGCGACTGAGACCCCGGCGGCGCCCGGCCGCGCGAGGGGCGGATCCACTCATTCCGGATTGGCCCCTGACGGCAGGCCAATTCGCCAGTACCGTCTGCGGCATGGGTTCAGAACGACGCGGATTGCTCCTGGGCACGGCGGCCTACGTCATGTGGGGTCTCTTCCCGCTCTACTGGCCCCACGTCAAACCGGCCGGCGCCGTGGAGATCCTCGCGCACCGGATGACCTGGTCACTGCTGTGCATGCTCGTCCTGCTCGCCGCGCTCCGGCAGTGGTCCTGGATCCGCGAGATCATGCGCGCCCCGGCCAAGTTGGCCACGGTCACGCTGGCCGCCGTGATGATCTCGATCAACTGGGGCGCCTACATCTACGGCGTCAACCACGACCAGGTCGTGGAGACCTCGTTGGGCTACTTCATCACCCCGTTGGTGCTGATCGGCATCGGTGTCGTGGTGCTCGGCGAGCGGCTGCGGCCGATCCAGTGGACCGCCGTGGGGATGGGCGTCGCGGCGGTGATGGTGCTGATCGTCGCCTACGGCCGAGTCCCGTGGATCGCGCTGAGTCTGGCCGCGTCGTTCGCGACCTACGGCTATGTCAAGAAGCGGATGAACCTCCCCGCCACCCACTCGATGACGGCCGAGACGGCGGTGATGTTCCTGCCCGCGCTCGGCTACCTGACCTGGTTGGCCTGGACCGGTGAGGGCACGTTCGGGCACGAGGGGACGCCGCAGGCGTTGATGCTGATGACGGCGGGGCTGATCACCGTGATCCCCATGCTGTGCTTCGCGGTCGCCGCGAACACGGTGCCGCTGAGCACGATCGGCATGCTGCAATACCTGGCCCCGATCATCCAGTTCGGGATCGGTGTCTCGGTCTACCACGAGCCGATGCCCGCGGCCCGGTGGGCGGGCTTCGCCCTGGTGTGGACGGCGCTCGCGGTGCTCACCTACGACGCGATCCGCCAGTCCCGCCGCAATCGGGTCGCCGTCCTCGTATCCGAGCGGGAGCCCGAGGCCACTGTCACCACCGCGCCCCGGGAGACTGCGGTCACCGTCGTGCCCGAACGAGAGGCGACCTCGTGAGCGTCGAACAGTTGCGCCTGGCGGTCTATCGGGGCTTCGCCGACACCGGGCGAGCACCGTCCGATCAGGAGCTGGCCGCGATCCTGGGCGTCTCGGAGCTCACCGTACGCGCGGGCTTGTGGACGCTGCACGAGCAGCGGCACATCGTGCTGCACGACGGGGCGATCGTGATGGCGCATCCATTCAGCGCGGTCCCGTTGGGCTTCTCGGTGATGGGCTCGCGCACGTTGTGGTGGGGCGGCTGCGCGTGGGATTCCTTCGCGGTGCCGCACCTGGTGGACGAAGAGGTCCTGGTCGCGACCCGCTGCCCGGGCTGCGCAGGGGCACTCGCCTGGAACGTGGGCACCGAACAGCCGCCCAAGGGCGACGAGGTGGCGCACTTCCTGGTCCCGATCACCATGCTGTGGGACGACGTGGTGCACGCGTGCGGCAACCAGCGGCTGTTCTGCGACGAGGGCTGCGTGGATCGCTGGCTCGCCCGCACCGGCCAGACCCGCGGCTACGTGCTCGACCTGACCACGCTGTGGCGCCTGGCCGAGCACTGGTACGAGGGTCGCCTGCACCGAGGCTACGAACGCCGCGACCCGGCCATGGCGGCGGCCTACTTCGCCTCGATCGGACTCGAAGGCCGCTTCTGGGGCCTGTGAGACGCGCCGTTGTGGCCCCAACGGTGCCACCCGTCAACGCCGGCACGGCCCACCGGCGCCGGAACGCGCCCGACACCACGCCCGCTCCGAGCCCTCGCCGCACACACGCCGGGGGCGAAGTTCACCGCCCGATCCCGCGCCTGCCCAACCGCCGCCTCGACCCCGGCCCCGGACTCCGGTTCTGGCACCGGTCCCGGCCCCGCCCCAACCCGGGCCCGGCATCGGCCGTCCGCCCCGGCCGTACGCGACCTCGCCCGAATCGCCCGCCAGGACTCGATCATGACGACGTGTCAGCACGTCGCGCGACCGATCTTCGCCCACCGCTTGGGCCCTCGGCCGAGGCCGGCAGCATGACCGTATGGACGTGTTGACGCACCTCGCCTCATTCGCCCTGGTCGCCGGGCTGCTGACGATCATCCCGGGCCCGGACACCGCAATCGTGCTGCGCGCTGCCCTCACCCGGGGGTCTCGGCACGGATTCGCCACCGCGCTCGGCATAGGGTCCGGCACGCTGGTCTGGGGCGCCGCCGCGGCGGCCGGCGTCTCGGCGGTGCTGACCACATCCCGGGTCGCCTATACGAGCCTGCGAATCGTCGGTGCCTGTTACCTGTTGTGGCTGGCGTACGGGCTGCTGCGGGCCGCGTGGGCGAACCGGTACACCGATGTCGAGGTCGGCGCGGAGTCCGGCGCCAAGGCCGCTCCGGGACTGTGGTCGGCGTGGGGGCGCGGCGTGCTGACGTCGTTGACCAATCCCAAGGTCGGCGTCTTCTACATGGCGATGATCCCGCAGTTCATCCCGTCCGGGACGCCGCACCTCGCCTTCGGGATACTGCTCGCGCTGGTCCACGACATCGAGGGCATGGTGTGGTTCGCGGTGATCATCCTCGGCGCGAACAGCCTGCGCGCCAAGCTCCGCCGCCCCCGCTTCCGCCGCACCCTCGACGCCTCGACCGGCACCGTCATCGGCGCCTTCGGCATCGGCCTCGCCGCCTCCGACGGCTGAAGCCGCACGGCCTCCCCGCCCCACCGGCGACCGGCCGCGACGGGAAGCGGGCGTCGCGCCGGCCATCGAGTCAGTGCCGAGCCGAGCGCGACGATACGTCGGTTGATGCGCCCGCGCCCGCACGTCACCTCGGGATGACACAGCCCAACCCGACCTCGACCGCCCCGACCCGACGCCCGCCCCGCGCGCACTCCCGCCCCTACCCCTCCCGTTCCATCAGCGCCAAAACATGCGCCCGCCCCCGGTCGGCGAATGCCGTTTCCAGCGTCTTGCGATCAGCCTCGGTGAAGGGTCGGTACGGGCCGTCCTTCGCGTCGCGCCACCACAACTCGTCCGTGCCGGTGTACCAGGCCTGCCGGACCAGGACGCGGGTCAGGATCTTGTTCGTGCTGGTCTGCGGGAGCGCCGCGGCAATCCGGACGTAGCGCGGATGCCAGGCCCGGGACAGGTCCGACTGCTCCGCCAACCACGCGGCGAACTCCGCCGGTTCGAAGCTCGCGCCCTCGCGCAGCACCAGGGCCGCCATCGCCTGGTCGCCCGCCGCCTCGTCGGCCACGCCGTACACCGTCGCCACCGCGACGTCCGGGTGCCGGGACAGGATTCGGGTGACCGGTGTGGCGCCGAAGTTCTCCCCGCCCACGCGCAGCCATTCACCGCTGCGGCCCGCGAAGAAGATCAGGCCGTCCTCGGTCCGGTAGGCCAGGTCGCCGCTCCAGTACCAGCCCTTGCGCATGCGCTGCGCGGTCGCCACCGGATTGTTGTAGTAGCCCTCGAAGGAACCCGCGCCGCCGATGTTGACCAGTTCGCCGACCGCCTCCTCGACGTTGGTCATCCGGCCCTCGGCGTCGAAGACCGCCGGCGGGCACTCCTCGCGGGTGTCCTGGTTCAGGATCCGGATCTCGCCGTTGGGTCGGCCCAGCGCACCCGGCGGCATGCCCGGGACCGGAACGAAGGACAGGCCGCCCTCGGTCGAGCCGAATCCGTCCCGCACCGTGCAGCCGAACCGCCGGGCGAACCGCTCGACGTCCTGCGGCCCGCCCTCGTTGCCGAAGACGCGCGTGAGCGGGTTGTCCGCGTCGTCGGGCAATTCCGGTGTGGCCAGGATGTATGACAGCGGCTTGCCCACGTAGTTCGCGTAGGTGACCTTGAACCGCCGCACGTCGGGCAGGAAGCCGGACGCGGAGAATCGCCGGCGCAACACCAGTTCGGCCCCGGCCGCGACCGCCGGCGCCCAGCACGTGATGACCGCGTTGGAGTGGAACAGCGGCATGGCGCAGTACGCGACGTCCGCGCCGGTGAGCCGTTCCATCGCCACGACGCTCGCCCCCTGCGAAGCGATCTTGCCCTGCGAGCAGATCACCGCCTTGGGATGCCCCGTGGTCCCCGAGGTGAGGATCAGCATGAAGGTGTCCTCGACCGCCGGTCGCTCCGCCGGCGGCTCGGCGTCCGCGTACGGCTCCAGCGCCGCCGCCCAGGACGCGTCGTCCACGCACAGCAGCCGGTCCGCCGGGAAGTCCGGAGCGGCGGTGCGCAGCTGCGCCAGGTGCGTGGCGTCGGTGATCACCAGCGAGCAGTCGGTGTGGTCGATGTCGCGCGCGAGCTCGGAACCGACCCGGGTCGGGTTGAGCCCGACGATCACCGCGCCGGACAGCGCCGCGGCACCCAGCAACAGCGGAAACTCGGGGACGTTCTCCAGCATCACCCCGATGTGCCACGGCCGGCCCTCGACCCGCATCCCACGCAGCAGCGCCGCCCGGCGCGCGGACTCGGCGACCACTTCGGCCCAGGACCACACCCGGTCCTCGGATCGGAGTGCGGCCGAGGAATCCGCGGCCCGCCGGCGTAGCAGTTCGTCCAGGGTGGTGGTCCAACGTCCCGACACGGCACGACTCCTGACGGACAGACACACGTACGTGGCACGATCAAGCTTTCGCTTGGCAACCTAACCCGGGTGCGCGCGGATCGGAAGACGGCCAAGATCGGAACCGGACCGTAAGTGGCCTCGCTTGCCCGCACGTGACGCGTCGGACAGATTGAAGCCGTACGCATCGGGGGAGGCAGGCATGGACATGAGTATGGATTCGGGCATACCAGGCAGAATTCGCAGCGCGCTTTTTCTTGACTTTGACAATATTTACAGCGGGCTGCGCGAGACGGATCGGGCTTCGGCGGAGATTTTCGCCCGCAAGCCCTCCCAGTGGTTGGAGTGGTTGGAGAACGAGGCGACCGAGCGTGGCCTGCGCCGATCGTTGCTCGTGCGCAACTGTTACCTCAACCCGGTCATGCACGACCGTTACCGGGCCTTCTTCACGCGGTCGGCCTTTCGCGTGATCGACTGCCCGCCGCTGACGGGACGGGGCAAGAACAGCGCGGACATCCACATGGTGATGGACGTCCTCGACACGCTCCAACACTCGACCCGGTTCGACGAGGTCATCATCATGAGCGCGGACGCGGATTTCACGCCCGTGCTGCTGCGGCTGCGCAGCCACGACCGGCGCACCATGGTGATCGCGAGCGGCCCGGCCGCCCAGGCGTACGTCGCGGCGGGGGACGTGGTGATCAGCGACCAGGAGTTCATCGAACGGGCCCTGCGCGACGAGATCGACGTCGCGCCGGCCGACGAGGGCGTGCGCGAACAGGTGATGGCACACGTGCGCGAGCAACTCGGCGGGTCCGAGGAGCCGATCGTGCTCGCGACGCTGGCCCACTCGGTGCTCCAGCAGGTCGGCCGGGAGCAGGTCACCCGCACCCGCTGGGGCGGCGCGGCCACCTTCTCGTCCCTGCTCGAACTGATGCTGGAGCAGGGCTCCGACGAGAAGCTGCTGATCAGCCGGGTCCCCCCTGGATACATCTACGACCGGACCCGACATCAGCCGCCCTCGGCACGTCCCAACGGCCAGGGTCGGATGGACCACGTACGCGAGCCGGTCCGCGACCTGATCGACCGGGTGGCCACGGTCACGGGTGCGCCCCGGCTGTCCCCGGAGGAGTACCACGTGCTCTTCGAGGAACTGCACGCCGAGGTCAGCGAGAACGGCTTCCAGGGCAACCAGACCTCGGGCGCGGTCCGCGACCGGTGCGCCGAGCGCATGCAGACCATCGCCCGCAAGGCGATCGCGTTCGTCACCACGGGGCTGGTCTACTCCGGCTACTGGTCCTCCACCGCGCACCCGGTCGCCTCCGCCGACGACCTGGCGGTCGCGTTCCTGCGCAACGTCGAGACGTTGTGCGCCAACGCCCGGCTGTACCTGAACGACACCGAGCGCGCCATGCTGTCCGAGTGGCTGCACGGCAAGACCACGACCGCGGACCGGATGGCGCCCGACCTCACCATCGTCCCGGGCACCAACGGCGGCTGACCGCACCCGACGACGGGTGCGGCCCCACGCCGCACCCGTCACGATGTCGAGCCGCCCCACGGACGCCGACCCGGCGCAGCCATAACGCGACAATCACGACACCCCGGACAGCCGGAAGCCACGGACGACGACCGGCAACCAACCACCGGCAGGCACCGGCGGCGCCGGCAACGGCAACGGCAACGACTAGAACTGACCCCGGCGGTACAGCCCCACGACGGCCGCGCCACCCAGACCGATGTTGTGCGTCAGGCCGACCTTGGCGTCGGCGACCTGGCGCGCGTCCGCCAGCCCGCGCAACTGCCAACTGATCTCGGCGGCCTGGGCCAGGCCGGTGGCGCCCAGCGGGTGGCCCTTGGAGATCAGGCCGCCGGACGGGTTGACCACCCAGCGCCCGCCATACGTGGTGGCCCCCTCGGCGACCAGCTTGCCGCCCTCCCCCTCGCCGCACATGCCCAGCGCCTCGTAGGTGAGGATCTCGTTGATCGAGAAGCAGTCGTGCAGCTCGATCACGTCGACGTCCTCGATGCCCAGACCGGACTGCTCGAAGACCTGCCGACCGGCCGCGGCCGACATCGGCTTGCCGACCACGTCGATGCACGTGTTCGAGGCGAAGCTCTCCTCGGTGTCGGTGGTCATCGACTGCGCCACGATCTCGATCGCCTGGTCCTGAAGGCCGTGTTCGCGCACGAAGCGCTCACTGACCACGAGCGCCGCGGCGGCGCCGTCCGAGGTGGGCGAGCACTGGAGCCGGGTGAGCGGCGAGTGGATCTCCTTGGCGCCGAGCACCTCTTCGAGCGAGTACTCGACCTGGAACTGCGCGTACGGGTTGTTCACCGAGTGCCGGTGGTTCTTGACACCCACGTGCGCGATCTGTTCGGCGGTGGTGCCGTAGCGGGCCATGTGCTCACGCGCCGCGTTGCCGAAGATCTGCGCGGTCGGCGGCGCGGTCATCGAGAACCCGTGCGCGTCGCCCATGATCTTGTAGTGCCGCGCGACCGGCGACGTGGAGAAGTCGCCCTCGCCACCCCCGCCCAGCGATCCGCGCTTCATCTTCTCGAAGCCGATCGCGAGCACACAGTCGTTCAGCCCACCCGCGACGAACTGACGGGCCATCATCAGCGCGGACGAGCCGGTCGCGCAGTTGTTGTTGACGTTGTAGACCGGCACGCCGGTCAGACCCAGCTCGTACACCGCGCGCTGGCCCGCGGTGGACGCCTGGAAGCAGTAGCCGACCGGCGCCTGCTCGACCAGGTCGTAGCCGACGCCCGCGTCCGCCAGGGCCTTGTCGCCGGCCTCCTTGACCATGTCCCAGTACTGCCAGTCGCGGCTCTCCGGCTTCTCGAACTTGGTCATGCCGACGCCGACGATGAACGCCTTTTGTGCCATGTCGCGAACTCCCACTGAAAGAGAACCACTGAACGGAAAATCGAACCCGCGGAACCCGCGGAACCAACGGAACGAACGGAACGAACCGAACGAATCGAACAAACAAAACGAACAGTCCGAACCGAACGAAAGGAAGGAACTACTTCTCGGCCGGCTGCGGGTCCCTGGGCAGTCCGAGGATGCGCTCGCCGACCACGTTGAGCTGGACCTGCGTGGTGCCTCCCGCGATGGTCAGGCAGCGGCTCATCAGGAAGCCGAACGCCGCCTGCTGCCCCGCGCCCTCGTCCACCGCGCCCAGCGGGCCGAGCAGTTCGAGCGAGAGCTCGGACTCGCGCTGCTGGTGCGGCGTGCCGACCAGCTTGCGCACCGACGCGCCCGCGCCCGGCTCCAGGCCGGACAACCGGGCCAGCGTGGTGCGCAGTTCGATCAGCGCGAGCGAGGACGCCTCGGCCACCAGAGCGCCGAGCCGCTCGCGGAAGCCCCCGTCCACGAACTCGCCCGCCGGACCGTTCACCGCCGCGACCAGGTTCGCGATGCCCGCGCCGAACGAGCTGCCCGCGCCCATGTGCACCCGCTCGTTGCCCAGCGTGTTGCGGGCCACCTGCCAGCCCTCGTCGACCTTGCCGACGACCATGTCGTCCGGCACGAAGAGGTCTTCGAGGAAGATCTCGTTGAACATCGCCAGGCCGCTGATCTCCTTGAGCGGCCGGATGTCCAGGCCCGCAGCGGCCATGTCCACGATGAAGTAGGTCAGGCCTTCGTGCTTGGGCTTGTCCGGCGAGGTGCGCGCGAGCAGGATGCCCCACTGCGACTCCCGGGCCCGCGAGGTCCACACCTTCTGCCCGTTGATCAGCCAGCCGCCCTCGGTCCGCGTCGCGCGCGTGCTGATCGCGGCCAGGTCCGAACCCGCGCCGGGCTCGGAGAACAGTTGGCACCACTGGATCTCGCCGCGCAGCGTGGGCGGCGCGAAGCGCTCCTGCTGGGCCGGCGTGCCGTACGCGATCAGCGACGGGATCACCCAGTTGCCCATGGTGATGTCCGGCAGCCGCACGCCCAGCGCCTTCATCTCCTGCTGGATCACCAACTGCTCGACCGGACCGGCGCCGATGCCGTACGGCTTGGGCAGGTACGGCGCCGCGTAACCGAGCGGGGCCAGCCTGGCGCGCTGCTCGGCGCCGGACTCGCCGGCCACCTCGGTCAAAATCGCACGCGCGGTGTCGCGCAGGCCCTCCGCCTCCTCGGGCAGGTCCAGGACCAGTTCGCGGCGCGCGCCGGCGCTCGCCAGCTCGCACACGCGCAACCGCCAGTAGGCGGCGGGCCCGGCGTACTGACGCAGCGTCAGACCGCGACGCAGGTAGATGTGTGCGTCGTGCTCCCAGGTGAAGCCGATGCCGCCGAGGATCTGCACGCAGTCCTTGGTGGTGGTGAACGCCGCCTCGATCGCGTACGTGGCGGCGATCGCCGCGGTCAAGGACCGGGTCGGCGCGTCCGCGCCCGCGTCGATCGCGCGCGCCGCGTCCCAGGTGACCGCGCGCGACTGCTCGACGCGCACCAGCATGTCCGCGCACAGGTGCTTGATCGCCTGGAACTGGCCGATCGGCCGACCGAACTGCTCGCGCACCTTGGCGTATTCGGTCGCCGTGGTCAGCGCCCAGGCGGCCACCCCGCACGCCTCGGCGGACAGCAGTACGGCCGCCAGGTCGCGGGCCAGGTCCTCGTCCACGCCGCCGAGCACGCGCCCGGCCGGGACCACGGTGTCCACCGTGACCTCGGCGCTGCGCCGGGTGGGGTCCACGCTCTTGAGCGCGCGCACGCTCACGTCCGCTGCGTCCACGACCACGTACGCGGGCGTGCCGTCGGCCCGGCGCGCGGCCAGTACCAGCACGTCGGCGAGCGCGCCGCCCAGGATCGGCGTGGCCACGCCGGTCACCCGCAGGCCGCCCGCCTCCTCGCTCGCCGCCACGGTGCCGGGGCCGACCGCGACCGCGCCGATCAACGTGCCGTCCACCAGGCCCGGCAGCAGTTCCTTGGCCGCGTCGCCGCCGTCCGCCTGGATCAGCGCCGAGGCCAGGACGGTGGGCAGGAACGGGCCGGGCAGCATGCCCTGACCGGCCTGCTCCAGCGCCACGACGGTCTCCACCAGGCCGTATCCCGCGCCGCCGAACTCCTCCGCGACATGCATGCCGAGCAGGCCCTGTTCGGCCAGGCCGGCCCAGTGGCCGGGCCGTTCCTCGGCCGCCGCCTCCAGCACCCGGCGCACCTCTCCGATGGGTGCAACACGTTGCACCCACCCGTGTACCGATTCCGCCAGGGAGCGGTGCTCCTCCGTGATGCCGATGGCCATATCGCGCCTTCCGTGACTCGGTCCAGTACTTGCGATAGTAGAACCCGTTTCAATTAATCGGGAGACCGAAGTGCCGTCGAGGGGCCCGAATGTGGCCCCCGACACGGTGCCGCGGGAGCGGCTGCGGCAGCATGGCGGCCCCGGGGTCGCACCGACCCGGTGCGCCGCGCGCGGCTCGATCAAGGAGAACCCCAGGATGAGCACCATCGACCCCGCCGTGCGGGCCGCGTTCGAGGCCGCCACCGGATTCATGCCGGCGAACGAGGGCGACGCGCTGTACGCGGCGGCGACCGAGGCCGCCAAGGTCGGCCCGCTGGTCGAACTCGGCACCTACTGCGGTCGCTCGACGATCCTGCTCGCCGCGGTCGCCCGCGACGCCGGCACCGTGGTGGTCACCCTCGACCACCACCGGGGCTCCGAGGAGCAGCAGCCCGGCTGGGAGTACCACGACCCGACCCTGGTCGACCCCGAGGTCGGCGTGATGGACACGCTGCCGCGCTTTCGGCGCACGCTGTACCGCAGCGGCCTGGAGCCGTACGTGGTGGCCCTGGTCGGGCACAGCCGGGTGATCGCGCCGCTGTGGAACACCCCGGTGGGCCTGGTGTTCATCGACGGCGGGCACACCGACGAGCACGCGCAGGGCGACTACGAGGGCTGGGCGCCGCATGTCGCGGTCGGCGGGCTGCTGCTGATCCACGACGTGTTCCCGGATCCGGCCGACGGCGGCCAGGCGCCGTACCGGGTCTACCTGCGCGCGCTGGCGTCGGGCGCGTTCGAGGAACTGCCCGGCGACGGGTCGCTGCGGGTGCTGCGGCGGATCGCCCCGGGCATCTGAGCGGGCCCGGGGACGGAAGCGGCGCGGGGACAGAGCGGGCCCGGGCCCAGGGCGTCTCGGACCCAGGGCGTCTCGGACCCAGGTGGACCCACCCGAGGCGACCCGGATCCGACGAGGCATCCACACCCGAGGCGACTCGACCTCACCCGACCAGACCCGCGGCACCCGGGATCCGCCACCGACCCGCCCCGAACCCGCCGGGCCGGCGGTCTGCCTCGCCACCGCCGCGCGCGCCCCGTTGACCCGGTCAAGAGTGAATCGAGCCTGATTCGATTTCCGAAAGCAATCGGATCCGGTCCCGCGCGGGTCCCGTTTGCTGGGACAATGCCGTTCCGGGAAGGACGCGGGGGGATCTTGATGTCCGATCAACAACAGCACGACGACCGGCCCGGCGAACCCGAGGCGGACGGCGAGCGGTTCGAGACCGTCTGGGACCGTTCGGCCAACGGCGGTGTGGGCGGTTGGGTCCGCCGCCGACCGGCCGCACCGCCGACCGTGGTGAACCCGGACCCGCCGCCGCGACCACACCACCAGCCGACGGCACACCTGCCGGCCGCGCCTCCGGGGCCGGCCGCACCGCCCACTCCACCACCCGCACCATCCGCGCCCCCCGCACCACTCGGGCCGCCCCCTCCACCCGGTGCGCCTCGCTCGCTCGAGGATCAGGACACGGTGGACAACCCCGCCGCGCGTGGTCTGCCGGCCGGGCCTCCGCCGCCCGCGTGGCCGGTTCCCGCCCCGCCCCCGACGCCCCGCCCGTCCGCGCCGCCGGGCGAACCGGCCCCGCCCGCCGACTGGTTCCAGCACGAGCGCGGCCCCTCGCCGATGCCCCCGGGCGGCACCTTCGCCGACGCGGCGCACACTCCCGTGCACGGCTTCGGCGTGCCGCCGGCACGGGACGTACCGGCCGCGCCGGACTGGTATCGCGCGGCCGGCCCGCCGCCGCCGGGACCGCTGTCCCCGACCCCGCCCGGCCCGTCCTTCGAGCGCACGCTGCTGTTCATCGTGGTCGCCGTCGTCTTCGTCGCCGCGCTGGGCACGCTGTTCGCGCTGCGGCCGTGGGAGGAGGACAAGAAGGAACCGGCCGCGCGAGGCTCGGAGAGTGCCGGACCGTCCACGGCGGCCTCCCCGACCCCCTCGGGCGACCGCTCGGGCCTGCCCCCCGCCCCGCCCCCGACGCAGAGCGCGGTGGTGACCACCCAGCCGCCGACCACCGCACCGCCGGACGGCCGCACTCAGGCCGCGGCGCTGGACTCGCTGCTCTCGCGCAGCGGTTCGTCCCGGCAGGCGGTGATCGACGCGGTGAACAACGTCGGCTCGTGCTCGGCGCTGGCCGCGTCCCGCTCCGCGCTGCTCGACGCCGCCGCGCAACGCGATCAACTGGTCACCCAACTGGACGCGATGCGCTTCGACGGCGTTCCGGAACTCCAGTCCGCCGCACCGACGTTGCGCACCGCGTGGACCGCGTCGGCGCGCGCCGACCGGGCCTTCGCCGCGTGGGCGCAGTCGGCCGCCGACTCGGGTTGTCCGGGCACCCGTTCGCTCTACGACGACGGCGCCACGATCAGCGCCGAGGCGTCCACCGCGAAGAAGTCGTTCGTCGAGACCTGGAACTCGCTCGCGTCGCGGTACGGCCTCACGTCCAGGAGTGAACTTGACCTCTGACCGCCGCGACGACCGCGGCCGTCCCGACGACCCCGGCTTTCCGTACCGCCGAGAAGCCGGCTTCTTCGGCCACTCCGCGTCGCACGAGGCCCGAGTCGAGGCCGCGCGCGACCGGTTGCGCCGGCGTCGCCGGATCACCCTGACCGTGCTCGCGCTCGCGCTCGCCGCAACCGGCACCACGATCGCGGTGGCCTGGCCGGACGGGCACGACAAGGCCCGCGCCGACGTCGGGCGGCCGATCCCGACCGTCGTCACCCCCGGCGCGCCGGCCGACTCCTCCGACCCGGCGACCGCGGGCGGCGCGCCGGCCCCGACGGCGACCTCCTCGCCGGGCGGGCAACAGGCGTCCGGCGCACCGCCGATCGGCGCACCGGCGACCTCGGCCGGCGCGCCGCCGCACGCCGGGACCACCGGACTGCCGCTGTCCGGCCGGGTGGTGATGATCGACCCGGGCCACAATCCGGGCAATGGCGGCCATTCCCGCGAGATCAACAAGCAGGTGTACGCGGGCGGGTTGTCCAAGGAGTGCGACACCACCGGTACCGAGACCGACAAGGGCTACACCGAGGCCGAGTTCACCCTGGACGTGGCACATCGCACCAAGCGGCTCCTGGAGGCCCAGGGCGCGACCGTGCTCTACACGTGGGAGACCGAGGTCTGGGGTCCGTGCGTGGACGAGCGGGCGGCGCGCGGCAACGCGTCCCGGGCGGACGCGATCGTGTCCATCCACGCCGACGGCGGACCGGCGAGCGGGCGGGGTTTCCATGTCATCCTGCCCGCCCCGGTCAAGGACAAGAACGTCGACACCACCGCGATCCTGGCCCCCTCGCGCGCCTTGGGCAGCACCCTGGCCGCCGCCTTCCGGGCCGCGACCGCCACGAGCCCGGCGACCTACCTCGGCACCGACGACGGGCTGGTCACCCGCACCGATCTCGGCGGGTTGAACCTGTCCACCCGACCCAAGGTGTTCATCGAATGCGGCAACATGCGCAACGCCTCGGACGCCGCGCAGTTCACCGACCCGAACTGGCGCGAACGCGCCGCGTCCGGGATCGCGACCGGGATCACGGCCTATCTCCTGAAGGGGACGTGAGGCACGAGTCACTCGTCCCCTAGGGTCTTCCCGACCGTTCTCGCCGCGCACGCAGCGGTGACGGTCCCCGCTTCGCGGCGTCCACGCGCGCCGTGCACCACCGGACGGTTCCGGGTCGGGCCAACCGACCGCCGCGAGCCGCACGCTCGGGCCCGGCACGAGCCGTCCACGCACCGCACGTCCTACGGCGCGCCCGCGCCGTCGGCGTCACGTCCCCCTCCGTACCTCTAAGGAGAAACGTTGAACCGGAAAGGGATCACGAGGGGCGATGCGATCGTCATTCTCGCGATCGTCCTGATCTTCATCTTCTCGTTCTTCAAATACTACGAAATCAGCGCGTCCTTCGGCGGCAGCAGCAGCGATGACGACGACCCGCTGGGCAGCGGCCGTAGTCAGAGCAAGGGCTGGAACGCCTGGACGGTCAACTTCTATCCGTTGATGCCGGCCGTGGTGCTGGTGCCGCTGCTGGCGGTACTGCTCATGGTGATCGGCCGCTTCGCGGCCCAACCGGACAAGCCGGCGCTCGGACTGGCCCCGCGCCAGTGGGCGATCGCGTTCGGCGTCACCGGCGCGATCAGCGGCTTCTTCGCCCCCTTCGGGGCGGGCGGCATGCTCGGCGACATGTACGAGGGCTCCGGTTCCTCCCGCTACTCGATCGACACCGGACCCACCGTCTTCGCGTGGTTGATGATGGTGGCCGGGCTCGTCGCGGCGCTTTTCCTGATCATCGGGGATCGCATCCCCAGCCTGGCCGCACCGCTGTTCAGCCCGGTGCCGCAGCAACCGTGGGGCTACCCCCCGCCGAACGGAACCGGCGGCTACCCGGCTCCGGTCGACCCGAACACCGGCTACCCGCTGCCGAACGCCACCGGCGGCTTCCCGCCGCCCGCCTACCCGGCACCGGGCGCCACGGGCACCGGCGCGCCGATGGCCGGCGTACCGGCCCACATGCCGCCGCCGGACGCCGGCACCGGCACCGGCACCGCGGTCGCCGGCGGAACCGGTGCCACGCCGGCCGTCACCGGGCAGCCCGCCCCGGCCGCGGCCGGCCAGGACACGCGCGAGTTCGCACAGTTCTGGTTCGCCGTACCGGAGGCCCGCCCGCTGGCACCCACCGAGGGTCTGTCCAAGACGCCGGTGGCCACCCTCCAGACCGGCCAGTGGTACCTCGCGGTCGCCCCGCACCCGGGCGGCGTCCTGGTCGAGGTCGACGGCGTCCGAGGGGTCCTCGGCGACGTCTCCGGGATCCAGCGCGGAGAATGACGGTACGTCAGGCTCCGGTGCCGGTGCGGTCACCCGCACCGGCACCGGATCGGCGCAGCAGACGCACGGCAATTCCGAGCAGTACGAAAAGCCCCGTCAGGGAGGAGCACGATGCCACGCAAAGGCGTCACCCGAGGTGATCTGATCGTCGCGGTGGCGGCGATCGGAGTTCTGGTCTTCTCGTTTCTCCCCTGGTACACGGTGACCGCCAAGGGCAAACGCATCACCGAGGGAACCACCGACTATTCGGCGTGGATCGGCGACTTCTGGCCGCTCGCGCCCGCCGTCGTACTGCTGTCCTCGATCTCGCTGGTGCTGCTGCTGATCGGCCGGTACACGATCCGGCCGGGCTCGCCGCAGCCGACCGAGATCCAGTTCGGCGGTCTGGCGTTTCGCCAGTGGGGCATCGCGTTGGGCGTCGCGTCGGCGTGGAGCGCGGTGTGGGCCGTGTTCGGCGCGGACGGCGGCTACGAGAAGTTGGCGCACGCCGCCGAGCAGATCGCCCGCTCCAACGGCGACGCGCAGGCGACCGTGGATGCCGGCCACGGCTGGGGCGCGTGGGGGCTGGCGGGCTTCGCCGTGCTCCAGGCTCTGCTGCTGCTGACCATCGACCGGATCGGCGGGCTCAACGTCCCACTGGTGCGTCCGCGCGAGAACAACTGGCAGGGCTACCCCGGCGGCGGCTTCCCCGGCGCTCCCGGCGGGTATCCGCCCGGCCCGCCCGGCACCGGCGGCTTCCCGGTCCCGCCGCCCGTCGCGCCGCCGGTCTACGGGCCGTCCGGCAACACTCCCCCGCCGCTGACGCCGCCGATGCAACCGCCCGCCGTGCAACCGCCGGTACTGCTGTACAAGTCGGACGAACCGGAACCCGCCCCGGCCGCGGACCCGGTCCGCGCCCCGGAGCCGGAATCGGGCGATCCGGGCACGTTCGAGCAGTACTGGCTGGCCGTGCCCGAACAGAGGCCGCTCCAGCCGCTCGACCACCCCGGTGACGCGGTGGCCACGCTGCATCCCGGCGTGTGGTATCTCGCGGTGGGCGTGCAGGACGGCGGCATCGTCATCGATATCGACGGCCTGCAGGGCATGTTGACCGATCTGACGGGCATTCAGCGGGGCGAATAGACATCTTTGAAAAAATGCCCCCATACGGCGCGTCGCGTGGGGTCGGGGCACAGATCGTTCGCCCGTCTGGCACAGTGTCCCCGGACCAATGCACCGGGGACGCGCGGGGGCGACGTCGGTGGCACGACTTGGGTCGCCCCCGTACGCTGTCGGCGCCCATCCCCCTCGGGAGGAGTATTAGTGGACGTCAGAAAGCTTTCGCGTGGCGACGCGGTCATCGGGGTCGCCGCCGTGCTCATCTTCATCTTCTCGTTCCTGGATTACATCGGTGCCAAGGACGGCCTCGGCCGCTCGTCCGACTTCACCTGGAACGCCTGGTCCGGGTTCCTGGCCCCGACCATCTCGGCGGTCGTCCTGACCCCGATCATCGCCGGCGTGCTGTTCATCCTCGGCGGGCTGCTCCCGCAACTGCGCGACCGTCAGATCCTCGGTCTGACCGCGCGTCAGTGGGCGCTGCCGCTCGCGGCGATCTCGCCGATCAACGCGCTGTGGTCGATCGGCGGTGCCGACGACGGCCTGGAGATGAAGTTCGGCGGCATCATCATCATTCTGCTGGTCCTCGTGCTCAGCGGAACCCTGATCGCCACCACGCTGGTGCCCGCCCTCCAGGCGCCGCTGCTCGGCGCCGCGGGCCCCGCGGCGGGTCCGCAGGGTCAGTTCGGCGGCCCGCAGGGGCAGCAGCAGTACGGCGGCGCGCCCTACGGTGGCCAGCCGGGCCCCCAGGGTCCGCAGTCGTACGGCGGCGCCCCGCAGCCCGGCGGCTTCGGCGGCCCGGCGCCGCAGGGTCCCCAGGGTCCGCAGGGTGGCTTCGGTGCTCCCGGGCCGCAGGGTCCCGGCGCGCAGCAGCCCAACCCGGCCGCGGCACCCGGCGGCGCGCCGTTCCAGCCCTTCTGGTTCTCGGTGCCGGACTCGCGGCCGATGCTGGACGAGCACACCAACCAGGAGAAGGGCGTCCTGAACACGGGCGTCTGGTACCTGGCGGTGGCCGAGCACCCCAACGGCCTGCTCGTCGAGGTCGACAACGTGCGCGGCGTGCTCCAGAACACGATCGGCATCCAGCGCTCGTGACTCCGGTGCTCCCGAGGAACCGGTAGTACCGAGACACGAACCGCGACTCGGCAACAAGGCAAGGGCGTCGTCCACACCGGACGGCGCCCTTTCGCCTGTCCCGGGTACGGAAGTCCGCGCCTGCCCGGGACGCGAGTCCGCGCGCCCGTCCGGCAGCGGCCGGAAGTCCGCGCCAGGGGAGTCGGTCTCCCCACGAACTAAAACGTGTTCTAGTCTGCGGGGGCGATTCGCCGTGCAACTCCGTGGAGGTAACGCCATGAGGCTGGGTCTGACGTTCGGGTACTGGGGCCGAGGCCCGTCCGCCGACTTCGTCGAACTGGCGCGGGAGGCCGAACGACTCGGGTTCGACGCGGTGTGGACCGCCGAGTCGTGGGGCTCGGACGCGTTCACGCCGCTGACCTGGATCGCCGCGCACACGTCGCGGATCAAGCTGGGCACCGCGGTGACCCAGATGACCGCGCGTACGCCCACCGCGACCGCGATGCACGCGCTGACCCTGGACCACCTCTCCGGCGGGCGGGTGATCCTCGGCCTCGGCCTCTCCGGGCCGCAGGTGGTCGAAGGCTGGTACGGGCGGCCGTTCCCGAAGAGCCCGCTGACCTTCACCCGCGAATACGTCGACGTGATCCGCCAGGTGCTGCGCCGCGAGGGGCCGGTGGTCGCCGAAGGACGCTACGCCCGGCACCCGTACACCGGCGAGGACGGCAGCGGGCTCGGCAAGCCGCTCAAGTCGATCACCCATCCGTTGCGCGCGGATCTGCCGATCTTCCTCGGCGCCGAAGGGCCCAAGAACGTACACCTGACCACGCGGATCGCGGACGGATGGCTGCCGTTGCACTGGGCGCCGACCCGGCCCGAGGTGTACGCGGACGCGCTGCGCGACAAGCCGGACGGCTTCCGGATCGCGCCGATGGTGCAGGTCGCGCTCGGCGACGACGTCGAACAGGCGATGTTCCCGATCAAGGCGGCGATGGGCTTCTACGTCGGCGGGATGGGCGCGAAGAACAAGAACTTCCACGCCGACCTGATGCGCCGGTTCGGCTACGCCGAGGAGGCGGACCGAATCCAGGAGCTGTTCATGGCCGGCAAGCGGGACGAGGCGATCGCCGCCGTCCCGAGCGGCTTCGTCGACGAGATCGCCCTGGTCGGCCCGGCCGACCGCATCCGCGAGCGCTACGCCGCGTGGGCGGCCGACCCGCACGTCACCGACATGATCGTCACCACCCGCAACCCCGAGGCCCTGAAGCTCCTCGCCGAACTCGCGAGCTGACCGCCGCCCGGCCGTCGCCGCCCCGTGGCCCGCGGGCACGGGAGCGGCGGTCGGGACGACCCGGGCCTGCCATCAGGGCAGCGGGGCCATGCACAGTTCCTGGACTCGGGACGGCAACGGATAGTAGACCGGCGAGCGGCCCGGGCAACTGGTGGCGTTCGACGCGGTCATCGGGTGCACCTCGTCGATCCGCAGGCGCGCCGGGCGATCCTGCGGAAGCGGCCCCTGGCACGGCACCAGCGAGGCCAGGAAGGCCCATTGCCGACCGTCGCGCGTCTCGGCCGGCACGCACTCGCCCGGGCGGAAGATCCGCTCCAGGCACAGCGCGGGCACGCCGGGCGTCGCCGGCCAGCGGCTGCGCCCGTCGGTACTCATGCAGTCGCTCGCGCCGCCGGCCGCCGAGGTACGCGCCAGCACCCGCTGCCGGGCCGCCGGGTCCTCACAGGGCAGCGAGCGGGGCGCGGCCGGTCGCCATCCGGGCGTGCCGTCGCTCGCGAAGTCCACACAGCCGCCCACCGGTACGCTCGCCACGAAGGCCGCGACCGGGTCGCCGGGCGGAATCGAGGGGCGGGCATCGGCCGCACCCGCCTTGCCCCGATCACGATCCCCGCGCCCGCGCTCGTAGGCGACACCCGCGAGCAGGCCGCCCACGAGCGCGATCACCACGAGCGCGGCGACCAGGAGCCACCCGGCCCCGCCGCCCTCGTGCGGCTCGGGCGGAACGGGCAGGTCGTAGGGGTCCTGACGGTCGTCGCTGTCGTCGATCCGCGGCACCATCGCGTCGACGATCCGGGCGAGTTGCATCGTCTCGGCGACGGCCTCCTCCGGCTCGGGCGCGCCTTCCCCGGGCTTGGCCGCATCGGCCTTCGTGGCCCCGCTCGGCACGGCCTCGCTCTTCGCCGGATCCTTCTTCGCCGCGCCGGCCGGAGCCGACACGGCCACACCCTCCCGGGCCGGCTCGGCGTCCTCGGCCGGAGCGCCCGCCTCGGCGGGCCCGGCGGGCTCGGCGGCCTTGACGGCCTTTCTCGGGCCGACCTTGTCCCCGACCGAACCGCCGTGTGCGGAACCGCCCTTCGACGCGCCGCCGAATCGATCGCCGAGCGGCACGGTCGGCGGGTCGCCGACCAGACGCCCACGCCGGTGGTACGCGTCGATCAGCTCCACCGCGGGTGCCGGCAACCACGACGCGGCACCGTACGCCCCCTGACGATCCGCCAGTTCCGCGGCCGACTCCTCCAACAGCGCGCGCGGCGTGGGCCGATCCTCCGGATCCCGGGCCAGACAGGACCGGATCAGCTCGGCCAACTCAACCGGCACATTCGCAAGTTCCGGCTCGCCGCCGGCCACACTGCGCCGGATCGCCGCCTCGCCCTCGCCGGTGTGCGGCGGCCGTCCGGTCGCCGCGAAGCACAACAACGCGCCCAGCGCGTAGACGTCGGACGCCGGCCCCGGCTCCTCGCCTCGGGCCTGCTCCGGCGCGAGGTACCCGGGCGCGGTCAGCGGACTGCCCGCGCCCTCGATCCCGAATCCGGTCACCCTCGGTCCGTCCGAGGCCACCACTATCTGCGCGGGTCGCAGATCGCCGTGCGTGAGCGAGGCCTGATGGATCGTCACCAGACCCTCGGCGATCCCGGCCGCCAGCCACCGCACCGCGTCCGGCGGCAGCGGGCCGCACGAGATCACCAGGTCCCCCAGCGACGGCGCGGGCACGTACACCGACGCCACCCACGGATTGCGGGTCGCGCCACCGCTGCCGATCACCTCGATCACACCGGGCCCGCGCACCTTCTGGGCCCGCTTGATGCCACGCTGCTCGCCGTACAACATCCGCACGGCCATCGGCCGCCCGGCACCGGTCCGCGCGAGATACACCCACCCGGGGCTGCCGGCGCCCAGCAATCCCACCACCGTATAAGGACCTATCCGGTCCCCCGGCCCCAACCCAGCCGCCATGCCCACCCTCGTCACGCGAGTCGCCCAGCCCCCCACGCGAACCCTATTGCCGCCCCGACCAACCCCGACAACCGAGTACACCCACGCCGACTACCGACCCATACAGCCCGTCCGGCGCCCAAGCCCAAGCCCGCCACACCCACGCCCGAACCAACCGCCCCCTTCAGCCCGTCCGACGCTCAAGCCCAAGCCCGCCACACCCACGCCCAAGCCAACCGCCCCCTTCAGCCCGTCCGGCGCTTGAGGACAAGCCCGTCCGGCGCTTGAGGACAAGCCCGTCCGGCGATTGAGGACCCCGGCCTCAAACCCCATCCACGCACAGCTCCGAGCCACACCGCACCTGCTCGGGCGCAAGCCCAACCGGCAACCCGTCGCCCGCGAACGCCGAGCCCCCACCACCGAACACCGCGGTGGTCGCCGGCTCACCCCCCAGCACGGCCGTGGCCAGGATCATCGCCCCCGCCGTCCACGCCGTGCGCTCCACGGGCCAGATCGCGTCGTCCTCGAACACGTACCCGGTCCAGTACAACCCGTCCTCGTGCCGCAACCGCTGGATCCACGACACGATCTCCACCGCACGGTCGCTCTCACCCAACGCCCAGAGCGCGATGGCCAGTTCGCAACTCTCCGCACCGGTCACCCAGGGCCGGTCGGAGACGCACCGCACGCCCAGGTCCGGCACCACGAAGGTGTCCCAGCCGTCCTTGATCCGCTCGTCCGCCGCAGGCCCCCGCAGGGCCGTGCCCAGGATCGGGTAATACCAGTCCATCGAGTAGCGGTTCTTGTCCAGGAACCGCTCGGGGTGCGACAACACCGCGTGGCCCAGCCGACCCGCGGCCAACTCCCAGTCCGGCTGCGGCTCGCCGAGGTGCTCGGCGATCGCCAGCGCGCAGCGCAGCGCCTGGTACATGCTCGCCGAGCCGGTGAGCAGCGCGTCCGGCACCGGCACGCCGTGTTCGTCGCGCTTCCAGCGGATCTCGCCGCCGGGCGCCTGGAGGTCCAGGATGAAGCCCATCGCCGCACGCAGCTTCGGCCACATCCGGACCAGGAACTCCTCGCCCCCGGTGAGCAGATGGTGGTGCCACAGGCCGACCGCGAGGTAGGCCGTGAAGTTGGCCTCCTTGTTGCGATCGGTGACCACGCCGTCCACGTAGGCCGCGTACCACGAGCCGTCCGGCTCCTGCCGGCTCGCCAGCCAGCGGTACGCCCGCTCGGCCTCGTCGTGCCGGCCGGCCACGTCGAGCGCCATCGCGGCCTCGGTGTGGTCCCACGGGTCCAGGTGCCCGCCGACGAACCACGGGATCGACCCGTCCGGCCGTTGCACGGCGGCGATCCCGTCGATCGTCTCGGCCACCTGCCGAACGGTCAACACGCCTTCCAGCGCCAGCAGTTCGAGCGCCGACTCGGGGCCGCGACGGCGACCCGCGAGGCTCATGCGCGGGCTCCGGCGAGGTCGCCGTCGGCGCCTGCCGCGGTGTCGCCGTGCGGCCGGGGCTTGGTCGCGTAGACCACCAGGCTCTTGCCGATCAGCGGATCCAGCGCCTTCTCCGCGAGGCGGGTGGCCAGCGGGCGCTTCATGATGTCCCAGACCAGGAGCTTGTGCCAGGCCCGGACCGGGAGCGCCTTGTCGTTGTCCACGCCCACCGCGCACTTGATCCACCAGTACGGCGAGTGCAGCGCGTGCGTGTGGTGGGTCCCGTACGGCCGTAGCCCGGACTCGCGGATCCGGGCCTGGAACTCGTCGCCCTTGTAGATCCGGATGTGCCCGCCCTCGACCTCGTGGTACGCGTCCGACAGCGCCCAGCAGATCTTCTCCGGCCCGTAGCGCGGCACGGTCATCGCGGCCAGGCCGCCGGGCTTGAGCACCCGGAACAGTTCGGCCAGGACACCCTTGTCGTCCGGGATGTGTTCGAGCACCTCGGAGATGATCACCCGGTCGAAGCTGTCGTCCGGAAACGGCAGCGCCAGCGCGTCCCCGACGAGCGCCTCGGCACGCGCGCCCTCGGGAACCTCACCGGCGGCCAGCATCGAGGCGAACATCGCGTCCACCTCGGCGATGTCCTTCGCGTTCCGGTCGAGCGCGACCACGTCGGCGCCACGCCGGTATGCCTCGAAGGCGTGCCGGCCGCCACCACAACCCATGTCCAGGACCCGATCCCCCGGGGCCAGGGGAAAGCGGGAGAAATCCACGGTGAGCAAGTCGGCGACTCCGTCTCGTATTGCGCGAACCGGTTGCGGGGGCGGCCGGCGAGGGTGGGGTGTGGTCAGCGGTTTCCGGGTCCGGCGCCGTGCGACGCGGGCGGGGGCAGCCGGCGGCCGAACGGCGAGCGGCCGAGCAGGACGTCGCTCGCGCGCTCGGTGAGCCCACGTCTACCGGTGCCGGCCGTGGTCGGCGCGGTGGGACCGGCCTCGACTGCGGCCCAATAGCGCTCCGCGGTCCGGACCGCGGTGTTGCGCCAGGTGAACCGCTCGAGCACCCGGGCACGGCCCGCCTCGGCCAGTCGGGCCCGCAGTTCGGGGTCTTCCAGCAGTCGGGTGAGCGCGGCGCGCAGGGCTTCCGGGTCGCCCGGCGGCACCGCCAGGCAGGTCTCCCCGTCCGGCCCGGCGACCTCGGGGATCGCGCCGCCCGTGGTGGCCACGAGCGCGGTCCCGCAGGCCATCGCCTCGGCGGCGGGCAGCGAGAAGCCCTCGTAGAGCGAGGGTACGCAGGCGATCTCGGCGCTGCGGATCAGGTCGACCAGTTCGTCGTCGCTGAGTCCGGACACGAAGCGGATCGCCGAGGTCAGTCCCAGCCGGTCGATCGCGCGCAGCACCGGCCCGTCGCCCTTGGGGCGGCCCACGACCACGAGTTCGACGTGGTCGTGGTCGGCGCGCAGTTTGGCGAGCGCCTCGACCAGGTGGATCAGGCCCTTGAGCGGCACGTCCGCGCTCGCGGTGGTGACGATCCGGCCGGGCACCTTCGGGACCGAGGCGTCCGGCGCGAAGCGGTCGGTGTCGGCGCCCACCGGCACCACGGTGACCCGGCTCGGCGAGACGCCGAGGTGGTCGATGATCTCGGCCTTGGACGAGCCGGACACGGTGAGCACTTCGCTCAGCCGGGCGGAGACCCGCTTCTGCATGGTGGTGAACCCGTACCAGCGGTGCAGCGTGGCCTTGCGGCGCAGTGTGGTGGCCTCGCCGATCTCCAGCGCGCGGTCGACCGTGATCGGGTGGTGGATCGTGGTCACCAGCGGGAAGCCGAGTCGGGGCAGCGCGAGTTGGCCGTAGCCCAGCGTCTGGTTGTCGTGCACGACATCGAACTCGCCGCGCCGGGCCGCCAGGTGCCGCCATGCGCGCAGCGAGAAGGTCAGCGGCTCGGGAAAGCCCGCGGTCAGCATGCCGCCGACCTCGAGCACGTCGATCCAGTCCCGGTACTCGCCGAGCCGGGGCAACCGGAACGGGTCCGGGTCGCGGTACAGGTCCAGGCTGGGCAGGGTGGTGAGCTTCACGCCCTCGTCCACGACCGCGTACGGGGGACCGGAGATCACCTCGACGTGGTGACCGAGCCGGGTGAGTTCGCGGGACAGGTGGCGGACGTAGACTCCCTGTCCGCCGCAGTACGGATCGCCTCGGTACGCCAACAGGGCGATTCGCAAGGGTCGCTCCGGGGAGGTCCGCGCCGGGTCCACCTGGGTATCCACAGCGGTTGCGGTCTCCCGTATCACGAATGGCCCCCTATCGCTGCCCTCGTCGGAGCATAGTAGTCGCGTAATCTAGAACAAGTTTCAGTATCTGCTCGTCGGAGAGCAGCCAAGATACCGCCGGGTACCCACTGCGACGAGCACGGCGTGACCCGTAACACACCAGCCGGCGAACCGCCGCGCACCGAGGGGCTGACATGACCACGTACACGAAGGCCGACCGGGCGCCGCTGACCGAGCGGCAGGAGGCGCGCCGCCGCCGGATCCTGCGTGCGACCACCCAGTTGGCCGCTCGGGGCGGCTACGAGTCCGTCCAGATGCGCGAGGTCGCCGAGCTGTCCGAGGTGGCGCTCGGCACGCTGTACCGCTACTTCCCGTCCAAGGTGCACCTGCTCGTGGCCACCATGTACGACCAGCTCGATCAGCTCCACGCCCAGCTCCGCCGGCGCCCGCCCCGGAGCGCCGGCTCGCGCGAGCGGGTGGTGGACACGCTGCTGCGCGCGTTCAAGGGCATGCAGCGCGAGCCGCATCTGACCGAGGCGATGATGCGCGCGCTCCAGTTCGCGGACCGTTCGGTCGGCGCCGAGGTGGACACGGTCAGCCGGGAGACCACCACGATGATCCTGGAGGCGATCAGCGGCGACGAGCCGGCCGGGGAGCCGACCGCCGAGGACCTCGCGGTGATCCGGGTGATCACCCACACATGGCACTCGTCGCTGATCGCGTGGCTGAACGGCCGCGCCTCCATCGCCCAGGTCCGCACCGACATCGAGACCGTCTGCCGGCTGATCCCCGAGGACTGAGCGCGCCCGTCGCCGTCGTGACGCCGCACGGCCCCGGTCGGCGACCAGGGCCCGCGGCTTCCGTGCCGGCTCGTCCGCGGCGACGTCGAACCGACGCGGTGCCGCGGCGCGCCGACGTCGCCGCGGGCCGTGCCCCGGGCCCTGGCCTCCGGACCGGACCTCTAGTCCGGCGGGAACACCGTCTTCCCCGAGCCGGCCTCGATGATCGAGATCGCCTCGACCGGGCAGCTCTCGGCCGCCTCCAGGATCGCGTCCGAGGCGTCCATCTCCTCGGCCCGGGGATGCGATTGCCGGCCCGCGTCCAGCTTGAAGTCGGCCGGGGCGCTGCCGATGCACATGCCCGAACCGATACAGACGCTTCTGTCGACCTCGACGCGCCAGCGATCACCCATCAGAACACCTCTTCTTCGCTCGGCCCGGCAGGGCCTGGAACCGCCGGCCCGCCCCGCGCGGAGGCGGGCCGGCGGCGACGGTCAGATCTGCGCGTCGTAGCCCGCGGGCAACGCAATCGACTTGGCCTCGGTGTACGCGCCCAGGCCCTCGATGCCGAACTCCCGGCCGATGCCCGAGTTCTTGAAGCCGCCGAACGGGCCGAAGAAGTCCAGGCCGAACGTGTTCACCGAGTAGGTGCCGGTGCGGATCCGGCGGGCGACGTCGATGCCCTTCTCGATGTCGGTGGTCCACACGCTGCCGGACAGTCCGAAGTCCGAGTCGTTGGCCAGCGCGATCGCCTGCTCCTCGTCGTCGTAGGGGATCAGCGCGACGACCGGGCCGAAGATCTCCTCCTGCGCGATCCGCATCGAGTTGTCCACGTCGCCGAACAGGGTGGGCTCGACGTACCAGCCCTTCTCCAGCGCCTCGGGACGGCCGCCGCCGGCGAGCAGCTTGGCGCCCTCCTCCTGGCCGATCCGGATGTAGTCGAACGAGCGCTGCTGCTGGCGCTTGGCCACCAGCGGGCCGACCTGGGTGTCGGCAGCCATCGGGTCGCCGACCTTGAGCTCGCCGACCCACGCGGTGAAGCGCTCGGCGATCTCGTCGTAGCGGGCGCGCGGCGCCAGGATCCGGGTCTGCGCGACGCACGCCTGGCCGTTGTTCATGTACGAGTTGGGCAGCAGCGTCGTGGCGGTGTGCTCCAGGTCGGCGTCGGGCAGGATGATCGCCGCCGACTTGCCGCCGAGTTCCAGGGTGACCCGGGTGAGGTTGCGCGCGGCGACCTCCATGATGCGCTTGCCCGCGCCGACCGAACCGGTGAACGCGACCTTGTCGATGCCGGGGTGGGCGACCAGGTACTCGCTGACCTCGCGGTCGGCGGCGACGATGCTCAGCACGCCGTCGGGCAGGCCGGCCTCGCGACAGATCTCGGCCAGGATGTACGAGTCGAGCGGGGTCTCCGGGGACGGCTTGAGCACGATCGTGCAGCCGGCCGCGATCGCCGGCGCCAGCTTGGCGGCCGTGACGAACTGCGGGACGTTCCACGGCACCACGGCGGCCACCACGCCGACCGCCTCGCGGCGGATCAGCAGCGGGTTGAGCAGACCGGTCCGCTTCTCCTCCCACTGGTAGTCGCGGGCGATCTTGGCCACCGTGTCGTAGATCATCCCGGCGCCGATGGCCTGCGCGAACAGGCCCCAGCCGACCGGCGATCCGTTCTGCGAGGCGACCACCTCGGCGATCTCCTGCGACCGCGTCATGAAGCCGTCGCGGATCTTCTCCAGGATGGCGATCCGCTCGTCCAACGACATGCGCGGCCACGGGCCCTCTTCGAACGCCTTGCGCGCGGCGGCGACCGCGGCGTCCACGTCCGCGGTCGAGGCGTGCGGAACACGCGCGATGACCTCTTCGGTGTGGGGCGAGACGACCTCGATCGTGTCCTTGCCAATGGGGTCGACCAGCTCTCCGCCGATGACCAGTTGGCTGTGCTCCACGATATCCGTCATCACGGTCCTCCTCGGTGCGGGCGTGCACACACGCTGCGCGATACAGGGGCTTGCGGGCTATGAGCAGAACTCTGACTAGAACAGATATCAGTTTGCCGATGAGGGAACAACGCATTCGCGGCTCGAATGAGACTGGAGTCTCATCGGCTGACAGGTAAGGATCGTACGTGCCGGATCTCGATCTGACGACCCCTCAAGTCATCGGCGCGGTGGTGTATGAGAGAACGTGTTCTATGGTGATCATCGAAGTCGGGCGCGCACCCGGCGTTCGACTGGCGCCACTTCGAGTACATCGAGAAGGAGGCCGCCCATGACCACCGCATCCAGCCGCCCCACCCCGCCGACGCCTCGGGTCGCCGATCTGGGCAACGGTGTGTGGACCGTCCCGGTTCCGATCCCGAACAATCCGCTCGGTTGCACCCTCGTCTATGTGCTGGAGACCGACGCCGGACCCGTCCTGGTCGACTCGGGCTGGGACGACCCGGTCTCCTACCGGGCCCTGGTGGACGGCCTGGTCGAGGTCGGCACCTCGATCGAGGAGGTGCACGGCGTACTGGTCACCCACGCGCACCCCGACCACCACGGGCTCTCCGAGAAGGTGCGCGAGGTATCCGGCGCGTGGGTCGCGCTGCACGCGGCGGACGCCGAGCAGGTCGAACTGATCAACAACGCGCCGCGCTCCGCCTGGCTGCGCCACCACCTGGAGGTGCTCGCCCTCGCGGGCGCACCGCAGGAGGCGCTGGACGCGCTCACCGGCCTGCGCACCGCGACGGCCGGCAGCCGCCCGCGTCTGCACTACGCGGTGCCCGACCGCGAGTTGGTGCACGGCGAACTCGCACCCGCGCCCGGTCGCACGGTACGCACGGTGTGGACGCCCGGGCACACGCCCGGCCACGTCTGCCTGCACCTGGAGGGCGGCGACGGCCGGTTGCTCTCCGGCGACCACCTGCTGCCCTCGATCACGCCGCATATCGGGCTGTACGACGAGGCCGAGGAGGCCGACCCGCTCGGTGACTTCCTGGCCTCCCTGACACGTGTCGCCAGGCTGCCGATCACCGGTGTGCTCCCCGCCCACGAGCACGCCTTCGAGGACGCGGCGGGTCGGGCGGCCGAGGTGGCCCGGCTGCACGAGGACCGGCTCGCGGCGCTGCACACGCGCCTGTGCGCGGCGTCGCTGACCCTGTGGCAGATCGCCGAGGGCATGGACTGGAACCGGCCGTGGGCGCAGTTGGGCGCGCAGAACCGGCAACTGGCCCTCAGCGAGGCCGCCGCGCACCTGCGCCACCTGGTCAAGCGCGGACGGGCGGGCGCGGAGCCCGGCGGCGACCCCGTGCGCTATACGGCCCTGTGACCCTCGGGCCCGCGGGGGCGCACGGGTAGGGTGGCCGGGACCGTCGACCGTCGGTTTCGCGGTCCGATCCGCTCAGCGTTCAGCGAAAGGCACTGCATGCCCTCCCCCCGACGCCGCGGGCGTGCCGCGGCGGCCTCCGTGCTCACGACGACGCTGTTGTGCTCGCTCTGGACGGGGGGTGTGGCCGCCGCCGCGCCGACACCGCCGCCGCCCGGCGGCTCGCTCGGGGCGGCCGTGGGCGACTCGGTGCCGCGCACCATCACCACCTCCGTGTCGGCCGTCCAACGCGTCTCGGTCGACAAGGCCCAGTCCGGACCGGTGCCGCTCGCGCTGTACGGGCGGAGTGATCCGACCTCGGACGGGGTCTACCGGCAGTCGCTGGCGATCATGGCCCTGGCCTCCACGGACAGCCAACCGGCCCCGACCGCGATCGAGTGGCTGCTCGGGCAGCAGTGCGCGGACGGCGGCTTCACCGCGTATCGAGCCGATCCCGCCGCGCCGTGCGACGCCGCTCGGGAGAACACCGTCGCGACCGCGACCGCGATCGAGGCACTGCACGCGCTGCGCACCTACGACACGCGGGTCGCGCGCGGCGTCGACTGGCTGCGGTCCAAGCAGCTCGCGGACGGCTCGTTCGCGACCGCACCGGCGCCCGACGCGACCGGTGACCCTGCCGCGACGGCGGCCGCGATCAGCGCGATCGTCACCGCCGGCCGCTCGCCGGAGCTGCTGAGGTCGCCGCAGGGGCGTACGCCGACCGACGCGCTCAAGGCGACCCAGTCGCGCTGCGCCGCGCCCGAGCCGGACCGGGGCGCGTTCGCCACGCGCCCGGGCGGTCCGGTCGATCCGACGGTGACCGCACGCTCGGTGCTCGCGCTCGGATACGGCACCCAGCCCGCCGTACCGGCCCCCTCCATCGCGGTCACCCCGCTGGTCTGCCCCGGTGCCGAGCCGGGCCGGGCGTTGGCCGCGCAGGGCGGCGCGGCGTGGCTGATCGCGAAGCTGAAGGCGGGCGGCAATCACTTCGGCGGGCCGAGCGACTTCGACGCCACGGTGGCCGCCGTCCAGGCGCTGTCCGCGACCGGTCACCCGGCCGAGGCGGGCGCGGCGGTCGACTGGCTGGCCTCGGGCGCCAAGACCATGGCGGGCAGCGACCCGGTCCGGCTCGCCTCGCTGATCCTGGCGGCCAAGGCGACCAACCGCACGGTGACCACGTTCGGCGGCCTGGACCTGCCGAAGCTGCTCCAGGCCACGGGGCCGGCCGCGACGCCGACGCCGGACATGACCAACCAGAGCAACCTGATCGACGGCCCGGCGGACCACACCCTGCGGGACACGCTGGCCGCGGTGATCGCGGTACTGCTTGCGGCCACCCTGATCCTGGGCATGCGACGCAGCCGCCGCGAGGACTGAGCCGACCGTGCCGGCGGGCCCGGGACGGGAGCGATCCCGTCCCGGGCCCGACCGTTCAGTGCCCGCGCCCCGGCTGCGCCCGGTCGCTCTCCAGTCGGCGCGCCTCGTCGTCGGTGAACACCCGCGAGCGGATCAGGAATCGCCTGCCGGTCGGCGCCTCGACCGAGAACCCGCCACCGCGACCGGGCACCACGTCCACGGTCAGGTGGGTGTGCCGCCAGTACTCGTACTGCGCCGCGGACATGTAGAACGGCTGCCCGGCGACCCAGCCGAGCAAAACGTCCGCGTCGCCGACCAGGAACTCCCCTCTCGGGTAGCACATCGGCGAGGACCCGTCACAACAACCGCCCGACTGGTGGAACAGCAACGGCCCGTGCTCGGCCGCGAGTTCGACCACAAGTTCGGCGGCGGCCGCGGTGATCGCGACCTTCTCGACCGAAGTCCCCGGCCGTTCGGGCGGGTCGGCCACGCTCGGCGTCTGCGGCGACTCGGTCATCAGAAGAATCCGAGCTTCTTCGCCGAGTAACTGACCAGCATGTTCTTGGTGTTCTGGTAGTGGCCGAGCATCATCCGGTGGTTCTCCCGGCCCATCCCGGATGCCTTGTACCCGCCGAACGCCGCGTGCGCGGGGTAGGCGTGGTAGCAGTTGGTCCACACCCGGCCGGCCTTGATCTCCCGACCGAACCGGTAGGCCCGCGTCGCGTCCCGGGTCCACACCCCCGCGCCCAAGCCGTACAGCGTGTCGTTGGCGATCCGCAGCGCTTCGGCGTCGTCGCCGAACGTGGTCACCGAGACCACCGGACCGAAGATCTCCTCCTGGAAGATCCGCATGTCGTTGGTGCCCTTGAAGATGGTCGGCTCGACGTAGTAGCCGTCCTCGAAGCCCTCGACCACCTTGCGCGCGCCGCCGATCAGGACCTCGGCTCCCTCCTGCCGGCCGATGTCGAGGTAGGACAGGATCTTCTCCAACTGGTCGTTGGACGCCTGCGCGCCGACCATGGTCGCCGGGTCGAGCGGGTTGCCCTGCACGATCGCCCGGGTGCGCTCCAACGCGCGCGCCATGAACCGGTCGTAGATCGACTCGTGGATCAGCGCCCGGGACGGACACGTACAGACCTCGCCCTGGTTGAGCGCGAACATCACGAAGCCCTCGACCGCCTTGTCGAAGAAGTCGTCGTCCTCGTCGGCCACGTCGGCGAAGAAGATGTTCGGGCTCTTGCCGCCGAGTTCGACGGTCACCGGGATGATGTTCTGCGACGCGTACTGGAGGATCAGCCGCCCGGTGGTCGTCTCGCCGGTGAAGGCCACCTTCGCCACCCGGTTGCTGCTCGCCAGCGGCTTGCCCGCCTCGAAGCCGAAGCCGTTGACCACGTTGACCACACCGGGCGGCAGCAGGTCGGCGATCAGTTCGATCAGCACCAGGATGCTCACCGGGGTCTGCTCGGCGGGCTTGAGCACGACGCAGTTCCCGGCGGCGAGCGCCGGCGCGAGCTTCCAGGTGGCCATCAACAGTGGGAAGTTCCACGGGATGATCTGCGCGACCACGCCGAGGGGCTCGTGGAAGTGGTACGCGACGGTGTCCTCGTCGAGTTGCGAGATGGACCCTTCCTGGGCCCGGATCACCCCGGCGAAGTAGCGGAAGTGGTCGACGGCCAGCGGCAGATCGGCGGCCAGGCACTCGCGGACCGGCTTGCCGTTCTCCCACGTCTCGGTGACCGCGAGGCGTTCGAGGTTCTGCTCGATGCGATCGGCGATCTTCAGCAGGATCAGCGACCGCTCGGTGACGCTGGTCCGCCCCCACGCGTCGGCGGCCGCGTGCGCGGCGTCCAGCGCGAGTTCGACGTCCTCGGCAGTGGAACGGGCCACCTCGCAGAACGGCTGTCCGGTCACGGGGGTGATGTCGTCGAAGTACCGGCCCTGCACGGGCGGCACCCACTTGCCCCCGATGTAGTTGTCGTACCGAGGTTCGAAATTGACGATGCTGTCCGGTTGGCCGGGCTGACTGTAGACCACGCAAGCCTCCGCTTCCCTTGCCGTGCACTGGGCATGACGGACCATCAGCGGCACACACCCGACCGGGTCGCGGCTCGGGGCGCCTGCGGCCGACGCTAGTCGCCGGCGGGCCGAAGGTCACGGGTTCATCGGCGGGAAATGCCGGCTCCGGGGGGCGTCGCGGGCCGGCCCGCTCCTGGGCTGCCTACCCCTGTCCCATCGCTGTTCTGTCCCGGTCGTGTTCCCGTCCCACGGGGCACGGTGGTGGTTACGACGGCTGCGCGTCGGCCCCTTCGGCGGCCCCGATGCCGGCGATCAGCGCGTCGAGGCCGCGCTTGATGCGGTCCACGTCCCAGCCGCGCTCGGTGCGCTGGAAGTCGAACAGGCCCGGTGCGAACGCCATCAGGAGCAGATCGGCGACATAGGCGGCGTCCGCGTCGGGGGCGAACTCCGCGACCATGCCGGCGATCTGCTCGTGGTGTCGGCGAAACGGGGCGCTGCGATAGCGCCCCGCCGGCGCGCTCCCCTCTGCGAGTCGCAGGCGCACACCCTGCTCGACGAACTCGCCGACGCCGGGCTGGTCGACGGCGCCCGAACGGCTCTCACCGACAAGGGCGCCGCCCTCCGGCAGGGGTTCACGGACGCCGTGGCCGGCGTGGCCGAGCGGCTGTACGGCGACCTTCCGACCGCCGACCGGGAGATCACCGCCCGCGCGCTCGCCCATGTCACCGCCAAGGCGAACGCCGAACTCGCCGCCCGGTAGCCGACACGACCGCCGAGCGCCGCGAGCACGGCGGCAACTTCCGAACCGACTTCCGCCCCCGTCGGAAACGATTCACCGTGAATCCATCTGGATGTCACGTGTGACATATGCCATTGTACTCAGCGTCGTGTTCTCACTGTGGACCACCGACCGTGGTCCGCCCGTGCCCGAAGGGCCGTACATGAGCAATCACGCACGCCGCAGGAAGTGGTTTGCCACAAGCGTTCCCCTCTTGGCACTGGCCGTCGGCGTGCTGCCGATCGCAGCTCCGTCGACGGCCTCGGCCGGCCCCGTCCCGAGCACGAACTCGCGGGTCGGGCAAGCGAACACGGCGACGGCGGCCGATCCGGACGACGAGGTCGACCGGATCGGTTCGCCACTCTCGCTCGGCCCCGACCGGGGTCCGAGTCCGGTCGACGGGACCAACGCGAAGCCGCCCGGCCGGGGCCCCTCCCCGGCGGACCTCCCGATCGCCCCGCCGGCGCACCTGCGAGCCCAGGCCGCCGCCCTGCCGGCCGGCTGCACGCTCGCCGAGTTCTCCGCACTGTCCCCGCAGGCCCTTGCCGACTTCCTCACCCGTGCCGACGTCGGACCCGACTGCCTGCGCGGCTTCCTGTGGACCTACACCCCCGAGTTGGGCCGGGTGCTGACGCCGGCTCACCTCCAGGCGGTACTGGCCCGGATCACCGCGCTGGCCCCCGGCTACGACGGCACGAACGCGTCGCACCTGTACGAACTCTGGTACTTCACCCACGCCGCGCTCTACCTCGACTGGGACAACCCGGCGATCGACCTGCGCGGGCCGGCCGTGGTGGCCGCGATCAACGCGGCGGCGGACGCCTTCCGCGCCGCACCGCACGCGTTCGACCTCACACCCACCTCGGGCGCGCTGCTGCGCGAAGTGCTGATCAGCGCCGACATCGACGGCGTACGCGGACGGCAACTGCCTCTGCTGACACGGATGTTCCGCGACATGGACGGCAGCACGGCGGCCTGGCAGGACGCGGCCCGGCGGAACGCGGTGCTCTCCGCACAGACCCTCGCCTACCACGGCATCTACAACGGCGACGCGGGCTTCATCGCCGCCGTACAGGCCGATCCGGCCTACCGCGCCGGCCTGAAGGCGTTCGTCGGCTACCGGCACCTGAACACGCCGAGCACCTCCGGGCTGCTGCGCAACGGCGTCTACGAGTACGGCCGACTCGGGCAGATCCCGAGTCTGACCGCCGAGACGGTGACCGGGCTGAACACGATGCTCACCGACACCGAGGGCTGGTACGGCCGCTTCTCGGTGCCGTGGAGCGAGGTCGCGCACTGGCTGGAGACCTACGGTCGCTGTCACGCGGCGGGAGTCTGTCGGGCCGACGTGGAGGCGGCCGTGTTCCCGAACACGTACACCTTCGACCGGGGCGACATCGAGGTGCACACGTCTCTCGACCGGGCCACCGTCGAGCAGTTGTACTACGCCTCCAAGCAGGTCAAGGAGCAGTTCTTCCGCACGGTGGGCGCCGACCTGCCGCTCACGGGCGACCCGAACCACAAACTGACCGTCCGGCTGTACGCGAGCATGGCCGACTACCACACGTACCAGCCGTTCCTGTACGGCTACTCGACGAACAACGGCGGGTTGTACATCGAGGAAGGCGCGACCTTCTACACCTATCAACGCGTCGTGCCGCGCGATTCCCTCCTCCAACTGGAGGAGTTGTTCCGCCACGAGTACACCCACTACCTCAACGGCCGCTGGGCGGTGCCCGGTTCGTTCGGCCAGGGCCCCTGGTACGCGGAGAACCGGACCACCGCCTTCGACGAGGGCATGGCCGAGTACCTGGCGGGCGCGACCCGCGACCAAGGCGTGCAGCTACGCAAGTCGCTCGTCACCAAGGTGATCTCGGACGTGCGGAAGTACGGCAGTCGGCCGTCCGTCCGCGAGACGCTGCACTTCACATACGACGACGACGGCTATTTCTTCCGCTACTACGCCTACGCCGGCTCGTTCTTCTCGATGCTCGGCCGGGACCACCCGGACCTGCTCACCGAGATGTACACCCACCTGCGGAACAACGACGTCGCCGCGTTCGACGCCTTCCTCGACCGGGTGAGCGGCCCGACCTTCCAGGCCGAGTTCGACACCTACCTCGACCGCCAAATCGCCGACGTGGACAACCTGATCGTGCCGGTGGCGAAGTACACCCCGCCCGGGAAACTCACCGCGACCGGCGCCGACCAGGTCCGCCGGGCCTTCCGTGGGGCCACCTCCAACAACCCGACGTCGTGCAGCGCGACCCGCGACAGGCTCCCCCGCTTCACCTGCACCGGCGCGATCACCGCGAACATCGACTCGACCGATCCGGGCCGCATGCACACCGCCATGGCGGCCACGGTCGACTACTTCATCCTCATCCGCGCCGGCGCGGCCCTCGACAACCTCGCCGACATGAACTGCCACTTCACCGCACCCGTCGCCTGGACCAACGCCCGGGCCGCCACCTCCACCTACACCTGCGAAGGCCCCCTCCGCCCCTGATCCACCACCCCCACCAACGACGGCCCCCGAGCGCTGCCCACCCCGCGCCCGGGGGCCGTCCCCTCCACCCGCTCCGGTGCGAGGCGACACCCGACCGTCCGGCAGACTGGGGGCATGTCTGTGGTGAAGATCAACGCGCTGACCGTGCCCGCCGAGATGCGGGAGACCCTGGAGCAGCGATTCGCGTCGCGTGCGGGGATGGTGGACTCGCAGGACGGGTTCGAGTGGTTCGAACTGCTGCGGCCGGTCGAAGGGACCGACCAGTACCTCGTGTACACGCGCTGGCGCAGCGAGGAGGACTTCCAGGCGTGGATGGCCGGGACCATGAAGGCCGCGCACGGGCAGGGCGACGGCGGCGAACGGCCGAAGCCGGCTTCCACCGACTCGGCGCTGTGGTCCTTCGAGGTCGTCCAGAGCACCGGCCCGAAGGCCTGACCTCCGGTACTAGCCTTGGCGCCATGCCACGCTACGACTACCGCTGCCGCACCTGCGACATCACCTTCGAGCTCAACCGCCCGATGTCCGCCGCAAACGACCCGGCCACGTGCCCCCAAGGCCACGGCGACACCACAAAACTCCTGTCCACGGTCGCGCTAACCGGCGCCGCCTCCACCCCCCGCCCCACCGGCAACACCGGAGGCGGCTGCTGCGGAGGCGGCTGCTGCAACTGACCCCACCCAAGCCCAGCGGAAAACCACCCACCCCAACCGCCGCACCACTCAGCCCGGCCGGCGCTTGAGGCCAACCCAGCGCAGCCAACTCCCCAAGGCCGGCCGAAACCCATCAGCCCGGCCGGCGCATGAGGCCACCCAGCCCGGCCGGCGTTTGAGGCCAAGTAGCCCGGCCGGCGCTTGAGGCCACCCAGCCCGGCCGGCGTTTGAGGCCAAATAGCCCGGCCGGCGCTTGAGGCCAAATAGCCCGGCCGGCGCATGAGGCCAAAAGCCCGCTACGCAGCCAAAGGCGCCGGCACCTCTTTGTCACACTCCCAGTGCGCCAACGCCGCGCGATCCAAAAGCACCACCCCCGCAGACGCCGCAACCGCCGCCGCCTTGGCCGAAAAGCACCCGGCCGTCGTAGCGAGCAACAACGCCCCGGACCCATCCCCGCCCGCGCCGGCCCCCGCAGCAGCCCCATCCCCACCCGCGTGAGCGGCGAGCGCACTCACGAAGTCCTGGACCACGCCCCCCGCCACCGGCCCGGGCCCCTCCGCACTGCGACACCGCAACACCGCCGATGTCCCGTCGACGCGCCTCGCGTGGATGTCCACCGCGTACGCGTCCTCGACGACCCGCACCGTCTCCACCTCGGCCAGCCCGTCCCGCTCGCACAGGTCGGCCACGTGTTCGGCCAGCCGGGCCGGGTCCATCCGGTCCAGCCGCGCCTTCGCGTCCCGCAGCGCGGTGTCGTCGCAGCGTTCGACGAACTCGTCGGCCCGAGGCCGATATCCGCCCAGCCAGATGGCCGAGCCGAGCACCGCGGCGGCGCAGACGTAGACCACCATCATGCTGTCCGCCTGGTCGACTCGGATGCCCTCGAGGACGAACCAGATGCCGATGGCGAGGAGTTCGAGCCCGGCCACCAGGATGGCCAGATTGAGGTAGGCCCTCACCGTCGTACGTGCCATGTCCGTCGTCCCCCCGGTGACGCTGTGGCCGGTCGTACTCGTGTCGTTCACGCTGTCCCGATCCGATCGGCGCCACCGACTCCGCGGCCACGCCATCGTTCCCTCTTGCTGTCCCGACGTATGGGACACCTGCCCGGTTCCCGGCCCGAACAACAACCGAACACCCTACGAAATGCCGCTCACGCGCCATCCGGCAGGTTGGTCCAACCGCGACCGTCCGCCCGCCCGTACCACCCGCTCGCGGCGGTCGTACCGCCGTCCACCGGGATCAGGTGACCCGTCACATACGACGATGCGGCACTCGCCAGGAAGAGCACAACCTTCGCGTAGTCCTCGGGTTCGCCGAACCGCGCCATCGGCACCCACGAACCGATCAGCGCGGGGTCACGATCGCGCAATTTCGCCTCGTATGTCGTCTGCGGCGTGTTCGCCATGTCCGGCGCGATCGCGTTGACCCGCACCCCCTTGCGCGCCACGTCGACCGCGAGACTCTTGGTGAACGCGATGATCGCGGCGTTGTACGCGGAGTAGACCGGGCAACCCGGAATGCCGCGCAGTGCCTCGACCGTGGACACGTTCACGATGCTGCCGGAGCCGCGCTCGATCATCTGCGGCAACAGTGCGTGCGTGACGCGCAACACATGTTCGAAGTTGATCGCGTGCAGCGCCCGCCACTCCTCCTCCGTGCTGCGCAGGAACGTGGTCGAGGGCCGATAGTCGCCGACGTTGTTCACGAGTACGTCCGCGCCACCCGCCGCCAGCGCGGCATCGCGCAGCCTGGCCACCGCGGCCGGCTCGCGGATGTCGCCGAGCACCACCTCCACCCGCCCGCCGGCCGCCTCGATGTCCACCCGGGCCTGCTCGGCCCAGTCCGCGTCGATGTCGTTCAGCAGCACCAGCGCGCCCGCTCGGGCCAACAGCCGGGAGACCCCGCCGCCGATGCCCGCGGCTCCGCCGGTGACGACCGCGACCTGACCGGCGAGGGGTTCGGGATCGAGCATGAGTGGTGCCTCCCAGCAAATATGACGATGCGTCAGATCTGCGCATGCTCTCCCAGGTCGCGCGCGAGGTCAACGGCGGAGCACCGACCGGAGCGCGGGAAACGATCAAGCGCTCCGGCCACCGCGACGGTCGCCCTGGGTCGCACCACACCCGGGTATGCGTTCGAATGGATTCGAGAGAGAGTGTCGGGTCGGCATCCGCCTATCCGAACCACATCGAGGGGATCACATGGACATCGCGGTCGAGGACGTTCCCGCACAGAACCGCTTCGAGGCCCGGGCCGACGGCGACCTGGCCGGCTACGCCGAGTACATGACCACCGACGCCCTGATCGTGTTCACCCACACCGAGGTGGACCCGAGGTTCGAGGGCAAGGGCGTCGGCGGTGCGCTCGTGCGCGGCGCGCTCGACCTGTTGCGCGGCGGCGACCGCAAGGTGTTGCCGCTGTGCCCGTTCGTCAAGGCGTGGATCGGCAAGCACCCCGACTACTTCGACCTCGTCTACGACGCCCCGCCGAGCACGGTCACGGACTGACCCGTCCGACGGTCCCCGCTCCGACCGATCCGAGTTGATTCAGATGAGCACCGCCCCAGGTCCCGACCGAGGCGAGGAGTATCCGGCCGAGGACATCGTCGTCACCTTCGACGCCAAGCGTTGCCTGCACTCCGGCGAGTGCGTACGCGGCCTGCCCGAGGTCTTCGACACCGATCGGCGGCCCTGGATCGACCCGACGCGGGTTCCGGCCGAGCAGGTCGCGGAGGTGATCCGGCACTGTCCCAGCGGCGCGCTGCACTACACGCCCACCGGCGGGGCGCCGGAGATGCCGACCCACCCCACCCGGGTGTACGTCGTGGACGGCGGCCCACTGGTGCTGCGCGGTCATATCCAGGTGACCATGCCCGACGGCACGCACCGCCACGAGACGCGGGCGGCGCTGTGCCGCTGCGGCTCGACCGGCAACGTGCCGTTCTGCGACCGCAGCGCCGGGTGCGCGCTGACCGGCCGCGACTGGGGCCAATCGGACCCACCCGGCCGCCCGGCCGCCGAACCACCCGGAACCTGACCCAGCCGACCGGGCCGCCCACCTCGCCCCGGTGGCACCGAGCCCACACCCACCCGACCCGGCACCGCCCGACCCGGCACCGCCGAGCCCCACACCCACCCACCCCGGACCGACCGCGGCCCGCCCCGCCCCGCCTCGATGACCGGCCCATGATGTACGGATGACCTCGCTGCTCTTCGTGTGCACCGGCAACGCCACCCGCTCGGTGATCGCCGGCGAACTGGCCCGTGCGGCCCGGCCCGATTGGCGCGTGGCCACCGCCGGCACCTTCGTGGTCGAGGGCCTACAGATCAGTTGGCGCACCCGCGCCGCGCTGGAGCGGCTCGGCCTGAGCGCCGCGGGCCACCGCAGCACCCAGCTCACCGACGCGCACGTGGCCGCGGCCGACCTGCTGATCACGCAGGAGTACCAGCACGTGCAGTACATCCGCCGGCACCACCCGGAGGGCGCCGCGCGCACCGCGACCCTGCGGCGTCTCGTCCGCGACCTGCCCGCCACCGGACCGGCCGGCGAACCCCTGGCGCACCGGCTCGCCGCGCTCGACCTCGCCTCGGTCGAGCTCGAACCGGACTGGGAGGACGTGGTCGACCCCGGCGGCGGCGAAGAGGCCGATTTCGTCGCGTGTGCGCACGAACTGGCCGCGTTGATGGCGGATCTGATCCCTCGGTTGGGCGAGCGCGTACCCTCGCCGTAGGCTCGACTCCCGTGAACAGCCTGCGCATGATCGACACGTGGCCCGTCGGGAAAGCCGCTGCGGCCGTGATCACCCGGGACGGGGTGGTCAAGGGCGAGCACGGCCCGGTGGACGAGCCGTTCCGACTCGCCTCGGTGACCAAGTTGCTCACCGCGTACGCGGCGCTCGCCGCGATCGAGGAGGGCGCGATCGAGCCCGGGGACGCGGCGGGGCCGCCCGGGTCCACGATCCGGCACCTCCAGGCGCACACGTCGGGTCTGGCCTTCGACGAGGACCGCGTGCTGGCCGGCCCGGGCCGCAAGCGGATCTACTCGAACACCGGCTTCAACCTGCTCGGCGCCACCATCGAGAAGGCCTGCGACATCCCGTTCGACGAGTACGTCCGTCAGGCGGTCTTCGAGCCGCTGGGCATGACCGAGACCACGATCGGCGACTCCCCCGCGGCCGGCGGCGTGTCCACCGTGCGCGACCTGAGCCGGTTCGCGGCCGAGTTGCTCGCACCGCGCCTGCTCGCGCCGGAAACGGTGCGCGAGGCCACCACCGTGGTCTTCCCCGGCCTGGACGGCGTACTGCCGGGCTACGGCACCCGACGGCCCAACGACTGGGGGCTCGGCTTCGAGATCCGCGGCACCAAGTCGCCGCACTGGACCGGGACCACCAACTCGCCCGCGACGTACGGCCACTTCGGCGCGTGCGGCACGTTCCTGTGGGTGGACCCGGAGCTGGACGCGGCCTGCGTGTGTCTGACCGACCGCGAGTTCGGGCCGTGGGCGGCCCAGGTATGGCCGGTGCTGAACGACGCGGTGGTCGCCGAACTGCGCTGAGCCGGCGAATCGGGCCGCCCGGTCCGGCAGTTCGGCGCATCCCGGAGGGCCCACGCCGAGAAGCCCACGCCGAGAGACCCATCCCGAGAGGCCGCACCGGAAGGCCGCACCGACCGGCCGCGCCGGGCACCATTCCCGGTCACCCCTTCGCACCGCCCGTCCTGCACCACGCGGGCCGGAACGACACATACCGTCGAACCGTGTTGTTCTCCGTGCTCGCGGCGCCGGCCGCCGCGCTCTGCTACGGCGTCGCGACCGTGCTCCAGGCGCTGGGCGCGCGGCGCACCGCGAGCACTAGTGGGCTCGATCCCAGGGTGCTGGTCCGGGCCCTGGGGCAATGGCCCTTCGTCCTCGGCACCGGACTCGATCTGGTCGGGTACGTCTGCCAGTTCGTCGCACTGCGGCAACTTCCGATCTTCGCCGTCGAGGCCGCCCAGTCGGCCAACCTCGCGGTCACCGCGGTGCTGGCCGTCCCGGTCCTGGGCGCCCGCCTGCACAGTCGCGAATGGGGCGCGGTCGCGGCCGTGTGCGCCGGCCTGGCCCTGCTCGGCGTCTCCGCGGGGCACGAGGGCCCGGCACACACCCACGCCGCGTTCCGCTGGTCGCTCCTGGCCGGCGTCGCCCTGCTCGGCCTGGCCGGCCGGCGCTGCGCGCGCTTGACCGAGCCGTGGCGCTCGCGCCTGCTCGGCCTGCTCTCCGGGCTCGGCTTCGGCCTGATCGCGCTGGCCACGCGCGTGATCACCGACCTGTCCCCGTCCGCGCTGGTCCGCGACCCCGCGTGCTACGCGCTGCTCGCCGGCGCCGCGCTGACCTTCCTGCTGTACACGGTCGCGCTCCAGGGCGGCGTGGTCACCGCGGTCGCCGCCGCCCTGGTCGTCGGCGAGACCGTACTGCCCGCCGCCGTCGGCATCGTCTTCCTGGGCGACCACAGCCGCCCGGGCCCGTACGTCCCGCTCGCGCTGATCGGCTTCGTGCTGGCCGTGGCCGGCGCGATCGCCCTCTCCCGCTTCGCCGAGGTCGAGCCCGGGCCGGCCGGTACGCCCGAACCGGACACCCGCGCGACGAAGGCGGGTCCGGCCGCCCCGGATCCGACCGACGAGCAGGGCGGGACCCGGGAATGCCGACGGCTCCCGCCGAGCGCGTGACGGGAGCCGATGCGAGGTGGACTGCCACGACCGGGCCAGACCCGATCGCGGTCCGCTCACTCCTCCGGTTCGATGATCTGGTAGTCCAGCTCACCGATCGAGTGCGCCAGTTCGGCCGGGGTGTACACGGCACCGTCGTAGACGAACGCGGGCTCGATCGCGGTCTCGGTCAGCCCCTCGGCGCTGGTGTCGAGCACGACGATGGCCCAGCCGATGACGGGGCACAGAACGGCCTCTTCGCCGGCCTTGGTCACCTCGACGTCCCACCCGGGTTCGGCCGGGGCGAGACTGACGACGCTGCGGCGGGTGTAGCGCATGGCGGGACTCCTCGGCTGCACGGTAACCGGCGGTCGGCGCCGGTTCGAACAAGCCTATGGTGCGGGTGTGACGGTTGGGGTCACGGGGCGTGTGCAGTGCGGCGGTCGGCTGGGTAGGTGTTCGCGGAACGCGCCCGCAGGACCCCGTCGACGCCCCGCGCGGTCGTCGCGAAGTCCCGCGGACGGGCCCGAGACAAGCCCAGGAATGCCCTCGCCCCCGCGCCTGTTGACAGCCACGTAGACGCAAACCACGGGGCACGAACGTTTGGGAGGACGCATGGCCACGGTCGCACTGACCAAGGAGAACTTCGAAGAGGTCGTATCCGGCGACGGACTGACCGTGCTCGACTTCTGGGCGTCCTGGTGTGGACCCTGCCGATCGTTCGCACCGACCTTCGAGAAGGTTTCCGAGGCGACCCCGGACGTGGTGTTCGCCAAGGTGGACACCGAGGCGGAGACCGACCTCGCGCAGGCGTTCTCGATCCAGTCGATCCCGACCGTGATGCTGGTCCGGGACGGCGTCGTGGTGTTCTCGCAGCCGGGCGCGCTGCCCGAGGCCGCGCTCGTCGACCTGATCAAGCAGGCGCAGGGGCTGGACATGGACGAGGTCAAGCGCAAGATCGCCGACGGCTGACCGACACCCTCGACGGCCACACCGGCGCCCTCGGCCGGCCAGGCCCGAGGGCGCGGCCGACGCCCGAAAGCCCGCCGGATCGAGTCCGGCGGGCTTTCGTGTCGCCTGCTCCAGGCAACCGGGGTGGCGGTGACCGGGGTTGCCGCGGTGTGCCCGACCGCGATGATGCGGCCGAGAGGGGCCCATCCACTTCTCGTGGATCCTGATTGCGCGGTGCGCGGTCCGACTTCGATCGCTTCTCCGCGTCTATCTCCGTCGGACCCCTCTCGCTCCATCAAGTAGAACTCCACCGCCGCGAAGTTGCAAAAGATCCCCCGCCGGCGTGCGCGAATCCGGGACGGCATCGAACTCGGCAGCCCAGAGGGGCTGGTGAGACGCAAGAGGGGCCGAGCCCGCGACACGAGAGGGGCCGGGCACAGGACACGACGCCGGTGCCGACCGCCCGCTCACGAAGGCGGCGCCGGTGTCCGCCCCGGCCATCCCGACGCGTCCGCGACGGGCCTCGCCCGCAGGTGCGCCCGCAGCGTCGCGATCTCCGCGCGCAGCCGCTCGGCGCGGGCCGGCGCCTCCGGGTCCGCGGATGGAATCCGCGCGGCCACGAGCGCCAGTTGGGCCGCCTCGATCTCCCCGATCAGCACCCGCGTCGGCCGCGGGCGCGGGCCGGAGCGAGCCTGTCGCCGACCATGGCGCCGCGGCAACAACGCGGCCTCTTCCGGCCGGATCGCGCCGCTCGCGGCCTCCTCGGCGGCCACCTGCCGGAACCTGGCCAGGTAGTGCCGGCGCGCGGCCCGGTAGACCAGCAGCGCGATCACCAGGTTCGCCGCCACCTTCACCAACGTGCCACGCCATCCGAACACCGTCGGCGCGTTGAACGACACGTGCATTCCCATCGCGAGCAGCCAGCAGCCGAGCGCGACCGCCAGTCGGCGGGCGAGCGGTCGACCGTCGCGCGCGACCAGGTAGCCGATGCCGGTGCCCGCCACCGCGCTCATCGCCCAGTGCGAACCCCACCCGGTGATCCCGACCCGGGCCGCGAACGACGCGTCCACGGACGCGCCCGGATCGGTCGCACCGTCCAGCAGGATGGTGTTCAGCGCGTACAGCAGGTTCTCCACCACCTGGAAGCCCAGGCCGACCAGGGCTCCGTACACCCAGCCGTCGATCGGCGCGCGGATCGCGCGCGACGCGGCGAACGCGAGCAGCAGCACGCCGCACAGCTTGAGCGTCTCCTCGTTCAACGGCGCGGTCACCGCGGCGCCCCACCTGTCCGCGAAGTCGACCCCCCTGGTCTTCGCCCAGATCCCGCCCAGACCGGTGTTGGCCAGGATCGCGCAACCGGTCGCGGCGGTCATCCCCCACCCGACACACGCGAGTGAGCTCGCGTGCGGAGGCGCCACCACCGGCCGGATCCGGCGGGGCAGCAGATAGCCCACGCCCAGGGTGAGCACGAGCAGGAAACCGGCGAGCGCCGCCGCGGCCGGGAACACCCGTACCGTGTCCCGGTATTCGTAGCCGATCACGCCGAGGCCGAACACGCAGGCGAGCAGTCCCACCGTCAGGGCGATCGGTGCGGGACGCTCGCCGGACGGTCGGACCACGACAGCGCTCACGCGGCCTCCTCGGTGAAGGTCAGCGAGCGCATCACGTCCCGTACCGGCAGCCAGTCGGGATCGGCGGTATCCGGTGGCGCGAGCGCGATCAGCCGGATCGCGAACGCGTCCTCGGGACCGGGATAGATCACCGCCCGTCCGGTGTCGTCGCCCCGGTCCAGCGTGCCGACCATGCCCTGGGCCCCGGCGTCGGCGGTCAGCGGCACCGGCGCGCCGAGCCGGGCGTGCCGGTCGCCGACCCGAACCGTGTCGCGCAGTCCGGTCCACAGCGCGTCCGCGTCCTCGGCCCGAGGCAGCGAGATGTACGCGATCGACAGGTCCACGGCGCCGTGTCGCAGCACGAACACGCGCGAGGGTGTGGTCGCCGCCTGGTCCAACGTCCAGCCGGAGCCGACCCGGAACCACGCGCGATGGTCCTCGTCCGGTCCGACCCGAAAGACCGTGCCCGCCCGGACTCGCTTGTCGCCGGCGATCCACGAGTCGATCAGCGGCCACCCGCCGGCGAGCAGCACCACGATGGCGGCGACCGCGAACGGACCCCACCAGCGAGCCCGCCGCGGCCCGGTGCGGAAGCGGGCGTCGGTCATGTCACCAACGTCCGACGAAACCGGGAATTCCGCCCGACGAACATCGGCCGTCGGGCGGAATCGGTCCCTCGAAAGGGTTGGCGGGCCCGCCCCGGTGATCGGCGCGGGCCCGTGCGATCAGAGCCCGAACTCGACGGGGGCCAGGTCGAGGGCGAAGCACGCGTCGCGCACGACGGCCTGCTCGGTCTTGTCGAAGTGGCCGTCCGCGCCGCCGATGACGATGCCGATCTGGATCACCGCGCGCGCCTCGGTCGGCTTCTTCTTGACCTTGCCGATGTCCTGGAGCAGGGATACCTTGCCCAGCTCGAAGTCGGCGGTGAGCTTGGCCAGATAGGCCTCGAAGCGCTGCTCCAGGTCGCTCGCGGCGAAGTTGCGCAGCACGTCGTTGGTGGTGATCAGCGTGGTGACCCGCTGCCGCTCGGCCGGATCGATCGAGCCGTCGGCCGCGGCCACCAGAGCGCAGATCGCCATGCTCGCGTCCCGGAAGCCGCCGCTCTTGAGCTCGTTCTTCTTCGCCTCCAGCTGCCCCTGCATCGTCTGGGCCGACTGCTTGAACTTGTCCCACAGAGCCATCGGGATCCCCTGCCTCTCGCACACACGCGCTCGGAACTTGATCTACAGACTCGTAGAAGATACATGTCCTGCACACCACCCGCAGAATCCATTCGCCAACCGCCCGGCGGGCCGAGGCATCCGCCGACGCGGCGCCACGACGGCGCGTGCCCGACCCGGGGAAGGAGCGGGCAGGCGGTATGGGCCGGCCGGACGCTGCGGGGCGTCGGACTGCGGGGGCTGCCGCACCGCGCGCCGGGGACCGCAGGATGTCGGTGGGGGGTGCGGCCACGCCGTCGCTGCCCGAGCGCGGGGGCGGCCGGGCGGCCGGCGGAGCGTGCCGGCCCGGGTGCCGCATTCCGGCACGTGAACCGACCCGGGGCCCGACCGGTTCGGCCGAGCCCCGGGCATACCCGGCTCAGCTCGCGAGGGCGCTCTTGGCCTTCCACTGGTCGTAGGTGAGCTGCCAGTTGCCGAAGCCGTTGCCCGGCTCGGTGGCCTCGGTGTTGTTCGAGCCCTTGACCACGACCGGGTCGCCGACCTGGACGCGGTTGTAGAACCACTCGGCGTCCGGGACGGTCATCCCGACGCAGCCGTGGCTGGTGTTGGCGACGCCGATGTTGGCGGTGTTCCACGCGGCCGAGTGGAAGAAGGTGCCGGAGGAGGTGAAGTGCACCACCCACGGGACGTCCGGGAGGTTGTAGCTGTCGCCGAGGCCGACCGTGGTCGAGTCGAGGGTCTCGGTGGCGTTCTTGTTCAGGATCACGTGCGTGCCGCCGCGGGTGGGGAACTCGTTCGAGCCGGCCGACATCTTGATCGTCTTGACCGCCGTGCCGTCCTCGATCACGGTCAGCCGCTTCTTGGGGATGTCCACCTCGACGACCCGGTTCGTGCCGACCGTGAAGGTGCTCTCGTAGTCCCGGGTGAAGTAGGTCCCCGGACCGCTGGCCACACCCGCCAGGTTCGCGTTGAGGGTGATTTTGGTACCGCTCGGCCAGAACTCGCGTGGCCGCCAGTCGACCCGGTCCTTGCCGGACTGGTCCTTGGTCCAGCCCCACGAGCCCTCGACGTTGGGCGCGGTGGTGACCTTGAGGTTGCGCTCGACCTCGGCCTTGTCCTTGACCGCGTGGTCGAACATGATCGACACCGGCTGGCCGACGCCGAACGTGCCGCCGTTGGCCGGACGCAGCGTGACCTTGTTCACGGTGTCGGCCTTGAGCGTGCCGAACTTGCTGGTGACGGAGGTCTCCGCGCCCTTCTTGCCGCGCGTGGTGGCGGTCACCGTGTAGGCGGCGCCCGGGATGGTCCGCGTGGTCGAGGTCCAGGTGCGGCCGTCCGCCCCCACCGCGCCCTCGATCGCCCGGTTCTGCGCGTCCACCACGCGCACCGAGGCCAGCGTGCCCGAGTCGGCGGTCACCGTGATCGGCTTGCCCGGCACCACACCCTGGGTCCCGTCGATCGGATCCACGCTCACCCGCGCCGGTGTGTCCTTGGCCTCATTCCCGTCCGAGCCCGGTTTCGCCTGCGCCGCCTCCGACTTCCCCGCCTTGTCCGCCCCTCCCGAACCGCATCCCGCGAGCAGGACGGCGGCCGCCGCCAGGGGCAGCGCGACCATGCGAATTCCCTTGCGGGAGCCGGATATCAGTGGCTTGCGCACGTGCTGACCTCACGAACTTGGACGACCGGGGATCGTTCAACACTAACAATGCGGATCAATTCCCCATGCCCGTCCGGGGTGTGACGGTTTCGACACCCTTGGGGCGCAACCGCCCGGCCCGGCACGGCACGAAGCCGCGCCCGGAGGAAATCCCGGACGCGGCTTCGGAGTTCTCGAAGGCTCGCGCGACGGTCGCGAACCGCGGTCCAGGACCGCGGCCCACCTCGCCGCAGGCGAGCCCGACCGTCGCTACGCGGCGGCGGTGCGCCGGCGCGGGGCGCCGCCGCCGCCGGTGGAACCGCCGGAGCGGCCCGAGGAGGCGCCGGAGGCCGCGGCGGACGGACGACGGCCCGTACCGCTGCCGCCGCCCTGGCCGGGACGACGGCCACGACCGCGCCCACCGGCCGAGCCACCGCGACGCGGCGCCTCGGAGACCGGCGAGGAGATCACGACCGGGACGCCCGAGGGCACCTGGGCGCCGGTGACGCGGGTGAGCTCCTCGTCGCCCGACCGGACCTGGATGGTCGAGGCCTCGATGCCGGCGATCATCATCAGGCGGGCCATCTCGCGGCGCTGGTTCGGCGTGACCAGCGTCACGACGCTGCCCGACTCGCCGGCGCGCGCGGTACGACCGCCGCGGTGCAGGTAGTCCTTGTGGTCGGTCGGCGGGTCGATGTTGACCACCAGGTCCAGGCCGTCCACGTGGATGCCGCGGGCCGCGACGTTGGTCGCGATCAGCGCGGTGACGTGCCCGCTCTTGAACTGCTCCAGGGTGCGGGTGCGCTGCGGCTGCGACTTGCCGCCGTGCAGCGCGGCGGCGCGGACGCCGCTCTGCAACATCTGCCGGGTGAGCCGGTCCACCGCGTGCTTGGTGTCCATGAACATGATGACCCGGCCCTCACGCGCCGCGATGTGCGTCGCGGCGGTGTGCTTGTCGGCCTCGGTCACGTGCAGCACGTGGTGCTCCATCGTGGTCACCGCGCCCTGCGAGGGGTCGACCGAGTGCACCACCGGGTCGGACAGGAAGCGCTTGACCAGGCGGTCGACGTTGCGGTCGAGCGTGGCCGAGAACAACATCCGCTGGCCGTCCGGCTGCACCTGGTCGAGCAGCGCGGTGACCTGCGGCATGAAGCCCATGTCGGCCATCTGGTCGGCCTCGTCGAGCACCGTGATGCCGACCGCGTCCAGCCGCGCGTCGCCGCGGTCGATCAGGTCCTTGAGCCGGCCGGGGGTGGCCACCACGACCTCGGCGCCGTTGCGCAGCGAGCTGGCCTGGCGGCCGATCGACATGCCGCCGACGACCGTGGTCATCCGCAACTGGACCGAGTTGGCGTACGGCATCAACGCGTCGGTGACCTGCTGCGCGAGCTCGCGGGTGGGCACCAGGACCAGGGCGAGCGGCTGCTTGCTCTCGGCCCGACGGCCGGCGATCCGGGCGAGCAGCGCGAGGCCGAACGCGAGCGTCTTGCCCGAGCCGGTCCGACCGCGACCGAGCACGTCCCGCCCGACCAGCGCGTTGGGCAGCGTGGCCGCCTGGATCGGGAACGGCTCGGTGACACCCTGGCGGGTGAGCGCGGCCAGCATCGGCTTGGGCATGTCCAGCTCGGCGAACGAGCCCACCGCGGGCAGCGAGGGGGTCGTGCTGACCGGCAGCGCGAACTCGGCCACGGGGCCGGCGGTCATCGGCTTGCGCCGGTTGCCCGACGGGGCGCCACCGCGGCCGCGGCCGCCGCCACCGCCGTAGCCGCCACTGCGGCCGGCGCTGCTGCCGCCGCCGCTGCGGCTGTATCGGTCGTTGGAGCGGGGGGTGCGATTCATGGAGAACCTTCCTCGATGCGGCGCGTATCGAGGACGTCTCCGCGGCATGACGCCGCACAAGGAGTCGCAAGAACGAGCCGAACTAGCTGAAAAAGAACCGACGTGGTGACTCGGGTCACTCGCGTCGAGATAGTGCGCAACGGTCGGGCGCCTGCCGAAGAGCGGCGGCCGATGTGCCGGACCGTGCGGGGCCGAGGCGACGAGGTCGCGTCGGGCAGGGTCCTGATCGGCGGATGTCGGGCATCCGCCTGGGGTGCTGCACCGTGGCCTTCTCGGTCGAAGAACCGTCGACCCCGATGGGGCCGCGGGCCACGGGAAGGGCCCGCACCGTGCGGCGCGGGCCCTCGCTGCACGGCCGAAGCCGCGCCCATGAGCGGGTTCAGACGATGTTGATGTTCTCCGCCTGCGGGCCCTTCTGGCCCTGCGTGACGTCGAAGGAGACCTTCTGGCCCTCCTGCAGCTCACGGAAGCCCTGAGCGTTGATGTTCGAGTAGTGGGCGAAGACGTCGGGGCCGCCACCGTCCTGCTCGATGAAGCCGAAGCCCTTTTCGCCGTTGAACCACTTCACGGTGCCAGTAGCCACGTATCTTCCCCTTCGGGGCAGTACCGGGATCTCGCACCCTGCGAAACCCGAATCGTTGCTGATTACCCCGCCCGGAGTTGGACACCGGAAAAACAAAAGTGCACCTGTTGGCTACAACCAGCAGGCGCACAGAAAATTCCATGGGAACCACAGCAGCAATTAACGTTAGCACGCCAGGCGACCGGGCCGGCGGGATATCTCGATCTTGTGCCGGCCGGCGAATCCGGCCCCGACCCGCGCGATGCCGCGCCGATCCCGCGATCGCACGCCGGGTGCGACCATGGACGCTCCTCCGCCCCGCCGGCCTCCCGGCGCAAGCTTCCCCGAAGGGTTCGCGTGTCCTCCTCCGACTTCCCCGCCTCCGACGCCTCCGCCCAGCCGATCCCCCTGCCCACCATCGGCACTCCCCTGAGCCTGGAGGACGTCAGCGCGGTCGGCGGCTGCGGCGACGGGTGCGGGTGCGCCGGCGGTGGTGTCGACATCGACGCCGATCTGCTCGACGCGTTCGTCACCGAGCAGGTGCTCGTCCGCCTCGAAACCGAGCCGGCCTTCGTCGCCCGGTCCATCGCGGCGCTCGCCGCGACCGACGACCTGGATGCCGAACTGGCTGAGGAGATCGAGGAGTTGGAGTCCGACCCGGTGCTCCTGCTGGACGTGCTCGGGGCCACCCGGCAGACCCTGCCGGACATGGAGTCGGACGCCGTGGTGCTGCTCTTCCGCTACGTGATCGACCACGTCGCACTCGGCCCGGAGGAACTGCCGCTGGAGGACCGGGTGCTGATCGAGTGGCGGGTGCCGCCGATTCAGGCCTGACCCGAACGCGTCCCGCGGGCCGGCGCGGAGCCGTTCCCGGCCGCCTCCGGGAGCGGCTCCGCGGCCGGCGGGAGCACGGCTTCGCCGGCCCGCGGCGCGCGCTCGGACGCGGGCCGCAACCGGCCCGAGAACAGGAATCCGGACCCGAGGCCGATCAGCGCCGCCGAGAAGTGGCCGATCGTGGTGAAGTCCGGGAGATCGCCGTACCACTGCGCGGACGAGAACGGGTACAGCAGGCACGCGAGCGCCCACCACGGCCGCAGCCGCCCGGGCAGCAGCGGCGTGATCGCCGCTATGGCCGCCATCGAGGCGTAGCTCACCCCGTAGTCGAGCGTGTACCGAATGTCCTCCGGGTAGGTCCCGTGGTGGATCGCCGCGATCAGCACGACCGCTGTGACGAGCGTCGCACCCACGTGCCCGAGCACCGTGATCCCCACCGCACGCAGCGTGCCGATCCGGTGCTCCAGGAACGCCATGCACACCCCGATCCCGAACCCGATGGTCAGCAGGTTGCCCATCAGCGTGCCGTGCACGTCGGCCAGCATCAGGCTACCCGCCATCGCGCGCAGCGGACGGTGGCCGAGGTTGTCGAGGTTGGTGCTGATGTCCGCCAGGAGGCGATCCGCGGCCGCGTCGGACATGAGCCATCCGACCACGATCCCGTCGATCGCGAGCAGGATCAGCACGGCGAACGTCGCCGGGCTGCGGCGCGGGTATCCGACGAGTCCGCGCAATGGGCTCGCGGGGTTCCGACTCACGGTGCGACTCTCCTTGTGCCGGCGTGGGGACGCGGCGGGAAACCACCATGCTGCATCACCAGGACAAGCCGGCGCGGCCCGGCCCCCGGATCCGGGCGGCCGACGATTCGGTGGGCGCCGAAACGACCCGCGCCTACCGTCGTGCCCGAAACCGAGTCCGCCGCCGGCGCGCACGCCGCGCACCGGCACCGCAGAGGGGTCCACACGATGTCGGATGTACGTCTTCGCCCGGCGACCGGTCCCGATCGGCGCGCCCTCGCGGCGGCCGGGGTCACGGTCTTGTTCTGGGCGTCCGCGTTCGTGTCCATCCGCAGCGCGGGCGAGCACTTCGCGCCCGGGGCGCTGGCCCTGGGGCGCATGCTCTGCGGTTCGCTCGTGCTCGGGGTGATCCTGCTCGTGCGCCGCGAGGGTCTGCCGCCGCGCGCCGCGTGGCCCGGCATCCTGCTCTCCGGCGTGTTGTGGTTCGGCCTGTACATGGCGGTGCTGAACTGGGGCGAGCGCGAGGTGGACGCGGGCACCGCGGCGATGGTGGTCAACATCGGCCCGATCGCCATCGCGCTGCTCGGCGGATGGCTGCTCAAGGAGGGCTTCGCGCCGCGACTGCTGGCGGGCATCGGCGTCTCGTTCGCGGGCGCGGTCGTGGTCGGCGTCTCGATGTCCGACGGCGGCGGGGCGCCGCTGCTGGGGGTGGGCCTGTGCGTGCTGGCCGCGCTGTCCTACGCGGCCGGTGTGGTCGCGCAGAAGCCCGCGCTGCGTCACGCCTCCGCGCTCCAGGTCACCGCGTACGGGTGCTTCGTCGGCATGTCGTGCTGCCTGCCGTTCGCGGGACAACTGGTCACGCAGACCGCCGACGCCCCGCCGGCGGCCACGCTCAACGTGATCTACCTGGGCATCTTCCCGACCGCGCTGGGCTTCACCACGTGGGCGTACGCGCTGGCCCGCACCAGCGCCGGCCGGATGGGCAGCACCACCTACGCGGTGCCGGCCGTCGTGGTCCTGCTGGCCTGGGTGTTCCTGAGCGAGGTGCCCGGCCCGCTGACCTTCGTCGGCGGCGCGTTGTGCCTGGCCGGCGTCGCGGTCTCGCGCGGCGGTGCCCGGCGGCCGGTCGCCGGGTCCGACCGCGAGGCCGCCGATTCCCCGCCGGTGGGGCAGGATCTTCCCGGACGGTGACGGGACGAGGGAGATGTCGTGACAGTGGTGGGTCGGGTTCTGACGGACCGGTACGAACTCGTCGAGCAGCGCGGTCGCGGCGGCCTCGGCCGGGTGTGGGCCGCGCGGGATCTGACCGCGTCCCGCGACGTCGCGGTCAAGCTGCTGCACGGCCCGCCGGACGACGAGGCCGCGGAGGTGTTCGTGCGCGAGGCACGGGCCGCGGCGGCGCTGACGCACCCCGGCCTGGTCCCGGTGTCCGACGTCGGGCAGGACACCGACGGCACGCCGTTCCTGGTCACCGAGTTGCTCACCGGTCGCGACCTGCGGGCGACGCTGCGCGCGGGGCTGCCCGAGGTGTCGAGCGTGCTGGCGTGGGCGACGCAGATCTGCGCCGCGCTCGAACACGCGCACGGGGCCGGGCTGGTGCACGGCGATCTCAAGCCCGCCGACCTGTTCGTGTCCGACGACGGCCGGGTCCGGGTGCTCGACCTCGGCCTGGCCGGTCGCCTCGCGCCGGTCGCCGCGACCGGCACACACCTGCTCGGGACCCTCGCCTACACCGCGCCCGAGCGCCTGCGCGGCCAGGCCGCCGCCCCCGGCTCGGATCTGTACGCGCTGGGCTGCGTGCTCTACGAACTGCTCACCGGGACCCCGCCGTTCGGCACCGGTGACGTCGCCGCCACGGTGTACGCCCAGCTCGATCGGGTCCCCGAGCCGCCGGAGCGGCGCCGCCCCGAGCTGCCGCCGCACGTGAGCCGGCTGGTCCTGGACCTGCTGGCGAAGGACCCCGCGCACCGCCCCGCCGGCGCGGCCGCGGTCGCCGCGCGGCTGACCCAGGCGCCGCCGCCCGCCCCCGCCGATCGCCCCCGGCCGCCCGCCGCACCGCCGATGATGCCGCCCCCGCCTCCGCCCGGCCCGCCGCTCCCCGCCGACCGCATCTCCTTGGCGAAACCCCTCCGGGCGGCCGTCGAGGCGCCCGCCGAGGACGACGAACCGCAGCTCCGCAGGGCGGCGGCGGCCGGCGATCCGGACGCCGCCGTGCAACTCGCCTTCCACCTCGCGGACACCGGCCGGGAGAGCGAGGCCGAGGCGCTGTACCGCGAGGCGCTGGCCCGCAACCACCCGGAGGCCGCGAACGATCTCGCCGACCTGCTCGCCGCGCACGATCGCGCCGCCGAGGCCGAGGAGTTGTACCGCCACGCGCTCGCCCAGGGGCATCCGGACGCCGCGAACAACCTCGGCCGGCTGCTGGTCCGGCTCGGCCGGGCGCCCGAGGCGGAGATGCTCTTCCGGCACGCCTCGGCGCACGGTCACGACGACGCGGCGAACAACCTGGGCCTGCTGCTCGCCGGCTCCGGCCGCCTCGACGAGGCCGAGCAGTTGTTCCGGCATGTGTACGCGCAGGGCCACCCGGACGCGGCGATCAACCTGGCCGGGCTGCTGGGCGCGCGCGGCCGATTCAAGGAGGCCGAGAAGCTCTACCGCCGCGCGTTCGCCGAGGGCCACCCGGACGCCGCGCTCGGCTTCGCCGGGCTCCTGGAGCGCCGGGGCCGCACCCGCGAGGCGGAGGAGATGTACCGCCGTGCCCTGGCCGAGGGGCATCCGGCGGCGGCCGGGCAACTCGCCCGCTTCCTCGACCTCCTCGGCCGCGGCCAGGAAGCGATGTGGCTGCGCTCGTAGCACCCGCGTCCGGCGGCGGGCCCCGCCCGCCGTCGGATCCTCGGCGTCAGTCCGCGAAGACCTCACGGAGCTTGGCCTCCTGGTCGCCGGACAGGTTGCTGCGCACCAGTTCGGCCTGGGACCCGCCGAACGCCTCGTGCACCCGGTCCACCACGGCGTTCGAGGTCATCACGAACAGCGCGGAGGTGCCGGGGGTGATCTGCCGGCGCACCTCGGCGACGAAGTCGTCGTCGATGCCGACGTCGCTCATGCTGCCGCCGAGCGCGCCCGCCGCCGCGCCGATCGCCGCGCCGAGCAGCGGCACGAAGAAGATCAGACCGAAGAGCATCCCCCAGAAGGTGCCGGACAGCGCGCCGATCCCGGTGAGGCTGTTGAGCTGCTTCGTCTTGGGCTTCTTCGCGTCCTCGGGCCACCACACCACGGCCGCGTCGTGTACCTGCACGAGTTCCTGCTTCTGGAGCGCGAGCAGGGTCTGTTCGGCGTCGGCGGCGCCGTGCGCGGTGGGGAACTTCCAGACGGTGAGCGTGGACACGGGACAACCTCCGGTATCGACAGGAAACCGCCACGCACGGAAAGCCCTGGCGGGTCCGTGCGTGGCGGATGGTGCGGACGGTGCGGGGTCAGGCCATCGGTTCGTCGCGATCGATGTCCCTGCGGTGCGCGCCGGTCCCGGTCCGCTGGGCCTCGTCCCGGGCGCGCCATTCGGAAACGCTGTCCTCCGAGTAGCCCTGCGCGGCGCCCCAACGGACGGTCAGCGCGAACAGGACCACCAGGTCGAGCGCGATCACGATGGTGGACCAGGCCGGGTGCGCGGCCAGGAAGCCGATCTGTCCGACGATGTTCAGCATCACCAGCACCGAGCCGACCACGCGGGCCCAGGTCGCGCCGGTGAGCAGTCCCATACCGACGAGCAGTTGCAGCCCGCCGAAGATCAGCAGGATCACGCCCCACGTGTCGTAGCTCCACACCAGGAGCTGACCGGACGCGGTGACGAAGTAATCGTCCTCGAACAGTGCCGCGAACCCTTGGAAGAGGTTGAGCACACCCAGGACGAGCAGAGTGCAGGCGGCGAATGCCACCCATCCGGACCAAGCGCTCGACCTGCCCATTTTGCTGTTCATGGCCTACTCCCAACCCCGGCCGGGCAGCCGGGCGGTGTTGCCTCGTACCGCTTGCCTGCCGTCGTGGGGGTCCACGACCTTGCAACACGGCTTCTCGCACTTTGACACGTAATTGGGCGATTTGCACCTTTATGATCCCCCTCCCCTCCGTACACCATTCGTCCGCTGTGAGTAGACGTCCGTTTTTCATGGAACCGGCTCGGGACACAGCGTCACGAATGGTCATGAACGGTCACGAGCGGGAGGGCGCCTCCGATGTCCCAGTCAGCCGAGCAGGGCCGGAGCCGGCATCGGTTGCGGCTCGCGGTGGCGTGTCTGCTGCTGGTCCTCGCGTGCGTCCTCACCCCGGTCGCGGTGGTCGCCGTGTGGGCCGACGACGAGATCGGCAACACCGATCGTTTCGTCGCCACGATGGCGCCGCTGTCCTCGAACGAGGCCGTGCAGGACGCCGTCGCCGCCCGGGGCACCGCCGCCGCCGTGCAGGCGGTGGACGTGTCCGGCCTGAGCAACGCGCTGCGCGAGGCGCTCGGGCTGGACCTGAACAACGGATCGGGACCGGTGTCCGGATCGATCCGGGGCCTGTTGAACGAGTCGGTCGGTCAGGCCGCGCAGGCCTTCGTCACCAGCGACGCGTTCGCCGTCGTGTGGCGCGAGGCGCTCCGCGCCGCCCACGCGTCCGCGCTGGCCGCGCTCAAGGGCGAGGACGAGGGCGCGGTGACCTCGACCGGCGGAGAGGTGGTGCTGGATCTGGGGCCGGTGGTCGACGGGGTCCGCAAAAATCTGGCGGCCGGGGGCATCCCGTTGGCGACCGGCATCCCGGACACCGATCGCCGGTTCGTGCTGTTGCACCGTGAGGGCCTGCGCAAGGGCCAGGACGTGTTCCGCGTCGTCGACGAGGCCGGGACCTGGCTGCCGATCGCCGTGGTGCTGCTCTTCCTCGCGGGCGTGTGCGTCGCGCCACGGCGTCGCCGGGTGATCATGTGGGCGGGTGTGGGCACCGTGCTCGCGATGATCGTGCTCGCCATCGCGCTCGTCGTCTCCCGCCGGATCTACCTGGACGATTTGCCTCGGGACATCTCCCGGGACGCCGGGGCGGCGATCTTCGACGCGCTGATCCGATTCCTCCGCGACACCACCCTCACGCTGACGATCACCGCGGCCGCGGTCGTGATCGCGGCGTTCCTGGTCGGCCCGGCGCGGTCGGCCGGGAAACTCCGGCGCGGGCTGGCCGCCGGCCCCGACGCGGCGGGCGGCGCGCTGGCTCGGACCGGTGCGGGCACCGGGTCGGTGGGCCGGTTCGTGGCCGCGCGACGAGGCCCGCTGTACGCCCTGGTGGGCGTGCTCGGCGGGATCTGGCTGGTGTTGTGGGACCACCCGACGGTGGGCTCGGTCCTGCTGGTCCTGGGGGTGGTCGTGGCTGTCGTGGCCGTACTGGAGGTGATCGCGGCGGCCGGGGCGCGGGAGCCGGTCGCGCTCGACCGGTGAGTGTGCGGGCGCCGGCCCGGGGATTCGTGCCGCGACTGCGGGGCCGGCTGAAGGACCTGCCGGTGATGGCCTTCGTGGGTCGGCTGACCACCAGGTTCCTGGTCGTCAACAGCATCGAGGCGGCCACCACCCTGGCCGCGAAGATGTTCCTGGCCGGCGTCCCGGCGCTGTTCGTGTTCGCCGCGTTCGCACCGGAAGCCTTGCGCGAGGAGTTGCGCGACTCGCTGCGTGCCGTGCTCGGCCTGCCGGCCGGCTCGCTGGACGAGGTCGCCCGGGTCCACGACGCGGGTGCGCACCTGCGCCAACAGACCGGTGCGGCCAGTGCGGTGTTCACCCTCCTGATGGCGGTCCAGGTGGCCCGGTCCTTGCAACGGTTGTGCCGACGGGCGTGGTTCGTGCGCGCGACCGGCTTCAGTCTGCGGCTGATCCTGCGCTGGCTGCTGTGTATGTCGGTGCGGCTGGTCGCGCTGCTGCTCCAGTCGCAGTTTCACGAGGGGTTCGGCGTCGGGCCCTGGCTCGGCGTGGCGATGCTGTTCGTGGCCTCGATGCTGGTCTGGTGGTGGACCCAGTACCTGTTCCTGGAGGGCCGGATCGGCTGGTTGCCGCTGTTGCCCAGCTCGCTGTTGGCCTCGCTGGGCACGGTCGGCGTGCAGTACGGCTCACATCTGGTGATGCCCAGGGCGGTGGCCCGCAGCGTGGCCGAGTTCGGTCCGTTCGGACTGATGCTGACCCTGATGTCATGGCTGGTCGTGGCCTGCGCGGTGGTGGTCTTCGCGATCACCATCGGTGCGTTCCTGGCCGAGGAGGAGCCGCTGCGCGGCCTGCTCGGGGCACCCGCGCCGCCGTCGACCATCGACCCCCGTCAATTCTGACCGGAGGTCTGTCCGGTGCGCCGGAACTCGGACGGCGACTGTTGCACGCGGCGGGAGAACAGCCGCGCGAAATAGGCCGGATCGTCGTAGCCGACGTTGCGGGCCACCTCGTGGATGGACTGGTCGGTGGCCAGGAGCAGGCGTTTGGCCCGGGACAACCGGGTGCGCACGATGTACTCCTTGGGGGTGGTGCCGGTCGCGCGCTGCATCTCGCTGCGCAACCCCGCCTCGTCCAGGCCCAGTCGGCGGGCGTGCTCGCCGACGGTGAGCGGCTCGGTGGCGTGCTCGTCGAAGTAGCGGACCACCCGCGAGCCGTCCTCGTCGACCCGGATCGTCTTCAGGTCGATGATCAACTGGTGCACGATCGCCGAGGTGACCACCTCGCGGTTGGGCGCGCCCGGCTCCACCGCGGTCAGCAGGCGGTCGAAGCCCTGGCGCAGCGGCCGCACCCCGCCCAGCGACATCACCGGCTCGGTCCGGTCCAGGAAGCCCAGGTCCTCGTACGCCGCGGCGGTCGGTCCCTCGAACAGCACCCAGTGCTCGCGCCAGCCGGTGGGGTCGGGGCTGTACGCGTGGTACTCGCCGGGGAAGAGCAGGAAGGCCGCGGGCGCCTGGACCGGGATCCGCGGCGCGTGTCGGTTGCCCGAGCGGAACCAGCCCGATCCACCGGTGATCAGGGTGAGTTGGTAGCAGCCCAGCACCCGGCCCTCGAACTGCATGGCGGTGACCTGCTGCCACCCCACGCCCAGGCACACCAGGCCGAGCCGCTGGTGTTCCCGGGCGGGCGTGAGGTAGCGCGCGAAGATCATGGTGCGCCGATCGTACGGCGGCGGGCGGCGGGCGTGTGGCGGTTGTTCACGCCTTCACCCCGCCCGCGACCAGGTCGGTGCGCCAGAACCGCTGGAGCGACCAGAAGGCGGCGACCAACGGGATCACCGACACCAGCGCGCCGACCACGACCAGGTTGGCGTGCGGCTGGTTGGGGTCGCTGTTCCACGCGTTCAGGCCCAGCGTGACCGGCCACAGGTGCTGGTCGTTGAGGGTGATCAGGGGCAGGAAGAAGTTGTTCCACACGGCGACCAGTTGGAACAGGAAGATGGTCACCAGCGCGGGCGACATGATCCGCAGGCCGATGGTGCGAAAGATCCGGAACTCGCTCGCACCGTCCAGGCGGGCCGCCTCGATCAGTTCGTCCGGCACCGAGGCCTCGGCGTAGGTCTTGGCCAGGAACACGCCGAACGGGCTCACCGCGGCGGGCAGCAACACCGCCCAGACGGTGTCGACCAGGTGCACCTTGGAGAGCATCAGGTAGATCGGCAGCGCGAGCATCGGGGTGGGGATCAGCACCGCGCCCAGGATCACCGAGAAGATCGCGCCCCGCCCGCGGAACCGGTACTTGGCCAGCGCGTAGCCGGCCATCGCGGCCAGCAGGGTGGCCACCACGCCGCCGCCGACCGCGTACAGCACCGAGTTGAACACCCAGCGCAGGAAGATGCCGCCGTCCTCGGAGAAGAGTTGGCGCAGGTTGGCACCCAGGTTCCAGTCGGCGAACCAGAAGCCGTTGCTGCCGAACAGGTCACTGGAGGACTTGGTCGAGGAGACCAGCAGCCACCACACCGGCATCAGGAAGTAGGTCGCCACCAGGAACAGGAACGAGGTGGTCAATACCTGCGAACGCATGGGCGTGGTACGACCCTTGCCCACCCGGGTCGCGGGTCGCGGCGTACGTTCGCGGACCGGGCTCGCGGGCGGTGTGGTCAGCGTCGTCACAGCGAGGACCTGCCGTTCGTGAGCCGGGCGGAGAGCTTGAGGACCACGAAGGACAACACGCACGTGCCCAGGGCGAGCAGCACCGAGACGGCGGCGCCCTGGCCGTAGTCGTTGTTCTCGACGGCCTTGTGGTAGGCGGACATGATCGGCGTGTAGTCCGCGTCCACGGACGAGGTCAGCGGTCGCAACACGCGCGGTTCGGTGTAGAGCTGGAGCGTGCCGATCACCGAGAACACGGTGGTGAGCGCGATCGCCGGGGCCACCAGCGGAACCTTGATCCGCCACGCCGTGCGCCATGGCCCGCAACCGTCCAACTCGGCCGCCTCGTACAGCTCTTGCGGGATGGCCTGGAGCGCGGAGTAGATGACCAGCATGTTGTAGCCGGTCCAGGTCCAGGTGACCACGTTCGCGATCGACCACAACACGGCGTCCTCGCCGAGGAAGTCGGAGGGCAGGCCGACCGCGTCGAGCACGCTCACCACCGGGCTGGATCGCGGCATGTAGAGGAAGGCCCACAAGATGGTGGCGACCACGCCGGGGATCGCGTAGGGCAGGAAGTAGGCGGTGCGGAAGAAGCCCTTGAGCCGGGCCGACTTCGCGTCCAGGAGCAGCGCGAGCACCAGCGCGAGGCCGAGCATCACCGGCACCTGGACCACGCCGAACAGCAGCACCCGGCCCACGCCGTGCCACAGCGCGTCGTCGTGCAGCGCCTTGGTGTAGTTCTCGAAGCCCGCGTACACCCGCTTCGGCGGGGTCAGGCCCAGGCCGGAGCGCTGCATCTTGTGCAGGCTCTCGACGATCGCGTAGCCGACGGGGACCGCGTACATCGCGGCGAACAGCACGCCGAAGGGCGTAAGGAACATCAGGGGTGCGGACCGCCGGCGCTTGCGCCGCGGGATCGGTGCGCTCAAGGGCGGGCTCCCGGTGGATGGTGCGGTTGATTGGAACCGGTGGGTGGGGCCGACGGCGGCGTGCCCGCCGTCCGCGCGAGGTGACGCGGGACGACGGGGCACGGTGCGAACCGCCCGCTACGTCGGGGTGGTGACGGCGGGTCAGCCCGAGGCGGCCTTCAGTCCCTTGTCCTGGACGGCCTTGATCGTGGTGCCCTGGACGCCGGTCAGCGCGTCGGCGAGCTTGCCGTTGCCGGCGCCGGCCTTGCCGAGCCGGTCGGTCAGGTCGGCGGAGACCTGGGTCATCGTGGGACCCCACTGCCAGCCGGCCGGGACCTGCGCGGCGGACTCCCTGAAGATGTCGTAGATCTTCGCGTTGCCGAAGTACGCGGACGGCTGCCGCATCGCCTCCAGGTCCGCCCCGGCGGTGGCCGCCGGGTAGATGCCCGCGTCCTTGACCAGCGTGGTCAGGCTCGCGCTGTCACTGCTCATCCAGTCCGCGAAGGCGACCGCGGCCTTGGTGTTCTTGCAACCCTTGAGCACGGCCGTGCCGGAACCGCCGATGTTGCCGGTGGCCTTGCCGTTCGCGTCCCACTGCGGCATCGGCGCGACCGCCCACTTGCCCGCCGCGTCCTTGGCGTTCTCCTCCAGCAGCGCGGTGAACCACACCGGGCCGACATAGCTGGCCACGCTGCCGTCGCCGAACCGCTTGTACCAGTCGGGGGTGAAGGTCGGGTCGGACGAGACGACCTTCCTGTCCAGCAACTGCTGCCAGTACTGGGCGACCTTCTGCGTGCCGGGCTCGGTGAGCGAGACCTTCCAGGTCTCGCCCTCGGGCTTGAACCAGCTGCCGCCGTTCTGCCAGGCCATGCCCGCGTACCACCACGGGTCGTTGCCACCGAAGGCCGAGTAGGCCACCGCCGGGTCGGCCGTGTGCACCTTGTCCGCCTGCTGGGCGAACTCGTCCCAGGTCTTGGGAGGGGTCAGGCCGTTCCTGGCGAACACGTCGGTGCGGTAGAACATCGCCACCGGGCCGGTGTCCACCGGGATCCCGTAGGTCTTGCCCGCGACGCTCATCTGCGACCAGGCGCCGGCCGAGTACTTCGACTTGACCGCCGCCGCTTCCTTGTCCACGTCCTGGAGCGCGCCCTCGACCAGGAAGCTGGGCAGCGTCTCGTAGCCCATCTGCGCCAGGCACGGCGCGTTGTTCGCCTTCACCGCGGCGAGCATCTTGGCGTAGCCGCCCTTGGAGCCCGGCTCGACCTTGTTGTAGTTGACGTGGATGTCGGGGTGCGCGGCGTTGAACGCGGTCACGGCCTTGTCGTAGGCCGGGTTCCAGCCCCAGAAGTCGAGCTGGGCGGTGCCCTGGCCCCCGGCCTTGTCGCCCTGTGCCGCCTTGTCGGTCCGGTCGCCGGAGTCCGAGTCGGAGCCGCAGGCGGTGAGCACGGTCAGGGCCGCGATCGTGGCCGCGACGGCGGCGCGCCGGGCCGTCCCGCCGGCTCGGCGCGAGGAGCGCGAAGCGGCGGGTGACGACGAGCGCGGAACGCGGGTGCTACCCCACATGAGGTGGCCGTCCCTTCGGGAAATGGGCAGGGCTCGACGGAGCCCGGCGCGTGGTCGGAGGCAGTGGAGGCTGTCTTGGCCGCCGATCATGTGCCCTGCCCGACAAGGCGTCAACGGGTTGCCGCCGCCCTCGTGCCTTAGTCGCAGTGATCCTCAAGAAAAGTCCAAGTGCGTGGTCACCGAATGGCAAGGAAGGTGAACCAGAGAGTATCCACCCTGGTGAGAGCCTCGACAGGACGGGTAGCGGTATGCAAAAAAGTCCACGACACCGTGAAGAAGAGTGCACATCCGGGCCGCGCGCCTCGTGCACGATGATCCGGTCCCACCGCACGGATCTGCCCGAGGAGTGTCTTGACCACCCCCAGCCTCGTCCCGAGTCGAGACGGCTTCGCCCTCGACGGCAGGCCGTTTCGCATGCTCTCCGGTGCCCTGCACTACTTCCGCGTCCACCCCGGGCAGTGGGACGACCGGCTCGCCCGGCTGCGCGGCCTGGGTCTGAACACGGTCGAGACCTACGTCGCCTGGAACGTGCACGAACCCACCCCGGGACGCTTCGACTTCACCGGCGGCAAGGACCTGGTCGCGTTCCTGCGCGCGGCCGAGCGGCACGGGCTCAAGGCGATCGTCCGGCCCGGCCCCTACATCTGTGCGGAGTGGGAGTTCGGCGGCCTGCCCGCGTGGCTGCTCAAGGATCCGGGGATGCGGCTGCGGTGCGCCCACCCGCCGTACCTGGCCGCCGTGGACCGCTACCTCGACGCGGTCATGCCGCTGCTGGAGCCGCTGCTCGCCGAGCACGGCGGGCCGGTGATCGCGCTCCAGGTGGAGAACGAGTACGGCAGCTACGGCAACGACGTCGCGTACCTGCGGCACCTGGTCGAGGGGCTGCGCCGGCGCGGCGCGAACGGACTGCTGTTCACCTCCGACGGGCCCACCGAACCGATGCTCCAGGGCGGGACCGTGGCCGGCGTGTTGCCCACGGTGAACTTCGGCTCGCGCGCGGACGAGGCGTTCGCGACGCTGCGCCGCTGGTCGCCGGACGGGCCGCCGGTGTGCATGGAGTTCTGGAACGGCTGGTTCGACCACTGGCGCGACCCGCACCACGTGCGGGACGCGGCGGACGCGGCGGGCGTGCTCGACGACATGCTCGCGGCCGGCGGGTCGGTGAACCTGTACATGGCGCACGGCGGCTCCAACTTCGGGCTGATGAACGGCGCCAACGAGCACGAGGGCGTCTACCAACCGACGGTGACCAGCTACGACTACGACGCGCCGATCGGCGAGGCCGGCGAGCTCACCGAGAAGTACTGGGCCCTCCGCGAGGTGATCGGGCGCTACGCGCCGCTGCCGGCCGAACCGCCGCCGGCCCTACCGCCCCGGATCAAGCTCGGCGAGGTCGCGCTGCCCTCGGCGGCGGCGCTGCTCGCGCACGTCGAGGACCTGTCCGCGCCCGTGTACTCGCCCGGCACGCTGACCATGGAGGAGCTCGATCAGGCGTACGGCTTCGTCCTGTACCGCACGTGGGTCAGCGGCCCGCGCGAGGCGGCGCCGCTGCACGTGGACGGGCTGGCCGACCGGGCGCAGGTGTTCCTGGACGGGGTGCCGATCGCGGTGCTCGACCGCGGCGAGGGCGGTTCGGCCTCGTGCGAGCTTGCCATTCCCGCCGGCGGCGCGCGCTTGGACCTGCTGGTGGAGAACTGCGGGCGGATCAACTACGGGCCCGGCCTGCACGACCGCAAGGGCATCACCCGGGGTGTGCGGTTGGAGCGGCAGAACCTGTTCGGCTGGCAGATGTACCCGCTGCCGTTGGACGCGCCGGGCGGGCCGGTGTTGCCGGACGCCGCCGGGCCGATCCCGGCGGGCGTACCGGTGCTGCGCTCGGGCACCTTCGAGGTGGAGGCGGTCGGGGACACCTTCGTCCGGCTGGACGGGTGGACCAAGGGGCTGGTCTGGATCAACGGCTTTCTGCTCGGCCGCTACTGGAGCACCGGTCCGCAGCGCACGCTGTACGTTCCGGCGCCGGTGCTGCGCGCGGGGGCGAACGCGGTGACCGTGCTGGAACTGCACGGCCCCGGCGGAGCGCACGTCACCTTCACGGACACGCCCGACCTCGGCGAACCCGCGGCGGCGCCGATCGAGTAGGCGGGCGCGGTCGCCCGCCGGGTGGGCCGACGGGCAGCTCGCGCGGGCGCGGAGCCGCCGATCGCGCGGCGGGCCTCAGTCCGCGTCCGGTTCGCTATGGCCGGCTCGGCGGGCCAGGTCGACGAACAGTCGCGCCGAGCGGGTGCGGGCGTTCTCCTTGCAGACCAGCATGATGCCGCGGCGCAGCGGCGGGTCGAGCGAGCGGATCACGGCCGAGTCGCCGAACACGTCCTCGGCCACGTCCCGGTACCAGATCAGCGAACCCTCGCCGTTGAGGACGCCGGCGACCCAGTTGACCCGGTCGTTGTGCTCGCAGGCGCCGATCGGCCGCACGCCCATCTCGGCGAACATCGCCTCGAATTGCGAGCGCCGCTCGCTGCCGCGCTCCGGGAGCACCATCGGGAGGCCGTCCAGCGCGTTCCAGGGCACCGGGTCCGGCAGCCGCGTGTCCGGCGGCGAGACGAGCACCACCTCGGCGTCGGCCAGCCGGTAGGTGCGCAGGTCGCCGGGCCCGGGCGCGTCCGCCACCCCGATCTCGGCGGTGCCCGACCGTACCGCGGCCAGCACCGCTCCACGCGCGTCGTGCCGGGTCACCTCGATCGGCGCCTCGGGGTGCTCTCCCGCGAACGCCGCGACCAGTCGGGCCACGCGGCCGATCGCGAGCGTGGATGTGGTGGCGACGGTCAGCGTCGGCTCGGAGACCGGACCGGCCACCCGGCCGATGTCCTCGATCGCGGTGACGGTGTCGAGCACGGTCCGGGCGAGCCGGACCACCCGGGAGCCCTCGGCGGTCAGTCCCACCGTCCGGCCTTCGCGCACGAACAGTTCGGCGCCCAACTCGTGTTCGAGTGCCTTGAGCGCCCGCGACAGCGCGGACTGGGCGACGTAGAGGGCTTCGGCGGCGGCGGTCATGGTGCCGAAGTTCGCGACGGCGACGAGGTAGCGGAGCTGCTGGAGGGTCACGCGCCGCACCATAACGGTCACACCACCCATACCGGCAGGGTGCGAAACCGGCCAATTCCCTTTCGTGGAACGGTGGTGTGGGTGGGTCGGGTGAATCTCCAGGGCATCGGTGTATGCCGAGCGGGCAAGGATCGACTGTGCGGAGACCGCGCGTCCGGGTCGGTCCGGCGGGGCGCTCGGCCCGTGTCCCGCTTGGTCGAGCGGGGTCCCGAGCCGGGACTGCCGAAGCCTGTTCGGGCAAGTCGCGGCGGCCGAGCCGTCGTTGACTCCTCGTTGCCGGAAACCGACGATACGGCGCAGTGATTCGGCTACGGCCGATTTTTCGACCTCATACCGCTTTCGGATGCGGGGCGCGTTTCTTCGGCATCGGCGTGCACGCCGCGATTCGCCGTGCCCGGAGCCGGGTTCGCGTGTTCTCTCCACCGCACCGTTCATCCTGCCGCACGGTTTCCGAACGGAGGCACGCCCCCATGACGTCGCAGTCCCCACGTCGCGATCAGGTCCTCGCAGTGAGCCCCTTTGGTCGTCCCAACGCCCGACTCGTGATCGCCGCGCACCGGGCCGGCGCGCTCGGGGTGCTCGACCTCGGCCGCGATCGCGACGCGGCGCTCGGCGAGTTGGCCGAAGCGTCGGCGGTCCCGTCCTTCGGGGTCCGGGTACCGGTGGGCTGTCCGCTGGAACCGCGTGAACTACCCGCGCACGTGCACGTCGTGCTGCTGGCGCCCGATGCGCCGTGGGCGCCCGCGACCGTCGGGCCGGGGCGGCGGGTCCTGGTCGAGGTCACCTCGGCCGACCAGGCCCACGCGGCGGTCGCGGCCGGGGCCGAGGGGGTGATCGCGCGCGGCGCCGAGAGCGGTGGACGGTGCGGCGAGCTGACCACGTTCGTACTGCTCCAGCAGTTGCTCGCGGACGAGCGGGTGTCGGTCCCGGTGTGGGCGGCCGGTGGCATCGGCCCGCACACCGCCGCGGCGGCGGTCGCGGGCGGGGCCGCCGGGGTGCTGCTCGACACCCAACTGGCCCTGGTGGCCGAGAGTACGGTGCCCGCCGACGTCGCGGCGGCGGTGCGCGCGATGGACGGCAGCGAGACCGTGGTGATCCGGGGCCACCGGGTATATCGGCGTCCGGACCTGCCGATCTCGCGGCTGGCCGGACCGGAGGGCGATCCGGCCGCCGTGTCGGGCGCGGGCGGACTGCGCCGGGAGTTGCTCCCGGTCGGCCAGGACGGCGCGTTGGCGGGCCGGCTCGCCGACCGCTACGGCACGGCCGGCCGGGTGCTGCACGCGGTGCGCGAGGCGATCGTGGACCACGTGGCCTCGGCCGCCCGGCGCGGTGTGGGTCCCAGGCCGGTACAGGGGCCGATGACCCGGGTCAGCGATCGGGCCGCGTTCGCGCACTCGGTCGCCCGGGCGGGCGGGTTGCCCTTCCTGGCGCTGTCCCTGCTGCGCGGCCCGGAGGTGGGCGCGCTGCTCACCGAGACCGCCGAGGCCCTCGGCGACCTGCCGTGGGGCGCGGGCCTACTCGGATTCGCCCCGCCGGCACTGCGCGACGAACAGCTCGCCGCGGTGCTCGCCGCCCGGCCGCCGTACGCGTTGATCGCGGGTGGTCGCCCGGGGCAGGCCGCGCCCCTGGAGGCCGCCGGGATCCGCACCTATCTGCATGTGCCCTCCCCCGGACTGGCGGCGCAGTTCCTGCGCGAGGGTGCCCGGCGCTTCGTCTTCGAGGGCACCGAGTGCGGCGGGCACGTCGGGCCGCGCGCGAGCTTCCCGTTGTGGGAGGCGCAACTGGACGAGTTGTTGTCGTACGCCGAACGGCACGGCGGCGCGGCCGGGTTGGACGTGCTGTTCGCGGGCGGGATCCACGACGCGCGTTCGGCCGCGATGGTCGCCGCGGCGGCGGCCCCGCTGGTCGAGCTGGGCGCCTCGGTCGGCGTGCTGATGGGCACCGCGTACCTGTTCACCCGCGAGGCGGTGGAAGGTGGCGCGATCCTGCCCGGTTTCCAGGCCGCGGCGATCGAGTGCGCGTCGACCGCGCTGGTGCGGACCGCGCCCGGGCACGCGACCCGCTGCGCCGGCACGCCGTTCGTGACCGCGTTCGAGGACAGTCGGCGTGAGTTGGAGGCGCGTGGCGTGCCGCCCCGGCAGGTCTGGGCCGAGTTGGAGCAGCTCAACCTGGGCCGCTTGCGGATCGCCAGCAAGGGTCTGCGGCGCGAGGCGGGCGAGTTGGTCGCGGTGGACGCGGAGGTGCAGCGTCGGGACGGGATGTTCATGCTGGGCCAGGCCGCGGTGCTGCGATCGGCGCCGACCGACGTCGCCACGCTGCACCACGAGATCACCACCGGATCGGCCGCGTGGCTGGCCCGCCGGGTGCGCGAGCTGGGCGGGTCGCCGCGATCGGCCGCGCCCCGACCGCAGGATGTCGCGATCGTGGGCATGGCCTGTGTGCTCCCGGGTGCCCCGGACCTGGCGAGCTACTGGCGCAACATCCTGGCCGGCGTCGACGCGGTGACCGAGGTGCCGCGCGAACGCTGGGACGTGGAGCGCTACTTCGCGCCGAGCTCCGAGCCGGGCGCGACCGCGCGTGGTTCGGTCAAGGGCGCCGGCCCCGGAGCGGTCCCGGCCGGGCGGACCCCGTCCAAGTGGGGTGGATTCGTGCCCGCGATCGGGTTCGACGCGACCGGGTACGGCATCCCGCCCGCCTCGCTGGCCTCGATCGAACCGGCCCAACTGCTCGCGCTGCACGTCGCGTCGGGGGCGCTGGCGGACGCCGGATACGGACCGGGGCGGACCTTCGCGCGCGAGCGCACATCGGTGATCTTCGGCGCCGAGGCGGGTACCGACCTGGCCGGCGCGTACGGCTTCCGCGCGCTGTTCCCGGGCTGGTTCGGCGATTTGCCCGAGGACCTGGATCGACAGCTGCCCTCCCCCACGGAGGACTCCTTCCCCGGTGTCCTGGCCAACGTGATCGCCGGTCGGATCGCCAATCGGCTCGACCTGGGCGGCGTCAACTACACCGTGGACGCCGCGTGCGCTGCCTCGTTGGCGGCGCTGGATCTGGCCTGCAAGGAGCTGAACACCGGGTCGAGCGACCTGGTGTTGTGCGGTGGCGTGGACACCCACAACGGGATCAACGACTTCCTGATGTTCTCCTCGGTGCGAGCCCTCTCACCGTCCGGACGGTGTGCGACCTTCGACGCCGACGCGGACGGGATCGCGCTGGGCGAGGGTGCGGTGTGCGTGCTGCTCAAGCGGCTCGCCGACGCCGAACGCGACGGGGATCGGGTGTACGCGGTGGTCAAGGGCGTCGGGGGGTCCAGCGACGGCCGCTCGCTCGGGCTGACCGCGCCGCGTCCCGAGGGCCAGCGGCGGGCGCTGGAACGCGCGTATCGGGCGGCCGGCGTCTCACCGGCCGAGGTCGGCCTGGTCGAGGCGCACGGCACCGGCACCGTGGTCGGCGACCACGCCGAACTGGACACGCTCACCCAGGTGTTCGCCGAAAACGGCGCGACCCCCGGGGCCTGCGCGGTGGGCTCGGTGAAGTCCCAGATCGGGCATACCAAGTGCGCGGCCGGCCTGGCCGGACTGGCCAAGGCCGCGCTGGCGGTGCACTTCGGGGTCCTCCCGCCGACCCTGCACCTGCGTCGACCGCCGCACCCGAGCCCGTTCGTGTTCGACGACCGGGCCCGTCCGTGGCACACGCCGGTCGGCGAACGCGTCGCCGGGGTCAGCGCGTTCGGCTTCGGCGGGACCAACTTCCACGCGGTGCTCGCCGGTTCGCCGCGATCCGGCGAGGCCGGGGCGGGCGGCGCGGACGCCGCGTGGCCCGCCGAGCTGTTCTGCTTCCGGGGCGCGGATCTCGCGGCGGCGCACGCGGCGCTCGACCGGTTGACGACTCGGCTGGACGCGGCGCAGGAGGTGCCGCTGCGCGGGCTGGCGGCGCTCGCGGAAGCCGACGCCGACGCGGGGGTCGGCGTCGGGGTGGGTGTCGGCGGCGAGTCCGGAACCGAGCTCGACGCCGGGACCGGGACCGACGTCGGATCCGGTGGCCCGGACCCGGTGTGGATCGCCTTCGTCGCGACCGATCACGCCGATCTGCGGGTCAAGCTCACCCTGGCCCGGGCGGGCGCGGTCGATCCCGGCGGCGAGATCTTCCACCGGACGGTGAGCGAGAACAGGAGCGGCACCGGAGTCGGGGCCGGGGTCGGGACCGGGGCAAGGGTCGAGACCGGGGCCGACGCCGGTCCGGCCGGGCGGGTGGCGTTCCTGTATCCCGGGCAGGGCAGCCAGCGGCCCGGAATGCTCGCCGACCTGTTCGCCCGGTTTCCCGAACTGTGTGACGGCCTGCGGGACATCTCGCCGGAGTGTGTACGGGCGATGTTCCCGCCCGCCGCGTTCGACGCCGCGACGCGCGCCGAGCAGGTCGCCCGGATCACCGACACCCGGCACGCGCAGCCCGCGCTCGGGGCGGCGGCGGTCGCGCTGACCCGGCTCCTCGACCGGTTCGGGGTGTGGCCGGACCAGGTGGCCGGGCACAGCTACGGCGAGGTGGCCGCGCTGTGGTCGGCGGGCGTGTTGTCCACGCGCGATCTGGGTCGGCTCGGCGAGATCCGGGCGGCGGCCGTGCTGGCCGCCGCGGGTCCCGAGCCCGGCGCGATGGCGGCGGTGTCGGCGGGTGCGGACCACGTGGCCGAGGTGTTGGCCGGCGTCGACGGCGTCGTGCTCGCCAACCGCAATACGCCGACCCAGACCGTCGTCTCCGGCTCCGAACGAGCCCTGACCGCGGCGCTCGCCGCGCTGGACGGCGCCGGGCTGTCCGCGCGTCGCCTGCCCGTGGCGTGCGCGTTCCACAGTCCCGTGGTCGCGGCGGCGGCCGACACCCTCACGGCCGCCCTCGCGGACCTGGACGTACGCCCGCCCGGGATCCCGGTGTGGTCCAACAGCACCGCCGCGCGCTACCCGGACACGCCCGCCGGGGTACGTGCGCTGATCGCCCGTCAGGTGGCCGAGCCGGTGCGGTTCGCCGAGCAGATCGAGGCGATGTACGGGGCGGGTGTGCGGATCTTCGTCGAGGTCGGGCCGGGTAGGGCGCTGACCGGCATGGTGCGGGCGATCCTCGGCGACCGGCCGCACACCGCCGTGCCCTGCGACGTGCCCGGCGAGGACGGCCTGCGCCGACTGCTCACCGCGCTCGCCGAACTCGCGGTGGCCGGCGTGCCGGTCCGGGTCGCGGGCGGCCTGGCGGGCCGGATCCGGCCGATCGACGTCGAACCGGGTGCCCGCCCGGCCTGGACCGTGGACGGCCACCTGGTGCGCACCGCCGACGGTCGCCCGGTGCCCGGTGGGCTGCGCCCGGCGACCCCGGTGGCCGCGCTGCCCCTGGGGCCTGCGGCCGGTGGCACGGCCGAGCCGACCGGCTCCGCGCGGGATGCGGTGCTGCTCGAATACCTGGCCGGTGCCCGGGCCTCGGTCGCCGCGCAGCGCGAGGTGCTGCTCGGCTACCTGGGTGTTCCGGGCGGCGTGCCGGAGGCACCGTCGCCGGCTCCCGTGGCGTGGCCGGCTCCCGCGCGAGTGCCGTCGGGCCTCCCCGAGGCGACTCCCGGGGAGGCGGCGCCCGGGGAAACGGCGCCCGGGGGATCGGCTCTCCCGGCCGAGGCGCCGGCCGGACCGATCACGCGCGAGCACGTGTTGGCCGTGGTGCTGGACATCGTGGGCACCCGCACGGGCTACCCGAAGGACATGCTCGACCCGACGCTGGACCTGGAGGCGGACCTGTCCGTCGACTCGATCAAGCGCACCGAGATCATCGGCGAACTGGCCCTGCGGCTGCGCTTGCCGGGTGCGGTCGGCGCGGTCGACGAGGCCGTGGTCGAGCGGCTGGCCAAGGTCAAGACGATCGACGCGATCGTGTCCGGCGTCCTGGAGGCGGGCTCCGAGTCGGGCGAGGCGGCACGGCCCGCCGAGGTCGCCGAGCCCACCGCGTCCTCCCGCGAGGATTCGCCGCCGATCGGTGACCGCCCCACCCGGCACCTGGTCGAGTGCGTGCCGATCGATGATCCGCCGCCCGGCGAATCGACGGACCCGCCGACCGGCGAGGCGCTGCGCGGTCGCCGGGTGGTCCTGGTCGAGGACGGCGGCGGGATCGCGTGGGCGCTGGCCGACCTGCTGGAGGCACACGGCGCCGTGGTCGAGGTCCGCGCCCGGGATCGGGCCGAACCCGCCGACGAACACCCGGACCCGGCGCGGTCGCACGTCCCGTGGTCGGACGTCGACACGCTGGTCCACCTGGCCGCGCTCGGCGACGGCCCGGACCCGGTCCTCCCGGACGCCTTCCCGCTGCTGCGGGCCGCGCTGGTGGGCGGCGTACGGCAGGTGTTCCTCGGCACCGCCGGCGGCGGCGACTTCGGCCGCTCGTCGGAGCCCGCCGCCGGACCCGACCCGGTGCCGGGCGCGGGCCTGGCCGGGTTCGCCCGCTCCGCCGCGCTCGAATACCCGGACCGCGTGGTGCGCGTCCTGGACGTGGATCCCAAGGAGGAACCCGCCCGGCCCGCCCACCGTCTCCTGATCGAACTGGCCCGCACCACGAACCGGCCCGAGCCCGGGGCGCCGGTGCTGCTCGGCCTGGTCGACGGCCGCCGGACGACCCTGCGCACCCGGCCGGCGCCGCTGCCGGAGATCTCCTCCGCCGATCGGGACGCGCTGCTGCGCGAGCGGCTGGGTCCGGACGCGGTGCTGCTGCTGACCGGCGGCGCCCGGGGAATCACCGCCCGGGCGGCGCTGGGCCTGGCCCGGGCCACCGGTTGTCACATCGCGTTGCTCGGTCGGACCGGCGACGGCGGCGAACCGGAGCCCGCCGCGCTCGCCGCCGCGACCGACGCGCCGGCGCTGCGGGCCGCGCTGATCGCGTCCGGGGTGCGTGAGCCGGCCCGGATCGAGGCCGAGCTGACCCGGGTGCTCAATCGCCGTCGGGTCCGCGCGACGCTGGCCGAGTTGGCCGAACACGCGGCCTCGGTACGGCTGCACGTCGCGGATGTCACCGACGCCGACGCGGTCCGCCGGGTCCTGGCCGAGATCGCCGAGCGGCACGGTCGGCTGGACGGGATCGTGCACGGCGCGGGCGTGCTGGCCGACCGGCTCCTGGTGGACAAGACGCCGGAATCCTTCCGAGCCGTGTTCGGCACGAAGGTGACCGGCGCGCGGGCCCTGGTCGCGGCCCTGCGCGCGCTGCGGCCGACCCTGGCGCCACCGGCGTTCCTGGCCATGTTCGGCAGCGTCGCGGGCGTGTACGGCAACCGGGGTCAGAGCGACTACGCCGCCGCCAACGACGCGCTGGCGACCCTGGCGCGGCACTGGTCGGCGGGCTCGGGCGACACGCTCGCGCCGGTGGCGGAGCGGGTGGTGACCATCGACTGGGGTCCGTGGGCAGCCGAAGGCGGCGGCATGGTGACGCCGGAGTTGGCCCGCGAATACGCGCGGCGCGGCGTCCCGCTGATCGATCCCGGGCACGGTGTGCACGCGCTGCTCGCCGAGTTGGCGCTGGGCGCGGACCGGCAGGCCGTGTACGCGTGCGTCCCGGTGGCCGGGCCGGTGTCCGGGTGAGCGCCCACACCGGCGGACCCGGCCCGCGGCCGGACGACGCGGCGATCGTCGGGATCGGCGCGATCTTCCCCGGGGCGGCCGACCCGGACGGCTTTTGGCGGCTGATCGAGGCCGGCGTCGACGCGATCACCGACGTGCCGCCAAACCGTTGGGACCCGGCGCTCTACTACGCGCCGGGCACGGCCGGCGAGCCCGCCCGCAGCGATCGCTTCTACTGCCGACGCGGCGGCTTCGTGGACGATCTGGCCACGTTCGATCCGGTGCGCTTCGGCATCATGCCCGCGGTCGTCGCCGGTGCCGAACCCGACCAGTTGCTCGCGCTGCGCGCCGGCGCCGAGGCGATCGCGGACGCGGGCGGCGAGGCGCGGCTGCCTGACCGCTCCCGGATCGGCGTGGTCTTCGGCCGCGGCGGCTACATGGGCGTGGCCACCGCCCGGCTCGACCAACGGGTCCGTACCGCGCACCAACTGATCTCGCTGTTGGGCGAGTTGGCCCCGGAGTTGGATCATGCCCGACTGACCCTGATTCGCGAGGCGTTCCGGGACGCGATCGGCCCGGAGCGGCCGGACGCGTCGATCGGCCTGGTGCCCAGCTTCACCGCGTCCCGGATCGCCAACCGGCTCGACCTGGGCGGGCCCGCGTACACGTTGGACGCGGCCTGCGCGACCTCGCTGCTCGCGCTGGACCAGGCCGCCGCAGAGTTGCGTTCCGGGCGCTGCGACGCGGTGCTCGCGGGCGCCGTGCACCATTGCCACATCGCCACGTTGTGGAGTGTGTTCACCCAGTTGCGCGCGCTCAGTGCGAGCGAGCGGATCCGGCCGTTCGACCGGGCGGCGGACGGCACGCTGATCTCCGAGGGCACCGGTGCGGTGCTGCTCAAGCGCTTCGCCGACGCCGAACGCGACGGCGACCGGGTGTACGCGGTGGTCCGCGGCGTGGGCGTCTCCAGTGACGGCCGCGCGGCGAGCCTGATGAGTCCGCTGGTCGAAGGGCAGGTACGGGCCCTGGAGCAGGCCTGGCGGGTGGCCGGGCTCGATCCCACCACACCGGGCCTGCTCGGCCTGGTCGAGGCGCACGGTACCGGCACCCGGGTCGGCGACGAGGCCGAACTGACCACGCTGGGCAAGGTCTTCGGACCGCGCGCGGGCGACGGCCCGGCCGATGTCGCGCTGGGCACGGTCAAGTCCAACATCGGCCACGCGATGCAGGCCTCCGGGATGGCCGGTCTGATCAAGGCCGCGCTCGCGCTGCATCACCGGACCCTGCCGCCGACGTTGCACGTCGAGGATCCGCATCCGGCCTTCGCCGGCACCCGGATGCGGCCTCAACGGCAGGCCCGGGAGTGGCCGGTCAACCCGCGCGGAAGCCGACTGGCGGCGGTCGACGCGTTCGGCTTCGGCGGCGTCAACGCGCACGCCGTGCTGGAACAGCCGCCCGCGGGCCGGGCGGTCGCGCTGCCCACCGGACCGGGTCGGCCGGCCGTGCCCGACGTCCTGACCCTGGCGGCCGACTCGGTGTCCGAGCTGGCCCGGCTGCTGGCCGAGGTCACCGCCGGACGGCCGGCCCCCACCGGGCGGGCGGGACCGTGCCGAATCGCGATCGCCGACCCGACCCCCAAGCGCCTCGCGCTGGCCGCCCGCGTCCTCGACCGCGGCGTGCCGTGGCGCGGCCGGGCCGAGATCTGGTTCACCCCGCGCCCGCTGCTGGGCCCGTACGCGCCGACGCCGGGTCGGGTCGCGTTCCTGTTCCCCGGTCTGGAACCCGAGACCTCGCCGCGCCTGGACGACCTGGCCGACGCGTGCGGCCTGCCCCGGCCCGAGTTGACCGGTGCCGAGGATCTGGTCGGGCGGGCCGTGGACGCGTTGACCGCCGGTCGCTTCCTGGCCGCCGAGTTGGAACGGGCGGGCCTGGTCCCGGATCTGCTGGCCGGGCACAGCATGGGCGAGTGGACCGCGATGGTCGTCGCCGGGATGTACCCGCGCGCCGCGGTGGACGGCTTCCTCGGCTCGCTGCGCCCGGACTCGTTGGCCGTGCCGGACCTGGTCTACGCGGCGGTGGGCTGCGGGGCGGACCTCGCGCGGCGGCGGGTCGGCGCCGGTCCGGTGGTCGTCTCGCACGACAACTGCCCGAACCAGAGCGTGCTGTGCGGCCCGCCCGACGCGGTCGCCGAGGTGCTGGGCCAATTGCGCGGCGCCGGCGTCGTGGGCGGCGAACTGCCGTTCCGCTCCGGCTTCCACACGCCGATGTGGGCGCCCTACCTCGGGCAGGTGACCGCCGCGTTCGAGCGACTCCCGCTGCGGGCGCCGCGCGTGCCGGTGTGGTCGGCGACCGCCGTCGGCCCCTACCCTCGGGACGCCGCCGCGGTCCGCGAGTTGACCGTCCGCCACCTCCTCGAACCGGTCCGGTTCCGGGAGTCGGTCGAGGCCCTGTACGCGCACGGGGTAAGGGTGTTCGTCCAGCCGGGCGCGGGCAGCCTGGTCGGGTTCGTGCACGACACGCTGCGCGGGCGCGACGCGCTGGCCGTCGCGGCGCACTCGACGCTGCGGCCGGGCCTGGCGGGATTCCGGCGGGCGGCGGCGGCGCTGTGGGTGGAGGGTGCGGCGATCGACCCGGCGGCCCCGACCGGCCCGGCGCCGGCGCCGCCTGCGGTATCCGCTCCGGCGCCCGTCGGGCCGATCGTCCGGCTCGACCTCGGGTCGCCGCTGGTCGCGCTGGGCTCGGCCGCCGGGCCGCTACGGTTCGTGGGCGGGCACCGCCCCGCCCCGGTGGTCGGCGGGCATCCCGTCCTGGCGGCCTTCCACGCGGCGCTGGCCGAGGCGGACCGCTCGCTGACCGAGGTCGCCGACTTGGCCCTTCCCCCCTCGGCCGCCTCCCCGCCGGCGCCGACCGGGGCTTCGGAGCGCCGCGCGTACCGGTTCTCCCTGGCCGAACACCCCTATGTCCGCGACCACTGCGTCTACGAGCAGCCCGAGTGGTGGCCGGACGCGGCGGACCGCTTCCCGGTGCTGCCGATGACCACGCTGATCCGGCTCGCGGGCGAACAGGCCCACGCGGCGGCCGGGCCGGGGCGGGTGGTCGTCGGGTATCGGGACGTACGGTCCCTGCGCTGGTTGCCGGTCGCCCCGGCCACCGACACCGAACTGATCCGCACACCCCTGGCCGAGGACCGGGTCCGGATCGAGTTCGGCCGGTACATGTCCACCGAGGTGCTTCTCGCCGACGAGCACGCCGCTCGGCCGGCCCCGGCTCCCGACCGCACCCCGCTCACCGGCGAGGGCCCCGCACCGGTGCGCGCCGAGGATCTGTACCGGGATCGCTGGATGTTCCACGGCCCCGGCTTCGCCGGGGTCGAGCAGGTGTTGACCGTCGCCGACGACGGCATCCGGGGCGTCCTGCGTGCGCTGCCCGCTCCCGGTGCGCTGCTCGACGCCGCCGGGCAACTCCTGGGCCACTGGATGCAGTTGCGGCTGAGCACCGATCGCCTGGTGTTCCCGATGTCGGTGGCCGCGATCGACGGATACGGGCCGCCCACCGAGCCCGGCGCGAGGTTGCTGGCCACCGCGCGGATCCGGGAGATCGGGCCGACCACGGTGCGCGGCGACGTCGAACTGGTCGACCCGGCCACCGGCGCGGTCCGGATCCGGGTACGCGACTGGATCTACCGCCGATTCGCCGCCGACGAGCGGGTGTGGCCGATGAAGTTCACCCCGCACACCACCGGGATCGCCGAGCCACAACCCGAGGGCTGGTGTCTGCTGCGCACCCGCTGGCCCGATCCCGCGGCGCAGGAACTGGTCACCCGTCGCTACCTGGACACCGCCGAGCGGGCCGAATTCGCCGCCAAGCCACCCAGGGAGCGCCGGAGTTGGCTGCTCGGCCGGGTCGCGGCCAAGGACGCGGTGCGACAGTGGTTGTGGGCGTCCGGGCACGGGCCGCTGTATCCGGCGCAGGTCCGGATCACCCCCGCCGGCACCGATCGGCCGCCGGCGCGCGTGGTGGTGGCGCCCGGCGCCCGCGAGCCGGTCTCGCCGTACCTCTCGTTCGCGCACAGCCATCGGCTGGGTGTGGCCGTCGCGAGCGCCAACGCGGCCGGCATCGCCATCGAACTCCTCGACCCGGCGCCCGACTCGTCGCCCGATTCCACGGCGCCGGGGCGCGCGCCGTCGACCGACGACGAACGCCGGCTGCTGGACGCGCTCGTGGGCGGCCGGCCCGAGCAGCACCGGTTGTGGACGCTGCGCTTTCGGTGTGCGAAGGACGCGGCCGATCGGGCGGACGGCACCGGCCCGGCCGGCCGCCCGACGGATCGGGTGGTGACCTCGGCCCGGCCCGTGGGCACCCACGACGCCGAGGTGTCGGTGGCTTCGCGCGCACCCGGCGGCGCCGAACACCTCGTGCGCACCCGGGACGTCGAGGATCCGGCGCCCGACGGCACGCGGATCGACCGCTACGTGGTCGCGTGGACGAGCACGCGGCCGCTCGACCCCGACGAATTCCCCACCACCTCACATGGGAGCAGCCGATGAGCGCGGACCCGCACGCCGACCGGATCCTGGCCGAGGTCGCCGAGATGCTCGCCGAGATCGTCGGCGAGGAGCTGCTGATCGCCGCCGAGATCACCCCCGAGAGCGGGTTCGACGACGATCTCGCTTTGGAGAGCATCGAGTTCGTCGCCCTCGCCGGGCGACTCCAGGAGCGCTACGGGGACCGGGTCGACTTCATCGCCTTCCTCGCCGACCTGGAGATCGAGGAGATCATGGCGATGACCGTGGGTCGACTCGTCCAGTTCATCGCCGCGCACACCCGCACCGAGGCCGTCGGCGGTGCCCGGTGAGCGAGGTGTACGCGAACGGGCTGCGGTTTCACGTGCAACGGCTCCGGGCCCCCGCCGACCGACCGGCTCCGCGTACTCCGGTGGTCTTCCTGCACGGCCTGGTCCTGGACAACCTCTCCAGCTTCTACTACACGCTCGCCGCGCCGATCGCCCGCGCGGGGTTCGAGGTGCTGCTCTACGACCAGCGCGGTCACGGGCGTACCGAGCGGCCCAGGACCGGCTACGACCCGGACACCGCGGTCGCCGACCTGGCCGCGCTGCTCAAGGCGTGCGACCTGGCGACTCCGGTGCACCTGGTCGGCAACAGCTTCGGCGGCCTGCTCGCGCTGCACGCCGCGCGTACCCGGCCGGACCTGGTCGCGAGTCTGGTGCTGCTGGAGGGGCAGTGCCTGGACACCCCGGCCGGCGCCGAGCCGTACGCCGGCGGCTGGGTCGAGGAGTTGGCCAACACGCTCAACCTGGCCGCCCTGGGCCTGGAGTCGCATCGCGGCCCGGAGCGGCCGCCGACCGGGCCCGCCCGCAAGGTGGCCCGCCTTCGGGCCGGCGCCGACGCGCTGTTGAACGGCACCACGCTGATCGAGGACGTCACCCTGCTCCGCGCACCGACGCCGAGCGAACTGGCCGACCTCGCCTGCCCGGTCCTGGCGCTGTACGGCGAACTCTCCGAACTCCGCCCACCCGCTGAAGAGTTGGCCGAGCTGCTGGCCGACTGCACACTCACCGTGCTGCCCGGCGTCGGGCACACCGTGCTGCGCGAGGCGACCGCGCCCGTGCTGAGCGCGCTGCTCGACTGGCTGCCCGGGCACGAGCCGGCCACGACGCGGCCCGAGGTCGGCCGATGAGATTCATGTTCGTGGTCCCGCCGTTCACCGGGCACGTGAACCCCACCGTCGCGGTCGCCGCCGCGCTCGCCGAGCGCGGCCACGACGCGGTGTGGTGCGGACCGCCGGAGATCCTGGACCTGCTTCCGGTGGGGGCCCGGCTGTTCGCCACCGGCGATGCCCCGGACCAGGCAGGCGGCTACGCCCGGCTGCACACGAACTGGCAGCGGTTACGCGGAGTGGCCGCGCTGCGCTTCCTCGTCGAGGAGACTCTGGTGCCACTCGCGCACGCGATGTTGCCCGGGGTCACGGCGGCGGTCACGGCATACCGCCCGGACGTCGTGGTGGCCGACCAGCAAACCTTCGCCGGCGCGTTCGCCGCCGTCCGGGCCGGCGTGCCGTGGGCCACGTCCGCGACCACGTCGGCCGAGTTCACCCGGCCGCTGCTGGGCTTCCCCAAGGTCGCCGACTGGGTTCGCACCCGCATCGCCGGCGCCGCGATCGCGGCCGGCGTGCCGGCGGACTGCGATCCGCGCTTCTCCGCGCGCCTCGTGCTGGTCTTCTCCACGCCGGAACTGGTCGGCCTGACCGAGCCGGCCCCTGCCCATCACTGTTATGTGGGACCCGCGTTCGGGCCCAGGCCGGCGGCGGTGGACTTCCCGTGGGACCGGCTCGACCCGGGCCGGCACCGGGTGCTGGTCTCGCTCGGCACGCTCAACCGCGAGGCGGGCGCCCGGTTCTACCCGGCCGTGGTCACGGCCACCCGACCGCTCGCCGATCGGCTCCAGGTGATCCTGGCCGCCCCCGAGCGCCTGGCCGGCGAACCGGCCGAGCACGTCCTGATCCGCGAGTTCGTACCCCAACTCGACCTGCTTCCGCACCTGGACGCGGTGGTCACGCACGGCGGTCACAACACCGTGTGCGAGGCGCTCGCGTTCGGCCTGCCGCTGGTGCTCGCGCCGATCCGGGACGACCAGCCGATCGTGGCCCGCCAGGTGGTGGCCGCCGGCGCCGGGGTCCGGGTGCGCTTCGGCCGCGCACACGTCCCGGAGATCCGCGCCGCCGTCACCGACGTGCTGGACCGCCCCGACCTGCGCGCGGGGGCCCACCGGGTACGCGCCTCGTTCGCCGCCGCGGGCGGTGCCCACGCCGCCGCCGACCGTCTGGAGAAGCTGTGCTGAGCCCTGTCGCCGGACCGTTCCCGTGGCTCGCCCTGTTGATCGGCCTCGGCCTGGCCGGCGGCACCCGCACACTGCGCCGCCGACTGCGCGCACTGCCCGTACTGCCCGTCGGACCCGAAGCACCCGCGCCGCCCGTCGATCGACCCGTCGGCGGGTGGACGTGCGTGACCGCGCTCGGGGTGCACCCGGACGAATCCACCGTGCGCGCCGCCGTCGGGCACGCCGAGCACGCCGGACTCTTGCTGCTCGACCTGGTCCCCGGCGACCTGCCCGCCGACGAACTGCTCACCCTGCTCGGCCGGTTGGACCCGGACCGGACCCACCGAGACCCGCTCGCCCGCGGCCGCGGCGCGGGCCACCTGCTCGTGGTGCACGACGACGTGCTGCGCCGGGCCGCCGTCCCGGCCGCCGACCTGGTCGGCCTGGATCCGCCCGGTCTGATCGAACTCACCGCCAGGCTGCGTCCGTTCGCCGCGCTGGAGTCCGGCCACGCGGTCGCCCCCGAGCTGACGGCGACGCCGCCGGATCCGGCCCTGCGCAAGCGCCGACTGCGCGCCGAGGGCGTGCCGGTGTGGCCCAACCTGATCGGCCGGCTGGGCGAGGCCGCCGCCTACACCGGGGCGTGCGTGACCACGCCGTTCTGGGGCGCGCTGGTCTTCCTGGTCATGTGGGCGCAACCGTACGCGGTGGTCGCCGGCCACTCGCCGGTGCGCCCGCGCGACCTGGGTCGGGCCACCGCGCTGCGGCCGTTCCTGGCCGGATGGCGCTGGGTGCGTGCGGTCCTCGGGCCCCGCCCGGACCGGGCCCGAACGCCCGCGATGGATCCCGCCGCGCTGCGTCCGGAGTACGCGCGCAGCGTCGCGCACGGCCTGGACGCGTTCTTCGAGGAGCGCCGCGAGACGTGCCCGTGGTGCGGCTCGGACCGGCTCGGGGTGCACCGCCGGATCGGCGACCATCTCCAGGGCAAGCCCGGCCGGTTCACGCTGGAGCGCTGCCGGGACTGCGCGCACGTGTTCCAGAACCCCCGGTTGTCCCTCGCCGGTCTGGAGTACTACTACCGCGACTTCTACGACGGCCTCGGCGGCCCGGGCGCCGAGGCGCTGTTCGGCACCATGTCGCGCACCTACCGGGCCCGTGCCGAGTTGTTGCGCCGACACCTGCCGGCGGACACCGCCCCGCGCGCGTGGCTGGACGTGGGCACCGGACACGCGCACATGTGCGTGGTCGGCCGAAGCATGTTGCCGGACACCGCCTTCGACGGACTCGACCTCGGCGACGGGGTCGCCGCGGCCGAGCGGCGCGGCTGGATCCGGGCCGGTCATCGCGGCCAGTTCCCCGACCTGGCCGACGATCTGGCCGGCGGTTACGACGTGGTCAGCATGCACCACTACCTGGAGCACACCCGCGATCCGTTCGCCGAACTGGACGCCGCCGCGAAGGTCCTGGTGCCGGGCGGTCGGCTGCTGATCGAACTGCCCGACCCGCGGTGCTGGTACGGCCGGCTGCTGCGCGGCCTGTGGCTGCCGCTGTTCCAGCCCCAACACCAGCACCTGATGCCCCGGCGCAACCTCGAACTCGCGCTCAACGCACGCGGGTTCACCGTGCTCGCACACGAGACCGGCCGGGCGCACCAGGGCAACGACTTCACCGGCGCGGTGTCCCAGGCGCTCACCGCGCTCGGGCCGAATCCGACGATGCCCTGGGTCGCGGCCGGGCCGACCCCGTGGCGCCGGGCCCGTCGGGCCACGCTGGTCGTGCTCTCGGTGCCGTGCTTCGTGGCGGCCGTACTGCTGGACGCGGTCGGTTTCCTGCTCGCGCGGACCGCCGGCGACCACGGTGCAAGCAACGCCTACCGTCTCCTCGCCCGAAAGGACCCGGGATGACCCGCCCACGACCGCGCCCACTCCCCCGCACGAGCCCGCGGGTCGGTCCCGGGAACGACCCGCGGACCGGCACACCGGTCGCCGCTGGGACCGACCCGACGCCGATCCGGTCCGCCGCCGCGGCGCTGCCCGCCGAGCGCGGCGCCGCGCCCGTACTGCGCCTGGTGCCGTTCGTGTTCGCGGAGGCGTTCGGCCGCCCCCCGGCCGGTGTCTGGTCCGCGCCGTACGTGCTGCGCCTGTCCGGCTCGCGGGCCGGGCCGGGCACGGCCGTGCCGCTGTCCTGGCGGGTCGTGATCGCCGCCGCGCCGCGCGCCGACGGGGTGGTCCGGGTCGGTTCGATCAACCGGCCACAGGAGTCGGCCGCGATCGACCCGGCCGTCGGCGTCGGCCCGCTCCCCGATTGGGCCCGCCCGGTGTTCGCGGGCACCACCGGCGCGGGTGGGCTGGACCTGCTCGTGCACACCGACCTGCCGGACAACACCGGCCTGTCCGCCTCGATCCCGCTGACCTGCGTGGCGGCGCTGGCCGAGACGGCGTTCCACGACCCGGGCGCCGGCACCGGTCGACGGGCCCCGATCCGGCTCGCCGACCCCCCACTGGGCGAGGTCGCGCTGTTCGGCCGCCCGGGCCACATCACACTGATCGAGGACGACGCGGGCACGGTGGAGCACCTGCCGTTCGACCCCGAGCGGCTCGGCCTGCGGTTCGTGCTGACGGTGCCCCGGTGGGCGGACGGCCGGGCCGACGAGGACGCGCCGCCGGCCGGGGCGGCCCCGGACCGAACCGCCGCCGCGTCCCCGGCCTGCCGGGCCGCACTGGCCTCGGGAGCGGTCGAGGCCCGCCCGCTGGGTGCGGGCGGGCCCTCGATCGCGGTGGTACCGGGCGCCGCGCTCGCGGCCGTGCGCCGGGCCCTCGTGGACACCTACACGCGCGCCGGCGAACCGGCCCCTCGCGTCCTCAGCGCCTCGGTCGGATCCCCGTGCACTCGGGTCGCGTAGGGGGTGTCCTCGATCCCCCGTCGGGCCGTGGACGACACGCCCCGGAACGCACGGCGCATCCGACGGGCATGGCGCCGATTCCTCATACGTACTCGATCTCCTGGACGCCCTGACGGCGGCTGTAGTCGAGCAGCGCGCGCACCTCACGGCTGATCGGGCCGCGCCCGCGCACCAGGCCGACCGTCCTGACCAGCCTCGGGCTCATCGACCGCACCGAGACGCTGGACGCGAACGGCTGGGCCAGGTCGGCGTACCACAACACCGAGCCGTGCCCGGCCAGCACGCACGGGATCCACGCGCCGCGATCGTCGGTCTCCATCGCGACCGTGGGCCGCACCCCGGCCGTGGCGAACAACATCTCGAAGTCGGCCCGCCGCCCGCTGCGGCGGGACGGCAGGATCATCGGCAGTCCCTCCAAATCCGTCCAGGAGACCGGATCCGGCAGGCGGGTGCCCTTCGGCGAGACCAGGACCACCTCGTACGAGCGCAGCGGCAGCACCTCGAAGCCGCCGGGCGCGGGCAGATCCACCAGCGCGATGTCGCTGTCGCCGGCCCGCAGTGAGGCGAACAGGGCCTCTCGGCTGTCCTGCCGATCCACCACGACGTCCAGATCCGGGTGCGACTTGGCCAGGCCCGGCAGCAGGCCGCTGGTGCACTCGATGGCGAGCGTCGCGGTGGCGGCCAGGTGTACCGTGTCCGCGTGCGCGGGCTCCTCAACCCGCACGATGTCCTTGATCGCCTGCACGCCGCGGAGCACCTTGCGTGCGAGGGAGACCACCTGGACACCGGCGGCCGTCGGCACCAGGCCGCGACCGACCCGGGTGAACAGGACCACGTTCAGCTCGCGTTCCAGGCTCTGCAACGATCGGGACAAAGCGGGCTGGACCACGAAGAGTTCCTGTGCGGCACCGGTCATGCTGCCGTGTTCGGCGACGGCGATCAGGTAGCGCAGCTGTTGAAGGGTCACGGGGTATCCACGCCCCCGATCGGGAGCTCGACCCGATCGCGCGCTCGGGTCCGGGCCCGTGCTCGATGTGTCGCACGGTGGCTGTCGACCATGGTGTTCCTCCAGGGTGTGCCGTGGTGCCGGGGTGGGTGAAAACGCTGGCTGAACCTCGGTTCCCGGGGCGGCCGGACGGGCCGGCGCGGCGCCCGGGGCGGCTGCCCCGAGCGACACGCCGACCCATCCGGCCGGAGCTGTGCTCGCACTGTGCGCTTCGACTGTGGTTCAGAACCAGGTGACATTCCAGGGGAACGCTGCGGTGGCTTTCGCGCCGGCCGCATCGGTCGCGGTCACCTCGACCGCGAACGACCCCACACCCC